>CAMAVM010000052.1 GCA_945861705.1 Methylomagnum ishizawai | reverse complement strand
AAACCGCGAAAAATAGCCAAGGGTTTATGAAAAATGGCGAGATAAATGCGTATTTCAGCCGAATACCGCCCATTAAGGTGAATGCCAATTCAAAAAAATCGGCTTTTGACCAGTCAGCCGGAGTTTCTGCTGTTTGTGCAAAGGTCTCTATCTAAAAGTCCCATCGTATTTTCCTTATTCAGTTGTTGAAAAAATCGCAAGGCGGAAAAAACACCCGTCAAACGGATTGTATCAGCCGGATTTGCCCAGTACAAATATTAAAAAGGCAAGAAATTGCGAAAAACCACCTGCAATCATGGGCTTTATTGCCGTGAACAGACTGTAATTGCCGCGAGTATTGGGCGACTTACCGTGATGTATGCGATAATTTGCACCCTTAATTTTTGACTTTTTATAAAATACTAATGACCTGGAGCATTAAATGACTGCATTGGTGGGCATCATTATGGGTTCGACCTCGGACTGGGAGACCATGCAATATGCGGCGGAAACCTTGGAAAGATTGGGTATTCCGCATGAAGTTGAGATCGTTTCTGCCCATCGCACCCCGGATAAATTGTTCGCGTATGCCGAAGCTGCCGAAGCCAAAGGTTTGGAAGTCATCATCGCTGGAGCAGGCGGCGCGGCGCATCTTCCTGGCATGACAGCGGCAAAAACCATAGTCCCAGTTTTAGGTGTGCCAGTGCAGTCCAAGGCATTGAATGGTATGGATTCTTTGCTTTCTATCGTGCAGATGCCAGCAGGAATTCCGGTAGGAACATTAGCAATTGGCAAAGCAGGGGCAGTCAATGCCGCCTTACTAGCGACTGCGATAATCTGCAATAAACATGAACAATATCGCCCTGCCTTAGTTCGATACCGCAAGGAGCAAACCGATACCGTGCTTGAAAACGCAGACCCAAGGATTGCCGGATTATGAAGGTTGGTATATTGGGCGCAGGGCAACTAGCTCGCATGATCGCGCTTGCAGGTTACCCGTTGGGTTTGGAATTTATTTTTCTCGATCCCTCAGTTGATGCGTGTGCAAACACATTAGGAGAGCATCTGTATGGCGATTACAACGATCCTGTATTGCTCGCAGAATTGGCTGAACGTGCCGATGTGGTGACTTACGAATTTGAAAATGTACCAGCCCAAGTCGCACAGTATTTATCTGAGCATACTCGTGTCTATCCGCCTGCCAAGGCATTGGAAATAGCCCAGGATCGGTGGATAGAGAAAAATTTTTTCCTTGAACTTGGCATACCAACACCGAAGTTTGCCTTAGTTGATAGCTTAGAGGATTTGAAGCAAGCCATGTCAGCGCTGGGTTATCCGGCGATATTAAAGACGCGTACCCAAGGTTATGATGGCAAAGGCCAGTCCTTGCTCAAAGCAGAGGCAGACCTTAATTCTGCATGGGAATTGGTACAAGGCCTTCCGGCTATCGTTGAGGCTTTTGTGCCCTTTAGCCGTGAAGTCTCCATCATTGCCGCTCGTAGCGTGTCGGGTTCGGTTGCGTTTTATCCCTTGTCTGAAAACCTGCACAAAGGCGGTATCTTGCGGATTGCCGAAAGCCGCACCAATGATCCGATGCAAGCACAGGCTGAAGATTACATTTCACGTTTGTTCAACGCATTGGATTATGTCGGCGTACTGGCATTGGAACTGTTTCAGGTGGAAGGCCAATTGATCGCCAATGAATTCGCCCCGCGTGTACATAATTCCGGTCATTGGACGATAGAAGGCGCTGAAACCAGCCAGTTTGAAAACCACTTACGGGCGATTTTGGATTTGCCCTTGGGTTCGACGGCAGCGGTAGGCAAAGCCGCGATGGTTAACTTTATTGGCGGCTTACCTGAAACTGAGGATGTGTTGGCAATTGAGAACGCCCATCTGCATCTTTATGGCAAAAGTCTGCGCAAGGGGCGTAAGGTGGCGCATGTGACGGTGCGGACAGAAACGAATGAACAGTTTGAGGAATCAATAAGCAAGTTAAAAAGATTAGCGGATCAAGTTGATGATTCATAACGTATTGAATTATAAATTTAATATAGGATGTGCCGAGGAACGAGGCGCATCGTTCGCGTTATAATCTCCCGATGACCGAATACCGCCGTTTTTACCAGCCAAACGCCACTTGGTTTTTTACCGTCAACTTGGCGGAAAGAAAAAACAATCGATTATTGGTTGATAAAATTGAATTGCTTAGGGAATGTTTCCGCTACGTCAAACAACGAAAACCGTATCATATTGATGCAATCGTCATTTTGCCGGATCACCTGCATTGCATCTGGACATTGCCGCCCGATGACAACGATTATTCCGTGCGGTGGAATATGTTGAAAGGCCGATTCTCAAGGGCTATCGAAAAAGGCGAGAGGATTTCAGCAAGTCGGTTAAATCGCCGTGAACGTGGTATTTGGCAACGCCGGTTTTGGGCGCATTTGGTTACCGATCAGGATGATTATAATCGTCATATTGATTACATCCATTGGAATCCGGTCAAGCACGGAATCGTACAACATGTAATCGATTGGCCGCATTCAAGTTTCCACCAATTTGTGGAACAAGGGATTTATCCTGCGGCTTGGGGTCATTTTGGAAACTTTGAAATTGAAGGCGGGGAATAATACGAGCGATGCCAAATGAACCTTCATAATCTATTGATATTACAATACAATATAGGATGTGCCGAGGCACGAGGCGCATCTGTCGAGAAAATATTCACGCGAACGATGCGCCTCCCTTCGTTCGGCACATCCTATAAGCGCATCTTATGGCCTTGCAAATGCCCAAAGTTATCAAAATTCGTTAGAAAAGCTTGAACATCTGGCTAATCAAGCTGATGATTCTTAAATTAATTGTAGGTTGGGGTGAATTTATGAACCCCAACAACAATGGTTGGTGTTATGTTGGGGTTCGTTCCTCACCCCAACCTACCGTGCTATTTAAGCAAAGTGTTGTTACCTCTTTGCCTCGCCCATTCCACGCAACAGCTTTACCTGTCGGCATTGGCGGTCAAACTGCGTTATGGGTTCCACTGGTACGACAGCCTGATCGTAGCCGCCGCATTGGAAGCCGATTGCAATGTGCTGTACAGCGAAGATTTGCAGGATGGACAGGTTATTGATGGGTTGACCATTAAGAACCCTTTTTTGACCTAAAATAATGCTCTCATAAATATGGCAAAATGGATTACTGAAGTAAATTTTCAATTCTTTGAAAATGCAAAACAAATTATATTCAGCAATGGGTTGAATATAGTTTCTGGAACTAATGGAACAGGAAAAACCAAATTACTTCAATTTATCCAGCAAAATAATGGAAATGGCAATATTTGTTTAAGTGATGAAACAAATAGCACAACTTTAAGTGCTTTTAGTCCTCAAAGAAATGCCTCAAAGCTTGTTGGACAACAAGCAATGCAATTTTTCAGGCAAGACCTAAATGCGACAGAGAATGCCTTAAATATTTTCAGAGCGCAAATTCTCGATGATGGTTTCCAAACTTTGAAGTCAATATCTGAATATTTCGTTTATTTGGCAGAAGAAACAATAAGAGCGCAAGATATTAAGCCAAGTGAATCAATAACACATGTCAAATCAATTTTTGAAGGTGCGTTGAAAAGAGTTTTTGATTTCAATATCAAATTTGATTTAAATCGAGATGCAAAAAGCTACGATTTAGGGTTTGAAAAAAATGGAATTCTCTTAACACCTCAACAATTAAGCCACGGAGAGAACGCTATTATAGTTTTGATATGTGCTTTAATCTTTGGAAAAAATTCGGCTGACACTTTTTTGATAGATGAACCAGAAATTCACTTGAACTGGTCACTTGAAGAAAAATTGTTTGAGTTTTTTGATTGGTTTTGCTCCGAATTTGAAAGACAAATTATAGTAGTTACTCATTCAAGAGTTGCATTTCTAGAAAAATATGAAGGGAAAAGACAATTTTTTGAACGGAAAGGCAGTGAAATATTTGTTTCCACCAAACCTTCGGAAGAACTTACTAGGCTACTCGCTGGCGACACTGTGCAGTTATTACAAGGAATTACAACAAAGAAAATGCTTGTTTATGTCGAAGATACATCTCACAAAACAATTCTTGATGAGATATGTGAAAAGTTGTCTTTGGATGTCGAGATATTAAAAAGTGGAGACTGTGAAAAAGTTAAAAGCCTTTCGCAAGCACTTAAAGATAGAAATGTTGATAATGTCTATTTTCTGATTGATGGAGATAACAAACCGTTAAATGCGGGCGATAAAAGCAAGCTTCATACAAATACAATACAGTTGGAAAAATATTGTATAGAGAATTATTTTTTTAATTTAGATATTCTTAACTTGAGACCTTTGCACGACCTCAAGCCCCAAAATGGGTAAAATAAGCCTTTATTCAAGTTCGAGCAATAGCCTATGTCCTGGAAGAACCTAGCCCAAACCAGTTTAAGCGATGCCCTTGTCAAACACCACGAAGCCTTGGAGGAATTGGA
>CAMAVM010000051.1 GCA_945861705.1 Methylomagnum ishizawai | reverse complement strand
CTGGTATCTTTGTATCTGGGTTAGCTGTTTATAACCTTTCATAAGCTTCCTCATCTTTGGTCGGATTGAAAAAGCCTTGAACTATATCAGCTAACCTCTTTCAATCACGTTAAAATGAATTGCACTTATGAGTTGAATCTAAGAATAATCTTATCCATAAAGAGTAAATACAATGAAACGAACTATATTTATTGTTGGATTTATATTTGTTCTTGTTGGTTGTGCAAGCACGTCAGATATTGACTTGAGTAAGTTAGAGACTAATTGCGCTCACGACTGTACGAAAACTTATTCCAATTGCGTCAGTAATTATACTGTGAACAGCCATGTTTTGTTGCAGAGGGCTTGTACAGATGCATTGAGGTTGTGCGCTCAAACATGCCCACCAAAATAACATAAGTCGAGTAGGGTGCATTCCATGCACCCTACCTGTTTGATGAACCTAAGGCCGTAAGTCGGATAAAACGTAGGGCGGATTAGACGCGCAAACCCACGGTCTATCCGTTTTGTTTGTCCTCTGGGCGCGGCGTAATCCGCCGAATGTGGTGGTTACTAAAATGGCGGATTACGTCGCGCGGAAAATCTGTACATATGTGAAGATGGTACGGTTTGCGCGCCTAATCGGCCGAACGCGTGACGGGGTATGTTACCCCGTCACTCACATTTTGCTGAAGGTGACATTTTTGAACCACACCGAAAACCTATGGACGGGGCAACATGCCCCGTCCGGCTGATGGCGCAACACCTCGTACGGTGGGTTAGTTGTAGGGCGTAACTTAGCCGGGTATGCATCGCGTACCTTTTTTTAAGGTTTGAGTCATTCGGAACGCTTTGGAAATGGTACGCGATGCGTGACCTACGTAGCTTCCGTTGCAAACTCAGGTCTGTTTTACACAAGCTGCAATTCACCGCCTCGTGCCGTTCATTGAGGAAGGGATTGTTGGGAGTTCAAGGCCGTAAGTCGGATAAAACGTAGGGCGGATTAGCCGCGCAAACACACGATCTATCCGTTTTAATTGTCCTTTGGGCGCGGCGTAATCCGCCGAATGTGGTGGTTACTAAAATGGCGGATTACGTCGCGCGGAAAATCTGTACATATGTGAAGATGGTACGGTTTGCGCGCCTAATCGGCTCTACAGGTCTGGCTTCGGGGATTACCGGGGAAGTTACTTATGTAGATTGTGGCTACAATATTGCGGGGTTGGCGGCGGTTTGAGGGAGTTAATCGGTGTAAAACCAAGATGCCTCCTAAGCCGGACTGGGTATGTTGTCCTGTCCGCACAGTTTCATGAATGTTCAAAAAAATCACAACACCGGCAAAACGGTAGGGATGAGGTTTCAAACCCCGTCCCGCTTGTTTTGTCGTGTCAATACTTGATCATAACGGGCTGTAGGGCGGATTACGGGGCACGGAAACTCCTTGCAAATCTATATGTTAAGTTGTTTGTGCGCCTAATTCGCCCTACGGTACTCACACCGCTAATGCCACCTCCACCAACTTAACCCAATACGCCACCCCCACTCCCAAAATATCATCATTAAAGTCATAATGCGGGTTATGTAACAAGCAACTATTTTCCGACGAGCCATTGCCGATCCAGATGTAACATCCAGGCTTTTCTTGCAGCATGAAGGCAAAATCTTCTGATCCCATGCTGGGTGTTGGGTTGGTATGGACGCTGTCCTCACCGACAACGACGGTTGCGGCTTGCAAGGCTAAGGCGGTTTCCGCATAAGTATTGAAAGTCACCGGATAGCCTGGGTTTTCTGGGTTCAACTTGAGTTCCGCGCCCATACCGAAAGCGGCGCAGACTGCATTAAGCTGTTGCCTTATTTTGTCGGCAATTAGGGTTTGCACCGCGCTGTCAAAGCAGCGGAACGTGCCGCGCAGAACAACGGAATCAGGGATGGCATTCCAGGTGTTGCCAGCGTGGATTTGGGTGATGGTGACGACAGCGGAATCGGCAGGGTTGACATTGCGGCTGACGATGGTTTGCAGGTTGTTAATCAACTGGGCGGCGGCAACGATGACATCATTGCCCAGGTGTGGCATGGCGGCATGGGTAGCCTTGCCGTTAAGGATAATCTCAAAACTGTCCAAAGCTGCCATTATAGCCCCGGTTTTTACGGCAAAATGTCCTGCCGGAATATCGGGAAAGTTGTGCATCCCGAACACGCAATCGGCGGGAAATTGCTTAAATAAACCGTCGTCGATCATTGCCTTAGCCCCGGCGCGGCCTTCCTCAGCGGGTTGGAAAATGAAATAAACCGTGCCGTTAAAATTGCGCTGCTCCGCCAATACTTTCGCCGCACCCAGCAACATCGCACTATGTCCGTCATGCCCACAGGCGTGCATCTTGCCGTCATGACGGGAGCGGTGGGCAAAGGTGTTTTGCTCCTGGATAAACAAGGCATCCATATCGGCGCGTAAGGCGATTTTCTTGCTACTATTTCCTGCTAAAAGGGTGGCAACTATGCCGGTTTGCGCCAATCCACGATGGACTTCCAGCCCGAATTCGGTCAGCTTATTGGCGATAAAATCAGAGGTTTGGTTTTCTTCAAACGCGGTTTCAGGATATTGATGCAGATGCCTGCGCCAATGCCGCATGTCGTCTTGCAGTTGTAAGGAAATCATCAGGTTAGCCATAGGTGTTCCAGCGTTGTTGATAGCTCAAGGTTTGCAATCCTTCATTGAAGCCGCTTGACCGAAAACGCTGAATGGTTGATTCGTCGTGTTTTTTTTCAGCTTATAGCTGTCGATTAGCGGTTTGGCTTCGCAAGCAAGGGAGCAGAAAATAAAAATTTTAGGAATGAATCAGGGATTCGGCAAGATAGAGGTGATGGGTTATTAATTTAGTGAAAAGTCTTTTTGTATGAGGCGTTTTCGGCAAAAAGTGACTGGCGGGGTAATATACCCCGCCACGGAAGGTATTAAATAATAATCTCGGTTTGTTTTACACCATCATTGGGAGATCCGTATCTTTTAATTGCCTTAGCACCTTTTATGAATGCTGTTTCAGAAAGAATAGGTATTACGATCTCAAAGAGTCTATCTGCATTTAAGCCATACATGTAAAGGCTACCGTCACTAAGATCAGTAGCCATTTCATTACCGTCATACTCTCCAATTTCAGACGTAGAAAATATTTCTTCTAACTTGTCTTCCAAATCATAAAGCGGTTCTAAATTGTTTAATTCGTATTGGAAATGGACAATTAGGGCATGTTCGGAAGTGTTATCTTATAGTATCCATAGATTTCAGCTACCTTCAAACATATAAATTTAAGGAATCCGCAACACCTGCCCAACATTAATCCGATCAGGATTGCTCAATTTATCGCGGTTAGCATCAAAAATCTTCGGCCAATCATTAGCATCGCCGTAATAATGCTTGGCGATTTTAGATAAGGTATCGCCAGATACCACAGTATAAGTCTGGGCATGTGCGGCGGGAGCGGCTGATGGTGCAGCTGCGGCAGGGCTGCCCATAGCTACGCCAGCATCTGCCATTGCAGGGGCTTCGTCATCATGTCCAAACTTTCCGGCGACGGCTTTCGCGGCCATCGTTGCACCAGCAACGCCAAGACCGGCCAAAATAATTTTAGAAAGCGTACCCATATGATGTTCTTCAGGTATTTCGCCATCGGGTGTCATTTCATTAACGACAGAAGGTAATACTTGTGAAAGCACTTCCGCGCCTTTATCTGCGGGAATACCCGCTTGTTCGGCAAGTTCGGCAACTTTATCTGCGCCCAAAGCTTCAATCAATTGTGCGGGGCTTACGGGCTTGTTATCGCCTTTGCCGATCCAGGAAGCGGCGACATCGCCTAATCCTGATTGGTTGAATTTATCCACTAAACCGGACAGACCACCTGAATTGCTGGCTACCATGCTCACAATGCCTTTAACCAAATTTCCGGTAAGCCCTTCCGCATTGCCGCCCAACGCGCTGGTGACGGCGGATGATAATAAACTAGGCGAATTCAACTCTGAAGTGCAATTCTAGTATTCATGCGGCTTGTCTTTTGTCGACGCCAAAAAATACCGCATGGGGTGTTTTGTAGTTTAGGGTTTTTCGTGGCCTGTGATTAAGTTTTTGCATGACATCCTCTACTTGACTCTCAGTTATATGTTGAAAACTACTGCCTTTGGTAAAGTATTGTCTGATCAACCCATTGGTGTTTTCGTTCAGCCCTCGCTCCCATGAAGAGTATGGATGCGCAAAATATACCGCTGCATTCAATTGCTTTGCAATGCTTTCGTGACCTGCGAACTCTTTGCCATTATCAGCTGTGATGGTCAACACCTTGTCCAGATAGGGCTTCAACAGCATCACTGTGGCTTGTGTGACCACTTCCGCATGCTTACTATCATTCACTTAGCAAGCGTCAATTCCGTAGCAGAGTTCGTTACATTTTTTAAGCAATACCTGCGTTCTTCACCGGGGCTTTTTTGTGCTTGTCGTTATGTAAATAATTTAAAAAGATGATGTTGAAGTGAGATAGATAAGGCTGGTTTGATACTGGCCTTTTTTATGCGGGCAATATTGGCATTTATTGCGGGTGTTTTAAGGCTTTTTATATTCAATTGTCACGTAAGTGTCACTTGGAGAATTTTA
>CAMAVM010000050.1 GCA_945861705.1 Methylomagnum ishizawai | reverse complement strand
GAGAGTCAAGTAGAGGCTGTCATGCAAAAACTTAATCACAGACCACGAAAAACGCTAAACTACAAAACACCCCATGCGGTATTTTTTGGCGTCGACAAACGACAAGCCGCATGAATACTAGAATTGCACTTCAGAGTTGAATTCGCCTTTTCATTTAACAGCCATCTCGCAAGACCACTTTAAAAAACCTAAATTCGGTATTCAGCAGAACGCGCATGAGCGGTCAGGCTTTTAGCGTGTACTGTACCAATGGCACAGAGCGCAGCGATTGCGGCGATTAAGGGTTTGAGGTGGGGACGGGACTTCTGTTTAGTATTCATGGTATTCCTCATTATTAAGTTAATGACTGTCAAAACAAGTTATTTGTCGCAGATAAGTATAGTACAAATCAAATATGTTGCAAATAAACAAATTTAATTGGTTTTTCACAACATAATTTTTAAAAAACCTTCTCTTCCGTGCGTTTTTAACAATCATTCACCACTTGCAATACCCAGAAATATTGTTTTATAGCAATAATATAGCTTAATAAAGACAATATATTTTTGACCATTTATTTTTTGAAGCCATATTACTTAATAGTGTCCCTGTTTCGCAACTTTACTCATACTTTTGGTGGCATTCTTGACTTAATCTAAACAACGATTGCTAGTGCTTCCTTAAACGTAGATCACCAAAATGTCAGTTTCTCATCTACACTTAAGGTACAATTAAGCGAGGAAATAACTCATCAATTATGGAGCATATAACGCAAGTTCCTTATGCAAACACCCAATAAAACTTCAGAAAAACGCCGTTATAAGCGCCAAGAAACAAAAGTCGAAGCGGTAATGACGATTGAGGACACCACCTCAATCCAATGTGTCATCCACGATTTTTGTGAACAGGGTCTGTTTTTGCAACTTAAACAGCCCTCCTCCATTGGTTTTCTGAAAAACAAAATCGCCAAGATTTATTTTTCCGCACAAACTGGGCAGGGCAGAGAATACTTCCAAATCGACTCGCAAGTCGTCCGCGTGGCTGATGATGGTATTGGCGTAGTGTTCGAGAATATCTCAGACTCAATGTTCAACGCATTGCAGCAATCAACCAATGTGGGTTCCATTGCTGCACATTCCAACAATCCCAAGTTTTTTCTTACGTCATCAAATCAGGAGCAGTTCAAAGCCGCCTTCAAGGATATGCTGCAAAGCAATTTGCCAGCACTGATGCGTAAATTTTTCAATGATGCTGAAGACGAACTGGAAAAACCGCCTGTTCATGCTGAAAATTTCAGGGATGTAGCCGCACAAGCCAATTTAATCTCGGTGTTGCGGATGAATAAGGACTCACTTATTACCCGTTTTTGCCAAGGACTTACGGCTAGAATTAATTTTACTGGGGATAAAATTGAAGGTAACGTCGGTACTAGCGCACTTGGCAGTACGCTATCTTTGATTGAAAAAGAAGCTTTTGAAGATTCGCTAAACTTCTCTACTTTGATTAGAAAAACCAACGCCCAATACAAAAACCAGCTTTACCAACTGGAACTTAAGATTAGCTATGTCACTTGCTTCCCTCGCTATCTGGTCAAGAACCCCGTTGATCCTGAGCAGTTATGCGAACATTTTCGCAAGGAAATTGCGAGCTTAGAGGACAGTATCGCCGCAAAAAGATCGCTGTATAAGGCTTTTCAGATGACTTTGTCTCAGCATTTATCGGCTTTATACAACGTCTTTGATGCACTGCTGGTCGAATATGGTGCGCCTTCCGGTATAGCACAGGATATTATCTGGAAGAAAAACTATCCAACGAACACTAACCAGCAAACGACATTTTCCGATACGTTCACATCAGGTCAGCAATTGCCGTCTTTTGACAATGATGCTTATGCTTATCCTGAGTCCTACAATGTAGCGGCTTCATCGCCGCCGCCCTCTCGTCAGCTATACCACCCGCCTGTCACCCAAACAGCCGGCAAACTATTCGATCTTATCAATCAAAATTTGGAATTAGCACAATCACACGGTGCTGGTTCTGGTCACGGTTATCTGGGGGGACATCAGAAAGTCAGCTCTGTGGGTAGTTATGAACACACCATTGATGATTTGTTAGCGGCCTTAGCAAAACTACAAGCAACTCGAACCGCTCAACAACTACCTCAAAATGCAACTGCCCTGCTCCAAACCCAGCTCGATCAATATTTAGATTCATCCACGCGTTTGGGTGCTAAAACATTTTCATCAGAAGATAAAACTAAACTGGATGTTTATGATCAGCTTTTTCATGCACTTTCAAGTGAGCTGGATCACACGCCTAATATAAAATCCTATCTGGAAAGTATCAAATTGCCGTTGATGGCGTTGAGCTTACAGGATTCTAAGTTTTTGGATTCGGAAAACCATCCAGCGCGTAACTTATTGAATCAATTGTTTTCCTTAGAAAGCGCGGTTAATCAAAACAAAGTCATCAAGAACACCCAAGTCAAGCAAGTTCTGGATCAGTTGGTGTCCAAAATTGCTCAGGGTTCTATTACTAATCCTGACATTTTTGCAAAAGCCAATGAAGAACTGAAAGAAATTTCCGCCCCTATCGCCAAATCCAGGGAATTGAACGTCCGCCGCGTTATTGAGATTTACGAAGGCAAACAAAAACTTGAACAGGCCCGACTGAAAATCCAACGCGCCATAGATAATCGCTTAGTTGGCAAGGCAGTACCCAGTGTTATCCAGTCATTGCTTGATTCCGGTTGGCAGCATCTGCTGGTTATCGCAGAATTGAACGACAATGACTCCAGCACTCGGCAACGCTATTTTGAAGTCCTGGATGAGCTGCTGGAATGGTATACCGACCTGGAACATCTGCCTGCAAAACAAGACAGCATAATTGAAATGGAGTTGGAATATATCAATACCAACCTAGGTTCTGTTTGCACCAATGCTTTTGTACATAACAAAATTATTGATGAACTTCATGCAACCTTGCTGGGTGCAGGTTCGCCACGCGTTCGAAAACCGATTGATACCACCTTTATTGAAGCCAAAACTAAAACAACAGCCAATGAATTTATTTCTGATAGCTGGCTGTTGCAAGTTGACCAGTTTGAAACGGGAGATTGGTTTACTTTTTCCCTGGAAAAAGAGACTTTTGAGCCACTTAATCTGATATGGATAGGTGAGACACCTCCCGTCTACGTTTTTGTTAATCGTGACGGCTATAAAAAACAAGAACTTACCCGCAGTGAAATTGCAGATCTTCTGGAAAGTGGTGTAGTTACCCAAATTGAGAATCTCGACGAACCCTTAATGGATAGGGCAACGACCACGATGTTGCAGCAAATGCAGGACAAGCTGATACACAGTGTTTCTCACGACCCCATTACCAATTTACCCAATCGCAAACGCTTTCTCCATCTACTCAAAGAACAAATTTCCGACCATGACACCACGCACGTCTTAGGCTATCTGGAAATTGAAGATTTTCGCATTATCACCAATGTCTGCGGTCTGCTAGGCGGCGACCAATTGCTGTTGCAAGTGGCACAATCCGTCAGCAATAATTTGGGTAAAGATGGCATCGTATCGCGGCTGGGCGATAAAACCTTCGGGTTTTTGTTGAAAAACGTATCTGCTGACGAAGGCCAGGAAGCCGCCAAAAACATCCAAATCCTGATAAACAAAACAAACTTTGTTTGGGAAGACAAAAGCTACACGATCAGCGTCAGCATTGGTTTAGTACCGATAATGGAAGGCTTATACAATGCCGAGGAACTGCTGCAAAAGGCGGATTCAGTCAATATTTCCGCAAACCGGGCAGGACACAATCGTATTCGCGTTTATCAAGAAAACGATGAAAGCTTAAAGACGCAAACCGACATCCATGAATGGGCGGGACGTATTGACCGGATATTCTCCGAAAAACGCCTGTTTGCGCGTTGCCAGATGATTGCCCCCATCGATCCTGAAAAAAACAGCCATTCGCATTATGAAATCTTGCTGGGCGTAATAGATGAGGTCGGCAAAATTATTGTCCCCGATAAATTTATTCCCGCCGTCGAGCGTTGCCAACGTATGCCAGAAATTGATCGCTGGATTGTTGAACATGTGTTCGGCTGGATTATGGAAAACCGCGCCTGCTTCGATAAAATCGGCGGTTTTGCTATTAACTTGTCGGGGCAATCTCTTAATTCCGAAGAATTCCTGACCTTCCTCAAGGATCGGCTATCCATGCAGGACGTTCCGGCAGAAAAAATTACCTTTGAAGTCACGGAATCTGTAGCCGCAGGTAGCCTCGCTTTTACTAAACGATTTATTAAAGAGATCAAGTATTTTGGCTGCAAGTTTTCTTTAGATGATTTTGGTACCGGCTATTCTTCCTACTCGTACCTGAAAAGTCTGGATGTCGATTATCTAAAGATTGACGGGTCTTTCATTAAGGACATCGCCAACAGTCCGACCGATGTCGTTATGGTCAACTCCATGAATGAAATCGCACACTCGCTGGAGCTGGAAACGATTGCAGAATATGTAGAAAACATGAAGATACATGCCATTTTGAAGGAGATTGGTGTCGATTATGCCCAAGGCTACGGCATCCATAAACCCATGCCGCTTATTGAATTGGCGGGGTCGATACATTAGTTGTAGATACCGTCTTAAAACCCAAGTGTCAAGGCTTATTTTACTGCGAAAAGAGGATCAAAAGGTTCGCCTGATTTCAAGATAGCAAAGCTAAGATGAATGAGTTTACGCATAGCGGCGCAGGCGATAGCCTTACCATTCTTGCCATTG
>CAMAVM010000049.1 GCA_945861705.1 Methylomagnum ishizawai | reverse complement strand
AACTACAATGACGAGTACGGATAGCGGGGAGTTCAATCTACGAGACAGGCTTTAAGCCTAAGGATGGGTACGACTTCCCCGTTACCCTCCCGATGATCAACCGGGGATTCTGACCTTTTGAGAGCTCAGAATCAAGATATAAGGTTGGGCAGGTGTTTTTGCCCACCGTTTACATCATCGATTTGTTCCGCGTGGGCAGAAAAGCGTTGCCCACCCGGCTAATCCGCCCTACGGAATGCGCCGACGCGGTGTGATAAGGCACGTCCCGCTTGAGCGCTCATGTTAGCCATGCTTTTGAGCCATGAGAGCAATAAGGCCAGTAATTGCACCTATTACGCCTGTAAGTGCTGAAAGCCAGACAACAAGTTGTGCACGACTTTCATGGTGAGCTTTGGACTCACAGCGGATTTCCTCCCGAAGTGCTTTGATGCCACTAACCGTTAAGTACCGACCGCCTGTTTGGCTCCCCTCATACCACTGATTAGAAATGGTGCCGTCTTCATTGCGACTGTGGGGAATTGGAACGCGAAGGGCTCTGGCCTTACGCAATAGCTGTTTGGTTAAGTGAGCGTCCTCGTCCTGCAGTTCGAGTTCAAAGCGGCATCCTGATTCAAGCGACATCACTTCTGCATGATTATTGTTGCGTCGTGCAGCGGCAATGTCTTTGCAATATCCACGCTCTATGAGTGACCTTGACCATGCAAGTCGCGTAGCTGTTGGTAAAAACTGGTAAGTTAAACGGTAAAGTAGTGACATTTCTCTTAAGGCCTAACGCAAAGTCAAGGGTACATTCCATGCACCTGATTTGGTGCGTAAAACGCACCCTACATCATTAAAAATTATCTTCACAACGCCAACAAATGCTCCCCAGTCGGGTAGGGTGCATTCTATGCACCAAAAAACGACAAATGTGTTGCGTAATTCCATATCAAACACCGATGGTTTTGGTGCGTAAAACGCACCCTACATCAACCCTCTAAGTCGATAAACCAACTCTAACGCTTGCTTAGTGCCGTAGGTTGGGCTGAATAAAATGATGCCCAACATAAATCGAAGCCTGGAATGTTGGGGTGAGGCACGAACCCCAACATAACACCGACCATTATATTTGTTGGGGTTCACAAGTTCACCCCAACCTACAATTACCCGCCTATCCCGTATGCCGCGCCGAGCATCTGAGCATTTATCGGGAATAGCCCGTTAGGGGTGCGGCAGGAATGCCGCACGTTGTCAAAGGGACAGGGAGTCCCTTTTTTGACAACCCCCGGTAAATGCGAGAAGCACAAGGAGCAAGCGGCATCCGGGGGTCGTTTCTTTTGGATACTTTTCTTTGGACAAGCAAAGAAAAGTATCTCGTCCGTGGGTACGAGAACCCACATTCAAATAACCGTCGCGGTAGCGACACATTTAATGTTCACATCCCTGTGTCCTGGATTCCGGCAAGCGGCGCAAGTTCCTACTTGCTTGCCGCACTTCCGCCATCCTTGGCGGTCGTCCATGCCGGAATGACGGCTACGTATTATATGCAAGTTGATTCCGTTCATGGCTCGACAAAGCTCGCCACGAACGGAGTCAACTACCAGCCGTTCGTCCTGAGCCTGTCGAAGGACTTAACCATATCATTCAATAACCTTCACCCCACCCATATACCGCAGCAAAGCGTCAGGAATATGTATTCGTCCTTGCTCGTCTTGATAGTTTTCCATCACCGCAATCAATGTCCTACCAGCCGCCAAGCCTGAACCGTTCAACGTATGGACGAGTTCGGGCTTGCCTGTTTCAGGATTGCGCCAGCGTGCTTGTAAGCGCCGCGCCTGAAAGTCTCTGAAGTTGCTGCAAGAAGAAATTTCCCGGTATGCGCCCTGTCCTGGCAGCCAAACTTCGAGATCGTAGGTTTTTGAGGAAGAAAATCCGGTATCGCCAGCGCACAGCAACATCTTTCGATAAGGCAGGTTCAGCTTTTCCAGGATGGTTTCGGCATGGCGGGTCAATTCCTCATGCGCCCTGGCGGAATCATCTGGCCTGACGATTTGGACTATCTCCACTTTTTCAAACTGGTGCTGCCGGATCATGCCGCGCACATCGCGCCCATACGCGCCTGCTTCACTGCGGAAACAAGGGCTGTGGCAGACGAATTTCAAGGGTAAGTCTTTGGCATCGACGATGATATCCCGGACGATGTTGGTGACTGGAACTTCCGCCGTCGGGATCAGGTATAGGGCTGGATCATCATTGGCCTTGAACAAGTCAGCCTCAAATTTAGGTAGCTGTCCTGTGCCGTACAAGCTATCGGCATTCACCAGATAAGGCACGTAGGTTTCGCTGTAACCATGCAAGGCGGTGTGCGTATCCAACATTAGCTGGATGATCGCACGTTGCAGCCTTGCTATTGGCCCATTCAGAACCACAAACCGTGCGCCCGCGATTTTTGCGCCCAGTTCAAAATCTATCAGCCTGTTTTTTGCGCCCAGATCAACGTGGTCTTTGGGGGTAAAAGAGAAATTCGGGAGATCTCCCCAACGGCTGACCTCGACATTGGCCTCTTCATTTTTGCCATCGGGAACGGATTCATCCAGGATATTGGGAATGACTTCCATCAAGCTGGACAGTGACTGTTGGATTTCAGCGAGCTCGGCTTCTGCCGCTTTCAGGTCATCGCCGAGATGCTGCATTTGCTCCAAAATGGGCTGGACATCCTCGCCTTTGGCCTTGGTTTGCCCAACCAGTTTTGAACGGCTGTTGCGTTCATTCTGCAATTCCTGGGTAAGAACCTGGACTTCTTTGCGGCGGGCTTCTAACGCCATATAAGGCGCGGGATCGAACGCGAACGAACGCCTGTCCAGTTGTTGCTTGACCTTATCGAGGTCGGTCCTGAATAATCGGGGATCTAACACGGTATTTCCTAATCAATAAAAATGAACAAAAAGTATTTAGTTACGTATGGCTTTTAACCAAATCAGCAAGCTTTCCAGTCGCCGTCACCCCGGCAGGGATTGCCGGGGTCTAGGTTACAGGGATGTATCCTTGGCGCTTACTTAACTGGCGAGCCACATCCTTGTGCTCTGGATACCGGCAATCCCTGCCGGTATGACGACGGTATTTGCAGAATTCGTGACATCATCACCGTTTTGATTTTCGCTGAAGCCTGTAAGTGTTAAGGTAAATATCAATTATAAGTCTTTTGCAGCAATAAACCCCAGCCACGTCACCAACGAACACACCAAGGTATTAGCTGAAAAAATGCCAATCAAATAACGCATCTGGCCGGCCAGCGAATAGCCCTGTTCGATCAAGTACAGCAGGACATACAAGCCGGACAACACCAGATACAGGCCGATAACGACAACCATGAGCGTTGCGCCCAAGGGTTCGGGCAAGGCAATTTTAGCCAGCAAAATGGCAATCACGAAACCCATCATGAAAGCACCTATCGTGTTGATGACCATCAATGCATAAGGGATGGTATGTCCCTGCCAGCTTATTGCGCCGCCTGACCAGAAAAACAAGCCCCGGCTACAGAGCAAGCCCAACCACACCGCCAGGATACAGGCGGCGACACTGACAAAGATGTTGCCTGCCGCTTTCGTCAGGCTGCCTTGCTCGATCAGGTACAAGGTTTCCAGGGAAAACGTGGAAAACGTGGTGAATGCGCCAATAAAGCCGACCAGGATGGCGGCACGGTAATCATGGGCAAAGGTGACTTTCTGGACGATCAAGGCTTCGGTCAACAAGCCGAGCAGGAATGAGCCGATGATATTGACCACCAATGTGCCATAAGGAAAGCCACGGCCCAGCCAATGGTAAATTCCGTTTGACACCAGAAAGCGGAACACCGCACCGAATGAGCCGCCTAGGGCGACGGCGATTATTTGATTCATCAATGTATTAACTTAAAACCCTATAAAATTCTACCAACGTCATGAAAGCGCAAAACAGTTATTTGGCTGTAGGTTGCGGGTGAGGAACGAACCCCAACACATCGAAGCCCCAAAATGTTGAGGTTCGCACACTCACCCCAACCTACCGTGCTACATGACACAACATACGGTGTTACGTTGGGCATTGTATCCGATGATCTACTCCGCCATATTTAAGCCACATCCTACGAATCATCTCAGCATGGTTAGGTTCTGCAGCAGGAGAGATTCTCACACCAAAAAGATGGAAGATCTCATCGACGGATATTAGTTCCATTTTGGGTTCACACGATTGGAAAGCAAACCTGATTTCTTCCTCTTTTCGAAAAATATTGTGCTTGTTAAACGATAAGAGCGAAATAGTTTCAGTTTTATAATTCACGCGTCCACAATGGAGTTGCCCTTCTTGAGTTATTTCCTTGGCAGAGTTCAAAAGATGTTTCTTTAATTGGCCATACCTGATCGTTATACCGATACCGTCATTTCCTCCAGCATAAACTGTCCACATCAGGTGATCATCAAAGTAAGTATCCAATTCCGTCCAGCACGATATGTTCCAAGAGGAAGCCTTAGACTTGACATATTTTTCCCAAATCGTTCCAGAACGATTAAGTTTCGCAAAAATCCGAAGGACTGCGAGGTCATAGTCTTCAGGGATTACGCACTCCCACTTATCATCGAATTGAGTGGCAATTGGAAAAGCGATCTGGCGAGTGTGAAGAAATTTGATGAACTTCGTCGGAGTCAAATACCTGCAGATAAGAGCGTCGTCTTCCGGTTCGACAGGCACTACAGCGGACTTTGAAAATACCTTATCGTAGATTAACTCAACAAGAGCCTCATCCTTTATCTCCGAATTTTTCGCAACCTCGTCGAGAATTTCTTTCTCGAATTCTGAGGTATTTATGTGCGCATTTTTTATGTTCGGAATGTAGTGATCGTCATCCATTTTTAGGGAAAAATATTAAAGCGTAATAATCACGGACATTGCATCATATTATTACATATCCATACTTATCGAATTAGTGAGTTTTATCATCGAATTTGACCAATGAAATTATTTTGGCTGACCAATAAGATCATATTGACCAGGATTTCTCGTGCTGACCAAAAAATGCCATCGGGTAAAACTCGGGAACAGGGCGGCATTCATATCTTATTAAAAGCCAGTGATTACAGTTCAAATCCATAGCCAACCCCCAATCTCCCGTAAAGACTCGCTAACACTCGTTTGTTTAGATTCGGCTATTAGGAAATATAACAGGGCGTTATGCGCCGTTGTTCATATTAAAATCCTTAAAACTGATTTTTTCTGGTTTCCTATCCATACCGGTTGGTATCCCAAGAAAACCACGGACAACCCATCCTTATATCTTGATTCTGAGCTCTCAAAAGGTCAGAATCCCCGGTTGATCATCGGGAGGGTAACGGGGAAGTCGTACCCATCCTTAGGCTTAAAGCCTGTCTCGTAGATTGAACTCCCCGCTATCCGTACTCGTCATTGTAGTTCGAA
>CAMAVM010000048.1 GCA_945861705.1 Methylomagnum ishizawai | reverse complement strand
TTTAATGAGCATTAAAAATAGATTGGCTGCATTGGAGCGGCATAGCCAAAGCAGCAAACCGATGATGCCTGGGCTTGTGTTGTTTGTGGATGGCAGGAGAACGCCCGAACAGCAATCGCAGATTGAACAAGCAGAAGCCATAGGGCAGCCTGTAATTATTTTTACGGTGGAAGATGCCAGTGCATACCCAACATGACACAGCCTTAATTTTACGGCTTAAATTGGATAGAGGGGCAGAACTGGAAAACTTAAGGATAGATAGGCGTTATTCGGGATCAGCTATTTTGGTTTAATGTTTTTAGCACCCGTGCAATAGTAATAATCGGCAACGGTACTGCTGTTTTCACCACCTCTGTTATTCCATATTCCTACTGAATAACTGGCTTGATTTTGATTGCTAGTAATAACGACAGTATTTGCGCTGTAGGATGTAGCGCGTTGCTTGTGCCAGTTTAAGCACTGGTTAGTCGGTAGGCTGCAAGCCTCCTGTATCTTGTAAATGCAATCTTTAGATGGCACTTGATTTTCAATCCTGACATATTCCCAATTAGGATATTTCAGGCTGGCACACCCAATTAACTGTAAACAAAGCGCGGTCATTATTATTTTGTTTTTCACGGTTATCCTTAATTGTCGGCTTCAATTGCAAAGAAGGATAGCCTATTTAGAAATTTTAATAAACCAAGCGGTTATTTTGTAAAAACAGGGGCAGCACCGATTTAATTGGGGTACTTTTGGGGGTATGTTTTTATTTTAAGATTCTAAAACCCTTTAATAATGCGGTTTACAGGCAATGATTCGGATGACCCCGCCACCATTTCACGATTCAAAGAGATTCAACGAAATACATCAAACCCGGATGTTGCAAGACATAGCGGGTTTTTTTATTGCCAACATAATGCAGTAAGATGCAATGACATTCGACATTTTATGCACTAAGTGTTGCAGTAGAACCCTAAATCATCACTTACTGCAATGGCTAAAGAACTACTGAAAGACATAACAATACGCAACGCAAAACCCGACACCAAAGACAGGCTGCTCAATAATCGCAACGGGCTGTATCTGCTTATTACTATTCATACGCTTATAAATATATACTGCATCACAGCTACATTCGATTTTAAGCGGCATTATGCTACGTCATTTGGACTTCACCTGAAACCACGGGGCAAAAAAATACCCCGCAAGCGGGGTATTTTTAACAACTTTACGGTAACAGCAGAACGCTTAGTTAGGCGCGAACGGATGTTTTGCAGTAGCTTTAGCAGCCACTACTTCAGCAGCAGTTGGTGAACCCGCTACAGCGCGTTTCAATGCTTCTTTAGTTGCATCGTAGTTGTATTTTTGGATTTTTGCGTCATCTTCAGCATGCCAGTGAATGAATACACCCACAGCTACGAACAAATCATCCGCTTCAGCAGCAGGAATGGTACCGTCTTCTACGCAATCAGCGATAGCCATAGCAACGCCGCGTTGTGCTGGACCAAACATTTGTACGGCTTGTTTAGCGCCTTTGATAGTCACTTTGTTAAACATGACAGTTGCTGGTCTAACCAGCAGGTTTGGTGCAACGACAGCCAACAGACTAGAAAACCCGTCTTTGTTGTTGGTTAAGCAGTTTGCAAATGCAGTTTCAGCCGCAGAACCTCTTGGTCCAATGATCAAATCGATGTGTGCAACTTCGTTTCCGTCACCGACTAAAGACTCACCAACGCACATTTTATTAATTTTCGCCATGCTGTATTCCCCTTTGAAGAATTGTAAAATAGATTTAAATCTTTGGTTTGTTTGAAAAAAATCTTGCTGAAGATTTATCTGTGACTATATTGGCTCAAAAACTCCTCTATAAGCACCGATAAGATAGTCGCTACAGTCATATCAGCTGTAGTACCAGGATTAATACCGTTTGCTTTAAGCTCTGCATCCAGGCAAAAAAGCGTTTGCTTTAATTGCGTTGGATCAGTTGCGTCGCCAAACTCCTCAATAACATGCCGCATCCGTGTAGCAAGCCATTCTGTGTACTTATCCCCATGTTTTCTTTCGATATGACTATCGGGATATTGCGCCAACAATTCCGCATAAACGAACACTGCTGCCCAACTTTTGTCTCTCCATTTACTAAGGCTGGCATTGTACCTTAAAACGGCATAATCGAAAATATCTTTGTAATCGGTGACGTATTGCAGGGCTATCCGGTCTTTGCCAGCAGCTATTTGCATCGCTTGTGCGAGCGTAACTGTTGCGGGATTATGCACGTCTTGCTCGTCAGATTCGCCCAATCCACCCGGTGCAGCGAGGGTTATCGCCTTAAAAACCCAATCTGCATCTTTAATGGTCGTTGCAGCAAGAACTTGGCTTAATGCTTGTCGCAAGGTGGAATCACTGTTTACAGCGGTAGCCGCTTGGATGAGCGGGGCGCACAGCAAGATGATGCCTAGGTTGGTATTACAACCTACTGCATCCCGCGTAACTTTGACGGCGTAGAATATTTTTTCGCCGAGACTGTAGGCTGGATTGCATAGCGGTTTGGCACTGACTTCGGCACTTACCCTGAAATCGTTGGTCGTCATGTCATGACCATCCGCATAAACACTGACATTACCGGGTTTGAACGCCTGCAATTCAATCTCACAGGCTTGGCGATAAAGATCGGCAAGTTGCTCCTGGTCTATCATGAAACTGCGACGATAGTTTCATGGCTTACACATTTGATATACCTATTGACCAAATCTTCTGCCAATAACGTAGCAATGCTGGTGTTGACGACACTTTCTAGCCCTTTCCAAGCGGGAATGCTGTTCACTTCAATAATCGTGTATTGCCCTGCCTTATCTTGGATGATGTCCACGCCCGCATAATCCATTGCTAATGCCTTGGCTGCTTTGACGGCTATGTCCGCGATTGCTGGATCTAAGTCTATTGCTTCACAAACCGCACCGCGCGAGACATTGTTCAGCCAGGATTTGCCACGTCGCCGCATAATCGCAACGGCGCGATTATTGATGACAAAAACGCGGTAATCTGAAAAACCATCACCTGCACAATGCACAAAGCGTTGAAGGTAATAAACCCCGTTACTGGGCGTAAGCCAAAACAGGTCGGTCATTTTTTCGATTCGACGTATGCCTTCGCCTTGGGAACCAAACAAAGGCTTGGTGATGAGATAATGCCCATTTTTCAATTGATCTTCGGCAATATGGATGGCATCGACACGATTTCTTAATACCCAGGTCAACGGTGTAGGCAAGCCTGCCTGATGCAACAAAAAGCTGGTCATGGCCTTATCCACACTGCGTTCTATCGCACGTCCGTCATTGTAAACAGGCACATTCAATAGCTTTAAGGCATGGAGAATATCCAGGTACAAGACGACTTCCTCCAGTGATCCACCCGGAACACCACGGACAAACACGGCATCAGGCAGCGCATGCTCAAAGCCCGGAATAATGACCGGAATTAAGCCGGGTTCAATACTGAGTTTGCATTCGGTCAAGGACACAAAACTGCTGATAAAACCTAGTTTAGCGAAGGCTTGGGTAAGTTCTTTGCCATGCCAGCCTGGGTCATCGGTAAAAATTACAATACGCCCAGACATATCAACCTTATTTTTTGGCTTTATGTGAAATACAGAGGAAATTCAAATCGACACACCAAATCGGCGCAGTAGCGGGATCATCAACAAATAACACAAAATAGTCGCAGAACTTGCTAGGCTCAAACTTAGCCAAAAGGTCAAACCATACCTAAGTAGCATAGGGAACAACAAAAACAGCGCAAGGGACGGAAGCACCAACCAAAATATTTGCTGAGATAATTCAGCAATTTGCGCTATTTGCGACCCTTCAATCCGCAACCAGATGATTGCAAGTAATGAGGTAAGCGGCAAGGACGCAACTAAGGCAGCAAAACCGCTATTGCGTTTGGCAATTTCCGAAACTAATACAATAACCAAGGCAGAAATAGCGATTTTGCAGAAGTAATACCACATTGCTCTAACGTAGACAGCTAGACCCCAAACGACTGATCCAACAACACATTATCCAATTTCCCCGCCCGAAAACTGTTGCCCGATTCCACCGCCGTAACAATCACCACAGCAGGGCTAAACAACATGGCATCAATCTTGAAGAAATCGTATTCATATTGCTTAAATATCTCGGCAAACGGCTTGCCGTAATCTTTTGAAGTCGAACTAGGTAAGTCATTCGCCAGCTTTTGTGCGGCTTCGTCGCTGCCTTTAACAAACAAATGCACTTGCCCCGCAAATAAAATAGCATCATTAGTACGCCCCATCGCTTTGACAAATTTTGGATGCGGCGGACAGATTGGGGCGCTACCACTACCATCAATAATATTATCTAAGGGAAAATGCAACGCATGGGCTTTGTGCATGGCGACTTCCAAAACCCGCGACACCACCTGCACACAACCCGCCAAACTGCTGGTGGGGGTGACAATAATCGTTAGCTGTTTGGGGGGAATGCCACAGGCTTTCGCCACTTTCTCGATGATTTCCACGGGCGGCGCGGCATCGTTTTCAATCACCAATACCGCCGTTTCGCAAGCATCTTGATAAGCCAATTCCTTATACAACTCTTCAACCGGTTCTTTTTTCTCGTCTTTTATTTTGGTCGCCATGGCCCGTGCTGGCCCTGAACCTAATGCGAAATATTTATCTTGCGACAAGCTCCAGCCCGCATATTGGCTACCCAAGCAACTCAGCACCGGATTACTGGTATGGACGTTAACGGATAACGGCCAATTCGTCGTATAAGCCCGTTGGCTAATTGACACTTTGCCTAAGCCACCCATGCAAATTTCGGCGATTATGCGCCCAGCTTCAAGACCGCCCGGTACTTTGATGCCAGCATCAATGATGGTGCAACCGTTCTTCAATTGCTCAACACCTAAGCGCAAAGCACCCGCATTATCAAGCAAGGTTTTCACTAAAGGTTGGCTGAGTTTATTGACGCTGGCACTGTATTCCATGAGTTTGAAACCTGTTTAATGAGTGAGTGATAAGCGATTGCTTGATTTGCAACTGCTCCAGAACCTGTTGCGGCTCTTTTCCGTACGTAATCATACTGCAAATCGGTTGGCCTGTGGCAATTATGGAGTTTGCCATAGGTATATCTACGACTTGTTCAGGCCATGCAAACCCATCAGGGATCTGGGTATTCTGCTGTGCATAAACGATTTGATAAGCTGTAAAACCATCTTGCAGCATTTCATATTCGAGCAATTCACCGTTACATGCCTTAATATGACGAACCAATAAATCCGCATCGTACAACTGCATACTGGCAGGTGGTCTGGGGTTGATTTCCAGCACGTAGCTAGTTTGCTCGTGTTGGATAAAATCCAGTGAATTTAAACCTTTAAGGGATAGCTCAGAAACTAGCTTATCTAGCCAAACACTTATTTGGTTTTTTTGCTCAAGCGATAATTCAGTACTATTGATGATGCCTGAAAAAATAAACTCATCCGTGCCGTTTAATGCAGTCGTCCATTGCCGATTAAAGCCTACGATCTGGCCATGCTTACCATCGGCAAGAAACAGCACAGAATGCGGTACACCTGCTTGATATTTCTGCCAATAAACCTCTGATTTATAATAGTGATCCAACCGAAACCTGCAAATTCCTATTCCGCCCTGCCCTCGCATGGGCTTGAGCAACCAGCCTTCTTTTTGTTCCGGTCTGACAAACGACACCTCAGGATGAGGAATATTCAACGCTTCCAATAATGAGAAAAATGCCGGCTTATCGTGCAGCTTGGCAACAACATCAGGTTGATTCCCCCATAATGTCAGACGATCATTTATGCACCGTAAACTATCAAGATGCTGCTCAAATCCGCTGCCGTAGACAACATAATCAACTGGATACCGCTTGATTAAATAATCAAGCGCAGGTAGCAAATACGCTGCTGACAAGACAGGGATTTGTTGTGCTTCCTCCGCGTAAAACTGGGTGTCTTGATCGTTATACAGATCAATCACCAACGGCTTCATGCCTGCTTTATATGCAGCTTGTGCAAGCATTCGTGCGGATTGTGCCACAACAACAATGTATTGAAGATCATGATCTAAGCAGATTGACAGGTTGCCCCCAGATAGCTAATTGCGTTAATTAACAACATAAAATAATCACGGAGAAAAATCACTTTTAGCAATATTCTTTAAAAACCCGCAAACAATTTTATATATTGGGGCGAATTCAACTCTGAAGTGCAATTCTAGTATTCATGCGGCTTGTCGTTTGTCGACGCCAAAAAATACCGCATGGGGTGTTTTGTAGTTTAGCGTTTTTCGTGGTCTGTGATTAAGTTTTTGCATGACAGCCTCTACTTGACTCTCA
>CAMAVM010000047.1 GCA_945861705.1 Methylomagnum ishizawai | reverse complement strand
TTTTTCAAGCATTTTGGGTATGGGCAATTCAAAGCGGGGATTCTGAAAAACAATCACCTTGGCTTTGGGGCCGACTTTAATGCTATGAATGCGTTGATTCCAGTTCTCGCCATCTACTCTGTTTAAGTTCTCTAACTTGGTCGCTCCTTCAATAAATAACCGCTTGCCTGCATACTGAGTTCCTTCAAAAAAGCTAGCCCAACATTCCGTGTCAACTGCATAAGCATTTGAAATTAAAGCTGAAAACAGCATTGCCACGAATACTGTTTTGAAACTACGAAATACTAATCGAATTCGGTTCATCTGTATTCTCCTGTTGTGAATTTTGTTGATAACAAAACTAAGCCCTCTAATAGCTAGGTTTGGAACAAAGCTTTATAATCCTAGGACAATACAATCAGTTAACTGTTCCAATGGTAGTGGGTATTACAAAGTCGATAGCACTGAATTTACCACGGCTTACTATACATTTGCTGGAATCCGGTTACGATAAGCTCATCGTACCTTTATATTTAGTCATCTAAGAGAGAACACATTGCAAAATCAGGACATTGAGCGTTTAAAAAACATCGTACAAAGTTTGCTGGATGAAGCAAAACAACAAGGTGCAACGTCAGCAGAAGCGGGGCTAAGCCAGGAAAACGGCTTGTCGGTGACGGCGCGGTTGGGCGAAGTTGAAACGATAGAACACCATTGCGACCAAGGTTTAGGCATCACCGTTTATTTCGGCCAACGTAAAGGCTCTGCCAGTACATCGGATTTATCGCCGGATGCGATTAAGGAAACCGTGGGTGCAGCTTGCAGTATCGCACGCTATACCAGCGAAGATGAGTTTGCAGGTTTGCCGGACAAGGCCTTGCTGGCAACCGAGTTTCCGGATCTGGATCTTTATCATCCTTGGGCGTTAACAGCCGACGAAGCGATTGCTTTGACCATTGAATGCGAAGCGGCGGCGATGTCTTATCATCCCGATATTACCAATTCGGAAGGTGCTACAGTCAATACGCATCAAGGGATTCGTGTGATGGGCAATAGCCTTGGTTTTCTTCAAGGCAGGCTATCAACCCGTCATTCCCTGAGTTGCTCGGTGGTGGCGCAGCGCGGCGACAGTATGCAGCGCGATTATTGGTACAGCGTTGCCAGGAAAGCGAATGATTTGGAAGCGGCTGCGGCAATCGGTATAAAAGCAGGTGAACGTACCATCAGGCGTTTGGAAGCCCGTAGATTACCAACCCAACAATGCCCAGTCTTGTATTGTGCCGAAGTTGCTTCGGGATTAATCGGTTCCTTAATTGGAGCGATTAGCGGTGGCGCGTTATATCGAAAATCCACATTTTTGCTGGATGCGCTGGATACACAAATTTTCCCAGATTTTATCCGTATCCATGAGCAGCCGTTAATAAAAGGTGCATTAGGTAGTGCGGCTTATGATGGTGATGGCATTGCAACCCAAACCAGGGATATTGTTAGCGAAGGATACTTGCGTGGCTATGTGTTAAGCACTTATTCAGCCCGTAAGTTAGGCATGCAAAGCACCGGAAATGCTGGCGGTGTGCATAATTTGACCGTTACAACCAGTAACAATGATTTTCAGGCCATGCTTAAACTGCTGGGTACTGGCTTGTTGGTGACTGAGTTAATGGGGCAGGGCGTTAATATGATTAACGGTAATTATTCGCGTGGCGCGGCAGGTTTTTGGGTGGAAAATGGCGAAATCCAATATCCGGTTGAAGAAATCACCATTGCCGGAAATTTGAAGGACATGTTCAAAAATATCGTTGCAATAGGCAATGACGTGGATTATCGCGGCAATACCCGTACGGGTTCTATCTTGATTGAACGGATGTCGATTGCGGGGGAATGATTCCTTTAGCCTTCGTTTATTCGGTAGTGGGTTAAACCTGTGTTTTTTTGATGGACTTGACGGCTTCATGCCTGTGAGTCGCGTGTATTTTGTGTATTTTTGGAGTTACAAACCTAGGTTTGTAACTCTGCCTTATCAATTAAGTTGCAGATTTCACACTACCGTTTATTTCTTTTATTAATTCCGGCCCTTTGTATATAAGGCCGGAATAAATCTGCACCAAACTCGCACCAGCAGCAAATTTTTCCTGGGCATCATCTGCATTTAGAATACCGCCCACCGCAATAATCGGAATTTTGCCCTGCAATTTTGCCGATAAGCCTTTAACGACTGCGGTGGATTTGTCTTTAACAGGTCTGCCGCTTAAACCACCTGCTTCTTTAGCAAGCAGATGATTTGCGATCATAGCTCGGTCAATCGTAGTATTGGTGGCAATAACACCATCTATCTCAAATTCCAATAGCAATTTGGCAATTCGGCTGATGTCCTCATTGGTCAAGTCTGGTGCTATTTTCAATGCCAGAGGTACGTATTTTCCGTGTTCTTGTTGAAGTTTAAGCTGTTCTTCTTTAAGTGCAGAAATCAGCTTCCTGCTTTCGTCGCCCTGCTGCAATTGCCGCAAGTTCTGGGTGTTGGGCGAAGAGATGTTAATCGTAATATAACTGGCGGCAGGATACGCTTTGCGTAAGCCGATTAAATAATCATCTACAGCCTTGTCAATAGGCGTATCAAAGTTTTTGCCGATGTTGATCCCTAAAATCCCTTGGTAAGCACTTTTCTTAACCTGAGTAAGCAAGTGGTCTATGCCTAAGTTATTGAAACCCATACGGTTTATGATCGCCTGATGTTCGGGTAGCCTAAACAAGCGTGGTTTAGGATTGCCTGGCTGTGGCCTGGGCGTTACTGTGCCGATCTCGATAAAACCGAAATCCAAAGCTGCCAGTGCATCAATATAATCGCCATTTTTATCCAAACCTGCGGCAAGACCAACGGGGTTTTTAAACCGCAGTCCCATCACATTGATCGGATTGTCTTTTATGGCAGGATAAAGCAATTCGCTTAAGCCGGAAATGTAGGCTGCTTTTAATAGCTTGAGCGTTACCTCATGGGCGGTTTCTGCATCCAGTGTAAAGAGTAAGGGGCGTACAAGAGGGTAGAGGTTCATAGTTGGAATGTTATGATGCTTAAGTATTGGAACATTGAGGGCTGTTCAACTATAGAATGAAGGTACTAAACCAACCTATCCAACCGATAAGGCTCAGGATCGACCGAACTAGGACGACCTAGTATCAAATCCACCATCAATTGCGCCGAAGCCGGAGCCATCGCCAACCCATTTCTAAAATGCCCAGCGTTAATGCTTAGATTACTGATTTCAGGATGCCTATCTATATAAGGTACGCCATAAGGTGTTCCTGGTCTTGTGCCAGCCCAATGCTTAACTAAAGGGTAATCTTTCAATGCAGGCAGTAAGTTCAGTGCGAAGTTGCTGATCTGGTTTTTGGCTTCTGGCGTTGTGCTTTTGTCAAAGGTATCCGTTTCTACCGTGCTACCTGCCAAGATATGCCCATCCAGCCGGGGAATCAGGTAATGACCACCGTCCAGCACCATTGTCCGTAAGGTATCTGGTTTGGCGGCGAACAGCAGCATTTGCCCTTTTACGGGTGAAATTTGAGGGTGATCATCCCGAATGGTCGGGAAAAACTGCGCCATCAGCTCAGATGTCCAAGCACCAGCCGAAATGATTAGCTGGTTAATCAGCAGGTTGCCCATGCTGGTATTTATTGAAGTCACGCTGTTGTTTTCGAGATTGATGGAGCTTAACTGGCAGTTTTCCAATAATCGTACGCCTTTTTGCAGCAAATCTTGCTTAAGCGACTTTATTAACCGGGGATTGCGGATTTGGGCGATATGCGGCAAAAACAGTGGATGCAACGGGGTTGTTTCCAATCCAGCCAACTGCTGTTCGGCTTCCTCAAACGCAATCTTGTTGTGATTACACCAATCCAAAGCCGCAGTAATATCGGGGTTTTTGGTGATTAACAAGCCAGATGGATTCCATTCGGGATCAATCCCCGTCTCCTCCAGAAGTTCGGCTGCCAGAGCAGGATACAAGCCCATACTTTGCTTGACCAAGTGCGTAATCGCGGGTTGTTGCCGCCAAGGATACAGCGGGAACAAAATGCCGCCACCTGCCCAGGACGACTCTTGCCCAAGAAAACCTTTGTCAATAACTGTAACCGTTGCGCCAGCAATATTAAGTTCGCGGGCAGAAAGCAACCCCATAATGCCGCCACCGATCAGGGTTATGTCTGTGCTTGTTGTCATCAATAGTAGGATTAGCGCGGAATTATCTTGTCGATCTGACCATTTTCAATTAATCTTAAGGGTAACACAAAAATAACGGAGAATTGTTTGTGGATTTTTCGTAATTTTTGTTGTTATTTGCCAACAATGCAACAAAATATTTAAGATTATTATATAAGTAATTGATTTATAAAAAAAACATAATATAAAAAAAAATGTACAAAAACTTGTAGTGTTTCTATTTTGCTGCTAGTATTAGCTCCGTAGGAAAGTTTTGTTGTATTAAAGCAAATTTTTGTAAAATAACAACCTCATGAGGGGGAACGATGATGAATAAAACTAAACTGGTACTTGGCATTGCCACAGCTACTTTAACAGTGGCGGGTGCTATTGTATCTCAACAAGCGGTAGCGGGCACAAAAGCCCAACACCACGCCACCGAATCGGCTTTGGTCAGCAAAGTTGATGTGCTGGAAGCACAGCTTCGCGCCATGCAAGATGAAATGGCTAGCATAAGAGCAGCAGGTTCAGGTGCTGATTCTGCAAAAGTCCAAGAATTGGACGCTTGGATGCAAGAACACAAAAACCAACCAGATCGTCCTAAAGACAATATGGTGTTTTTCCGTGGCGCTTATGCCAGAAATGATCAACGTCCTATAGCGACAACTTCTAATCTATCTTGCGATGACACCGGCGTTGCTGGTGCTGTCGGCTGTACAAGTACAGATAGAGATGGCTGGGCATTTGGTGCAGGTTTTGATTTCAGCTTGGATGATAATTTATTCGGTCTGATGAACAACACTGAAGTTTTGGCTGAGTTGATGTTTGACTACAATGAATTCGGAACATTTACTGGAAATGTTGGTGGCGCTCTTGGTTTAGATGACCAAGCTTCAAAAGCGACTCAAAGCCAATTGCGTTTGACTGCTGCGCCAAAGATTAAGTTCCTCAAAGGCAGCAAGCTGAGACCTTGGATTATTCCAGCCGGTTTCACTTTGAACGTTATGTCTCCACCTAGCCAGTTGAACACTATCAGCCACTTGATGCCAGCCATCCATTTCGGCGGCGGTGTTGATTACAACCTCTGGAAAAACATCTATGTCGGTGCTGACGTACGTTACAACTGGGCTCTTAACAAGCTTGATGGTACCAATGTCAACGGTTTCACCGCTGGTGGTTCTTTAGGTATAGGTTTCTAAGGAAACAGAATACGATACGGATATCGTTAGATAAGGACATCAACACAAAGGGGGGCGTAAGCCCTCCTTTTTTTTGCCTGAAAAATAGTGTTGACGAGTCATATTTCAAAGTTTACACTCTGAAGTTATTACTTTGAGAGGTGCAATAACATGAAAGCAACAGCAAAAGAACTCAGGTTTCATTCTAAAGATCTCTTGGATGCGGTAAGCAGGGGAGATAGTGTCGTTATTACTTTCAGAGGAAAACCCTGTGCCAAATTAGTGCCTTATGAAGATAATAATCTAGCAGAACATCTGCAAAGCGAGGATGGATTGTTTGGAATTTGGCGTGATCGTGATGATGTCGAAAGTGTTGACGATTACGTCCGTGATTTGCGTAAAAGCCGGTTTTCATGATGTTGGTTGATACCGATGTGTTGATTTGGTATCTGAAAGGCAATCTCAATGCCCGAAGCGAAATAGAAGCCTTGGCTGAATTTTATATTTCGGTAGTGAGCTATATTGAATTGGTTCAAGGCATGCGAAATAAAAACGAATTGACTTGTTTTCGTCGGGCTTTACGGACGTGGAATGCAAAAATAGTCTATATCACGGAAGATATTTCAGCTAAAGCCATATTCTATGTCGAACAATACTATTTAAGTCATTCCTTGCAGTTAGCCGACGCATTGATTAGCGCGACGGCGGTTGCGAACGGTTTTGATGTCATGACGGCAAATACGAAACACTATCGGTTTTTGAAAGATATTTCCTTAAAAGAATTTAAGCCGGTCAGCTAAGATGAAAACCCTTTATCCAGCAATTAATCCTTATCACACGTTTTTCCTGGAAACTGGCAGTAAACACTCCGTTTACGTTGAATTAAGCGGCAATCCTGATGGCATCCCAGTTATTTTTTTACATGGTGGTCCTTGTTCTGGCACCAAGCCGGATCATCGGCGGTTTTTTAATCCTGAGCAATATCAAGTTATCCTGTTTGATCAACGCGGTTGTGGTCAGTCTTTACCGTTTGGCGAATTAGAACTCAATACCACGCAAGATTTACTTGATGACATGGAGCGTATTCGAATCCAGCTAGGCCTCAAAAAATGGCTGGTGTTTGGCGGTTCTTGGGGTGGCACTTTGGGTTTGCTGTATACGCAGCAGCATCATGATAAGGTGTTTGGCATGATTATTCGCGGTGTATTCCTGGCGCGGCAACAGGATATGGACTGGTTTGTAAGCTTGGGTGCAAACCGGATTTATCCTGAGCAATGGCAACGATTGGTTGAATGTGTTCCGAAAGATGCTCGAAGTAATCTGGTTGAAGGCTTATGGAATGCAATCAATAGCGAAGACCATAAGATTAACGCTAATGTCGCAAAGGAATGGTCAGCCTGGAATGGGCAGCTTGCTATGGGGAAAGCGTTTCAGCCTTCAAGCCAGGATGAGCCGGTTTCAGAGAAAATGACAAAACAGGTGCGAATGGAAATTCATTACGCTGTTCAGCATTATTTTATTGAAGATAATCAGATTCTTGAGCAGTGTGACTTGTTGAAAAACATCCCAACTACGATTATTCATGGTCAATATGATCTGGTTTGCCCTATGGAAGCTGGCTTGAGTTTGTATAAAGCATTGCCCAACGCAGATTATATCGTCTTACCAAATGCCGGACATATCGCCCAACACGAAGAAATGATTGATGCTTTGGTTGGTGCAACAGATCGTTTTGCTACCTTATTGAACACGTGATGCAGAAAAAACGTTTGATTATTGGCATGACCGGCGCAACCGGTGCAATTTATGGCGTGCGAATGCTACAGGTTTTACAGGCGCAGGAAGAATGGGAGACACATTTGATCATTTCTGATGCGGGGGTCGTCAATTTGACGCATGAGCTTGACATGAAACGTTCAGAATTGGCTGAACTGGCCGACGTAACGCATGGTATCAAAGACATCGCGGCCAGTATTTCAAGTGGTGGCTTTAAGACGGAAGGCATGATAATCGCACCGTGTTCGATGAAAACATTAGCGGCGGTAGCGCACGGTTTTGGCGATAATCTGATTTCCCGCGCTGCTGATGTGGTGCTTAAGGAGCGGCGCAGATTGGTGTTGATGCCCAGGGAAACGCCGCTTAATCTCATTCACATAAGAAATATGGCGGCGGTGGCGGAAGCGGGGGGCATTATTTTTCCGCCAATGCCAGCTTTTTACAGTAAATCCGATTCCCTGTTAGCGATGGTCAATGAAACAGTAGGTCGGGCGTTGGATATGTTCGGTGTTAATGTAGAGGGTTTGTATAAGCCTTGGGAAGGTATGTGATCTGCGGGTTAGTGTTTGCCGAACAGCACATAACCCAAGTAGCCGAGTACACTGAGCATTAAGAGTGTGGTGAAAAACAGCACTATGGTGTATTTCTTATCCACATTAGCGTATTTTTTCTCCATATCTGCAAGCCGATGATCGAATTCAGGATAATATTCATCGTCCTTGTCGTCCTTTGGATTTTTATTCGACACAGCTGAAGGCACAAAATCAAAATCTTCTTCCAATTCTTTGAGGAACTGATTAAACCGTTGTTCCAGCTCCAATATTTGAGCATCCAACTGTTTGCTCATGTTGTCTTTATGGTTGTTTTCCATCGTGTATCAAAACCCTGAATAATGTGGACGCACCACGTAATGGCTAAAAATAGCCACATGTAACCGCTTGTCCAAATTATAGTACCACTTAGATTCAACTCATAAGTGCAATTCATTTTAACGTGATTGAAAGAGGTTAGCTGATATAGTTCAAGGCTTTTTCAATCCGACCAAAGATGAGGAAGCTTATGAAAGGTTATAAACAGCTAACCCAGATACAAAGATACCAGATTG
>CAMAVM010000046.1 GCA_945861705.1 Methylomagnum ishizawai | reverse complement strand
GTGAAACCGTTTAGCGCCGATGATAGTGTGGCAGTTTGCCATGTGAAAGTAGGGAATTGCCAAGCACTTAACACCCAAACCCAAGGCCTCAACACCTTGGGTTTTTTTATGCCAGACAACTAGCGGGTAACGACTGATCAGAGAGGTTGTCAGCCTTAAACTGTAAGCGCGTATCCCTACCACATTGGTTTAACAGGCTGTTTCTGATTTAGCTCTACGATGAATTCCGGTGTCAAAGGTAGTAATTCGTCGATCCTGCTATTTGGCCAGATGGGAAGTTTTCCCAGCGTTTGTTTCAGCCATGCGGCAGGGTCGATGCCATTGAGTTTAGCCGTACCAAAAAGCGTTTGAATGGCTGCCGCCCGTTGGTCTGCCCACTCAGAACCGGCGAACAGCCAATTTCTTTTTCCGATAGCAATTGGCCTGATACAATTTTCGACGACGTTGTTATCGATGGGCAAATGACCCGTGCTGGCATAGCGGATCAATGCAGGCCAACGTTTCAGTGTGTAGTCCAAGGTCTTGGCGGAAGCGCCGCCGTCGGCAGTCATAACGCGAGTTTGGATCAGCCAACTATGCCGCGCTTTCAGGATGGGCTGGCTTTTTTCCAAGCGCAGTTCCTGGCGGGCGGCAATGCTGAGGCCTTTGGCTTCCGCTTCAAGCGCATACAGACTGCCAATGCGCTGCAATGCTTACCACGCCATTGGGCTACCATTCGCCTGATGTAAATCGAAAAATTTACGGTGGGCATGTGCCAAGCACGCCAGTTCAACACAAGGAGCCAACGGCTGGTTGTCAACGCCAGTTCGATTGTCGGTAAACAAGGCCTTATAGCCGCCATAACCATCAACCATGCGCTGACCTTGCCAGTCGCCCAAAAACTGCTTGGCATGTTCACCACCCCAGCCTTTCTGATAGACGAAGACAATGAGCCTGGGATTGGGTTGTAAATCGTTGCTACGGTACGCCCAAAGGTAAGCCTACCGGGGTCAAGCTGTGGCACTGGCATCTCATCCGCATGGATCGTATTGCCTTGCAGCAAATGCCAGGCTAACCGGTCTGCTAAAGGCTGCAAGGTCAGGCCAACACGCCCCACCCAGTCGGCCAAGGTAGACCTGGACAAGATAACTTGATCGCGGACAGCCATCTGTTCCAGACGATAAAGCGCCAAATGATCGACAAACTTACCCACCATAACCCAAGCCAACAAGCCGATAGCAGCCATGCCGCCATCAATCACGGCGGGCGGAATCGGTGCTGCCGTGATCGTTTCACAAGACCTGCAGGCATATTGTGGCCGGATATGCCAATGGACAAAAAACTTGGCGGACTCTACGTCCAGTTGCTCGGTAATGTCTTCACCAATCATGACCAAGGCCTTGCCGCACCGTCCACAGGTGCAAGAGTCAGATTCATGGCGATGTTCAATACGTGGCAAGTGTGCCGACGGTCTGCACGGGGGCGTTTGAGTTTGGCTATCGTGTCGCTTGGCTGCCCATCAGCCAGTTGTTCGATTTCAGCCGCTATGGCGGATACATCGGTATTCCAGGTTTCCTCAAACACGTCCCGCTGCAGTACCGACAACGCTTCATTCTTAGCGTTAAAACGGATACGCTTGTAATAGACCATCATGGGTCAGCACTTCGATCTTGAAGTCTTTGCGCGCGATCTCGGCAGCTTTGGCGGCCAGTTCAATAGCTTTGTCCTGTAGCGCAACCTCCTTGGCTTGCAACTGCACGGACGCGGTCTGCTGGGTCTCATCGAGCAGTGCCCGAGCCATCGCCTCCACCTGTTTTTTGGCGACAGGATCAAGGTTCAATTGGTCAAGTGCTTTCAGGGTTGTTATTTTACCATGAAAACCCTTTAAAGACCTTTTTTACAGTGTGTTACAGCATTTTAACCGGATTATGAAAAGGTTGTCTTCATACCTGTCAACCCACCTAGGAAACAGTCGATAACCGCTACTAGTCTACTCCGTCTACCAACCATTGCCATTGTGCTTCGCTGATCGAAAAACACGCATCATTCACTTTGGGCCAAACAAAACTGCCCCGATGTAACCGCCGCTGGCACAACCAAACGCCATTGCCGTCCCAGACCAAAAGCCGTAGCCGGTTGCCTGGCCGATTCCGGAACACAAACACCGAACCCGCACACGGTGAATGACCCAAGGATTGTTGGACGATTGACGACAAGCCGACTATGCCCCGCCTCATATCGACCGGTGCAACCGCCAACCAAATCCGGTCGGGGTTCGGTATTAGTCCAGGCAACTTAATAACTCACCCAGCCAGGTAGCTGACACTGTGGGCGGCAACTCCAACCAGTGACCTTTGCCATGGTGTAAGACGATATGGCTCGATAATATCGCTTCAACCTGTATCGGTATTAACACCGCTGAGGACGTAGGGTCACTACGTAATTCAGATAAACGGGCTGAAAATGTTTTGCGGTTCAAACCTTCCTGTAGGCAATGGCCTGCTTGTGACAGGTCGCTGTTTTGCCACAGCTCTATATATTGTCGCCAATGTTTAGGTATTGCCATTTCTTACCCTCATTGCAAAAAGGATGACCATGAAGGGCTTTAGGTGGTTTGTTAAGATGGAAGTGCTGGACGCTTACAGTACATCATGATGGGTACCTGTTCTAATTTCGGCAACATGTTCAGCATAGCGGGAGCGGCGCTTTTCCTCCCTTTTCTGCCGGTGTTGCCGACACAGATATTGCTTAACAATATTCTGTACGATCTTTACGAAGTGCCAATCTCGTTAGATGAAGTAGACCAAGAAGAACTTCGCAAGCCTCGGATTCTGAACATGAACTTTATCCGCAATTTTATGCTGGTGATAGGCTCCATCAGTTCGTTGTTTGATTTCCTTACCTTTTACGTCATGTTGGTCGTGTTGAACGCTAATGAGGCATTGTTCCAAACTGGCTGGTTTGTCGAGTCCTTATGTACCCAAATTTTGGTTATTTTTATCATCCGTACTCGTGGCAGTCCATTCAATAGCCGCGCCCATCTGATTCTGGTGTTGACATCGCTCACTGTAGTGGCTGTCGCAGCGGCATTGTCTTTCACCCTTGCAGGGACGTATTTCGGTTTCGTGCCACCACCAGCCCAGTTTTATGCCACCCTGGCGATGATGGTGGTGGTCTATCTGGCAATAGTCGAAGTGACTAAAAGAGTGTCTTACTGGGCAATAAAAATATAAGTTTTTCAATTACCCTTAATAATGAAGCGGGTCAACAACTTTCGCGCACTCATAGCCATGTTGGCTTTACACTCGGGGCAATACCAACGAGCCGGAAGCTGAGGGAAATATTTGCATTTAATCGCGTCAGTCGGAATAGTCAATTCCCCTAATGTCTAAATAAAAATCATTGCAGTGAGTTGAATTTTTCTGTTTGGGATTAATTTTCATTCAAGTACTCAGTCTTATACCCTGCCTGTGCAACGCCAACCACTGTATTGCGATAATCGGTATGCCGGATTCGATCTTGCCATTTTCCAGCATTTTATAGGCTTCCTCGAAGGGTACGGTATAGACTAGAATATCTTCGTCTTCATGATCCAAGCCGTGAATGCCGCCGATTTGGGTACTGTCTACCCTGCCATAAAATAGGCTGATTTGCTCCGATGAACCACCCGGTGTGGTGTAAAAGCAGTTGATTAGCCTTAATTCTAGAATGTCACACCCCGCTTCTTCTTTTGATTCGCGGTGAGCGACTTGTTCAGGGGTTTCGCCTTCATCAATTGCACCAGCGACGATTTCCACCAGCCACGCCCGATCCGTGTTTGCCATTGCGCCGACCCGAAATTGTTCAAGCAAGACGACCTTATCAGCATCGGGATCGTACAATAAGACTGCCACACAATTATTACGGCGGAACAGTTCGCGGCTGATCTCCCCGCTCCATCCGCCCGCAAATAAGGTATGTTTAACGCGGTATTTTTCCATGACGAAAAAACCGTCGTAAACCAGCTCTTTGCCGATGATTTCAAACTTTCTTTCCATTATTTTCTTTTGTATTCAATTCTGTAGATCAAGTCGGCATGGTCATCGGAAACCAATAAGCTGCCGTCCGGCATGTCCAAAATATCGACCGGCCTTCCCAACACTTCGTTGGTTTCAGTTAGCCATCCGCTGATGAAGGCTTTATCCGAAACCGGTTTGCCATCCTTGAATTTGACCCATATCACCTTATAACCATCCGGTTGGGTGCGATTCCAAGAGCCGTGTAGCGCCACAAACAATTGGTTTTGATAATTGGCAGGAAATTGTTTGCCGCGATAAAACCGCAAGCCTAACGGTGCGTTGTGGGCGTTATACGTCCAAACTGGGGGAATAAATTCGCGGCAGGACTTTTCATTGCCAAATTCGGGATCAGGAATCTTGCCACCATGACAATAAGGGTAGCCGAAATGGTCGCCTATTTTTGACCATTGGTTCAGTTCTTCGGGCGGCGCATCGTCACCCAGGTAATCCCGGCCATTTTCATTGAAAAATAAGGCGTTCGTTTCGGGTTGCCAGTCAAAACCGACGGTATTTCGGATACCTGTGGCAATGATTTCAAAACGGCTGCCGTCTGAATTTAACCTTATCAATGACCCATAAGGCTTATCGGGCTTACAGTTATTGCACGGCGCACCAATGGCGGTGTAGAGCTTGCCGTCCGACCCAAAGCGCAGGTATTTCCAGCCATGGTGCTTGTCGGAAGGGAATTTATCGTAAACTACAACAGGTTTTGGTGGCGTGTTCAGGGATTTGGTAATGCCGTCATACCTAATAATCCTATTTATTTCAGCCACATACAATGCGCCATCCTTATAAGCCACACCATTTGGCATGTATAAGTCGCTTGCGATGAGATAGTTTTTATCGGCAACACCATCGTGGTTGGAATCTTCGGTCGCATAGACATTGCCGGATGCGCCCGTGCCAACAAATACAATACCGTTGTCGCCTAACGCCAGGCTACGTGCATTCGGTAGATTGTCGGCAAACACGGATAGCTTGAACCCGTCCGGTACATGTAGGTGTTTTAGCAGGTTTTGATGGTTTCCAGGTTGTGAAAAGCCCAAACCTGTGTTAAATAAAAGCGAAAGTATAAGCGTGGTTTTGGCTAGGTTCATCGAAATTTCCTCCTCAACTAAACTTATGGTCATAATATCATTCTAAACGGGTGTTGATTTCACATATTCAATCCCCATAACGGCATTACAACACAACAAAGAGGTCACACCATGATGCGAATTTTACTGTTTTTAGCTACTAACGTCGCGGTAATGATCGTTATTAGCATTCTTTTCAACCTGTTAGGATTAAGCGGTTATGTAAATGCCCAAGGACTTGATTTAGGGGCATTATTGATGATGTCCGCCGTCATCGGCGTGACCGGTTCGGTGATCTCACTGGCAATGTCGAAAACAATGGCTAAGTCTTCTATGGGCGTACAAGTCATAGCCCAACCCCAAAACCAGACCGAAAAATGGCTGGTCGATATTGTCACCAAACAAGCCCAGAAAGCGGGTATCGGTATGCCGGAAGTGGGTATATTTCAAGCACCAGTCGCTAATGCGTTTGCAACTGGCATGAACAGGAACAACGCACTGGTCGCCGTCAGCACGGGCTTGTTGCAAAGCATGACACCCGATGAAGTCGAAGCCGTGGTTGGGCACGAAATAACGCACGTTGCCAACGGCGATATGGTGACGATGGCCTTGATGCAAGGCGTACTCAATACCTTTGTTTACTTCTTCGCCACTATAATAGGTCACGTCGTAGATCGCGCTTTATCAGGCAATGATGAACGCAGTGGCGTTGGCATGGGCTATTACTTAGTACAAATGATTGCCCAAATCGCGTTGGGATTCCTGGCATCTATGCTGGTCTGCTGGTTCTCACGTTATCGTGAATTCCATGCCGATGCTGGTGGCGCGAATTTGGCGGGAAAGGAAAAGATGATTGGTGCCTTACGTGCATTGCAGCGCGGTCATGAAGCAGAAGAATTACCTGGACAATTCGCCGCTTTCGGCATCAACGGCGGTGGCATACAAAAACTGTTCATGACCCATCCACCTTTGGAAGAACGTATTGCCGCTTTGCAAAACGCCAAATAATTCCAGTTTTGCTGATTGCCGGACAGTAATCTGTCCGGTGCTTCTCTTAGAGCCTGTTCAATAACTGCCTATATAGTCCATCTTCCCAACTTCCACGCCGTTATGACGCAAAATTGCATAAGTTGTGGTGATGTGGAAATAGACATTGGGTAGCACAAAGTCAAGCAAATAAGGCTGACCTAAGAAGCTGATTTCTTTGCCGCGCAATTTCAACATCACGATGCGTTCTTCGTTGCCGTTAATTTGCTCTGCACTGACAGATTGCAAAAAAGCGATAGTTTTGGTGATTCGTGCTTGTAAGTCGGCAAATGTGGTTTCATTATCTTCATAACTGGGTACTTCCAAGCCTGCAAGCCGAGCCGCGCAGCCTTTCGACATATCCGTAGCAATTTGCACTTGCCGACTTAGCGGCAACATATCGGGAGCTAGACGAGCATTAACAAAGATGGACGGATCAATTTTTCTCGCCTCAGCATGAGCGACCGCTTTGTTAAGTAGCACGGATAAGTTACCTAACATACGGATAAAAACTGGGATAGAGGCTTGGTACATATTGAGTGACATAATGTTCTCCAGGTAACGGCAACGAAATCTCTCTCTTTGAGAGAGCGCTAGGGTGATGGGCGCTTTTTACGTTTTCAACGCCAATTATTGTTCTAAAAAATCGTCAAGATAGCACGAAGTAAAATCTTGCTTTGCTGCTAAGGCCTTATCTTGGTTAGTGTTATAACCCCACAACGCAAAAATTAGTTTAACACTTGCTAGCCCGTCATTTTTCAAAACATTAAGCAATGTCGGTAGCCGGTCTTCCACAAAAACCAGAGTTTCGTCGGGATGGGTTTTTAAAAGCCCTTTTAATACCTCAACCTTGCTCATATTACGATCCAGCCCGAAAATTTGCTGGTCTGCTAGATTAATTGCATTAGCTTTGAGAATTTGTTTGACGAAACGTTCCTGTTTAGTAGTGACCACAAACCAATGTCGTTCTTCAAGCTGGCGTAATTTTTCCGCCACGCCATCAAATAAAGGATTCATATTAAGCCAATCAGCCAAATCGTTAGCAATCCAAATATCTCTGGTTTCGCCAAATAATGCTTTCAAATCGTCAACGGTGATTTTACTATCTTTTATTAAGTTATTAATTTTATTGCCATAATCACTGTAAATAGACTCGATTGATTCTTCTAAATACAATAGGCGCATGGTCAAAATGGCTTCGTAGCCCGTTTCAATAATGGGTCTGATTGCCCGGAAGCGAGCTATCATCTCTTGCGGAACAACATTGGGCATGTCATCCCAAATCTGGGCGGCGGCTTTCCAGCCCGTAATCGCCGTTTCAACCGCGCTATCGCAGATAACGCCGTCAAAATCCAGTGCATAAATAATCGAATTGTTCATTTTTGGGCTAACAGTAACTAAGCGTGAGAAATAGCCTCTTGTAACTGGCGGACTAACGAGGTGTGAAATAGGGTAATTCAGCTACACTATAAGAAGATTGTTTTTCATGAATTATTAGCACCTTAAAACGTTTTAGGAGAATAAAATGCGTAAACTATTACTGCTTTGTACGGCTTTGTTTGCACTAACAGCCTGTGAACAAGAAAAGCAAGCCTTGGCTACTGCGGGTAAGGCACCTAAACAGATTATCGATAAAACAACGGACGACATCAATAAAGCGACAGCACTTGCCGCTGAAAGAATGAAAGCCGCCGAGAATGAAGCCAATCCAAAAGCTGTGGAAAAATAATCTTAAAATCTTGGTTTGAATATTACATTCACAATTGGTAGAGCTATTTGTCGATATTTTTAGTCACTTGCGACGTTTCGCACAGCCTTTGCAGATGGCAACATTGATTTTCGGTGTTCGAGTCTCTGGACTATGACCACTGGCGAACCCCAATAATGCGCGCGTAGGTGTTGGGGGTTGGTCATTGTGTCACGCCATTAGACCACAACCATCTTTATATACGGTTTGCTTATGCCTTCAATTTTAAAAGAGGAATTAAGCTCTTTCCCCCAACGCGTTGCGATTTCAACTTCTTCTGTTCGGCCAGCGTCATCTAACAGTATTACGCAACCTGATGTTAATCGATCCTTCATAATGGGTACTAAACCATGCCGTCCACCCTTAGTATTAGCAGGAGGGCCGTCACAGATGACTAGGCAAAAATTAGCAGGCATTTTTTCTAACGGTGCATCGTACCAACTGAAATCACCATAATCTCTGAGAGGCTTGGTGGATAGGATTACCGAGTCAAGCTGGTAATTGTCCAAATATTTTTGTACTCTTACGGCCCATTCAGGCGTGTGTTCAAGTGCCCAATGCTGATGACCGCGCTTCTTGGCAACAGCTCCGAGCAAGAGTGTGGACAAACCAGAGCCACATTCCAATACAGGTCCTTGCGTATTCAAAGCATGGTCAATGCAACAGGCAAGATATTCATCTAAAGCACTCCAAGACTCATTACCCCAGCCGTATATCAAATCATTGAGTGTTTTATTTCCAGGTTGTGTGCAGGCACTGGGATCTTTTATGAAATGTTTCATGGCTCGTTTGAAAACGAAATCACGATGTATTTGACGAAGATGGCTTCGGACTTGCGCTGGTAAGACTAATCTTACTATCGATAGTAGTTGATTCATTGTGATTCTCTTTTAGCCTAAACTTAAAAAACGCTCGAATAAAAATAGGAAACCTTTATAAACTTAAAAATCTTATCATCATCCCAGATGAGATAAGGTTTTTAGAGCTTCCTTATAATTGAATTATAAAAAACATATTTACTTATACTTCGAGACCTTTGCACAAACAGCAGAAACTCCGGCTGACTGGTCAAAAGCCGATTTTTTTGAATTGGCATTCACCTTAATGGGCGGTATTCGGCTGAAATACGCATTTATCTCGCCATTTTTCATAAACCCTTGGCTATTTTTCGCGGTTT
>CAMAVM010000045.1 GCA_945861705.1 Methylomagnum ishizawai | reverse complement strand
GAGTCAAGTAGAGGCTGTCATGCAAAAACTTAATCACAGACCACGAAAAACGCTAAACTACAAAACACCCCATGCGGTATTTTTTGGCGTCGACAAACGACAAGCCGCATGAATACTAGAATTGCACTTCAGAGTTGAATTCGCCATTTGTTCTTTTATCATGACTTCTCCCAGTGCGATTAAAAAGGGTGAACAGCAAGGCTAAACAAACAGGGTGAAACGTTAGATTATTGATGCCCAAACCCTTTAATAGTACTGGTAAATTTGCCGAAATACCTAAGGATGTGTAGTGCTATTGGACACTGGGTCGAGTATAGCTGAGTACCTATAATTATCAAATTTCTTTCTGGTTAAAAAACGCTATTAATTGGTTTTTTAGCAACGATAAGTCTTTGACTGGTAAATTAAAGTTACGATAAACTCAAAATAGCAGCCTTCTCAAGCACGCAAGTGTTGAATGAAGTGGGTGAATCGCGCTGCCGTAGGAAACCCTAGCGTGATTATTCGACCGCCAACTGCTCCACTCGATAATGCCCTTGCTGGTTTTCTCCTAATATTTTGGCTAACCAGGGCAAAACCATTTGCATATCGGTAAGCAATGTCCAAGGTGGATTAATAACGATCATGCCACTCGCCGTCATGCCGTGTTCGTCGCTATCAGGTAGGATGCCTAACTCGAACAACTGGATGTTTTTAATGCCGCTGGACTGTAAAGCACGTTCCATATATTGATTGCGCTTTCTGGCAACGACCGGATACCAAAGGCAATAACAGCCGGTGGCGAAACGTTTGTGCATGGCTTTCAGTGTGTCAACTACAGTTTGATACTCATTTTTAATCTCATATGAAGGGTCAATCAATATCAAACCGCGATTTTCTTTGGGCGGCAACAAGCCTAAGCTGTCTTTTAGGCCATCGGCACGAAAGTCTTTGATGCGCTTATCTTTTTTAATGAAGTCGTTTAAAAGTCTGGATTCCGCCGTGTGCAGCTCGTAAAGAAACAAGCGGTCGTTATCGCCTAACAATTGACTGGCGATTAAGGGAGAGCCTGGATAATGGCTTAATTGCTCGGAATAGTTGAAATTTTTGACGAGATTGACGTAATCGGCCACGCAAGCAGGCAAATCATCACGTTGCCATAAGCTGCCAATACCACCTAGAAATTCCTGGTTTTTCTGCGCTTCGTTGCTATTTAGCTTGTAATCACCAGAGCCAGCGTGGGTATCAATGTAGCAAAGCGGCTTATCTTTCGCTTTCAGGTATTTCAGCGATTGAATTAAAACGATATGCTTTAGAACATCGGCGTAGTTACCGGCATGGTAAGCGTGTTGGTAACTTAACATCTATGGGGTTATCAGGGGTTCAAGGTGGCTTTAGAACACTTTATCGACGATGGTCATACCAATTTCAAAGGTAATCAAGCCGATGATTATCCATTCCAAGGTCAGGGAATGCCGATGTTTTTGCTCATCAGCCAGCATTTCAAAGAGTTCATGGATGGTTTCCAGTTTTTTGGATAATACGTCGGTACGCGGCGTAACTTCCAAATATTTTGCGGCGGTAGTGTAGTAATCTTCATATTCTGGATACTCCCAAAAGAAATCCGGCTTATCCAACAAGTCATAATTCAAGATAATATCGCTTTTGGTCAAAAACAGTTGTCCGCGTATTTTAGCGATTTCTTGACGGCTTAATTTGATTTTGCCATCTTGCGCCAAAGATCTTGGAATATAACTGGTATTGTTGATGGTGGTGATGGCATTGGTTTCAAATGATGCCAGCTTGATGGATTGCGCCATACCGTGAGACAAGGAAAACAGCACAATAGGGTCAGAGGATTCGATTTCGATATGATCCTCAATAATACGCGTCTGCGGACAGTCTAGGGCGAAAGTAAAGTTATCTTCCTCAATCACTTTCAGCGGATTTTCATCATGATCCAATAGAAGATCATGAATTTTATGCTGTTGTTCTGGGGTGATATTCCAGTGTACCACTGCACCGTAAGCAAATATCATCGACCAAGCCTCATTATCCTCAATCAGCAACGCTCCTTTTATAATCCGTATCAGGCTGGTTTCCGACAGAATTTTAGACAGGGCGCTAATGTCAAAGCTTTGTGCCAAGCAATAGGCGACGCAACGTTTGACGGCTTGAGATTCAGACATAGCTGACGATAATGCTGATATAAATGGACATTAGTTTTCGGCGATTTTGACCAGCCATCCTTGCGCCGCCTTACATGGATTATATTTGGCATCAATTTTGACATCAATACGCGCCGCTGTATTACGTAAAGAATCGGGAATTTTCCCTTTGACCACATAGAAAGGGTCTTTAAATTCAGTTTTAATGTCTACCGGTTGCTTCTTGACCATGACAGAAACGACCTTAGGATTGTCGATATTGAACACCACAAAAGAAAACTCAGAACCAGGTGCAACCGTCGCCAAATGAGCGGGTTGAATTTTGTCCAGGCGCGGATGGATGCAATTGACATCACTACCGCCGCTCCCGCCACCATGACCGCTGTGATCCATTGCGGCGTTGGCATCAACCAAAAAAAGGGTAAACAGGGCTGACAGTACGTGTAGTTTTTTCATTAAGTTACTCCTCTGGTTTTGGGGTGGCGACAGCATAGGCTGGTCTGGATTATACCTACGATGTACTAACAATGAAATTATCTGTAGCGATAGCTCTTAAGCACTCATGTGTTCACAGTACATTCGCGTAATCTTGCTCCAATTGCCGAAAATTCATCGAGGTCATAAAGCGGCTAAAACTTAGCCATGCTGAAAGCCCCATCAAATCGGTAAACTGCGGCGGCAAAAAGCGTGGTGCGATTACCGTGCCTTCTTCAACCAAATCCACCAACACTTTCATGTCTTCAATCATGGTCTTGCCACAAAACAACAAGGGAATGCGGTCTGGTTTGCCTTTGCTTACCGCAAGCCGCATGAAGTTATAAGTCAATACAAAACCTTTGATGTAGGTCAGGTCTTTGGTAAATGGCAAGCCTTCGGGTGTGCTGCCCCTAAAAACACGGCTGCTGATGATATAGCTTTCATCCTTATCTAAGCCTTTCGCTACAAAAAAATTGAAAATATCAATAAAATTAGCACCTTCTTCTGCAAGCGTTATGGCGCGAACGCGATTGATTAAGCGCATGAGCCGATTAGGGGTGGAGCTGAAAGTGAGTATTTCCATCAACACAGCCAAGCCTTCTTGGGTGACCGTCGCCGATGGTGGGCCTTTGCCTAGAAACGTGCAATAAGGTTGCGCCAAACCATTCAGCGTAGTACCTAAATGCACCCAAATTTCATGGACTTCCAGAACCCGTAAGTCCCGCATATTGAACAAAGCATCAGCACGCAGCTTGATGTAATCCGTGCCAGCAGCAGCATCTGCGATAATGCCGTCACTGAGCATTGCGCGTAAGCTATTGCCGGGCAACGCCGCTTCGATTTTTTCGTTAAGGATGGCTACTGCATCCGTTGCAGCGATGGTTTTGGGTTCTTCAGCAAGAAAATCCAGCTTTAACAATTGCGCTAAGGTTTCTTCCATCATGCTGCCAAGCCCAGCAATGGTGGGGTCGCCGACATGGAAAACATCCTGCGATGAACCGTACAATTCTTGCGAAATATTGGCAAAGTTAACCTTCCCCCTGGATTCAAGCATGGTTACCACATCCTGATATTCTCGGCAAATCCGTCGCATAATCACACTGAGCGGATTAAGTTGCCCTAGTTTGCGGACAAGATCCCGTTCGATTTGGTAAAACTCCTGTTTTTTATCCTCTGGGTCGAAGCCTAATGACCGTCCCTGGTAGTATTCTGGGGTAATTTCTGGCAGTTTTTTACAGTGGTTGGCAAAAAAAACCTGCTTGATGCTGTCATCCCATTTAATCGCATCCAGAATACGGATGGGTTGTTGTGCTTTAACAATCCGGTCAGAAAGTGTTTTGACCTCGGTGAGGTAAGCCGATGGCGGTGGTGTTATGTAGGTGTTCTTGGCGTGCATTTATCATCCAAGGTTAGGCAAAGTTACGATAATCTATTGTAACCACACGCGGCAATAAAATGCACACTATCAAAATGGCTTTTTATTCACCATCTATTCCCATGCCATTAATTTGTTTGATCTTTCAGTACAGGCGCTTGATCGGTCAGCAAGGTGGCTTTGGATGTTGTTGTATGTTTTTAGGTTTTATAGTATTTTGTAGCTAGTGCTAGGCTATCACCGTAACTTAAGTGTCTAGCTACTATCACTAATATTGTTTGGTCAGTGTAGGCACACAAAGGGGATAAACATGGCGGAAATCGCGGTCAAGCCGATACTTAATTACATCATCGACTGGGTGCAGGCACGGGTTAATGAGCGGACTTCTTGGGATGGAGTTACCATTATTGTCATTAGCATCATAGCGTTAATCGCTACACCGTTGGTTAAATACGCTGGGTGGATAGGTTTGTGTTACGGCGCTTGGACATTGTGGAAAAGAGAAAAAATATAATAACAGTTTTTATTAACCTTATTGCGTTCCCATTTTGGGTGGCGCGAGTTTAACCTTGGAGGTCATAATCATGGCAACAAAAGAAGAATATTTAGCAAAATTAAAAACCCAACTCGATAGCTGGCAGGTAGAAGTGGATGCATTGGAAGCCAAAGCAAGCGATGCAATGGATGATATGAAGCCAGAAATAGATGCACAAATTGCCAATTTAAAAGTTAAGTTTGCTGAAGGTGAAGGCAAATTCAACGAATTGGCGGATGCCACTGAAGAAGCTTGGGAGGAATTGAAGGTTGATGCAGAGGCTAAATTTAACGAGTTAATCGGTGATTTCAAGGAAGATTTAGAAGTTGTAGCTACCGAGGCGAAAGGTCTGTTCGCAAAGATCATGTCTATTTTCAAATAACACTTTAAAATCAAACGGCTATCTTTTTGTGGCTGTTTTTTTACTAAGTTGTTTATCCTGCTTAACCTTACCATCCAAGGCACATAAAGGGCGATTTTAAAATCCTCCTTCATGTTGTCTTGCTCGCTGTCAAAGCGTTTTTCGGAGTGACAAACCTAGGTTTCTCACTCCGTTCCTATCAATCAAGTTGCTAGTTTAACCCATTCCAAATGGCTTATTACCCACTCATCTTTTGGGTAAGTTTCAAAAATCGCTCATACCGCGTCATGGCTATGTTGCCATCTTCTGCTGCCGTGCGTACAGCACAGCCTTTGTCTTGGTCGTGGCTGCAATCATTGAACTTGCAGTTGTCTGAAAAAGGCTGGAATTCCCGATAGCCTTGAGCTAATTGTTGCCTGTTCAAGTCCGCCAGCCCAAAAATCGCTACGCCGGGGCTGTCGATTAAATCCCCTCCGTTGTCGATATGGTAAAGCGTTGCGGCAGTTGTGGTGTGCCGTCCGTGTTTGGTGGTTTCGGAAACGGTATTCGTCCTTAGATTCTTATCTGGGATCAATGCGTTAGTGATGGAAGATTTTCCAACACCAGATTGCCCCGTAAACACGCTGACTTGGTTTTGCAATGCAAGTTTAAGCTCTGTTAACCCCGTTCCTGTTTTTGTGCTGACCCTATGTATTTGATAATCCAGGTTTTGATAGATAGCGAGTTCTTGTTCTAGGGTTTCTGATGGGTCTAAATCGACCTTATTGAGTATCAAGGCGACATTGATTTCGCTGTTCTCGCACACCGCCAGATATTGGTCAATGAGCAAGAAATCACAATAGGGTTCGACGGCAATGACGACGAATACCGTATCAATATTGGCAGCAACTGGGCGGATTTTGTTGTTTCTGGCCGGTCTAGCGAGCAGCGAACGTCGTGGCAGTATGGACTCAATACGACCTTGATCTGGCGCGGATAGTGACCATAACACCCGGTCACCAACAGCTACCGTTTCCAGTTTTCTCAGCGTTTGGCAGAGGATAATTTTATCGTCATGTTCTACTGCAATGCCTTGCCCTAAATGCGCGATAACCAAGCCTTCCTCACATAACGAGGGCGCGGGACTTTCCTTAGAAACGATCACGCGCCCTTGTTTGCTCATGGCTTACGCGGACTGCATTTTGGTTTCCAAATGGGCTATGCGGATGGCAGCGGGTGGATGGCTGTAATGGAATGCAGAATACAAGGGGTCTGGTGTCAACGTGCTGGCGTTTTCTTCATACAGCTTCACTAGGCCGCTAATCATTTTGGTGGCTTTGGCATTGCTGGCTGCAAAATCGTCGGCCTCAAATTCAAATTTACGCTGGAAATACGCGCTGATAGGCTGCATAAAAAACGTGAAAACGGGCGATACCAGCATGAACAATAACAGCGCGGCAGCATTTGATGGCTGTTCTACGCCTAAGCCATTATAAAACCACGGTTCATTAATCAACCAGCCCAGGATTGCCAAGCTAATCAAGGTTATAATCGATGTTGCAACCAGCATTTTGATGACGTGTTTGCGTTTGAAATGCCCCAGTTCATGTGCCAAAACCGCTTCAAGTTCTTCTTCATCAAGCGAATTTACTAAAGTATCGAAAAATACGATGCGCTTGTTGTTGCCGAGTCCCGTGAAATACGCATTGCCATGACCAGACCGTTTGGAGCCATCCATGATGAAAATGCCTTGGCTATTAAAACCGCAACGGGCAAGCAAACCCTGAATCCGGTCTTTCAATGAACCTTCCTGCATCGGCGTAAATTTGTTGAACAAAGGTGCGATTACAGTAGGGAACAGCCAACTCATCAGTAGTGAAAAGCTTATGATAATAGCCCAAGCCCACAACCACCATGTCGAGCCCACGCTATCCATCACCCACAGTATCAAGGCTAATATTGGAAAGCCAATGGCTGCACCAAGACCTAATTGCAAAAGCATATCTTTGATAAATTGCTTCGGAGTGCTTTTATTGAAACCATATTTCTCTTCAATAACAAAGGTTTGGTATAAGCTGGTGGGGATGTCGATTAAAGTCATCACCAGAAAAATCGTCGCTAATGCGGTAATTCCAGCAAGCATAGGTGAAACAATGTGACCCGCCCAGAATACGAATGCAGCATTGATGCCACCGCCTAATGTCATCAACAGCAAAACGACGATGCCGATAATGCTATCTATGGTGCCTAATTTGCCTTTCTCGATGGTGTAATCTGCCGCTTTTTGGTGCGCTTCTAAAGAAACACGGTCTTTGAACGCATCTGGCACCGCAGAACGATGACTAGCAACATGGTCTGACTGGCGTTTTGCCAGCCAGAATTGAACGGTGTAACAGATAAGCAATGCGAGCAAAAAAATAAGTGTAAAGCTGTTCATGAGTTAGAATCTTCAGGTTAAGAACTAGGTGTCGATATAGGCAAATGCTACACTAACTATCGTCCAATTAATATAACGGAAAAATCAAATGGCACAAGATGCCCAAAACCTGATCTGGATCGACCTGGAAATGACTGGCTTAAACCCCGACACTGACTTGATTATCGAGATCGCCACCGTCATCACCGACAAAAACCTGAACATCCTCGCCGAAGGCCCGGCCATTGCCGTGCATCAACCCGATGCCGCCTTGTTGGCGATGGACGACTGGAACCAAAAACACCACGGCGAATCGGGCTTGATTGACCGAGTCAAGGCTTCCAAAACCAATGCGGAAGCCGCCGAGGCCATGACCATTGCATTTTTAGAGAATTGGGTGGCTGGACGGGTTTCCCCCATGTGCGGCAATACCATCGGGCAAGACCGGCGCTTCTTGGTCAAGTACATGCCCAAGCTGGAGGCTTACTTCCATTACCGCAGCATTGATGTCTCGACGTTAAAGGAATTGGCAGCACGCTGGGCACCCAACCTAAAAGACGGCTTCAAAAAAGAGACCAAGCATGAAGCCTTGGCGGATATTATTGAATCCATTGAAGAATTGCGGTATTACCGGGAGCATTTTATTAAAGCTTCAGGTTTGTAGGTACGGCTACAGGGCTGATTTTTTACCCGTTGCACATGGTATAATTTTGCCTAGTTTGGGACGATTATTTTCATTTTGGAGAAAAAACCATGTCCACCATTACGTTTGATACCCACAGTTTTGTAAAAAAACTTAAAGCGGTAGGTTTCTCGGAAGAACAGGCCGAGGTATTTGCCAGTGAACAAGCCCGTCTAATTGAAGATAATTTGGCGACCAAAAAAGATTTAGTCGAACTTGAAAACAATTTACAACGCGACTTGCGCGAACTGGAATACCGGATCATCATCAAGTTGGGTGGGTTAATGGCTGCATCCATTGCAGTTGTCGCTACACTGGTTAAGTTGCTTTAGTTAAAGGATAAGCAAACAACAAAACAATTTTCCCACACTGCCGAACTGGAAGCGTATTTCCATTACCGCAGCATTGATGTCTCGACCTTAAAAATGCGCAAACCAGCTAGACGATAAGTAATCGTACTAATTGGATTTTTTCAGGTTACCGTAAATAATATGTTTAACTGAGATGTTTTTTGGAGAACTATCAATGGAATTTAATATTTTTGCAGGTGCGCGCCGAATTGTGTACCTCATTGCGGGGCTTGTTATGGTATACGCACTATATTTTTACATATCCTATCCACATGAGATACAAAGAAGCTATTCATATCACGATGGCGTATTTAAACGTGAACCGGTGCATTGGGATGATTGCGGGAAAGGCATGAATTATTTTTATGCCTATACCAAGTCAGGCCACTATGTACGCATCAACTTATGTCCAACAGAAAGAGTGGTATATTTCAATAAATCAACCAAAGAAGGGGGAGGGATATGGAGAAAGGTAGTACCCACCACTTTTATAACCAACGGCATGGATTATGAAACCAGTAAAAGAATTATTGATGGTGTTAAACAAGCATTTCATTTCTCACCGAAAGATGAGGAATCCATAGAACAACAAGTGGCTAATCACAACCATGAAATTCGGCAAATGATAATAAAAGACTTCAGCATTTTCTTGGGGATACTTTGCTTGTTTGTGTCCTTGGTAGATACCGTCTTAAAACCCAAGTGTCAAGGCTTATTTTACTGCGAAAAGAGGATCAAAAGGTTCGCCTGATTTCAAGATAGCAAAGCTAAGATGAATGAGTTTACGCATAGCGGCGCAGGCGATAGCCTTACCATTCTTGCCATT
>CAMAVM010000044.1 GCA_945861705.1 Methylomagnum ishizawai | reverse complement strand
TGGCAAGAATGGTAAGGCTATCGCCTGCGCCGCTATGCGTAAACTCATTCATCTTAGCTTTGCTATCTTGAAATCAGGCGAACCTTTTGATCCTCTTTTCGCAGTAAAATAAGCCTTGACACTTGGGTTTTAAGACGGTATCTACGGGCGGTGGCAAACATACCCGTCCGGCTCAGAGGTTAAGATTTTATCAAATCCAGCAAGTGCTTACCTAATTCAAGCATATTTTCATAGCCGTACCAATATATGGTTGTCCAAAGCACGGCATGGATTAGGGTAATGATGACGACACCCGTAATCAGTTTAGGCTTTGTGTTTAGCTCATCCCGAAAAAACAAGATGGCGAAATCAGGGCCAGACCAAAAGGTTGCCAAGGTCGTTTCGTAGGCAAACATGATGCGTCCTGAGGTTTTGGAATGCTCGTAGATGGTGTTGACCATGCGACGATAAGATCGCTAGCGTCATGTCCCGACCTGACGTTTCATAGATGTATACTAACGACGCGGCGGACGTGATGTCTATCAGCAACCACATGGCGGCAATGGCAAGGTGATAGGACAGCCCGATCTGCTTTGCCAACACGGCCAGCCCAATACTGAGCGCCGCCAGACCATAATCAAGCAAGGTGTACAAAACCCTTTTGGCGACCGTGGCGGCAAGTTTATTACGTTTGTCTGTTGCGTCGTCATCTGCTTGTACATCCAAAAAACTGTTGGATGCGGCATCAAAAATGTGCGAATGCGCGATAGAAAGCCCAGTTATGGCGGTGGCAAGCAGGAGTGCTGCGATGGGGTTATTAAAGTTATAAGCGACAAATGCGCTAATTATTACGAACAGGATGCAATACTTGGTGAGCATCCATGCCGTAAAACGCACATGTTCTTTTGCAGTGTTAGTTGTCATCTCTTTGTTATTCACCCTGTGTTTAAGTTGGTAAGATCGCGCTAGTTCCCAATCTCCAGATTGGGAATAGACAAGGCAAGCTCCAGCTTGCAAAACAACGTTCCCAAGCAGAGCTTGGGAACGAGCGAATAAACTGTTAGACGCAGCGTAATCCGCCGCTGGTGTCCGTTGAAATGGCGGATTACAACGCTTCCAACTGGGCATAGCTCAACATCAACCATTTAACCCCAACCTGTTTGAAGTTGATTTGCGCCCGTTCTTGTGCGCCTTCGCCTTCAAGCTGCAACACGATGCCTTCACCAAACTTGGCATGCCCCACTCTTTGTCCCAATTTAAACTGCCTGCCTTGTGCCATTAGATCAACAGACTTTGCTACCGCTTGAGGACGGCTGACAGTGGCTCGCATTCTGACCTCTTGAATGCACTCCGCAGGAATTTCCCGCAAAAACCGGGACGGCCTGGGATAGCTTTCCCTGCCGTATATGCGCCGAGATTCAGCATAAGTTAGGTACAATTGTCGCATGGCGCGGGTCATGCCCACGTAGCAAAGCCGCCGTTCCTCTTCCAAACGCGCAATATCGTCAGAGGATTGCTGGGAAGGGAACAGGCCTTCTTCCATGCCGACTAGAAACACCAGCTTGAATTCCAAACCTTTTGCTGAATGTAAGGTCATTAATTGGACACAATCCTCAAACTCCTCACCTTGCATGTCACCTGCTTCCAATGACGCATGTGCCAAAAATAAGTCGAGTTCATTCAGGTTTTCCTCGTTTTCCTGTTCGCCATCAAAAAGCCGTGCCGCGTTAATCAATTCGTCCAGGTTTTCCAGCTTTTCTTCGCCTCGGTCACCTTTTTCGTTTTTATACAATGTGATAAGGCCGCTATGCTCATTGACCATTTGTACTTTTTCATACAATCCGAGTTCTTCAGACTGTATGGCTAAACGGTCAATCAGCTCTAAAAACCCTAGCAACACATTTTTTGCTCTAGGGGCGAGCGGTTTTTGTTTAAGCAGCGTGATAGCCGCCGACCATAAAGACATGGCCTGATCTTTGGCAATCAACCTTATATCGTCTATGGCTTTAGCGCCTAGCCCTCGCGTTGGGGTGTTAATAACCCGTTCAAAAGAAGCGTCATCATGGCGATTAGACATCAACCGCAGGTATGCCAAGGCATTTTTGATTTCAGCCCGTTCAAAAAAGCGTAGTCCGCCATAAACCCGATAAGGCGTACCTGTTGCCATCAGTTTTTCTTCAAATTGGCGGGATTGGGCATTAGATCGGTACAAAATAGCGGCATCACTACGCAAACCACCTTCATTTACCCAGGCTTTGATCCGGTCAACCACAAAATAGGCTTCATCCAGCTCATTGAACGCGGCATACAGGGAAATCAACTCGCCTTCACCCGCATCCGTCCATAACTCTTTACCCATACGGGCTTCATTCATACTGATGACTTTGTTGGCCGCATTCAAGATGTTGCCCGTCGAACGGTAGTTTTGCTCGAGCTTTATCACTTGATGATTAGGATAATGCTGCTGAAAACTGAAAATATTTTCAATTCGTGCGCCACGCCAGCCATAAATCGATTGGTCGTCATCGCCGACCACAAACAAGTTATCCTTGCCGTCCGTCAGTAGCCGTAACCAAGCATATTGAATGGTATTAGTATCCTGGAATTCATCGACATGTACCCGCAGGAAGCGTTGTTGGTAGAATTCCAGCAAATCGGCATTGTCACGTAACAGTTCATGCGCCCGTAACAGCAATTCGGCAAAATCGACCAAACCTGAACGTTCGCAAATTTCTTCATAAGCGCGGTAAACCGCCAGCATTTGGCGCTGGAAAACATCGCCCGTTTCCAGTTGATGCTTCGCCCGTTTACCTTCATCTTTTTGGGCATTGATGTACCATTGGATTTGCTTGGGAGGCCATTTGGTTTCATCCAGGTTCATGCCAGCCACGAGGCGTTTGATAACCCGAAGCTGGTCGGCAGAATCCATCACTTGAAACGTGTCTGGCAGTTTTGCTTGTTTGGCATGTCGCCTTAACAAGCGGTGTGCAAGGCCATGAAACGTGCCAATCCACATTGTATGTACTGAGTGTTCCAACAAATCTTCAAGCCGATTTCGCATTTCCCTTGCGGCCTTATTGGTAAACGTGACTGCCAAAATACCATGCGCGGATACGCCTTCGACTTGGATCTGCCAGGCGATACGATGCACCAATACCCTAGTTTTTCCGCTACCTGCGCCGGCAAGAACCAGAACTGCCTGATTGGGCGCAGTTACAGCGGCGCGTTGTGCATCATTTAAGGGATTAATGAGTGAGGTAATATCCATGTTATAGCTTGCACTTTTTTGGGGGTTGTGTATATTGCGAGTGATTCTGGCGACAGAATGACGATCACCCGACCGCATAATAAAAATTAAACCAAGAGGAGATTACGATGAGTTTTGATTATAAACGCATGATGAAGTTTGAACACAACGTGGGCGAAAAAGAAAAAAAATACCGTCTTTATGGCGGCGCAGCACTCCTAGTTATTTCGCTATTCACCGCCGAAATAATCTTGTTACTGGCTGGCTTGGCACTGGTTGCTACGGGTTATACCGGCTGGTGTCCTGCCTACTCCGGCTTAGGCAAAAACACTTGCACTGCGGCTGATGCCGTCACAGCAGCAGTAGAAACGCCTAAAGCCGAAGCCCCAAAAGCTGAAACGCCAAAAGCCAGTAAGAAAGCGAAATAATTGCAGGATATGTTAAGGAAACTACAAGGATGTAGTTTTTATCCGGCTCTGTTTAATCTTCCTTACGAAACTCCCCTTCCAACACATCCTTCTCTTTGGGCTTGCCCCATTGGAAATGTCCGCCGGTCTGAACCAGATGATTCTCGATAATATATTGCGCGATTTTGCTGCGTAGCTGCGGAATCAGGCAAGCAAAGCCTAATATATCGGTGATAAAACCAGGCGTTAATAACAATGCGCCACCCACTAGAATAATGGGGCCTTCTATCATTTCATAAGCGGGAATCGTCCCTTGCGCGAGACTGGCCTGCAACCGTTGAAAAGTTGCAAAACCCTGTTGCCGGAGCAGCCATGTACCTAAGACCGCCGTAAAAACGACCAGAAAAATAGTTGGAAATGCGCCGATTATTCCACCTACCTTCAATAACAGGTAAATTTCAATGAACGGAATTAGCAACACTATCAAAAAAATACTTTGGAAACCTTTCATAACTCTCATACACTGACAGATGTTGGTACAATATAGGGCTAAATGGCTGCATTTCCTAGCATAAGTTCAGGTTAATGCGCTGATCGCCTTCACGTAACCGCATAATGACACAAACCATCATCACACTCTGCACCTGTCCCGATAAGCAGTCGGCGGAAAAAGTCGCAAGGTTACTGGTTGAAGAAAAATTAGCCGCCTGTGTGAATATTTTACCTAATATAAGGTCAATCTATTCCTGGCAAGGCCAGATTGAATCTGCTGAGGAACAACTACTCATCATTAAATCGCCTCAAGCTGGCTATCAAGCTATTGAAACCGCCATCCTCAGCCTTCACCCTTATGAACTTCCTGAGATTATCGCTGTTCCAATAGAACGCGGTTTACCTGAATACATTAACTGGATTAATTCATGCCACGCTTCAAAATAATCTTCATTTTTTTTCTATCGCTACTTAGCCAAACTGCTTACGCCATCGAAAGCAACACGCTGTTACCGCCAGAACAAGTTTTTCAAGCATCAGCAAAAGCAGTCAGTCCAGACCAGATTGAAGTTACCTGGACGATTGCCAAGGACTACAGTCTGTATCGCAAAAACATGCGTTTTGAAACCAAATCGCCGGACTTTACGTTAGGCGATGCAGTGTTTCCAGCCGGAAAAATTAAGCATGATGAGCTATTGGGCGATATTGAACATTATCGGGAACAATTAAAAATCAATCTGCCTGTAACTGTTTCTAATGGCACCACCTCTACTCAATTAGTTATTCATTATCAAGGCTGTGCAGATATTGGCGTGTGCTATCCACCCCAGGAAAAAACACTGGATGTTACCCTTCCTGCACCCATTGTCGCTGCCAATGTTTCGCCTATTGATAGTTTAGTGAAAGGCATTTCAGGCTTAAAAACCAATCTGTCTCAAGCTGAATTATTACCGCCAGATCAAGCTTTTCAATTTACCGCTTCAGTAAAAGCCCCCAATACCCTGCATGTTAGTTGGCTACCGGCAGAAGACTATTACCTGTACCGAGAAAAATTTAAGTTAGAAATTATTGGTTCGGATAAGGTGAAATTAGGCACTTATACCATCCCACATGGCGAACCCAAGGAAGATGAAGCTTTTGGTCATGTTGAAGTGTTTCACAGCGAAGTCGCGGTTGATGTCCCGCTATTCCGCACTGATACCGCAGCGCAGCATTTATCGTTGAAAGCCAATTACCAAGGCTGTGCAGATCGGGGCGTATGTTATCCGCCGATGGACAAAACGATTGAATTGGATTTGCCGCAAGCTACTTCGACATCGTTAGCAACTGTATCCGGTAACGCAGATAAGCAAGCTGCTCCGCTTTCTGAACAAGACCAAATTACTCAATCGTTACATAACGATGGCTTATTTGCCGCACTCATCAGTTTTTTTGGCTTTGGTTTACTGCTCTCACTAACACCATGCGTATTCCCAATGATCCCAATTTTGTCTGGAATTATCGTCGGCAAAGGTCACACAATTAATACGTCACGGGCATTTTTCTTATCATTAAGCTATGTCGTCGCCTCGGCGTTCACTTACACCATCTTTGGTGTATTAGCTGCATTATTCGGAAGCAATTTGCAAGCCGTGTTCCAAGAACCTTGGATAATAGCCCTGTTCAGCGGGATTTTTGTCTTGTTGTCACTGTCGATGTTCGGCTTTTATAGCCTTGAATTGCCGGACTTTATCCGTGCAAAACTGCATAATTCCAGTGAAAAACACCGAGATGGCTCGATACTAGGTGCAGCTATCATGGGAGCTTTGTCTTCGTTGATTGTCGGCCCTTGCGTTGCTGCGCCGTTGGCGGGGGCGTTAATCTATATTGGGCAAACGGGCGATGTCGCACTAGGCGGTAGTGCCTTATTCGTGATGGGCATGGGCATGGGCGTTCCCCTACTGATTATGGGCGCGTCTGCCGGAAAACTCTTGCCCAAGGCAGGTACTTGGTTGAATGCCACCAATACTGTGTTTGGCGTGTTGATGCTGGGCGTTGCGGTGTGGATGCTGTCCCGCATCTTACCACCAGAGATTACCATGCTGCTGTGGGCGTTGTTGCTTATACTCCCAGCTATTTACCTTAACGCCGTTGATTCCTTGCCAGAACACAGTTCCGGCTGGCGTAAATTATGGAAAGGCATAGGCATTACAATGTTAGCCTACGGCTTATTATTGTTGATCGGCTTTAGCATCGGCAACAGTAACCCACTGAAACCCTTGCAAGGCTTTGGTGTGACTGCCGCAAAAGCAAGCGAACAGGGTTTAAGTTTTGAACGAATCGGCTCCCTTGCAGAACTGGAAGCCAGAATTCAACAAGCCAACGCCAATAACCAACCAGTGATGCTAGATTTTTACGCAGACTGGTGCATTTCCTGTAAAGAAATGGAAGCTTATACGTTCACCGATGCCAATGTTAAACAGACCTTAGCTGGATTTGTCTTATTGCAGGCCGACGTAACCAAACAATCAGATGCTGACAAAGCATTATTGACAAAATTTAACTTGATTGGCCCACCCGCCATCCTGTTTTTTAACGGTAATCAACAAGAAAACAAAGCGTTGCGGGTAATCGGTTATCAAGATGCCAAAACCTTTTCTAAAACCTTACAGCAGGTGAAATCATGAAGCGATCAATTTTGATAGTTACCGTCGCCATCATGGCTTTCGTAGGTGGCTTAAGCGTACGTAATCTATTGTCATCGCAACTAGACAAAGCAAAGGTCAGTGAGGAAAACCAGCAAAAGCTAACTGAATTCAGCTTACCTGATTTATCTGACAAACAACGCAACATTAAGGAATGGCAGGGCAAAGTCCTGGTCGTCAATTTCTGGGCAACCTGGTGTCCGCCGTGCCTAAAAGAAATGCCAGAATTTGAAGCGTTGCACGCAGAATACGAAAAAAAAGGACTGCAATTTATCGGTATTGCCTTAGATGATGCCGAGCCGGTCAAAGAATTCATCGCCAGCAAAAAAATCACCTACCCTATTTTGCTGGGCGAAGATCAAGGCACGAAGATAGCCCATGATTTAGGTAACATCGTCAATACCGTCCCTTTTACCGTGATCGTCAACAAAAAAGGGCTAGTCGTTAAAAGTCACATGGGTGAACTATCCCGTGAGCAGCTATTGGAGATTGTTACGCCTTTGCTTTAAGCTCGTACGCAGCCCATAAACAATTATTACGATACAAAACAGCTATCACCCTCAGGCGGTAAATTCCATAACGATGAAACCACCCCGGCCTTAACTTGCATTTCAAGGATCGGATATTAGACATTAATCAGTTAATATTATAATATAACATCACGCGCTGGATAACTATTCATTTGCAATGAGCCTTACAGAAGAATCAACCCATAACCACCTTCATCCTCTAGAACACGACCATACAAAATGTGTCAGCAAGGCATTGGATACCGCCGAGAATTTGTGCATGGTGCGTGGCGTGCAACTAACTCCAATTCGACACCAAGTATTGGAATTGATTTGGGATAGTCATAAAGCGGTTAAAGCTTATGACCTGCTGGATCGTATCAGACCAATGCAAAATGCCGCAAAACCCGCAACAATTTACCGTGCATTGGATTTCTTGATTGAACAAGGCCTGATCCACCGAGTAGAAAGCCTCAACGCTTTTGTCGGTTGCAGTTGCTCGGATCATCAACATGAAATGTTGCTATTAATCTGTAAGCGCTGCAATGAAGTTGAAGAACGTCCTGCCCCTGAGGTTATGCAAGCCCTGTCCCAAGAGTTTTATCAAGCGGGGTTTTTACCCCACAACAAAGCCATAGAAGCGCATGGCATATGCATTAAATGTAACGATTTTCATTCAATATCTTGAACATCTTATGAACAAACATCTGCTTATATGTTTAGCTTTTTACACAATATGCCCATCGGCTTATGCAGATGACGACAATCCACAACAACTGGAAGAAGTAGTTGTCTACGGCACTGGCATCAAACAGGCGACAGCTAAATCAGCTAGACCCACGACATTATTGTCCGGCGATGAGTTACGCACAAAAGTAGGCCAAACGATTGGCGATACCTTAAGCAATGAATTGGGCATTACCAACCAATCGTTTGGCGCGGGTGTCGGTGCGCCAGTCATTCGTGGACAATCGGGATCACGGGTGCGGGTGCTGCAAAACAGTTTGGGCAATAATGATGTTTCATCCTTAAGTCCCGATCATGCGAATGGTGTTGACCCTATTATTGCAGAACGGGTGGAAGTGTTGCGTGGGCCTTCCACTTTACTGTACGGAAGTGGCGCAATCGGCGGCATAGTTAATGTGATTGATAACCGCATTCCTGAGCAAGTACCCGACAAACTCATTGGTGGCGCTGGTGAGCAACGTTTTGATTCTGTGACTAATGAAACATCTAGCGCCCTTAAGTTAGAAGGCGGCAAAAGTGGGCTTGCTTATCATGTCGATGGTTTTTATCGCGACCAAAACAATACCCATATCGGCGGCAGGGCGATTGATGAAGCCGCCGTACGCTCTGTTGACCCCAGTTTTACCAACTCTCCTGTCCTGGACAATCCCGAAGGCCTGATTAATGGCTCTCAAGCACGTACACGCGGCGGTTCAATCGGTATTTCCAAAATTGGCGACATAGGGATGGTAGGTGTTGCCATTAACAGCCTGGAAAAACTATACGGAATTCCAGCCGACGGCAAAAGCAATGATCGTGTAACTGTTGACCTGCGCCAAACCAAATACGATTTTAAAGGCCAACTCAATAAACCTTTCACCTGGGCAGAAGAACTCCGCATGAAGTTTGGTTACACCGACTATAAACACGTTGAGCTTGATAATGGCATACCAGCGACCACTTTCTTAAACAAATCCTACGAAAGCCGTTTGGAACTGGAACATCAGCCTATTGGTATCGTTAAAGGTACAGTGGGCTTCCAATCAACTAACAGCGTATTTTCCGCAATAGGTGCGGAGGCGTTGGTGCCTAAATCGGATATTGATACTTATGCTTTATTTGCGGTGGAATCGTTTACCATCGGTGCAGTAACTTACGATTTTGGCGCAAGAGGCGAATGGCAAACGATTAAGCCAGAAAACCACAGCGAATTTACGTATCTGCCAATCAGCGGATCTGCCTCCGCATTGTGGAAAATTAACGAGCAACACCAAATCAGCTTGGGGTTCACCCACTCACAGAGATCACCACAGATACAAGAATTACTGACTAAAGGTGTGCATGAAGCCACGCATAGTTATGAAATAGGCAATAGCTCGCTTAACAAAGAGCTATCTAACAATCTGGATCTAGGCTATCACTTTACAGCCGATTGGATGACGGCGGAAATCAACCTGTTCCATAACTGGGTCAATGACTACATTTACCAGCAGCGCAGCCGTGATGTTTTTAATGAGACTGATGGAACACGCGGAGCAAGTTGCCCAGTAGATGCCACCTGTCTGCCTATTTTAGAAAGCCGTCAAGCTGATGCCACTTTCAAAGGCTTTGAAGCGCAAACTATTTTCCCTTTGATGCAAAACAGTTACGGTGCAATCGACCTGACCGTATTCGGGGACTACACCCGTGGTACATTTGACAGGGGCGACGATGTTCCCCGTATGCCACCTTTACGTTATGGCTTGCAGTTGAGCTATGAGAAAGACGATTGGTCAAGCAATGCACGACTGACTCGTGGCGAAGCACAAACCAACGCTGGTGCGAATGATACGAATACCGACAGTTATTTGTTGCTGAATGTGGGCGCTCAGTATCGCTTAGCTGAACTTCATAACACTGAAATATTACTGTTTGCTAAAGGCAAAAACCTGTTGAACGAAAACATCCGTAATTCGACATCTTATTTGCGTAATTTCGCGCCGGAGCCAGGGCGAAGTGCTGAAATCGGTCTGCGTATCAGTTATTAAGCTGAGACCTTTGCACGACCTCAAGCCCCAAAATGGGTAAAATAAGCCTTTATTCAAGTTCGAGCAATAGCCTATGTCCTGGAAGAACCTAGCCCAAACCAGTTTAAGCGATGCCCTTGTCAAACACCACGAAGCCTTGGAGGAATTGGAC
>CAMAVM010000043.1 GCA_945861705.1 Methylomagnum ishizawai | reverse complement strand
GCCAAGCTGAGTGTTATTGATTATTTGGCCTTTTACAATGGCAAACGATCTCATTCAAAATTAGGTTATCAATCCCCGTTGCAATATGAACGGGATTTTTATAGGAAAGCTGTCTGAAAAAGTGTCCGGTTTTACTTGACCATTACAGCTAAGGTTGCGCGATTATTTTGGACATTGGCGCGAAAGTCATTACCCAGTTGACCGTCGGCAATCATCCTGTAACGTAGCGATTTGCTGATATTTAGCGATCCGGTACTGTCGATGGTAGCACGGGCAAAATCATAATTGCCTCCCGATAAACTGACCTGATGTCGGCTTTCTATTTGCGGTTTTTTGCTGATGTAATTGACCGTGCCGCCCGGTGAACCCGAACCGTACAATACTGAAGATTGTCCTTTGAGGATTTCAATGCGTTCCACTAGCGCCATATCGCGGACTTGAAATTTCTGGTTGTCGAGCAAGCCGTCCAGGTAAACACGACCGCCAGTAGAAAAGCCGCGAATAATCAAATCGGTATCGAAGCCGCCTTGTCCACTGCCTTGCTCAACTCCAGCGGCGAATAACGCGGCATCTTCCAGGCGCAATGTGTAACTGTCCTTTAAGATGGCATTGTCGATGACGCTGACGGAGTACGGCGTTTCAAGCAGGGCGGCATCATCACGGGTGGCGGAAGTGGCGGTTTCGGCAGCATAGCCGTCAATTCTGTCGGCAGTGACGACTACGGGTTCTAAAACTAAGGTTTCGCTGACTGCAATAATGGGAGAGGTCATGCCTGCTAGGACAAATGCTATTCCATACAAAATTTTAAGGAATCTCTGATTAAGCCCTTCGACAGGCTCAGGACGAACGGCAAGCGTCTGATTCCGTTCGTGGTGAGCTTGCACCACAGGCACTTCCCTTGGTCGTCGAACCATGAGTGGAATCAACGTGTTCAGAGATTCCTTATCCAGGTTACCTATCGCTTGTTTAGATCGCGGGGGGGGGGGCATAGTCCATAATTTTTATTATTTTTATTGGTGCATCGGTAGTGATGAAATTTGTAACTTGATTGATAGGGCGGAGTGGCAAACCTAGGTTTGCTCTCCAAAATACACGCGACTCACAGGCGTGAAGCCGACAAGTCCATCAAAAAATACAGGTTTAACCCACTGCCGATGTATCTAGCTGGCTATTTTATAACGTAAAACACTTCAGATAGCTATCACTTGCACTTGGCAAGACAGCCCTTCAAGATCGGGGAAACAAAACTCGCCGGACTCATCCACCATTTTCCAATAAGAAATTTGGGTGCCAGGATAAGACGGGGCAATATATTCCACGCTCAGTTGCACGGTTTGTCCGGGCAAGGTTTTTGGGATCGGAATGCTGGACTGGGTGGGCAGAAGCCGCCTTTCCTGTGTAGGCGGTTTAAAAGCTAAATCAACTTCAGGGGCAAATCGGAGCTGCACTTGCTCATCCGTACACAGTAAAGCACGATCAACCCAGGGGATTTTTCCGGTGTTTTGTATTTTCCAACTTTTTAAGAAGGGTTGGTTTACCCAAACGCGCATATTGTCCGGGATAGTCACGTCTTCAATAAAACCAGTAGCATCGGAGAGGTATTTGGCTGAAGCCATCGTCCCAAAGGGTAGCGTCCGGTTGCCGAAAAATGCCCTCAGCAAATCCAAAGGGTGCATTTGCAGCACGGACGCAAGGCGAATCATGGTGGAGATTTTTGCTTCGGTGTCGCCCTTCATAATTTTGTATAGCGTTTGCCTGGATATTTTGCTGTATTGTGCAAGTTGGCTCATACTCAGATTTTGCACCCTGGCACGGCTGCGGATATAACCGGAAAAATCGGTGGTGGGCTGGTTTTCGTTCATAGTATCAAACATGAGATGGTTGTATTTTGGAGTGCAAACCTAGGTTTGTAACTCCGCCCTATCAATCAAGGTACCGATTTCACCCGCTACCGTTTTGGGGTTGATTCTCTTCCTGACTTAGTAAGATGCTTCAATCTTCATCCAAGCTAACATGAACTTTCAGTTTAGCATAAGGCATAGATTCATAACATATTTTGTCTCGCTTATCAATGGTCGTAAGGTTTGCGGATGGGGAAATTGGGCTTTGTGATCCAATCGCTGCTGTTAAGTGCAGATTGCATAGCACCAGCCACTAATGAATTATTGGACTCGAAGGCAAGTCTATTCGGATATAATTTAATTAAATGTTGAACGTTTGCGATTCTTTAATGGAAATAAGCCAATACCAGCAAAGATTTTTAAGATTACCGACGAAATTATTATGGAGAAATGAATGCACAAAGTCACACTAATCAAAGGCGATGGGATTGGCCCGTCCATTATGGATGAGGCGGTTAAGGTAATAGATGCGTCAGGCGCGAAGATTCAGTGGGAAGAAGCATTCGCAGGTATGGCAGCATACGATAAATACGAAAATCCACTACCGGAAGCAACCCTGGATTCTTTCGACAGCACCCGTGTGGCTTTTAAAGGGCCGTTGACGACTGTGGTTGGCACAGGATTCAGAAGCATCAATGTAGCCCTGCGGCAAAAATATGAGCTGTATGCCAATGTCCGTCCCGCTATGAATTGGGAAGGCATCAAAACCCGTTATGATGATGTCGATATCGTGATCGTCCGCGAAAATACCGAAGGCCTCTATTCAGGGCTTGAGCATTACCTGACTCCTAAAAAGGATATTGCCGAAAGTTTAGCAGTCGTAACACGGTCAGGTTCTAAGCGCGTGATCGAGTATGCGTTCAAATACGCCCACGACAACAACCGCAAAAAAGTCACCGTTTGCCATAAAGCCAATATCTTAAAGTACACCCAGGGCATATTCCTGGATGTCGCACGGGAAACGGCGGTGCATTATCCTGACATTCAGTTTGATGAAAAAATCGTCGATGCCGCCTGTATGCACATGGTGATGAATCCCCAACAGTTTGATGTCGTCGTCACCACCAACATGTTTGGCGATATTTTGTCTGATTTAACCGCTGGTTTGGTGGGTGGGCTAGGCCTCATTCCTGGCGCAAACATCGGCGATGATGCAGCCTTATTCGAAGCAGTCCACGGCAGCGCACCGGACATTGCCGGAAAAAACCTAGCGAATCCAGCCGCCGTGATTATGGCTGGGGTGATGATGTTGAACCATCTCGGTGAGTTTGAAGCCGCCAAACGTATCGAACATGCCATTAAAAAAGTCGTGAAAGAAGGCAAATATGTCACGCCCGATTTGAACCCGCACTCCAAAGTCGGGACTAAGGATATGGGCGATGCGATTGTTGGGGCGATGGAGTAGCTTTATTTGGCTTGAATAAGGCATTAGATAGCTTTACACAGTAATCAAATTATGGCACGCAAAGATCTTCACGAAGAACCTTTTGATGACAGTACCATTGCCAAACTTGAAATATTTCAAGATTATGCAAAGGCTTGGATACCTACATTCGTGATGCAACCGCGAGTATCTACTATTTGCATTTTCGATTTCTTTGCGGGGACTGGCTATGATAAAAATGAGGTGCCAGGTAGTCCAATCCGAATTCTTGAAGAAATCAAAAAACAGATAGGTAATATTTTCAAACAGAAAGTAAAAATTAAAGTTTACCTGAATGAGTTTGAGCCAGAGAAGAAAGATCAGAAAAAATTTGAACTCCTAAACCAAGCGTGCTCGGAGTATCTTGAAAATAATCAAGATGTTAAGCGAGCTATTGAAATAATCTATTTTAATGAGGACTTTGAAAACTTGTTTTCGAAATTGATACCTTCAATAAAGCAGTTCCCTTCATTGGTTTACCTAGATCAGAATGGCATAAAGTATCTTTCAGACAAATATCTACTGGAATTAGAAAAACTAAAACAAACCGATTTCCTTTATTTTGTTTCATCTTCTTATTTTTTGCGTTTTGGTAACAAGCCAGAATTTAAGGAACATGTCGATATTGATATGTCTTTGGCAAGGAAAGACCCTTATAAATGTATTCATCGAAATATTATTGAACAATTAAGAAAGAAACTTCCCAGCAACACCGATTTAAAACTCTATCCATTTTCGTTAAAAAAAGGATCAAACATTTACGGTATTATTTTCGGAGCTTCACACCTGAGAGCTGTAGATAAATTTTTATCAATTGCATGGAGACGAAATGGAATCAACGGAGAAGCTGATTTTGACATTGATGAAGATTTTGCGAAAAAGCAAGACGATATGTTCGATAAAAAGCTTACAAAAATAGATCAATTTAAAGAAAATGTGCGATCAATGGTTTTAGACAAAGCAATAACAAACAATTTTGAATTATTCAGCTTTGCATTGGAACATGGCCATATTGGAAGCCATGCTGCTGACTGCCTGAAAGGGATGAAGAAAAACGGAGAAGTTAGTTTTGAAGGAATATCGCCCTTGGTAACCTACGACAATGTTTATAAAAACAAGAAGAAAATTGAATATCAAATTCTGAAAAATGAAACACAGTAAAATAGAATGGACTGAGGCAACATGGAATCCGTCAATTGGGTGCGATAAGGTATCAGCAGGCTGTAAGTTGTGTTATGCAGAGGTTATGGCTCACCGCTTGCAGGCTATGGGAACACCAGGTTATGAAAATGGATTCGAGTTTAAAATTTTACCAAGTCGTTTAGATGTTCCCTCAAAAATAAAAAAGCCTACTATGTTTTTTGTAAACTCAATGAGTGATTTGTTCCATGAACAAATGCCTTTTGAATATTTAGATAAAATTTTTAACAAAATTCGTAATACCCCTCACCATACATATCAAATATTGACAAAAAGGGAAGAAAACTTAGCAAAATATTTTCAAGGAAAAGATGTGCCTGATAATGTTTGGTTAGGTGTGACCGTAGAAATAGCTAAAGTAAAGCATCGCATTGATGTATTAAGAAATATTGGTGCAAATATAAGGTTTATTTCTATTGAGCCACTGCTAGAGCATGTCGGTGAATTAGATTTGACAGATATTCATTGGGTGATTGTTGGTGGAGAAAGCGGTCATAAAGCTAGACCAATGCAACCTAGCTGGGCAGTTGATATTCAAAGGCAATGTGAAGAGCAAAATGTTTCATTTTTCTTTAAGCAATGGGGGGCTTGGGGAGCGGATGGGATAAAACGGAATAAAAAAGCTAATGGTAGATTTCTTTTAGGTAAAGAATGGAATAATCAACCGGAATACGAAACGATCCAATAGTAGAGAGGAATAAGCCATGCTAGAACAATACCGCAAACATGTCGCCGAACGCGCTGCCGAGGGCGTTCCTCCGAAACCGCTGGATGCCGAACAAACGGCGGCTTTGGTTGAATTAATCAAAAATCCACCAGTAGGCGAAGAGGATTTTATCTTAGATTTGCTGGCTAACCGCGTACCTGCTGGGGTGGATGAAGCCGCTTATGTGAAGGCCGGATTCCTGGCGGCGGTGGCGAAAGGAGAGGTCAGTTCGCCCATATTAACGGCTGCGCGAGCAACCGAATTATTGGGTACGATGCTGGGTGGTTACAATGTCGCGCCATTAATCGAGTTAGTGGATAACGTGGCGATGGCCTCTATTGCTGCGAAAGGCTTATCGCATACATTGCTGATTTTTGATGCCTTCCACGATGTACAGGAAAAAGCCGAGGCTGGCAACGCTTACGCCAAGCAGGTGATCCAGTCTTGGGCGGATGCGGAGTGGTTCACTAGCAAGCCGGAAATGCCGGATAAACTGACTGTCACAGTGTTTAAAGTCACTGGCGAAACCAATACTGACGACTTGTCGCCCGCGCCGGATGCGTGGTCGCGCCCCGACATTCCGCTGCACGCCAAAGCCATGCTGAAAATGCCGCGCGAGGGCATCACCAATGCCGAGCAGCAAATTACCGAACTGAAACAAAAGGGCTTTCCGGTTGCTTATGTGGGTGATGTGGTTGGCACAGGTTCTTCGCGCAAATCGGCAACCAATTCGGTACTTTGGTTCATGGGCGATGACATCCCTTATATTCCTAACAAACGCGAAGGTGGCGTTTGTATTGGCGGCAAAATTGCGCCGATATTCTTCAATACGATGGAAGATTCCGGTGCCTTGCCGTTCGAGTGCGACGTTACCGCAATAGCTATGGGTGATGTCATCGACATTTACCCGTATGAAGGTGTCGTCAAACGCCATGATAGCGATGAACTGGTCTGTACGTTTGAACTGAAAACCGATGTGTTGCTGGATGAAGTTCGCGCAGGTGGACGTATTCCGTTGATTATCGGTAGGGGTTTAACCGAACGTGCGCGGAAGTCATTGGGCTTGGCTGTATCGACCGTATTTAAAAAGGCAGGTGAAGTTGCCGAAAGCACAAAAGGTTTTACGCTGGCGCAGAAAATGGTCGGCAAAGCCTGTGGTGTTTCTGGAATAAGACCGAATACCTACTGTGAACCCTACATGACCACCGTTGGCTCGCAAGATACCACCGGCCCGATGACGCGGGATGAATTGAAAGATTTGGCTTGCTTGGGTTTTTCTGCCGATCTGGTGTTGCAATCTTTCTGCCATACCGCCGCTTATCCCAAGCCCGTTGATATTGCCATGCAGCATAGCTTGCCGGATTTCATCATGAATCGTGGCGGTGTATCGCTACGTCCGGGCGACGGCATTATCCATTCCTGGTTAAACCGTATGTTGCTGCCGGATACCGTCGGCACGGGCGGGGATTCTCATACCCGATTTCCACTTGGTATAAGCTTTCCGGCAGGGTCGGGTTTGGTCGCATTTGCAGCCGCAACAGGCGTGATGCCGCTGGATATGCCGGAATCCGTACTGGTGCGCTTTAAAGGCATCATGCAGCCCGGCATTACCTTACGCGATATGGTCAACGCAATCCCTTACGCCGCCTTAAAGCGCGGTCTGCTGACCTTGGACAAAAAAGGTAAGAAGAATGTTTATTCCGGTCGTATTCTTGAAATCGAAGGCTTGCCGGATTTGAAAGTGGAGCAGGCGTTTGAACTATCCGATGCCTCTGCCGAACGTTCTGCGGGCGGTTGCACGATTCGGCTGAACAAAGAGCCGATACAGGAATATATAACCTCAAATGTTACCTTACTTAAATGGATGATCGCCCAAGGTTACGGCGATGTTCGCACGATTGAACGGCGCATCAAGAACATGGAAGCGTGGTTGGCAAACCCTGTCTTGTTAGAGCCAGATGCCGATGCGGAATATTACGAAATCATCGAAATCGACATGGATGACATCAAAGAACCTCTACTGGCTTGCCCGAACGATCCCGACGACATCAAGCCGCTTTCGGAAGTCGCCGGCACCAAAATCGACGAAGTGTTTTTGGGTTCGTGCATGACCAATATCGGCCATTTCCGTGCGGCGGGAAAACTCCTGGAAAAACTGAAAGGCGATTTGCCGACTCGGCTTTGGGTAGCACCACCCACCAAAATGGATCAAAATCAACTGACCGAAGAAGGTTACTACGGCATGTTCGGCAAGGCTGGCGCAAGGATGGAAATGCCCGGTTGCTCGCTCTGCATGGGCAACCAAGCACGGGTAAAAGAAGGCGCGACGGTGGTTTCAACCTCCACTCGTAATTTCCCTAATCGACTAGGCAATGGCGCGAACGTGTACCTGTCGTCGGCGGAATTGGCGGCTGTTTGTTCGATTCTCGGAAAAATTCCGACCTTCGAGGAATACATGCAGTACGCCAACCAAATCAATGCAACTGCTGACGATACCTACCGATACCTTAACTTTAACCAGATGGAAAGTTATCAAGAAGTTGCTGTCGCACATTCATAGAGCAGGTTTTATACGAATACTAACGCGGTACAAGCAAAACCACACCATCCGCTTTTAAGAAACCTTAAAACAAGTTGGTTTTGCTTCTGTCCTTCGGCTTGCCTCAGAAGAGTACGACCAATTTGCTATGAACGGTTTCAATCTATTACACTAAAAATCAATTAAACATTCCAAAAAACTCCGGTCACACTGTACTCGTCTAAGGATTTTTCAGATATTGCCTTTGAATAGCTTAGTTGCAACCTGTTTATTACTCAACTAGGTATTCTTACTAATTGTGTAAAAGATTGATGTGATGGAAACTATTAGCCAAGCCATTTAGATTTCTGGCTGTACACTCACTTTAATCGAAAAAAGGTTACTAATATGTTAGAAAAAATATGGTATGAGCTTTCCCCCATTATCTATTCAGCCGTGTCGTGCTTTGTTATTTTTTACACCAATTTTGTAGGTGCTGTCTTTGCGTTCCTCTTGCTAGGGGTATCCATGTTAATTGGGGCTATGAGGATACAGTTTCGCTCAACTCCCAAGGTGGCGGCTAGAGCGCGAAAATCAAAAGCCACCTACAACAACTATCGAGCCTGAGTAATTGAAATAAAAGATCAGACTGGCTACCTTTTGCATTTTGGTAGCATATATGGTTAATCTGTGTGCTGGTAGTTATTTGCCGCCGCAATGGTAGCAAATTCTGTGGCGACGATTTGGGAAACCGCTATCAACAGCATCGGGTCGTATGCATAAACAGCCCGAAGCGATTCGCGCTTTTTCTCGTCGGGTTGTGTGAATTTGATGACTAACCGAACCATTTTGACGGCTAAATGCCTGCCTTCTTCGGGAGTTGCTGTCATTAAACTGTTGTTTGGTACTAAAGTTAGCAATTCATTCATGGCTGCACCTCACAAAAAATAGCGTTGTTTACGGTATTGATTTATTCGTCTTTTATAGAAATCGAAATAAATTGGATACCAACAGGTCGATAAAAATCAGTTTTTAGTGGGTATTTGCAAATATTCTGGTGAACTGGTATTTCTTAATGCTTACCCGGCTCTAGCTTAACCCCGCGCCGTTCGTAGGTGACGTAGGCTTGCAAGGCTGTCATTTTAGGATCGTCAGCGGCAAGCGGCTGACCTTCGAGCGGATTTTTAAGACACCAGTTAATCATCTCCCACAGCGGCACGACTTTACCTAATTGCTTCTGGAACTTAGGATACGTTTCGGGATGGGTATTGGTTGAATTCGGATGGCATTGGGCGCAAGCAACACCGTTGCTGCCAAGCTTTGGACTCGTCCACAAGGCACGACCTTCAGCGACAGTTGTCATAAATTGCTCCTGCCAGCGTTTGACATCGGCATCGGTAAATTCATCTGCTGAAATATTGCTCGTTACGGCACAAGCCAACAAGCCAAAAAAAACAGTGGTTGTTTTAATCTTGGAATTAGTCATATTCTATCTCCGCTAGATTTATGCAATAAATTGGGTTAATAATGCTTTTGCGGCGGTGTACGTTCACCATCACTTCGATAAGCGACATCTTCCGGGTGTTTTTTAGCCTGGTTAAACCGCACCGCACGGCTGGTGTTGTTATACAGTGTATAGTTAAGATCAACCCTGCCATTGGCTAGATTAATGAACTGCCAGCCAGTAGCATCACGTTCGAAAAACGGATCGGCTCGGTTCATCGGCACGGTCAACTTAGGTAAATATTGCTCCGCTTGGGCATAAGCTTGCGGATAAGGCCACGGCCATGCGGTCGCCATCACCGAATTGAAACTGATATTCCCGATCTGGTTATATTGGATTTGATGGACATGCCCGTAGATAACCGAGACCTGTTTGAAAGGTCTTAGCAACGCCTGTATTTCATCAGCATCTTCCGTCCAAAAATTCCAGCCTTTGTATATTTTCTGTAATGGCGAGTGGGAAAATACAACGACGGGTGTTGCTTTGGCGACTTTTGCCAGATCGCCCTTGAGCCACTTGCGTTGTTCTTCGCCAACCATAAAAGGCGAGCCATTCGGATTATCAAGACCAGCCATCTCCAACATACGTTGTTCATTAGTCGGCCAGCGCTTGAATGTCCAATCATCATAAGTTCTGATACTATTCAACACGATGAAATGTACGCCTTTATGGTCGAAGCTATAATATTGCGGACCAAAAAGCTTTTCCCAATATTCGCCAAGATCCAGATAATAATCATGTTCTCCCATGACGTGATGCACTTTACCGCTTAATGCAGACAACATCTCCGCGCCATGATCCAGTTCAGCCTTGCTGCCAAGCTGTGCCAAATCTCCGCCGAAAATGACGAAATCCGGTTTTGGGGTCAATAAATTGGTTTCTGCCACGGCACGAATCAAACCACGATCCCAATTTCTGACGAATTGCGTGCCTTTAATCTGTTGTATATGGGAATCAGAGATATAGGCAAAGGTGAAGTTTTCGCTGCTGTCTGCAAACGCCAGCTCAACCAAGCTAATTGGTAAGGTAGTACCCAACGCTAACGTTGCGGAATTTTTGATGAAGTTGCGACGGCTATTGTTAACGGTGTTCATGGTGAGCTCCCCTTTACCGCTTGGGCTGATGTTGAAGCAGCATAT
>CAMAVM010000042.1 GCA_945861705.1 Methylomagnum ishizawai | reverse complement strand
GAGAGTCAAGTAGAGGCTGTCATGCAAAAACTTAATCACAGACCACGAAAAACGCTAAACTACAAAACACCCCATGCGGTATTTTTTGGCGTCGACAAACGACAAGCCGCATGAATACTAGAATTGCACTTCAGAGTTGAATTCGCCAGATTTCTGCCAATCAGCCTATAAAAGTAGCACATAACAATCGCAATTTTAGAATTGGAGAGAAAGAAGGCGATCAAGTTATTGCAGCTAGTAAATCAGGGTTTTCTGAGCAAATAGTTGCAGCCGGTAAATTGAATAGACTGATGGAAAGCCGTGCGCTACTTGATAGCTTGAGCCAACTTTGATCGTTTTCAGCGCGGGTAAATCATTGTAAGAATGTAAGGTTCAGAATGAATGGTGGCTATCAGTCAGCATTCGTCCTTGAACGCTATATTTTGACAGACGAGTTAGACGATTTAGATTCCTATCCAAGGTAGGTTCAATAGAAATCTCAAGCTCAATTCGTTTTCAAAGATAAGGCACTAACAATATCCTTACCTTCTCGCTTGGGATCAAGTGCAGAATCTAGGATAAACACGCGCTCATTAGGTACGCCACCTTTCTGGACGATATATTTTGCGATGGCTTGCGAGCGTTCTGATGCAAGGTCTTTGAGGCGCTTTGGATCGGGTTTGATGATTTCCGACATCTTTTGTTTGGCGGCTTTATAAAAATCGCCATCGGAACCAATCAATTTTGGCGTACCTAATAGGTTTTTCTCGCCCAGGGTTGGAAATTGTTTGATGAACGCATCGGCCAGCAAATCGTTGTAGTCATCTTCGGTCAATTCCACATATTCAGCACGGACTTTCTTGCCTGCTTCCTCGCTGAGTTCTGCGGCTTTGATTTTTTTGAGCTGATCCAATAAGGCTTCTTCGCGCAGGATCGGCCAGTCTTGTTCTTCAAAAGCCGCGCCTTTAACTTCGATATTGAGTACGGGTTTTTCTATCAATGCTTTTGCTACGCCATCCAGTTTGCCCGTTTCCTTTGCGTCCAATACATCCTTGCCGGGCGCAAAACTGACGACACTCAAATCCTCGTCACTCCCCGCCAAAGAGGCAATCGCATTGAACGGCGACGTGACTATCTTGGTCAAAACATTAACCAATGCATCGAAGATAATCCCGCCAATGCTGAATTGAGGGTCTTCCAGGCTGCCTGTTAGCGGCACATCCAGCTTTATTTTGCCGTCAGAATCTTTCAGTAATGCAATCGCCAAACCTAGCGGTAAGGACACGGCGTTCGGGTTATCGACTTGTTCGCCCAATTCCAGTTGGTCGATAAGGATGTTGTTGGAGGCTTTCAACTGGCCTTTTTCGACCTGATAGTGCAAGCCCATTGTCAGCTTACCTTTTTCGATTTTATAGCCAGCAAACTGCACCATATAAGGCGTAACCAAAGGCATGGGCATCCCATCAAATTTGAGGTCAACATCAAAGTTGCCTTGGTAAGGGCTGATTTCACCCTTGATATCCACGGGAGCAAGGTCGTAGGCGTTACCTTTTAGATCGACCTTGATGGTGGATTTTTGGTCTGATGAAATGCCATGTGCGCCGCCATCCAGACTTTTGATTTGCGCGGCAAACGGCAGTATTAGTGACAGATCAGCAAAATCTGACGAACCATCGACGATTTTGACCTTATCCAACTTGAAAATCGGTTTAGTGCTTTGTGTGGCTTTGCTATGCGCTACTTTGACAGGTTTAGCGGGTTTTGCCGCCTTATCTACTGCACCTTTTTCAGGAATCATGATGTCAGAAAAGTTGATGGTTTTATCTTTTCTGATGGTGACTTTGGCATAAGGTTTTTCGATCAATAACAGCGCGGCACTATAGCGGTTTTCCAACAAATCAACATCTAAATCTTTGAAAGTTAAGTTATCCCATTTAATAAAATCCTTGCTCTGGATTTGGTCGCGGGTCAACAAGTCGGCGATGCCGGTGTTACCCTTGAATTTAACATCCAGCGGTTTGTCCGGCGGTTGCAATACAATCAATTTGCCGTCGATGTTGAATTTGCCGTCCAACACATCAAGCCGCGCAAATTTATCGACATAAGGCTGGAATGTTTCCAGGTCAATGTTTTTAATATCGACATCTATTTTTGCAACAAGCGGCGAAATAACCGTATCGCCTTTCAGCTTGATGGAACCGGTTTTGTTAACGCCTATATCGAGTTGGAAGGGCAATTTGGCATCAGGCTTGTTGACGTAATTGCTCAACTTGAGATTGATCGGACTTGCCGTCATGCGTACCGGTTTTTTTAAGGACTTATCTTCAAAATTCAGGCCGAAATTATCCAAGGCCAGATTGTTGACTTTGATAAGCCAGTCTTTCTTTGGTTTTACAGGTGCTGCTGGCGTACCGGTATCTTCTGTGAAGTCAACAGTCTTGGCGGTGGCAATATCCGTGTTTGCTTCTTCCGCTTTGGGAGGCGCAAATAAGGTCTGGTAATTGATAACGCCATCTTTATCCAGCCACGCCTCGAATTCGGCATCTTTACCCGTCACCGAATCCACCACAATTTCCTGGTTTTTGAGGTTAACGCCTATCCCATTCAAGCCGAAAGCTGGAATCTTGATGAGCGTTTTGGCTTCGCCCTTTTCGGACACTTGCAAATCGTGCAGGTCAAACTTGCCCTGCGTCACGGTGAGATCCAGGGTATTGCCGACAATCCCCAGTTGATACGAGGCTTCCAGGGCAATATCTGGGATTTTGGCTTCGACCTTGCCCTGGTTTAACCCAAAGTTCTTGATGTTCAATTTGGCCTTATTGGCGACAATTTTTAAGCCTTCTTTCGTCTTAGTGACTTTAATGTCGGTCTCATGGGCAAACGCAGGCACCACAACGGCCATCTGCCCGTGCATTTGGTTGGAAAATTGTAGGTTGCGGCTATCAAATTTGACCTTATTGACCACCACATCCATAGCGTTTTCTGCAAGAGTGGCAACACAACCGATTTCAACGATAAAAGTTGGCGTTTTGAGGAGAGTTTTGCTGGCACTTTTGTCGGCAAACTGAAAATCTTTCAGTTCAAATCGGCTTTTCTTGATGGTGATTTTCAGGTTTTTTTTGTCGAAACCCACTTTATAATCGACATTGAACTGCTCATTACCCTTCAAATCAAATGCCGCAGTTTCCGATAAGGCCAAAGCCAACACTTTTTCCAACTGCACCTTATCAAATTTTATTCCGCCTTCCGAAAAGACCGGGTTAACGCCGACATTTCCCTTCCAGTCCAGTTTTCCGCCGGATTTAAGTGCCAGGTTGAATTCCAGTTTGGCTTTTGTTTTTTCCTCTGTGCTTAAGTTGCTGACATTGAGGTTAATCGGGGTTATTTCTTCTGATACGGGTCTGGCGAAATGCTTGTCATCCCAGTTTAGTTTCCCGTCTTTTATCGACAACTTGACAATATTGAGCGGAAACATCTCGCCCTCATCCGGTTTTTTTGGCTCATCTTTTTTCTTAGGTTTTGCCATGTCGTCAAAATTAAACTTGCCGTCTTTCAACTTGGCAAGATAAACCGTCGGCTTATTCAGGGCGATTTCATCAATGACCAAAGCCAGTTGTTTGATGGACTGGAACGTGTTTATCTTGACATTAAACGTATCGAACCCCACAAACGGCTTGCCATTTTTTTCCTGAATCTTGAAGCTTTGGATGCTGGCAAATAGGGTGAACGGATTGAATTCTATATTGGCAATCGAGGCTTTTCTGCCGGTTTCTTCCTGAATGATGCTGGGTATTTTTGATTTCAAAACCGCTGGCACTATATAAAAGCCCAACACGGCATACGCTACGACCAAGCTGATGGTGATGATGAGCGGCTTAAGGAACCGTGCGTAGGGTTCCGGTAACTTGAGGTATTTCTGGTTCAGGTCTTCAATAAGGCCAGAACGGACTTTAACTGATTGCCCCTGTTTATCGGTGGCCTTATCTTTGCGAAATGGTCTAGAAATAAGCTGAACCAGCTTATCTAAGGATTCTTTAGCGGCATTCCAAGACCAGTTTGAAGGCTTGATTTCGGATAAGTTAGAACGTACCCTGCCAATTAGCCCTGGGAGACGATCAAGAAGTGATCGCCATCCCAGGCTTATTGTTGACCGAAACTGCTGGCTGGTCTTAGATATCCAAGTAACCAGTTTCTTCATGTAAGACCTGATCTAACCCTTGAACTTCTTCATCGGCAGTGACGCGTAGGCCTATGCACCTATCCAAAACCTTAAGGATTAGGTAACTGAACAATGCACTCCACGCGATAGTCGCCAAGATCGCCAAGGCTTGAACGCCGACTTGGTCGATAATGGTAACGCCTGGGGCAAGCCCAATACCGCCCAAACTAGCCTCCGCAAATACGCCAGTCAGCAACGATCCGGTGATTCCGCCGATGCCATGTACTGGGAAAACGTCCAGTGAATCGTCGATGATGAGCTTGCGTTTGATAACTTGGGTGGCACAAAAACAGACTATTCCGGCGGTTATGCCAATCACCAAAGCACCCATAGGGCCGACAAAACCGGATGCCGGGGTAATCGTACCCAAGCCAGCCACCATGCCTGTGACTATACCCAAGACGCTGGGTTTTCCAAAGCGTACCCATTCAATGGTCATCCAGGTCAATGATCCCGCCGCAGCACCGATATGAGTAACCAACATCGCCATGCCTGCACGACCATCCGAGGTCAAGGCACTGCCTGCATTGAAACCGAACCAGCCTACCCACAACATCCCCGCGCCCGTCACCACCATCGTCATATTGTGCGGCGGCATGGCGGTGGTCGGGAAGCCTTTACGCTTGCCGATGACCAAGGCAGAAACTAAGGCGGCAACGCCGGCATTGATATGGATGACAATCCCGCCCGCAAAATCCATTACACCCAAAGCGGCTAACCAACCACTGCCCCAAACCCAATGACAGATCGGCACATAAACCAGGCACAACCACAAGGCACTGAACCACAACATCGCCGAAAACTTCATGCGTTCGGCAAATGCCCCAACAATCAAAGCTGGCGTTATGATGGCGAAGGTCATTTGGAACATGAAGTAAAGCGTTTCTGGAATGTCGCCCGTCAATGATGCGGTAGTTATATCCGGCAAAAACGCTTTGGACATGCCGCCCAAGTACTTTTGCAGATCGCCGCCATCGGTGAAAATCAGGCTGTAAGCCCCCGCCAGCCAAATGATGGAGATGAGGCAAGTGATAGCGAAGCATTGCATTAATACGGACAGGACGTTTTTGCTCCTGACCAGCCCCGCGTAAAACAACGATAGGCCGGGAATGGTCATGAACAGCACCAATGCTGTTGATGTCAGTATCCAGGCGGTATTTGCTTGATTCAGTTCAGCGGCCGAAGCGGACCCAGAAGCCAAAAGCAAGGCAAGCGTTATGAGACCTTTGCACGACCTCAAGCCCCAAAATGGGTAAAATAAGCCTTTATTCAAGATATATTTTTTATAATTATTTTTATTATTCATCGTGTAGTCCAAGCACCAACTAAATGGCATCTTCCCCCGTTTCGCCCGTCCTGATACGCACTACCTGTTCAAGATTGGTCACAAATATTTTACCGTCACCGATCTTGCCGGTATTGGCGGCATTAACAATGGTTTCGACTGCCTTATCGACCACATCGTCACTTACGGCAATTTCAAGCTTGACCTTCGGCAGAAAATCAACCACATACTCTGCCCCACGGTACAACTCAGTATGGCCTTTTTGTCGCCCGAAGCCCTTGACTTCTGTGGCGGTCACACCTGCCACGCCAATTTCAGACAAGGCTTCCCGCACATCGTCCATCTTGAATGGTTTAATAATCGCTGTTATTAGTTTCATGAGTTCTCTCAATTATTTGTAGCTTGAAGGTAGATTTTCCGTAGACTCCAATCATACACAATTTATTAACGTACAACGAGCAAACGGCTTCAAAATACCCAAAATAATGTACTGAGTGTGCTACAAAGTTATTGTATGTTGATAAAATCCAGTACTATTTCCGGTGTAGTTGCTTAATTTATTTAGCATTAAACACGTTATATTTCAGATTAAATTCGAGGTAAACATGAAAAACAGTCTAAACAAAATACTCCTATCAGCGGCAGGTATGGAAGCCTTGGCTTTACGACTTCCGATAGGATTCATCCTAACAGCGCATGGCAGCCAAAAACTATTTGGCTGGTTTGATGGTTATGGACTTGAGGGAACGGGGCAGTTCATGGATACACTCGGTCTTCATCCCGGTTTACTTATGGCGTTATTGGCAGGCAGCGCAGAGTTTTTCGGCGGTGTCGCGCTGATGTTAGGCTTATTTACCCGTCTTGCTGCGGCAAGTTGTGCCATTACCTTGCTGGTTGCGTTGGTCATCGTGCATTTAGGGCATGGTTTTTTCCTGGATACGCACGGTATTGAGTATGCTTTAGCCTTATTGTCTGCTACCACAGCCTTATTAATCATGGGTGGTGGCAGCTATTCCATAGATAGTTATCTTGTACGCCAATATTTTCGGAGTGTGTAATGTCATCACCAAAGGAAAGTAAGCTATTTTCACCTATCAAGTTCGGTGATCTCGAATTAGCCAACCGAATCATCATGGCTCCCTTGACGCGCAACCGAGCGGCGGAAGGCAATGTACCGCAAGCCATGAATGTTGAATACTACCAACAACGTGCCAGTGCGGGGTTGATAATTTCCGAAGGCACCCAAATATCACCGCAGGGCTTGGGTTATCCTGGGACACCTGGAATACATTCCGATGCCCAGGTCGAAGGTTGGCTTAAAGTGACGGCAGCCGTCCACAAGGCAGGCGGCCTTATCTTTTGCCAACTTTGGCATGTGGGCAGGATTTCGCATACTTCATTGCAAATCAATGGCGGCAAGCCCGTTGCTCCCTCAGCTCTTAAACCAAGCGGACAGATTTTTACCTACACAGGTTTGCAAGATTTTGAAACGCCCCGCGCCTTAGCAATCGAGGAAATCCCAGGCATTATTGCCAATTATGTCAGCGCGGCGGAAAATGCCAAACGTGCAGGTTTTGACGGCGTGGAAATTCATTCCGCAAACGGTTACCTGCTCGACCAATTCATCAGAGACAGCACCAACTATCGGCAAGACCAATACGGCGGCGACATTAATAACCGAATGCGCTTGTTAATCGAAGTCACGGAACAGGTTGTGGCGGTTTGGGGCAAAGATCGTGTCGGCGTACGCTTATCGCCGGAAAATTCCTTCAACGATATGAGGGACAGCAATCCACAGCAAACTTTCAATGCCGTTGCCAAGCGCTTATCCGACTTTCCATTGGCGTATTTGCATATCTTGGAAGGCGACATGATGACCGGCGAGCGCCGACTTGATTATGTGGAATTAAGGCAATGTTTTGACGGACACTATATGGTCAATAACGGCTATGACTTAGCGTTGGCGAATACCGCAATTGCAGAAGACCGAGCCGATATGGTCGCCTTCGGCAAATTGTTTATCGCAAATCCTGATTTACCTTACCGCTTTGCTCATCAATTACCGTTAAATACATCCGATAGTGCGACTTTTTATGGTGGGGATGAGAAGGGGTATGCTGATTATCCGGCGTGGAGTGGTAATGGGCAGTAGATAAAAAAGTGGGCTATTTGTGATATACTCTGCATATACAAAATAGCGTGCTGAATATGCACTTTGAATGGGATGAAGGCAAAAACAAGCAACTTAAAATCAATCGAGAGGTTTGTTTTGAGGATGTGTTTATCGCCATCAGCGAAGAAAGGCTGCTCGATATTTTGCCACACCATAATCCGGCGAAATATCCCAAGCAGAAGTTATTTATCGTTGAAATACGGGGCTATGTTTATTACGTGCCATTTGTAGAAGAGGAAGAAATGGTTTTCCTGAAAAACATCATTCCTAGCCGTAAATACCAAAAGCTTTACTTAGAAGGAACCCAACATGACAGCTAAACTTTCAGTAGAAGAAAAAGCTATAATCGAATACGTTGAAAGCGGTCGAGCGATAAGTATTGAAAATGTAGAGGAAGAAAAAAGCCGTTACACCCAAATAGCCCGTAGCCAAATGAGCAAGAAAAAAGCCATTAGCATAAGGTTGTTGGAAAGCGATATTGAACGTATAAAGGCCAAGTCTCTTAGCCAAGGGTTACCGTATCAAACTCTTATTAGCTCACTTATTCACCAATATGCGAACGGTAAAATAAAGCTTGATACTTAACGTCCGTACTGTAGGTAACTTGTAAGGCGGGTCATGACCCGCCCTACGTGCTACAATCAGAATCTGACTTATCTCAATTAATTGTGATAAGCAGATTCCCCATGCTCGCAAATATCCAAGCCTTCACGCTCGACTTCTTCACTAACACGCAGCCCTATCAGCACATCCACGATCTTAAAAGCGATGAAAGAAACCACGCCAGACCAAACGATACACACCCCAACACCCCATAATTGGCTGGTAACTTGGGTAGACATACTGAATTCAGCGACACCATTAGCCACATAGTCCCAAACACCTGTGCCGCCCAAACTTGGGCTGGCGACAATGCCAGTGCCAATAGCGCCGATAGTTCCACCTATGCCATGCACGCCGAAAGCGTCCAGGGAGTCGTCATAACCCAATTTTGCTTTCAGGTAGGTAACTGCCCAGAAGCACACTGCACCAACGACTAAACCCAGACCAATAGCCCCCATCGGTCCTGCCCAGCCACATGCGGGCGTAATGGCAACCAGACCAGCGATTGCGCCGGAAGCCCCGCCTAACATGCTAGGCTTGCCTCGCATCAGCCATTCTGCGCCCATCCAAGATAAGGTTGCTGCCGCGCTGGCAAGTAAGGTGTTCACAAAGACCAAAGCCGCTAACCCATTGGCTTCAAGGTTAGATCCAACGTTAAATCCGAACCAGCCTACCCACAATAAGGATGCGCCAATCATGGTCATGGTCACGCTATGTGGGGCTAAAGATTCTTTTTTGAAGCCGATGCGTTTGCCTATCATCAAACAGCCCACCAAGCCTGCGATACCGGCATTGATATGGACGACCGTGCCACCCGCAAAATCCAATGCGCCTTTTTGGAACAAAAAGCCCGCTGTTGCACCCGCAGCTTCTGCGGCTTTAGCATCGGTGTACGCATCAGGACCTGTCCAATACCAAACCATGTGCGCCATCGGCAGGTAAGAAAACGTAAACCAGATGAACATGAACAACAGCACCGCCGAAAACTTAACCCGTTCGGCAAATGCACCGACAATCAAGGCTGGTGTGATAGCCGCGAACGTCAACTGGAACGCCACGTAGATATATTCTGGGACGTAAGCACCCTTACTGAACGTCGCCGCCATCGAATCAGGCGTGATGCCAAGCAGGAACATCTTGCTAAAACCGCCAAAGAAGGCATTACCCTCAGTAAAGGCAACACTGTAACCATAAATCGCCCACAAAATTGCCATCATTGAGAAAATAACGAAGACTTGCATCAGGACTGACAGCATATTTTTGGCGCGTACCATGCCGCCGTAGAATAATGCCAGGCCTGGTATCACCATCAAAATGACTAGCACAGTCGCCACGATCATCCATGCGGTATCACCTTTGTTAACGGTTGGCACTACTACCGCTGCTGCGACCACATCTTCAGCGGAAACAACAGACGACAAACCCATCAATAACAACCCAATTATGCCCCAAAAACCCGAATTTCTTTTTTTCATCTCATTCCCCCTTACAGAGCTTCTTCGCCAGTTTCTCCGGTACGAATCCGAATAACCTGCTCTAAATTAGTTACAAAAATTTTGCCGTCGCCAATTTTGCCGGTATTGGCAACCTTGCTGATCGCTATCACAGCTTGATCGACTAAAGCTTCCGTGACGGCGACCTCAACCTTCGCCTTGGGCAAAAAATCAACCACATACTCGGCACCGCGATACAGTTCGGTATGTCCCTTTTGACGGCCAAAGCCCTTTACTTCAGTGACTGTTATACCAGATACACCCAGTTCTGACAGTGCCTCACGCACATCATCGAGTTTAAACGGCTTAACAATTGCGGTTATCAGTTTCATATTTACTCCTTCATCAAGTTAACAACCAAGAGAACCTTTCCTAATGGGTTAGGAGAAACCTTTTGCATACAAAAGGGATTCGCTTGGATTAGTTAAAGCACAGATCATGCCAATTGAGATAAACAAAGAAACCTTGAGATTAAAGCAGATGTTAAGCAGCAATTTGAAAGAATCGCACCAAAATGGTGCTTTTGTTGTGTCTATGAGTCGTATTGGTGCGGTCGTTTGTTATATGCAAGATCTTGAGTGAACAAAAAAATGCGCCCGAAGGCGCATTTAGAGTGCAGAGGAAGAGATAGAGGTATCGAAGCTTTTAAAACGCCACTGTCATATCCGTAGAGAACAAGAACTGGTCTTTTTGGTTGCCGCCGTCAAAGGGCAGTTGACCGGTGGCGGCGTTGGTATCGACCCAGTCATAGCGCACATTAGGACGAATATTCAGCCATTTCATCGGCTTCCAGGTTACCCCTGCGGT
>CAMAVM010000041.1 GCA_945861705.1 Methylomagnum ishizawai | reverse complement strand
TTTCAATCACGTTAAAATGAATTGCACTTATGAGTTGAATCTAAGTAATATTAGTGTCGGCATCCAGATCATTACCCCACTCAGCCAGGGATTCGCTGTTTATTGCATTAAGGTTTGATGTGATTTGGCTGGAACCTAGCCATTGTTTGCCACCACGTTCAGCCGTCAGTATGTGTAAATCGCTGGTGTTAGTCCTATCTTGCAATATTTCTGCTATTTGCTGGTAGCCGTCACGGTTTGCGTCTAAAACTTTTATTTGGGTGTTTGCGGGTGGATTGGCAAGTAAATCATGGAGTTCTTCTGCGCGTGAATCAACTACGTATAATGTAGGTGCATCCGCATTTCCTGCTGAAGTAGCTGATGTTATTGCTAAGAGCTGATGTTCAGCACTTTCGATGTTCAGACCACCACCAAAGATAGCGTGGTCACCTGTATCTATAGCCGTATCGGGCGTTAAATCTGCGATATTATCCTTGAGTGCTTCCTGGGGATGATCTTGCGCGGCTTTATCATCCACAACCTGAACCGCCGTCGCTACCACCGCACCGTCAAACAGTAATCGACTTTCAAGTGCCAGACGCATGGAGCTGGTAGAAGCTTTTTTGCTTGATTTAGGGTGATTTTCAGGCTGTTTTTTCATGATCGGAACACCAAAGTTATAAATAATCCAATAAAAAACTATACAAAACGCATTAATTCTATTCTTTAAATTACTATTTTTCTACGTCTTTATTAAAAATAAAGGATGCTTTCCATTAGGTTTTAGTTCCTTATTAAGCTGATTTTTTGACATTTAAGTGCTTTTTCATTCTCGTTACCGCAATAGACTATAAAATAAAGCAAAAAACATGCCGAAATAATTCAACATAACGATTAAATTACTGATTCTACTTAAAAACTATATTTTATAGGCCAACCCGTTGATCCAACGATAGCTGGACTGAGAGCAGATGAGAAGTTGAACCGCTGACCGGCAAATCTTATGCCGGGATGACAATCTTTGAAAGCTGATTTGACGAAGTAATGAGTTTTTGATGTGACAGTGCCAGTCGCAATATGACATATATTGTCAGCTTATTTATCGGACTTATATAACTCACGGATAAGCTAAGAAGCTCTCTCAAATCAAGCTTATCTGGGATTTCTTTAGATAAAAGGGGCGGTATCCATTACCGCTAAGTTGTATCGAGCAGTCCCTTCTATAAGGGAAAAAGATAAGTTTGGGTTTTTAGGAATTCCAGGTAACTTTCAACAATTGGCTAAGTAACCCCTGATTAGGCCCTTCCATGACCGAAGGAATCCATTTGTACATAAAGCCAGCCGCTCTATTCACCTTTAACCTTCCTTTCCAATTCAGCACGGCTGATGTGGCGGACATCTTCGCCCTTAATCATGTAGACCAAGTGTTCACAAATATTGCAAGCATGGTCGCCTATGCGTTCCAGTGAGCGCACAGTCCACAGGACGTTGATAGTACGGGTAATATTTCTAGGGTCTTCCATCATGTAGGTGATCTGCTGCCTGATGATGCTAGCATATTCACGGTCTACGTTTTCGTCCCTGCCCGTGATGGCGGGTACTTGTTCGACCGTCATCCGCGCAAACGCATCCAAGGCATCGTGCAACATAGCCTTGACCAAATCGGCTATATGCTGGATTTCGTAATACGATTCACTTTTGTTGCCTTCAATGTTGGATAGATGAATTGCCATTTTAGCGACATGCTCTGCCATATCACCGACCCGTTCCAATTCGTTGATGATCCGCAGGACAGTAATCAGTAGCCTCAAATCGAATGCGGTCGGTTGGCGCAGTGCCATGATCTGCATACATTCCCGGTCTAGCACTTTTTCCAGGGCATCAATCTGGTTGTCTTGCTTGATAACCTGCTCGGCCAGTTCTACATCTGAGGTAGTAAATGCCTTGATCGCCTGCTCAATCTGCTCTTCAACCAAGCCGCCCATCGTCAAGACGTGGTTCCGAATATCTTCGAGTTCTTTGTTGAATTGCTCAGAGATATGATGCCCGATATTGGTATTATCCATTTGATTTCTCCTGATTAACCGTACCGACCGGTGATGTAGTCTTCGGTTTGTTTCTTTTTGGGGTTGGTGAATAGTTGGCTGGTGTTGCCTATTTCAATCAATTCACCCATATACATGAATGCAGTATAGTCAGAAACGCGCGCAGCTTGTTGCATATTGTGCGTGACGATAACGATGGTGTATTTTTCTTTCAACTCGTTAATCAGCTCTTCGATTTTGAGGGTTGAAATTGGATCTAATGCCGAAGCGGGCTCATCCAATAGCAACACTTCTGGCTCGATGGCAATGGCTCTGGCAATCACCAAACGTTGTTGTTGTCCGCCGGATAAACCCAACGCGTTATCATTTAAACGATCCTTAACCTCATCCCAAAGCGCCGCACCTCTTAAGGCACTTTCTATGGTTTCGTCCAGCGTTCGTTTGTCATTGATACCTTGTATCCGTAAACCGTAAGCGACGTTTTCAGCAATAGACTTAGGAAAGGGATTGGGTTTTTGGAACACCATTCCTACACGTCGCCGTAAAGCCGCTACGTTGACCGATTTGTCATATATATTTTCATTATCCAGCAAAATCTTGCCGTCGATTTTTGCACTATCCACCAGATCATTCATACGGTTAATGCAACGCAGCAGGGTGGATTTACCACAGCCACTAGGTCCTATATACGCAGTTACCCTTTTTTTGGGTATATCCATACTGACGTTATGCAAGGCTTGCTTTTGTCCATAATGCAGGTTGAGGTTTTCTATTTTGATGGTTATCTCAAGCTGTTCTGAGGCACTATCGCGTCCACGTAAAATGGAATTCATGTCGATTGCGTGGGTACGTGTTTGTTCTGTCGTCACTATTAACCTTCCAATGCCCGATATTTTTCGCGCAAATTATTTCTGATAACAATTGCGGCTAGATTAAGTCCAATAATCACCAAGACCAGCAACAATGCCGTCGCATACACCAAAGGCCGTGCCGCTTCGACATTAGGGCTTTGAAAGCCGACATCATAAATATGAAAACCCAAGTGCATGAATTTTCTGTCCAAATGTACGAACGGCATATTGCCGTCCAGCGGCAAGGTGGGCGCAAGTTTAACCACACCGACCATCATTAGCGGTGCAACCTCTCCCGCAGCCCTGGCAACCGCCAAGATCATTCCGGTCATAATGGCGGGGCTAGCCATCGGTAAAACCGTGTTCCACAAGGTTTCAAATTTGGTGGCCCCTAATGCCAGACTGCCTTCTCGTATGGATTTTGGTATACGCGCCAAGCCTTCTTCGGTGGCGACTATGACGACGGGCAAAGTGAGCAGTGCTAGTGTTATTGATGCCCATAATAATCCTGGCGTTCCATAAACGGGTGCAGGGGCAGATTCGGGGTAAAACAGCTTATCAATATTACCACCCAGAATATAAACAAAAAAGCCCAAGCCAAACACGCCATAAACCACAGAAGGCACACCGGCGAGATTGTTGACCGCAATCCGTATCAAGCGTGTAGTAAAGCCTTGTTTGGCATATTCGCGCAGGTAAACCGCCGCGATAACACCAAAAGGCGTGACGATGAGGGACATAATCAACACCATCATGATAGTGCCGAAGATAGCGGGGAAGATACCGCCTTCGGTATTGGCTTCTCGTGGATCATCGGTCAGAAATTCGCCCAGCTTGCTGAAATAATGGCCTATTTTCTGGAACAGGTTCATGTTATTGGGTTGATATATCCTGACGACTTTAGCGACAGGAATAACTACTTCCGCACCACTGTCGGTTTTCGCCACCAAGCTGGCGCTCCTTATTTTTTGATATAAGGTTCTCAGCTGTATTTGGTATTGTTCGTATTGCTTTTTAAGCTCGGTTTTTTCATTTTCAATGGCTGCCTTAGCCGTTTCATCAAGCCGATCTTTTAATTCCAGGCTTCTTCCTTTTAGCCTTAACTGTTCCAAACTGTAATTAATCGCGCCGATTTCTTTCTTTTCCAGATGGGCGATTTCTTCATAAACGGTTAAGGCTTCGTCGATTTTTGTTTGTGCTACAGACCACGCTTCACCATCGCTGGCAAGGGTTTTACTGTTTTCTTTGACCGCGACAAGCTGACCGTAAAAATTGCCCCATTCCCGACGTTCTACCACCATGAGATCGGCAGGTTGGTCTTGGCTTTTAATATTGCTTTCCTGTAACCAGCGAAAATCAGCACCGGTAACGTCACGATTGCCGGTTTTAATCTGATACTGCACCAAGGCTTCTTCATTATCGGCCATTTTATAGCCGGAAATTTTTGCCGCAGCCGCAGGGGTAACGCTGGTGTCTACAATTTCCGCAAAAAGTGTTTTTACCTGGGCGTTATCTTCCTGATAACTGAACCGTGTGACTTGGGTAGGCCAGAAATGACCGATGCCGCGCACGACAATCAGGCCTAACACGCCGACGATCATAATCAGGCAAGCGCTGACCGCAGCCGCATTCAGCCATATCCAGGGTGACCCACTTTTAAACCATGAACTAATCATAATGAGCTGTATTTTTCCCGCAAGCGTTGGCGAATAATTTCTGCCAAGGTGTTGAATACGAAAGTGAAGATAAACAGCACTAAGGCCGCCAAGAATAACACGCGGTAATGGGTGCTATCGACTTCCGATTCGGGCATTTCCACGGCAATATTGGCAGCCAGTGTACGTAAGCCCTGGAACACGCTGAAATCCATGACGGGCGTATTGCCAGTAGCCATTAACACAATCATGGTTTCGCCAACAGCACGTCCCAAGCCGATCATGACGGCTGAGAAAATGCCTGGGCTGGCAGTCAACAAAACCACCCGCGTCATGGTTTGCCAAGTGGTTGCTCCCAATGCCAGAGAACCCACTGTCAAATGCTTGGGAACGCTGAAGATGGCATCCTCGGCTATCGAAAAAATGGTGGGGATCACCGCAAAACCCATTGCGATACCGACTACCAAGGCATTGCGTTGGTCGTAGCCGATGCCGAATTCACGGCTAAACCAGTCTCGTAACGTGCCGTGAAACAAAAAGGTTTCCAAAGGTACGCTTATGGTGAAAGCTAACCAGCTAACGATGATGATAACGGGTATTAAAATAGCAGCATCCCAGCCTTCAGGTATTTTTTGACGTAGGGTTTTCGGCAAATATTGCCAGAAAAAGGCGAATGACATAATGGCGATGGGCAGGGAAATCAGCGATAAGAACAATCCCGCCAAATGCTTTTCTATAAACGGCGCTAACCAAAGACCTGCCAAAAACCCTAATATGACCGTCGGCAGTGCACCCATGAGTTCTATAGTAGGCTTTACGACCTGGCGCATTTTCGGTGCCATAAAATATGCCGTATAAATCGCCCCCATCAGGGCGAGTGGCATGGCAACCAACATGGCATAAAAGGCGGCCTTCAATGTGCCAAAGACTAAAGGGATCAGGCTGTATTTGGGCTCAAAATCATTGCTGGCAGACGAGGATTGCCAGATATAATCAGGTTTTGGGTAGCTTTCGTACCAGACTTGTTGCCATAACGATTTTATGGAAACCTCTGGGTGTTCGTTTTCTAGTCGCCAAACATGGATTTTCCCATCTTGTGATTCTAGCAACAACCGATTCGCCCTTGGCGATAACAAGGCAGCTATCGGTGGTGACGTGCTGATGCGCTCTTTAATGAGTTCCCGTTCAGCCGTGGAATGGTATATACCGACGTAGCCACTGGCATCGACCGTCATGAAACCTTTGCGGCGTTGTTCCGATTCGATAGAAACAATCGCTTCGTTTGATACTTTAAATGAGCGGATTTTTTTAAAGGCGAGCTGCTTAAGTTCGTTTTTGACTTGTGTCCATTGTGACACCAAACCCGTTGAGTCGCCGACTAACAAGGAAAGGTCACCATTCAAGAACGTCAGGCTGGTAATTTTTTTCCACGCTTCCACTACGTTTTGTTGATGTTTTAATTTAGGCGCTGTTTTGTCGTTGATGTCATAAGCACTCAACAGGCCTTCGTCATCTACAAGGTAAAGTTGGCTATCTTCCTTATCAATTAACAGGTCAACAATCGTTTTAGCAGAAGCCTCCAACACCGCAGCTGTCCGGGTCGTGGTCGCTGCATCGGCAAATAAGGTTTGTTCCTTGGAAAAACTGACCAGATGCACTTTATCGGCGGCTTTTGCCACAACAATGGTCTTGTCAGCTTCTACCTTCACCGCAAGCTTTTCCAAAGCAGCACCGGACTCGTCGATTATCAGTGGTTGTTCGCCTAAGGGATATTCGATTGAAGGCGTAATCTGACGTTTATTGTTGGGATAAGTAACTTTGTATTGATGCTTTACGATGATTGCCCTGCCATCTGACAGCCCATAAGCAACACTAGCTTGGCTAATTAGGCTACTTTGGGCAAAGCTGGTGATATGGCTTCCTTCAGGAAGCGTTATTGCCTGAGCGAACAGAACCTTGCCAGTAGCAACATCAAAAAACACGACGTTTCCGCTGTCAGTAAAACGAACTGCCACTTCGTTTTGTTCTTCCGCTTCCAGCAACACAGTCTTGCCCAACGTTTTTTCAGGAACATCGTATTCGGCGATTGAACTAGCCGCTGCCGATCCAAACAAAGGCAAAACCACATAAAGCAAGTAAAAGAAAATCAATACGATAGCGACAATGACACCGAGACCGCCGCCGACAACGCCGTAACGTGCCAAGGCATCTTTTAGTAATCGCCACTTTTGGTAAGGTTTGCTTGCTGCAAGCGTTACCGCTGACGGTGTTGGGTTCGTTAGGTTCTCAGACATGCGACTATTGTAGTTTCAATAAGTGACAACTTTGTGTATTCATTACATTTAAACTTTAAAAAAACCCAGAAATCCATTTTAAACGTATTACTGACTAGGGACATAAAAAAATGGCCGAAGTCTGTTTCCAGTCTTCGGCCATATCGTCTGTGCAACCATTACTTTGAGGGGGAAATGGTTAATGCAGACTAAACATCCTTGTTTACGAGTCCTCGACCACTACAACACTGTTAGGTACGATCTACTTGATCGCCGCCAATGCCTTTTCTATGACATTCGCTGGCAATGGGATGTAACCATCTTTGATAACCGATTGTTGCCCCGTTTTTGACAATACCATCTTGATAAATTCATTTTCCAGCGGCGCTAACGGTTGGTTTGGTTTTTTGTTAACGTAAATAAACAGGTAACGTGTCAAAGGATAAGTCCCGTTGAGCGCGTTTTCAGGTGTGGCTTCAACAAAGCTTGTGCTGCCTTTTTTTGCCAAAGGCACCATTTTTACACCGGAAGTGGTATAGCCCATGCCAGAATAACCAATACCGTTGACGGATTCTGTAACTGACTGAACGACCGAGGCTGAACCTGGCTGTTCGTTAACATTACTTTTAAAGTCACCCTTACATAAGGCATGTTCTTTAAAATAGCCATAAGTACCCGATACTGAGTTACGCCCGTATAACTGCATACTTTTTGCGCCCCATGCTGCAACACCCGCATCACCCCAGGTCTCAATGCTGGCTGCGCCACCGCATTTGTTGGTGGAAGAAAAAATGCCGTCAACTTGCTCCATCGTCAAGCCTTTAACAGGATTGTCTTTATTGACCATAACGGCAAGGGCATCCACTGCTACGGGTATAGCGGTCGGTTTATAACCCTGTTTACCCTCGAAAGCTTCTATTTCATCATCTTTCATTTCGCGGCTCATAGGCCCAAGGTTGGATGTGCCTTCAGTCAGCGCAGGTGGCGCGGTAGAAGAACCTGCGGCCTGAATTTGAATATTGACGTTGGGATAAGCACGGTTAAAATCTTCTGCCCAAAGCGACATCAAGTTGGCTAAGGTATCAGAGCCAACGCTGGACAGATTGCCAGATATGCCAGTGGCGGCTTGATATTCAGGGATGGCAGCATCAACAGTCTGCCCTGCATGGGCAAAATTACCCGTAAGCCCAGCAGAAACAAGCCCCATCGCAGCAATAAGTAACTTCGTTTTAAACAGTAATTTCATTTTAGCTCTCTTATGATAGACAGTAGGTTTGGTTAGTACATTTAGTTTGCGGTAGCATAATCCCACTTTATGACAGAAATATGACAATGACACAATTTGCTTAACTTTCTTCTAGGTTTTCTTCCAACAAGGATTTTGGGTAGGTAATCGATAGCAATTGTGCACAGCCTTTGTCCAAATGCGACCAGTCATCGGGCAACATTAATCGTGCCAACGCGGCTGTTGGGAACAGTTTTTTATGGTCGGGCAAATCAGTTTCATTAACCAAATAGCTTAATAAATCTTCTAGCTCTGGGTTATGCCCAACCAGTAACACTCGGCTAAATGTAGCCGGACAATCAGCCAGCACGGACTTTACCCGGACTAAACCTTCATCATACAAGCGTTTTTCCTGCTGGATATGCCGATGGTCTACACTAAATAGGTCGCAAACTATTTTTGCTGTGGTAATTGCGCGGATTGCAGGTGAGCTGATAACCAGATCAGGCAAGGACTGAGCCTCTTTCATCCATTCGCCCATGCGCTTGGCATCACGTTTACCGCGCTTTTTTAACGTCCGGTCATAGTCTTCACTACTATCAAACCGTTCAGCTTTGCCATGTCGCAGTAACCATAATTCTCTACTCATATTGATGCTCGTGTTATGTTGATAATCACCTTTTATATCTTAAATCCGAACGATATATTATGTTGTCACAAAACATTAACACTAAAATATTACAGTTATGTGTAAACGACCACCATAAAAGGCATCCTATAGCATGAAGGCTACGCATTATGAGTTACCCACAACAATCACGGCTGAAAAACTGATTGCAACGTTAAGTGAAAAGGTTGAAATAGACCATTACTCTAAACAGTATTTTTTGAAAACCTATTATGACAGCTTTGATTGGCGCTTATACAAACAGGGCTTAAGCTGTGAATTTAATCGCTCGAAACAAACCTCTTCGCTGCAAATAAGCAATAGAAAAAATGGCGAACTTGTCGCCAGCACCATACTTTTTGACGTTCCGTCATTCAGCAAACAATTTAATCCCGGCAAAGTGCGCCAGATCCTAGAATCCACACTAGAAATGCGTGCGTTACTGGCAGTCTGTACCCTGGAATGTGAGGCTTATCACCTTAATATTGTTAACGAAGAAGGCAAAATTGTACTGTACGTACTGATCGAAGAGTTTGAATTACTCAAAAATCGCCTTACCCTCATTCCCGTCAAGGGCTATGACAAAGTTGCCGAGCGCATTACTGAAATGCTCACGGATCTGGGTTTAAAGACCGTTGACAAACCTTTGTTGCTAGCAGCATTAAGATTACAAGGCCGACATCCCAAAGATTATTCGTCGAAACTGGATATTCACCTTACCCCTGAAATGCGTGCCGACATCGCCAGCAAATACATATTCAGCTATCTGTTGCGGACTATCAGGGTGAACGAACAAGGAACGATAGCTGATATTGACAGTGAATTTTTGCACGACTTCAGGGTTGCAACTAGGCGAACACGCGTCGGACTAAGCCAAATGACGAATGTGCTGCCAGAAGACGTGCTTGCCCGATATAAGGAATTCTTCTCCTGGCTTGGGCAAATTACTGGGGAAACACGCGATTTAGACGTGTATTTGTTGAATTTTGAACAATACAAAAAGAAATTGCCTGCGATTATCCGGCAAAGCATCACCCCACTGCAACATTTTTTGGCTGCAAAAAAGCTAAAATCGCACAAACAACTCGCCAGAAAACTGCGTTCAAGCAAGTACTTAAAGCTGCTCGCAGAATGGGAAGAATACCTTTCTTCGTCCCCATCTCAAAATCCAACTGAAGCGGATGCCACATTGACCATAAAGGAGTTAGCCAATAAAAGGCTCTGGAAAGCTTATAAGCAAGTTATCAAGGAAGGCGAGGCGATTGACCGCCATTCACCGCCGGAAGCACTGCATAAGCTCAGGAAAACCTGCAAAAAATTGCGATATTTAATGGAATTTTTTCAAAATCTTTATCCAGAACGGCGTATTGATAAATTAATTACGCGTTTGAAAAGTCTGCAAGATGTTTTAGGAGATTATCAAGACTACGTTATCCAACAGGAAAAACTAAAGCAATACAGTGAAGAGATGCAGACCATCAACACACCCAACAAAACCTTCCTGGCGATGGGGGTGTTGATACAGGACTTTGAAAACCGCAAATGCAAAACCAGAGGTCGCTTCGCCACACATTTTGAGAGTTTTATAAAGCCCGGAAACCAGGAATTGTTTTGTACCCTTTTCAAGCCTGGGAAATAAGTGGAAATGATACCAATCCCAATAAATCCGCAATGATCTCTTCCCCTTCCAATCTTCAGTCACAAAACCTTCATACAACTGTCATCATATTTTAACTTGGTTGCTCCACACTGATGCTGTCGAAATCTTTTTAAAAGGCTTAAGCCATGTATAAGACATCATCCAACAAACACCATTTCAAACATAATGACTTCTTCAGTATGGCGGCAGCCTTGACGGCATTGAGTTTGGTTGTGGCTTGGGCTGTTGAGTTAC
>CAMAVM010000040.1 GCA_945861705.1 Methylomagnum ishizawai | reverse complement strand
TTTGTGCTCGAAATTGTTCAGCGCTGTATCAACAAGCACATCGAATTTTTATTACAAAAGACAAAACGGATCTTCATAACGCCAGTCAGATTAATGACGAAGGGTTATTTGAATTATTGGCATCTGAGTTTTTGAGCGAACTCTACTTAGAGTTAAGCATTAAATCCTCATACATTAATCACCACACTTAATTCAATACCGTTATTGAGCAGAGCATTCTGCACAGTCGACAAAGGCCAGCTCTGTTATGCCCATATGAGTGCTTACAAGGCGCTTAGAGTAGCGCTAGCAGCTTGGTTAAGACTTAATTGCCGTTATTACAATGAAAGCCTAAGAAGTGCTTTTTGTATTGGCTATTAAGTTATGCGAGGGTGAGGAATATATTTATTGGAATTAGAAATTCTACTCTTTAAAAGAGGTAACGATTAGCGCTAGGAACAGAGAGATAAAGAAGAATCGTAAGATATTTCAGAGCTTTTATGTATGCTTAATTTGTTGGCAGCTATTACAGTTTATTGCGATGATTTATTTTGAAATGGGACAGAATTGGGACAATTTTGGCTTTAGCAGAATACTACAGCACAATGAAAAATGGCCTAGAGAACATTAAAGCTCTCTAAGCCATTGGTTTCTTTGCACTTCTCGAAACCAGAATTTGGTACCGAGAGCCGGAATCGAACCGGCACGAAGTTACCCTCACCGGATTTTGAATCCGGCGCGTCTACCAGTTCCGCCATCCCGGCAAAGAACGCACATTATAGGTACACTTGCTTAAAAACGCCAGTCCATTTTGTGTGTATTTGCTAGATGTATCCTGATAATATCCTCCACCATGAAGAAATCTGATTTTAGCTATCAACTGCCTGAAGAATTAATTGCTCAAACACCCTTGTTGGAACGTCATGACAGCCGTCTATTATGCTTGAATAAACACACAGGACAGCTTACCGACAGGCAATTCACCGACTTTATTGATTTAATTGACGAACGCGATCTGTTGGTTTTTAACGATACTAAAGTGATTCCTGCACGTTTATTCGGTGTTAAGACCACTGGGGGTAAAGTCGAAATTCTGATCGAACGAGTGCAGGACGACCATCACGCTATTGCTCACGTGAGAGCGAGTAAATCGCCAAAGGAAGGTGCGGCGATAAATCTGGATGGTGGTTATAGCTGTGCAGTGCAGGGCAGGGTAGAGGATTTATTTGAACTCGAATTTAACGGTGATAAACCATTGCTGGAGATTTTAGGCCAGATAGGTCACATCCCCTTGCCGCCTTACATTACCAGGGCTGATGATGTAGCCGATGTCAGTCGTTACCAAAGCGTATTTGCCAAACATGCTGGCGCGGTAGCCGCACCGACCGCCAGTTTGCATTTTGATCTGGCGATGATGGAAAAAATCAAAGCCAAAGGCGTGGCAATCAGATTCGTGACTTTGCATGTCGGCAGCGGCACATTTCAACCTGTGAGGGTGGAAGATTTGTCGCAACACATCATGCACAAAGAATACTTTTCCGTGTCGTCAGAAGTCGTTGATTCGGTTCGTCAGGCTAGAGGCAGAGGTGGACGGGTTATTGCCATCGGCACCACGGCGGTAAGGGCATTGGAGTCAGCATGTAAAACAGGGCAACTTGAATCCAGTTTTGGCGATACCGATTTGTTTATCACCCCAGGTTATCAATTCAAGTCCGTCGATGCCATGTTGACCAATTTCCATCTGTCTGAATCTACCTTGTTAATGTTAGTTGCCGCTTTTGCTGGCTATCAGCCTGTGATGGATGCTTATCAACATGCTATTAACCAGTCTTACCGTTTTTTCAGCTACGGCGATGCGATGTTTTTGAGCGCTTGATATGCCGGTATAAACAACTAGGCAATAAAACAAATCCAATCCTTCTAAACTTAACAATAGAGACTCAACCTTTGAATACTGAAACATGTTGTCTTTGTGGCTCGGGCATTGAATATAGGCAATGTTGTGAACCCTTTCATTCCGGTGACGAATTACCGGCTACTGCTGAGAAATTAATGCGTTCGCGCTTTACGGCTTACGCACTGGATAAAACCCAATATGTGCAAGATACATGGGATGCCAGTACCCGACCAAAGCCGGAGGAGACCCAGCTTGCTGAAGAAAATATCGACTGGCAGCGGCTGGAAATTATCGACACCAAAAAGGGCGAAATCAATGACAGTAAGGGCATAGTAGAATTCAAAGCGTTCTACTTAAACAATGGCGAAGCGTATAGGCTGCATGAAGTCAGCCGATTTGCTAAAACCAATGGACGTTGGTTTTATTTGGACGGCGTGGTCAAGAAAGTTGGCAAAATCATCCAGCAATCTAATCAAGGCAAGAATGCACCTTGCTCATGCGGCAGTGGCAAAAAATTTAAGCGTTGTTGTGGTGCGGGATAATGTGTTTCTAAAGAGGTAACAAATACCAGAGTCTATTCTTTTGTCTTTCTAATAATGTCATACACTTACCCATTTAACTTCAGAGATATTTTGCGATGGCATCACCCGCTAAAGAAAAAGCCTTCCCACAGGATGCTAAGCAAGCGCTGAACGAAATTCTAAGACGGATCAGCTTCCGTGCCGAGGTTTTTTACCGTGGTCAGTTGTGTGATTCCTGGGCTCTTGATACGTCGGGTACGGGCAATGTCAATTTCCATATCGTTTGTCATGGTGAATGTTGGCTGCATTTGCCGGATTCTCAGGCTTCGACTCGATTACAAGGCGGCGACATCTTAGTTTTCCCGCATGATGCCGCGCATATCATTGGTTCGTCAGAGGAAAAACCCAGGGCATTTGGCATACAAAATGTTACCCGTGAAGTGCGCTTGGATCGCACCAATCCAGGCACTGCCTTAATTTGCGGCTTTCTGGAAATAGACCATTCAGTGCGACGGCTACTTATGGGAACCTTGCCGGAGTTTTTAGTGATAGCCTCCCAGTCTGGGGGTATTAATGCCGCCGCACGTACCTTGCTTGACTTACTGTTTGCCGAAGCGGGGATGGATGAAGTGGGTGCTACTGCCATTCTGGATCGACTTGCCGATGCGTTGTTGTTTTATATCGTGCGTGATCTTGTAGAAAAAAACCTACCAATCCCTGGATTATTGGGCGCATTTGGCGATGCCCAGATTTGTAAAGCAGTTTTGGCGATTAACGCAAATCCTGGTGAACATTGGACGTTGGATAATCTGGCAGAAACAGCGCATCTATCGCGCTCTGCTTTTGCTGAACGCTTTTTATGGGCATGCGGGATGCCACCGATTGAGTTTTTGACAATCTGGCGTATGTATTTTGCGCGCCGTTGGCTTGAACAGGAGAACGCGAGTGTGATGGATGTTGCGGAACGCTGCGGTTACGAGTCAGCGGCGGCATTCAGTAAGGCATTCAAACGCGTGATGGGAGTCGGGCCTGGTCAATTTAGAAAAATTGGCGGGATTCGGAAAGTGGGCAAAATATAAAGCACTTAGCGGACTTGATGTTAAGCCCGCTAAGGTTTTGCTTATTGGGCAATCAGTCCATTTGCGCCATCGGGTAAATTTTCCAACGTTGTCACCAAGGTAAGTGCGCCATCTAAGCCGACTTCAAAAGCAGAAATCGATTCATTGCCGGAATTTAAAGTATACAAGAACCGACTTTCAGGGCTAACGACCATGTCGATTGGGCCTGAAGCACTTCCTGTAATCCCTGCTTTGCCATCGACAACGGTAGCTTTGCCATCCAATTCGATTTGGAATGAAGACACTGATCCGCTTGCGGTATTGGTCGTGAAGGCATAGCGCCCGTCAGGTGTCAATGCAACCCAGCATGCTGCTGTTTCGCCCGTGGCTACTTCTGGGCTAATATCCCGCAATTTTCCATAAGGTAATAACCGATATGAAGACAATGTCGAAATATTGGCAGCCCCACCTTCGGCATTGGAAACAAAAATCTGGTTACGTTTGCCGACAGCAAAACCGAAAGGGGTAATGCCAGAAGAAGTGTTAAGCATTGCCTTGCCAGGTACGCCATAATCATTAACGCGATAGGTCAAAATCAGGTTAGTCGCTTTTTCAGTGACGATTAGCTGCTGACCATCATCGCTAAAGCTGATTTGGGCAGCACCCGTGCTGGCCGAATTGCTGCTCAGTAAGCGTTTAGTGAACGGCATGGGTCTTAATCGACCATCGTGGTTAACACGGTAGCCAAGGATGTTACCGGGTTTGGAAGCATTGCCTGCGTTTAATACAAATAATCGGCCGCGATCTTCCGTGACACTGACAGGCGTTGTTCCGCCTGATGACACGGTGCTTACGAGATCCAACCCATTTGCGGCGATGCGAAACGATGAAATGGAATTACTGTCCGCATTGACGGCAAACAGAAAAAAGCCATCCTTGCTAAAAGTCAAAGCACCTTGGTTGCCTAATCCACCGCCAGAACCTGTGCCGTTGGTGGGGATATTGGCCGCTTTGGATAAACTACCATCAGAGAGGCGGTTATAAACCAAAACCTCGTTTCCGCTCACCGCATTGCTCATCGTGTATAATTTGCCAATAGGATTGGCTGCGAGTGCAGGGGCTAGCGGTAAGGCCGTCAGTAGAAATATGCTTGAAAATCGTTTAAAAAATGTACTCATTAGAAATTCTCCGAAACATTTTGAGGGAATAAAAATGGACGTTATGCTCTTGTTTAGCGCCCAAGATCCATGTTACGCCTGACACCCTAACGCCTCTATGTGCATACATCCTGATAATGTGTCAGAAAGTACGAAATTGCTTACATCATGACTACCCCAACCATTTTATCCCCAGAAATTCCCCAGGCTAATAATCAAACCGTCAGTTGGACTGGCTTAACCGGCTGTGCTGATGCGCTAGCATTGGCCATTGCGATCCAGCAAGAAAACCGCCTGTTTGTGGTGGTCACGCCTGACAATCAAACGGCGTTGCGTTTGGAACATGAGCTGGCGTTCTTTTTGCGCGATGAACATCCCATCCTGCATTTCCCCGATTGGGAAACATTGCCTTATGATGTGTTTTCGCCGCTGTCCGAGATTATTTCAGAACGCTTGAAAACCCTGGCTTTATTGCCACAGGTAAAACGTGGTGCGCTAGTGGTCTCAGTGACGACCTTGATGCACCGACTAGCGCCCAGGGAACACGTATTAGCCAATAGCTTTGCGATTAAAGTCGGCGATGATTTTAACCTGGAACTGAACCGGATCAAGCTGGAAAGCGTCGGTTATCAGTGCGTTTCACAGGTTTATCAACATGGTGAATTTGCGGTTAGGGGGTCGATTGTTGATATGTTCCCGATGGGCAGTAAAGTGCCTTTCCGCATTGAACTATTCGATGAAGAAATTGAATCCATTCGTACCTTTGATCCTGAAACCCAACGGTCATTGGATAAATGTAACGAGATACAGTTGTTCCCAGCCCGCGAATTTCCGTTTACCGATGAATCCATCAAACATTTCCGGCAGGCGTTTAGGGAAACTTTCCCCGAAACATCACCTAAAAATGTGCTGTATGTGGATGTCAGCAAAGGCATAACACCCAGCGGGATTGAATATTATTTGCCGCTGTTTGTAGAGCAGACCGCGACCTTATTCGATTACCTTCCTGCCTCGGCGGTGTTGGTGACTTCCGAGGCATTTGATAAGACCGCACAGGCTTTCTACGCAGAAGCGGAAGATCGTTACCAGCAACGTAAATATGATGTTGATAGGCCTTTGCTTGCGCCAGTACTGCTATTTTTATCGGCTGAGGAATTGTCGCAAAAGACCGCCGCTTTTGCCCGTATCACATTCGACAATTCGGCTCAGGTTGATGAAAAGGTATTCAATTGCCAACTTCTGCCTGATTTAACCATTGATGCCAAACTGACCGAGCCAGCCCAACGGTTACAGCAGTTTGTTAATGAATTTACCGGAAAAATTCTTTTTGTCGCAGAGTCTGCTGGACGTAGAGAAGCCTTAATCGACAAATTAAGGCAATACAAAATTACCGTAAAGCAGGTAGAAAGCTGGCAGGTATTTTTAAGTGCTGATATTTCGTTTGGGATTACCGTCGCACCCATGGATCATGGCGTATGGCTGCAAAATCCACCACTTGCCATCATCACCGAAAGCCTGTTGTCAGGCGAAAAAATACAGCAGCGGCGCAGACGGCGACGGTCAGCGGCACACGAGCTGGAAAATATCGTCAATAACCTGAATGAATTGACGATAGGTTCGCCCGTCGTGCATCAGGAACACGGTGTTGGTCGCTATTTGGGACTGCACACCTTGAAAATCGGTGGCATAGATGCCGAATTCCTAGCATTGGAATACGCCAACGGCGATAAATTGTACGTGCCGGTTTCATCCTTACATGTGATTGGCCGATACACGGGCGTAAGTCCAGAAAATGCGCCATTGCATAAATTAGGTGGCGACCAATGGACGAAAGCCAAGAAAAAGGCCATCGGGCGAATTAGGGATGTGGCGGCTGAATTGCTGGAAATTCAGGCAAAGCGTGCTGTGCAAAAAGGTCATGCGTTTTCTGTGCAAGATTCGGAATATATGAGCTTTGCCGATGCGTTCCCGTTTGAGGAAACGCCCGATCAACAAACCGCCATTGAAGCAATATTGGCAGATATGGCGAGTCCACAGCCGATGGACAGGGTGATTTGTGGTGACGTGGGCTTTGGTAAAACCGAAGTCGCCATGCGGGCCGCTTTTATTGCGGTGCAAAGCGGTAAGCAGGTGGCGATCTTGGTACCGACGACCCTACTGGCACAACAACATTACCAAAATTTTCGTGATCGCTTTGCCGATTGGCCTGTGCGTGTCGAGGTGATGTCCCGGTTTGTTTCACCCAAGCAGCAAAAAGTAATTGCCGAAGATTTGGAGCAAGGCAAGGCCGATATCGTCATCGGTACACATAAGCTCTTGTCCAAAGACCTACGCTACAAAGCGCTGGGTTTGGTGATTATTGATGAAGAACACCGTTTTGGTGTCACGCAAAAAGAACACTTCAAAAAGTTGCGGCACTCGCTAGATATGCTGACCTTAACGGCAACGCCCATCCCACGTACACTCAATATGGCCTTATCGGGATTGCGCGATATATCCATTATCGCCAGTCCGCCACCCAACCGCCATGCCATCAAAACCTTTATCAGCGAGTGGGTGGACGCGCAAATCAAGGAAGCCTGTCAACGGGAAATCAAGCGCGGCGGACAAGTATTCTTCCTGCATAATGATGTCAAATCCATGGGAAAAATGGCTACTGATCTGGAAAATCTCGTGCCAGAAGCCAGGATAGCGATTGCCCACGGGCAAATGGCAGAACGCGATCTGGAGCGTATCATGATGGATTTTTATCATCAGCGTATTAATTTACTGTTGTGTTCCACCATCATAGAAAGTGGCATTGATATACCCAGTGCCAACACCATCATTATCAACCGTGCCGATAAATTGGGCTTGGCGCAATTGCACCAACTGCGGGGCAGGGTGGGGCGTTCGCATCATAGGGCTTATGCGTATTTTGTCGTGCCACCTAAAGCCTTGATGAGTAGCGATGCGGTAAAACGTCTGGAAGCAGTGGAAAAATCCGGTGATTTGGGCGCGGGCTTCATGTTGTCATCGCACGATATGGAAATTCGCGGGGCAGGGGAGTTATTAGGCGATGAACAAAGTGGGCAAATCCAGGAAATTGGCTTTACCTTATACACCGAGTTACTGGAACGGGCGGTTAACGCGCTAAAATCAGGTAAAGCCGCCGATCTGGAAGCGCCGATGGATAAAGGGCCGGAAGTCGATCTGCAAACAGCGGCACTGATCCCCGCAGATTACTTGCCCGATATTCACGCCCGTCTGGTGCTTTACAAGCGTATCGCCAACACCGAAACGACCGAAGACTTACGCGAATTGCAGATAGAGATGATTGACCGTTTCGGCCTTCTCCCTGAACCGGTAAAAACCCTGTTCAGCGTCACCGAATTAAAACAACAGGCAGAAAAATTGGGTGTTAAGAAGATCGACGCGAATTCCGGCGGTGGACGTATCGTCTTTACGGCAACCCCTACCCTTAATACCGAACAGTTGATTAAATTGATCCAAACTGAGGCACAATGCTATAAATTTGATGGAGCTGATAAGCTAAGGTTTATCAAACCATTTAACGACACCGAACAAAAGCTTGAATTTATAAGTGCGTTATTGACAAAATTAACACCGGAAACAGCTATATGACTTTAGGAAATGTCTAAAAACTCAAAGCTCCTTCTCCCTTCGAGAGACAGTTGGGGTGAGGGGATTAAAATCAATCAGTTAAACCCTCACCCAGAAGGAGAGCGTAGCGATGAAAAAATAATGCTTTTTTGGCTTCAGGCTGTTAATTTCTCTTTTAAGCCCGTTTGTTATAGCTAAAATCAGCAATAGAAGATACGTACATAATGTTACCTCGATATTGTGTAACGGAAGTTGGCCTATTTGCTGTAAAATAATGCGTTACATATCTACAATCTCGTAACATTGTCTTTATATCACGCTTTTATCCAATGCTGTTAAGTTAAGAAAATCAACTTCCCTTGCTATCTTGCTGGATGCCTACAAGGTTGTAGTTTGATTGTGTTCCTGCATTTTCCATATTCACCACATCCTTATGGTATTGGCAACACAGGCGCAATTGTTGAGAAGGATTTTAAGCACTTAACTAAACGATATTTACCCTTTACCCACCCTTTCGGAACAACATCTTGATATCCACCGCAAACATTACTATGCAGTTTGGGGCTAAACCCCTATTTGAAAACGTCTCTGTTAAATTCGGCGACGGCAACCGCTACGGCTTGATTGGCGCGAACGGTTGCGGCAAATCGACCTTTATGAAAATCTTGAGCGGCGATTTGGAACCTTCCGCTGGCAACGTCAGTATCAGCCCCGGTGAGCGTTTAGGCATTTTGCGCCAGGATCAATTCGCTTATGAAGAATTCAGTGTCGTGGACACTGTGATTATGGGTCATAAGGAACTCTGGCAAATCAAGCAGGAACGCGACCGTATTTACGCACTGCCAGACATGTCTGAAGCAGAAGGAATGCAGGTAGCTGATCTCGAAGTGGAGTTTGCGGAAATGGACGGCTACACCGCCGAAGCCAGAGCCGGTGAATTGTTGCTAGGGCTGGACATCCCACAGGAACAGCATTATGGCCTGATGAGTGCCGTAGCGCCGGGTTGGAAACTGCGGGTATTACTGGCGCAAGCCCTGTTTGCCAACCCAGAAATCATGTTACTGGACGAGCCGACCAACAACCTGGACATCAACACCATTCGTTGGCTTGAGGACGTACTCAACGACCGCAATTGCACCATGATTATCATCTCGCATGACCGGCACTTTCTAAATAGCGTCTGCACCCACATGGCAGATATGGATTTTGGCGAACTGCGCGTGTATCCTGGCAATTATGACGACTATATGACCGCATCATCACAAGTCCGTGAACAATTGCTGGCGGGAAATGCCAAGAAAAAGACCCAGATCGCAGAACTGCAAACTTTCGTCAGCCGCTTTTCGGCGAATGCCTCCAAAGCCAAACAAGCAACTTCACGTGCCAGGCAGTTGGAAAAAATCAAACTTGATGAGGTTAAGCCCTCCAGCCGTGTTAATCCCTTTATCCGCTTTGACCAAAGCAAAAAACTGTTCCGATTGGCGTTGGAAGTTGAAGGTTTGAGTAAGGGTTACGGTGCAGAACCGCTATTCAAAGACTTAAAGATGATGATTGCCGTGGGTGAGCGTGTGGCTATTATCGGCCCCAACGGTATCGGAAAATCAACCTTGCTGCGTACCTTGGTCGGGGATTTAAAACCGGATACAGGCAAGGTCAAATGGTCGGAAAATTCTGAAGTGGGTTATTACGCACAGGATCATGCCGAAGACTTTGCCGAAAACATCACGCTTATCGAATGGATGGGGCAATGGCGCAAAGAAAGCGACGATGACCAAGCAATTCGGGGTACGCTGGGACGACTATTGTTCACCTCGGATGACATCAACAAACCTGTTAAAGTGCTGTCTGGCGGCGAACAGGGGCGAATGTTGTTCGGTAAATTGATCCTGCAAAAAAATAACATCATGGTCATGGACGAACCCACCAACCATCTTGATATGGAATCTATCGAATCGCTGAATACGGCTTTGGAAAACTACCCTGGCACGTTGATATTCGTCAGCCATGACAGAGAGTTTGTATCATCACTTGCGACAAGGATTATCGAATTGACTCCGAAGGGTATCGTTGATTTTAATGGTAATTATGAGGATTATCTGGGCAGTCAAAATTTAGGGTAGCAAGCAACCTCGATTCAGTTGCGCTGTATCGAGGTTGCAAGTAAAGTCCTCTACTATATATCCGTAGGTCTTCATGCGGATAAATCCTAGTGAAGATTTCAAATCATCTATACAGACTGTTAATTGTTGGAAACGCGAGTCGGCAGTGTTGAATTTGATGGCTCGGTTTTAGCTTCGAAACCTAATATTTACTTGATAAACGAGCAGCAATAATCCGTCGGCGTGTGTACTATAACTGTAAATTTGGCATTGGCTGGTACATCAAATGATTCGCCACTTTTTACTGCTAGCCATTGGTCTGAGGCGGGAAGTAAGGCTTTTAAATCACCATCAATAATTTCCATTAGCTCTTTATCCGCAGTGTTGAAGGTATATTCACCCGGCAACATAAAGCCCAGTGTTTTCATCGAGCCATCAGCAAATTTCACTGTTCGGCTACTGACATTGCCGCCAAAATAGACGTTGGCTTTTTTGACGATAGATACGTTGTTAAATTCTGACATGATATTTCCTGATAATGGTTGTCGGGTTAAAAGTGGACGACATCATACCAGATTCTAATTTATCAATCTGTAGGTATAGAGGTGGCAAACAGTGTTGATGTCGAGATTTTATAGTACACATATTAGGAAAACTCGATTTAGACTCTCTTCATCCCATTGACAACCCAGAATAATTCTGTAGAATAGTTGGACTAAGTGCAGCGAAAGTAAATTGTTGTACGCTCTTTAACAAGCAGACCAAAATAATGAGTGTGGGTACATGTGTTGGCATTCTGTGTCTAGAGACACAGGTTGACACACAAGGTACTCCGTTAATTCAAACGACGGGATATTTCGTTGACCAAAAAAGATTAGGTGTCCTATCTTAAAAGGGACACACATGCAATTAAACTGAAGAGTTTGATCATGGCTCAGATTGAACGCTGGCGGTATGCTTAACACATGCAAGTCGAACGGTAACAGGCCTTCGGGCGCTGACGAGTGGCGGACGGGTGAGTAACGCGTAGGAATCTGCCTTATAGTGGGGGACAACGT
>CAMAVM010000039.1 GCA_945861705.1 Methylomagnum ishizawai | reverse complement strand
TGAGAGTCAAGTAGAGGCTGTCATGCAAAAACTTAATCACAGACCACGAAAAACGCTAAACTACAAAACACCCCATGCGGTATTTTTTGGCGTCGACAAACGACAAGCCGCATGAATACTAGAATTGCACTTCAGAGTTGAATTCGCCGGGGATTTAAAAAAGATTATTTGCTTTCAATTATTACTTTTTTCTCAATGCGTTGAATTGGCGATACTTCATCAAATTGGTGTTTTGATTTTTTGTATTCATCTGTACTTACACATTCATATATAAGTGAGCCGTTATAAGTCTTATCACCAAATGCATTCATAACTTCTGTATGAATATTATTTTTTCTTAGGAGAGGAAATTTTCCCAATGATTCGCAGTGTTTTTGCATTCCTTCTAAGAACTTATCTTCCATATTATGCAGTGCATTTGTAGTTCCACTACCAACGATCATATATGTATCTGGTGCAATCATTTTTGGAGTGCCAACTGTTGCACAACTGCATAAAAATATTGAATTTAAAATAAATATCTTAATATTTTTGATTAAATTATCCTTTGTGCCGAAAGTTTTCTGGTTTGGCTCAATCCACATAATAATGTTTGATAAGTTAAATAAGTAGAGGACTGTAACTTATGTATTTAGATTATCATCTATTTTGACACGGTTAAATTGAATGCAAGATGGAAGAGTATCAAAATTTATAGGTATTTAGCAAACGTATTTTCATATATATGAACTCCAGTACCATTTTGATTTGTATATAGCCAGCCTACTGCACTGAAGGATTCATTCTTATCAATACGTAATACCTGATTCTGCCCATGGTAAACCTTTGACATTGAGTTATTTTCTTTAGAAAAATAAATCGTAAGCTCTCCGTACATTCCTGCCCTGAAATCATGTTGTTCAGTACCAAATGCCTGACTAGTGTCTAGGTTATTGTAAACTAATAGAATAGTAGAAAAGCCCTTATTGCACGCAACTCTCATTTGATTTCGAGTTCTCTTATCTTCAATTTTTTTTCGGATATGAGATCCTGGGGTTCTTAACATTCCTTCCGGTGCAAATTTTTTATCTTCGTCGATTTGTTTAATTTCAACATAGATTTTTATACCTTCGACTGTGATCAAATAGTCCGGTGTTGGTGTAGTTTCTTCTTCTATTTTTTCAAATGATAATCCGTTATCTGTGCAAAACTTTTCAAACGTAATTTCACCTTTTGTCTTTATTCCCAATTCTTCTCCTTAATCAAATAGAGTTCATCACGCATGTTAAATATAAGATCAATGGAATTTCGGAAATTTGTTTTAAACATATTGGGCAGATAATCATAAGATGATTCCTACCCATGCAACTCAATCATCTTCTCAACCTGCTTGGCAAACGCTTGTAAATCGCCTCTTTTCAAGGTTTCTTCGGGAATGACCAACGCGGTACTCAAGTCGAGGTAGATGTATACATGCCCTTTTGCGTGATCCACCCTGACTAACTCAGACCAAGCCATTTTGTTTTTGCCGCTGGGCGATTTTTCGTACAGGAAATTAGGGTTGGCAGGGTCGATAGTTAGTGTATATGTACCGAACATGCTCTTTTTTTCTTTGTGGGTGTAGGATTTAAGTACCTGCCGACCTACATTGAGCAAGATGATTCTGGGGGAAAACAGTGCCCAAAGTACGGCTACTAGCATGATATATAAGGCTGCTTTTAAATCGCCGTAGTAGTAATAGTAGAACGTGCCTATCAACATCATGATGCCCGGCACTATCCAGCGGTTCTTTTTGACCTGATTGCGGTATTCCTCAGTTTGCTTAAAACGCATTTCGTTATAATGGTTTAAGTCTTCTTCTCTGAACTCGTATTCTATTTCAAGCATGGTATTTATGTGGGTGAAAGGTTAAGGGATGTGGCAATGCGAACCTATAAATTAGTGCATCTTAATTTTTGCATGGGCGCTACGCCGGAACAAATTCGACAGCGTTAACAATGCGGTGCGGTAATAGCCGTGTATCGCCACTTGGTGCATTTTATAGAGTGACAGATAGACAATTCGGGCAATAAATCCGCCGATAGTAACTGTTCCCATCAGGTTGCCCATTAAATTACCGACTGTGGAATATTTGCCCAATGCCACTAGCGAACCGTAATCGTGATACTTATATTTTACCAGTGCAGCACCCGACAAACGGTTGACGATGGACTGGCACAAGGTTGTCGCTTGCTGGTGGGCAGCTTGCGCTCTGGGTGGCACATTGCCCTTATGTCCAGGCCAGGGACACGCGGCGCAATCGCCAATTGCAAAGATATTGTCGTCGTTGGTTTTTAGAGTTTCATCAACAACTAATTGGTTGATTTGATTGGTTTCCAGCCCATCCAGACGTTTTACCCAGTCCGGTGCTTTAATGCCTGCCGCCCATACTTTAAGGTCTGCCGGAATAGTTTCGCCATCCAGGGTTTTGATGCCTTTTTTGGTCACTTCGATCACACGACAACCCAGTTTCAGGTCAATCTCAAGCTTTGCTAACTGATCTTGTGTTGCTGTAGCGAGTTTGCTTGGCAAGGCTGGTAACAATTGCGGTGCGGCTTCAATGATGGTCAATTTGACATTACTGGATTCATTCAAGCCATAAACTGCAAGTAAATCAGTCACTTCGTGTAGCTCTGCGGATAGTTCAACGCCTGTTGCTCCGCCACCCACAATAGCAATCGAAAGTTGTTTATTCTTTGCAGCATCTGCCCCAGCATGATTCTTAATGTAGGATTCAACCAGTTGCTTTTGGAATTTGAACGCTTGTGAAGTGGTATCCAAAAACAGGCAATGTTCTTCCACCCCTTTGATACCAAAGGAATTACTGACACTGCCGATTGCCATCACCAAGGTATCGTAACTGAATGTGCGCTTTGGAATCAGCTCTTCACCGCTTTCACTTAAGGTTGGGCTGACGTAAATTTCCTTTTTCTTGCGATTGAGCCCTTCCATTTTTCCTAATCGAAAGCGGAATTTATTGCGGTACGCTTGCGCGAGATATTCGACCTGCTCAGACTCGTCCAGTGTCCCTGCGGCAACTTCGTGTAGTAGCGGCTTCCAGATATGCGTGGAAGTGCCGTCAAGCAACATGACTTCTGCCAAGCCTTTTTTGCCTAGCTTTTGCCCCAAACTGGTGGCAAGCTCCAGCCCCGCCGCACCGCCACCTACGATCACTATCTTATGTTTGTTATTATTTTCTGACAATGTACGCGCCCTCCTCTTGTTTTTGGTTGAATTTTATCACTATCAATAGGGAATAGTTGATAAAATCGGGCTTACCAAATTAAGCTAATTTCGATGCTCGCATTATTGCATCGATTCGATAATAGTTTTATGCTAAGTCCGTCAATAACATAAGGATAAGGAAAACACATGACCAACAACACATCCGCAACCGTCGCAACGCTTTGGCGTTATCCGGTTAAATCCATGATGGGAGAAGAATTGAATGGCGCTGAAATAAGTGTAGGCGGCCTTATGGGCGACCGCGCTTACGCGCTGGTTGATGTCGAAACTGGCAAAGTTGTCAGTGCAAAAAACCCCAAAAAATGGCCTGATTTCTTCACTTACCGCGCTACTTTTGCTACTCCGCCGTCGCAAGGTAGTTTGCAAGCACTTTGGATTACCTTGCCTGATGGCACGGTGTTACGTAGTGACCAAAGCGACATTAACGATAAGCTCTCACAGTTTTTAGGGCATAAGGTCGTGTTACAAACCCAATCCCACAAAGATGCCAAACTGGAACAATTTTGGCCGGAATACGAAGGCGAAGCCAATGAAGTTTCCAATGAAGCCGTCGCTGGCGATGCACCGCTAGGCACATTTTTCGACTATGCCGCATTGCATCTGTTAACCACCAGCTCCATAGCCGCCATGCAACATCATTATCCTGAAGGTCGGTTTGAAGTCCGGCGCTTTCGTCCTAACATTATGGTCGATACGTCAGGACAAGAAGGTTTCGTGGAAAATGACTGGGTAGGCAAGACCGTTAAAATTGGCGATAGCTTACGTCTGCAAATAACAGACCCTTGTCCACGCTGCGTCATGCCTACCTTAGCTCAAGGCGACTTGCCCCAAGACAATGGCATCTTCAAAAACGGCATCGCCAAAAACAAACCGATGGTGTCTTTTGCAGGTAAAGAATTGCCCAGTGTGGGTGTGTATGCGCGGGTGTTGACACCTGGCTGGGTTAAGCGAGGTGATTTGATTACCATTGAAGCTTGAATTTAGCGATGTCAGTTTGGTTGCCAAATAGCCGACAACCAAACGATCTTGCTTTATTGGGTTAACGATACCGACAGCTCCGTATTTTACCGTCAAGCAAACATCTCTCATCCGTATTCAAATACTTGCTGTTTGTCTTAACTCACGTTTAATCGTATATTACTGGGTTGTTTATATAACCCTACTTTACGAATGGATACGATCAGCATCCGTGGTGCCAGAACGCATAACCTGAAGAATATCGACCTCGACCTGCCCAGGGATAAGCTTATCGTTATCACGGGCTTGTCCGGTTCGGGGAAATCGTCGCTGGCTTTCGATACCATTTATGCCGAGGGACAGCGGCGCTATGTAGAATCTCTCTCAGCGTATGCCAGGCAATTTTTGTCACGCTTAGAAAAACCCGATGTCGATCATATCGAAGGCTTATCTCCGGCTATTTCCATTGAGCAAAAATCCACTTCCCATAATCCGCGCTCAACGGTCGGCACGATCACCGAAATTTATGATTATCTGCGTTTGTTGTATGCCCGTGCCGGTACGCCGCGCTGCCCTGAACATCAAACATCGTTAGAAGCCCAAACCATCAGCCAGATGGTTGATTCGGTTCTGGCGCAGCCGCAAGACCAGCGCTGGATGCTGCTTGCGCCGATAGTCAATGAGCGCAAAGGCGAACATCTACAATTACTGGACGATTTAAAATCGCAAGGCTTTATCAGAGCGCGGATAGATGGCGTGGTTTACGATCTGGATGATGCACCGACGCTGGATTTAAAAAAGAAACATACAATTGAGGTCATTGTTGACCGCTTTAAAATTCGCTCAGACATTGCACTACGCTTGGCGGAATCGTTTGAAACTGCTTTGCGGATTGCTGATGGCATCGCCATTGCGGTTTGCCTTGACGATAATAGTGAACATATATTTTCCGAACGCTACGCTTGTAAGCTGTGCGGTTATAGCCTGACGGAGCTTGAACCACGTATTTTCTCCTTCAATAATCCTAAAGGTGCATGTAGTAGTTGTGATGGTTTGGGAGTAAGACAGCATTTTGATCCCGAACTGATTATCCACAACCCCGATATAAGTCTTGCGGGTGGTGCAATCCGTGGCTGGGACAAACGTAATGCGTACTATTATCAGATTATCAATTCACTAGCAAAACACTACGGTTTTGATCCTGAAATGGCATTTTCCAAGCTGACTAAGGACATCCAAGCTATCATCCTTTACGGTAGTGGCAAGGAAATCATTGAATTTACCTATCTGAATACTAGCGGTACTGCAACTAAAAGACGCTATGCTTTCGAGGGTATTATCGCCAATATGGAACGGCGTTATCACGAAACCGATTCACCAATGATACGTGAAGAACTGGCAAAATATTTATCCCAAAAGCCTTGTACAGTGTGCAATGGTGCGAGGTTAAACAATTCCGCCAGGAATGTATTTATCGACGACAAACCGATACATAAGGTGACTCGCTACCCTATCCGGCAAGCGCTGGCTTTTTTCAACGAGCTGAATTTGCCTGGTAAACGCGGCGAAATATCACAAAAAATCATCAAGGAAATTAGAGAAAGGCTGGAATTTTTGGTGAATGTGGGCTTGGATTACCTGACTTTAGACCGCAGCGCCGATACGCTTTCCGGCGGTGAAGCCCAGCGTATCCGGCTTGCCAGCCAGATCGGCGCGGGCTTGGTGGGCGTTATGTACGTGCTGGACGAGCCGTCCATAGGCCTACATCAACGCGATAACCAACGCTTGTTAAACACCCTGTTCCGACTCCGTGATTTGGGCAACACGGTGATTGTTGTTGAGCATGATGAAGATGCCATACGTTCAGCCGACCATATTGTCGATATAGGCCCAGGTGCAGGCGTGCATGGCGGTTGTATCGTTGCACAAGGAACTTTTGATGATATTCTCAATAACAGTGAATCGTTAACTGGGCAATATTTATCAGGGAAGATTGGCATTGTCGTACCAAAAACCACCACGCCTATCGATACGAAAAAACAAATCACACTACGCAATGCCCACGGTAACAACCTGAAAAATGTCACTATTTCAATTCCCGTCGGCTTGTTAACCTGCGTGACGGGCGTGTCGGGATCGGGAAAATCCACCTTGGTCAATGACACGCTCTACAGCCACGCCGCCCGATTGATAAACCGTGCTGGCATCATTCCTGCACCTTGCGATGGTATTGACGGGCTGGAGCATTTTGACAAGGTGGTCGATATTGACCAAAGCCCGATTGGCCGTACGCCGCGCTCGAATCCTGCCACTTACACTGGCTTATTCACACCGATACGCGAACTGTATGCCGCCACCCATGAATCGCGTTCGCGTGGCTACACGCCGGGTCGGTTCAGCTTTAACGTCAAGGGCGGTCGCTGCGAAGCCTGTAAAGGCGATGGCGTAATCAAAGTGGAAATGCACTTCTTGCCGGATATTTACGTGCAATGCGACAGTTGCAAAGGCAAGCGTTACAACCGCGAAACCTTGGAAATCCGATATAAAGGCAAAACCATCACCCAAATCCTGGAGTTGACGGTCGAAGATGCCGCCGAATTTTTCAGCGCGGTGCCGTCCCTGTCACGTAAGCTGCAAACCTTGATGGAAGTCGGCTTAAGCTATATCACCCTAGGACAAAACGCCACCACGCTTTCTGGCGGCGAAGCGCAACGGGTTAAACTCGCCAAAGAACTATCCAAACGCGATACCGGAACAACCTTATACATTCTCGACGAACCCACAACTGGCTTGCATTTCCACGATATTAAACAATTGCTTACGGTGCTGCATAAGCTGAGAGATCACGGCAATACCGTCGTCGTCATCGAACACAATCTGGATGTCATCAAAACTGCCGATTGGGTTATTGATATGGGCCCTGAAGGCGGTGATGGTGGCGGTATGTTAGTTGCCGAAGGCACACCGAAACAAGTTTCCCAAAATCCGGCCTCCTTTACTGGGGTTTATTTGCAACGGTTTTTCTAAAATTGGCTACTGTATAGGGAATAATTTAACTAAGTTTGACAAACCATCACAATTAATTGACCATTACTGTTTTAATATGAGTGTCACGAAAGCGTTATGGAGTTGTCGGAAAGGATATTTTTTTTTATTCGCTTGTGTACTTGGCTTCCGATCTTATTAGTCCCTCACGTAAGTTTCGCCGATCTTCACGGCACTTTAACAGGCGCAACCAATTATGTAGGTCGTGGTTACACCAAAACCCAAAATGGTTATGCCATTCAGGGAAATCTTGATTATGAACATTCATCCGGCATCTATTTAGGTGCCTCTGCTTCTAATGTAGACTTCGGCGACCGCAAATTTAACGATTCCTCCACTGTCGAATTCGCACCGTATTTAGGGTACACACATAAACTGGCTGATGACTGGCGCGTTGATGTGCAGTGGACACGCTATCTTTATGACGGCAAGATTTTCGGGCGACTAGCCGATTACAACGAGTTCCATGCGTTCCTAAATTACCGCGACTTACTTACCCTGAGAGCTTCTATTTCCGATGACTTTTACAGTCAAAACAATGTGACCGGCGACTATGAACTCACCGCCAGGTATCCCCTGACTGATTATTTGGAAATATCATCCGGTGTTGGTTACAGTCAAGTTGAAGAAGTGCTGGAATATGATTATTTGTACTGGAATACCGGCATCACGGCGCGATACAAATTTATCGCAGCCGATTTGCGCTATATGCACGCGTTTGAGGCAACCACATTAGTAGAAGCAAAAGGTCCAGCAAACTGGAAGTATGATCCTGAAGTTATTCATGCCTCATTCGTATTCTCACTTTCTGTGGGATTTTAGCTTAAGCCTAAGCGAATATTGCCTTAATAACCGCACAAAAACTTGCCACATTTTATATTTCTGCCATAAAGTCTTATGAAGTAAACTGTCTTATGTTTACCGATAAGACCATAACGGAGTGTTTGATGCGTCCCCTACCCTTACTTTGCCACCTGTCCGCCGGATTAATTCTGCTAACTGCAACAGCTATAGCAACTGCGGAAGATAAATTCAAAGTCTGTGCTGACCCGCTTAATCCACCTTATTCCTCCAAAAAGAAAGATGGCTTTGAAAACAAAATTGCCGAGTTATTGGCAAAAGAGCTAAAGCAAATCGTTGAATATACCTGGTTTCCGCAACGTATAGGCTTCATCCGCAATACCTTAATGGCTCCGATAAAAGAAACGGATGTGGACAGCACCGAATTCAAATGCGATGTGGTGATGGGCTTACCTGCTGGCTACGATCTGACAGAGACCACTATTCCTTACTATCAGTCTACCTACGTGTTACTTATTGCCAAAGGTCGTGGTTGGGATGATATTGCTTTAGATGCAGCCCAGCTTACCAATGTTTCGCTAGATAGACAGGAAAAACTCAAGATCGCCATGTTTGACCAAGGTCCTGGAACAACTTGGTTGCAAAAAAGCGGTTTGCTCGACTACGGCATCCCTTACCAAAGCATGTCCGGTGATGATGAAAACAACGTCGCCATGCAGATTGCCAAAGACCTTAAGGCTAAAAAAATCGATATGGTGATTATTTGGGGACCAATGGCGGGATATATTATTTCGCAAAGCCCCAAAAACAGCTATACCGTCATTCCCATGAAATCAACCCCAGGGATGCAGTTTGATTTCCCGATGTCGATGGGCGTTAGAAAATCAGATAAACCAAGAAAAGCCGTATTGGATCAGTTGATTGTTAAAAAAGCCAAAGAAATCAAAGCAATAATCGCAAGCTATAACATTCCGTTGCTGTAAGCATTTGATTGCATTTGTATAGATACTTCCATGCTCAGTACAAAAATCAGTCAGTAACTAGACAATGCGCTTTGCTATCCAAGTTAACGCCAGCCCCTACCAATCTAATACCGGACACAGTGCCTATCAATTCATTAAGGCAGCTGTAGCGCAAGGACATGAAGTATTCAGGGTATTTTTTTACCATGAAGGCATTTATCACGCCTTCAAATACACAACGCCACCTGACGACGAACTTAATCTAACCCTGTGTTGGAGTGAATTAGCCAAGCAACATAATATTGACCTCGTGGTGTGCATTTCCGCCGCTCAAAGACGTGGCTTATTATGCAGCGATGAAGCGCAGCGGCAGGGCAAGCAAGACGATGATCTAGCGACGGAATTTCGCATTGGTGGCTTAGGACAATGGATCGAGGCACTAATAGAAGCAGACCGCGTGATTATATTTGGCTAACTTATTGAGCAAAATCGGACAAATCAAACCCGTGAAAAAAATCTTATTTGCCCTCAGAAAACCACCTCACAACGGCGCATACGTACAGGAGATGCTCGATATCATCATGACTGTGGCAGCATTCGACCAAGAAGTCAGCATCTTATTATTCGATAACGCCGTATTTCAGCTAAAAGAGCAGCAACAACCAGAACTCGCAAATTTAAAAGCGACTGCGACAATCTATAAAGCCCTGCCGCTCTACGACATCAACCAGTTATACGCAGAGACTGAATCTTTGCAAGAGCGCGGACTAAGTGTAGCTAGTTTAGCAGAATCTGTAGTAGCAATTCCAAGAGCTAAAATCGGTGACTTTTTCAAACAATTCGATCTAGTTTTAACCGGTTAGCAAACTGCAACTCAGTTAATTTGTAGGGTAAATAGTGACTAAGCTTGTATAGACTGGTAAAGTATGGATTACTCATCCATTAAAATGAGTTAACTTATTGATTTACTAAATGAATACGTGAAATACCATAACCCAAACAGTGAGGATTAACCATGAGTTTTTTTAGTTCCATTCCGCTATTATGTCTCTGACGCACAAAGTGATATAAATCATAAAGATAAGGTATACCTACCCTAGTGTTGCATTAGACTTGATTGGGAGCCCCGATGAAAAAAGCAGCCCCGAAAGGCTGCTTTGAATTGACTAAACTAATGCCTACTTAAGATTGAATTTTAGCTTTTGGCTTCGGTCCGCGCTTTAGTTGAACTCCTCCATTTAGATGTAATCTACGTGCTTTTGATCGTGCATTCTTGTGTGCGTTTGAACAAGGTTTGCACAAGGTTTGAACCACTCCGGCTATACCTGCCTTTTTATCTATATAAAAACAAGAAGTAAGCTTGGTTTCGCCGCACCCTTTACATAGCTTATATTTAAGACCATCATCACCTTCATACACCATAGCGTGATTTTTGCTCTCGTGGTACTTAACTTTTCCAGCTTTAGCCTTATCGGATTTAAATAGCTCCTTTTTGCGAATGCTTGAAGATACAAGACGTAAATTTGATAACCGTATATCAGTCTTTTCGCCATTGATGAACGCGACATCCATACCTGCAGGAATGTCGCCTTTACGCAACAACCATAACATCCGATGAACAAGCGTCTCTTTGAATATACCTATGTAAGCTCTGGTTTCACAATCGCTAAAATATCGATATCCATTTGATTTTAGGTGCCCATCATCAGACCAATCATCCCCCATATCAGGACCTCGGCTAAACTCAGACTTAGAGTCTCTAACAAGCCTAGCCGCTATGTTACAGGCTCTGCGGTCGATGCTCGCCATTATGCTTGCATCTGAGGACATAATTCCTTGCTTAACAAGAGGCATTAAGCCTGATTTGGTTTGATTAAAGATGTATGCTAAAGCTTCAGCATGGGCTCGATTGTAAAACCATTCAGTATGTCCGCTAGATACATTAAATTTTTGATAAACAACCTTAGGCTTTACGTGATGCTTTCCTGACTTTAAGCGGGCATGTAACGCCAATTCCATCGCCCTTGCCCAATCTCGGGTGGGAAACCTGAAATAAATTGATTTATCAAAGTTAATTGAGGTTGGATCTGTTACTTCAAATAACCTTTTTTCTACTTTATTAGAGATACCCGCCTTAAACATTCCTGCCGACTCACACCAAAATAGGTATAGATCCGCAGAGTCGAACTCAGGGTTAGTACAGAGAGTTAGGCCTTCATCATGCAAGCTACCTTCCGAAAACAATCCAACTATTTGATCTTGAGTCATTACAAATACCTTTCCGGGGATGAACTCCCCTAATAAAAATTAAAGAAGTTCGCCGGTATACTGGCCTTAGATTGGTATAGCTATTAAAGTAAGTGTTGGGTTGAGGTGCCTAGCTACATTTAGGTCTATAAGGTAATATCTCAGTAAATAATTGGCAGAAAAACAATAATGGCAGACCAAGCTAGCAGTCCGGTAGATAAAGCGAGTGACCTTAAGGGTTTTGCTCAGAAAGTTAGTCGCTATTTTCTAGATTTCCTTGAAACTGATTTCAAACGGCAGCAGGCTCCTCGTCGTAAGATTCAGACGAAAACAGACACGGGTTTCCGCTGCGGAGTCCATCTACGCAAATATGCGGGGCTTAACGCAGCAATCTGGAAGCTAATATCAGAACCCTCAACCGAAGGCTTCACCTTTCGCATCCCTAAAGGTCGATACACCGCACCTATAAGCCCAGTTCTACTGGATTTAATCTCTAAGCAGATTGATAGCTTGGAATTAGACTCATTTGATAGAGTTAAATCAGAAACTATAGCTTTCGCGGTTAGGAAGCGTAGTTCAGCCGTTGAAAATCCAGAGAAATACATTGAAGAAGTTCAAACGGCATTCGCTGAGTTAGTTAGCCAGTTAATCGT
>CAMAVM010000038.1 GCA_945861705.1 Methylomagnum ishizawai | reverse complement strand
GTATAAGACATCATCCAACAAACACCATTTCAAACATAATGACTTCTTCAGTATGGCGGCAGCCTTGACGGCATTGAGTTTGGTTGTGGCTTGGGCTGTTGAGTTACTGGCAATGGAGTTATTTCGGTTGGGCTAAGGGTCAAGCATTGTACAGTAGCTACTAATTACAATTGCCGTTTCAATAATGAAATGACAGTCCCTTGCTGCTCCCTCGTTACATTTTTCAAAATCATCGCCCTCGCTTCATTGCTCACAGACTAGCGGGTTTTTGTACGTCAACACGGGTGATTTCGTGGAAAGCTGTACCGCCATCGTGGAATACTTTGATGGCACATTGGAGTTGGTGAGATGGCATTAGACTGTGTTGGCTTTAAACTTTGATTCAATGGTAGCCAATCTTCATAATTAGTAACCGACAGCTTTCCCCTTATTTTGGCTACTTTTTAGGCATCGACCCGTTGCAAAACTAATTGCAGACATGCTTAACATCCACCGTATTCCAGATATTATCCACATAATCGGCAGTCATCTTGGGCATCCCTGCCTGTAGCCATTCAACCAATATTTTTGCTGTGTTGGGATAAGTAATTTGGACGGCATGGGGATTATGCAGCCAGTGGTCAATCACTGCTGTATCTATATCATTCATGACGTGTCCATAACCCAGTTGCTGTAATGCAGCAGCATTGGAGATTTGCTCCATTTGAGCATGTAGCGGCTTTGCCAGGATTTTTTTGCCCATCTGCAAGGCTTCGCTGGCAAGCTCAAACCCCGCATTGCTGATGATGCCTGCACAATCAATGAGATCTTGTTGAAAACCATCCCGCGATAAGGCTTTACAGACAATAAAATCATATTCGGATGCTACGACTTCCGGCGTATAGATGTGAAACTCAAAGTTTTTAAACGGTGATAAATGCTTAATCACAGTTCGGGTATCTTCAAAGGGAAGGTACACAATAATCTTATTTTTGATGGCTTCTTTCGATACTTCGGGGATTTCAATAATGGGCGGCAATACAAGTTGCCCAAAATGATGCCAATGCAAACCCACGCCAATGTCGGCAGGCGCATAAAACTTCATGACCAATTCAGCCAGTGGATCAGATCCACTTCTGGGTATTTTATGCTTGAAAGCATACTGATGTCCGATTCCCAAAACCGGAACGCCTTGGGATTTTGCTGCCCATGCGGTAACGGGTTCAAAATCGCTGATGACGAGATCATAATCCGTCAAATCCAGCTTTTGTACATCCTTTACAAAAGTAATAGGCTTGGATGTTAACAGCGTTTTGAAGTAGCTGACTTGTCCCTTCTCGACGGCAAACGTCAGCCCATTACGGAGTTGGTAGCCATTAAAAACAGCCATGTCGAAATATTTGTCGAAAGCACGACCGGTAAATTGAAAATCAACTTCAATGCCCACCTTATTCAGCTCTTTTGCCATCACCCTGGCACGAGTGATATGTCCGTTACCGGTACCTTGAACGCCGTAAAATATCCGCATTAAATGATTTGCCCTATACTGAACAGTGCGATTGAGATACCCATGACACATCCGACCAGAATGTCAGTTGGGAAATGTACGCCGAGTGTTACACGAGAAAAACCAACCAAACCCGCCCAACAGTACAAAGGTATCAATAGAATGGGGTAAAACTGCCCAACAAGAGTAGCCATCATGAACGCAGCCGAGGTATGTCCCGACGGAAAACTGAACTTATCGGATGGTGTGATAAGACTACGAAAGTTTTTTAGAGCCGCCGCTGGGCGATTTCGCTTGAAACTATTCTTCAACACAAAATACAGCGGTCTTTCTAAGCAAAAGGCTAGAACAATTGTCTGCAACGGCGGATGTTGAACGCCTTGAGTCCAGTATAGCCATGCCATGAAAACAACATACAGTTCGCCATCGCCGGTTTTTGTAAGGTATCGGCAAACTTTAACCAGCCGATTATGTATGCTGGTATTAATAAGCCAGGAAAACATAAAAATATCGTATTTGTGGATAGTATCAAGCAGCCTCATTACTCCTCCTGACGATTAAACAGCTCAAATCGCAATTAACCAAAGAACTTACCTTCTGGAATAATATTAGGGTTTATTTATTACTGCGACGTGACTGTTAGATTAAGATTTGATGACAGCTTTTATAAGCTTTGTAGTTGAATGGCTCAATAAACCCCATCTGGCTCTTAGATAACACACCATCCTTTAGTATGCTGGTTTCTTATAGTTAGTAATTTTGGGGATTCATACAAGCTTCATGAAGTTATCTTATGTTGTGGCAGTAGCACTATTGATGACTTACAACGGAAATGTATTAGCCCAGCAAAATCTACAAATGTGAATCACGCGGGTATAAGGCTATAATTAACGGATATTTTGGATGACGTTTGATAATCAAATGAAACTTCAATAGTTGAGCGTAAGAAGGTTTCAGCAATTCCTTCTGGCTCGTACTGCCTTGTGCATCCCCAACAATTCTTTTCAATTCTGGAATAATTGAAAAACACATTTAGTTAAAGCGATATGGACTCCTTAAACCCAGTAGATTCCACCCAATTCCTGCAACAGCAGTTACATGCTGTCATCGCCTTGTTGGAAAAGCAGGAGCTGGAAAACACCTTAGTCCACAAAAGCACGTCTAGCCATCACGACCTAGAAGAATCGCTGGTATTCAGGCAGCATCACGTGCGGATACAAGAGAAATTATTCGACTTACATCCTGCTGATATTGCCTTCATTCTTGAATCCTTGCCTTTGGATCAACGCCAAACGGTATGGCAAGCAATCAAAGCCGACCATGATGGTCAGGTGTTGCTGGAAGTGTCCGATGCGGTTAGGGAAACCCTGATTACTGGCATGGCCGATGAGGAATTGGCGAACTTTGCCAGCAACTTGGATGCCGACGAAATTGCCGACCTTGCGGCTGACCTCCCCAAGCGGGCGATGCTCAAGATTCTGCGCTCATTAAACAGCCAGGAGCGTAGCCACCTCAACACCATTTTATCTTACGAAGACGACCAAGTTGGTGCGTTCATGGATTTTGGCATGATCGCCATCCGTGACGATCTAAACCTGGAAGCCATCATCGAATTCATCCGCAAGCTGGGCAAATTGCCAGGACATACTGACAAACTGTTTGTCGTAGATCAGCATAATATTGTTAAAGGCGTATTGCCTTTGCAGCGCTTGCTTACTCACGAACCTGCACAACAAGTTGCCGAAGTCATGGTGACCGATTTTGTTAAATTCCAGGTTGACCATGATACCGCCGATGCGGCACGGGCGTTTGAACGCTATGACCTGATTTCTGCTCCTGTTGTTGACAACCACGGTGAACTGCAAGGCCGCCTTTGCGTCGATAGCATTTTGGACTTCATCCGCGAGAAAAGCGATGATGATATGCTGACCCAGGCAGGTGTCGGTGAAGACGAAGATTTGTTTTCCAGCGTGTGGAAATCCGCCAAAAACCGCTGGGGTTGGCTAATGATAAATGTTGCCACGGCATTTGCTTCAACGCGGATTATCGACGTTTTTCAAGATACCATCCTGCAACTGGTCGCACTGGCCTCGCTCATGCCCATCGTTGCGGCAATGGGCGGCAACACAGGCAACCAAACCAGCATGTTAATCATAAGGTCTTTAGCGCTAGGTCAAATCAACGCGGTCAACGTGCGCCGTTTAATCAAGAAAGAACTCACGCTTGCGCTACTGAACGGGGCGTTTATTGGCATTATTATCGGTTTGTTGAGTTGGGTGCTGTACTACAACCTAGCCTTGTCGATAGTCATTGGTTCGGCGATGTTGATAAACCTGTTGGTAGCGGTCTTGGTTGGTCTTAGCATTCCTTTACTTCGCTATAAATTCGGCAAAGACCCCGCAGTAGGCACCAGCATTATGCTCACAGCCATTACCGATTCGATGGGTTTCTTTATTGTGCTGCTACTGGCAAGAATGTTTTTGATTGGCAGGTAAGCTAATTTTTAATTCATTTCAGTAGTTGTTTCGTACGACCGAACCTCCAAATTGGTGCATCTGAGGAGACTAATGCACAAAATCAATGCGTCATACTAAATCGAGACAGCCCCTTCCCATCCTGCAAGAAAGCTTATAACTCATTATAAATATTATAAAAAATAAAATATTATCTTCGACTTTACAATATTGGCACATCGTTTGCTGTTCAAATATTGAAGGCTATTTTTTTAGCACAATTACAGAGATTAGAAAACCGACATTTACGTTTTGTGATCGCTGCGATTAAAACGACAAGGTGAACCAATGAAACCAATCAATAACCCTAACGAAAATATAAACAAGCTACGTCCATTCATAGTTCGACCATTCGACAGGTTCACGGCTCATCGGGAACAAGCACAGCAGATTAGCGTCCAACCTGTGTCTGCCAAAGTGCTTAAGCAAATGCTTCCTACCCTTAATGAACCGGCTTCAGCGTTTTGCCTTGTTGCCGCAGTTATCGCGCTTATGATTGCCTGCTGTGGTCTCAATAATGCAGCCACCACAAGTTTGGATCAAGCTTTAACCAGCTCCGAAGAATTTAACTTTCAATCGCTACGATTTTAGTTATGCAAGTTGTACCCCTCCTCGTGTAGATCGGATGTCGATTTGGTGCAAGGACGCATCTTTTTTTTTGATTATCCGTTATATAGTCTGTAAAAATATGAGTTATCCAAGCGTGATGATAGCTGGGGAAAATCCGCTTAGTTATTTTTAAATTGCCCGAAGTAACGTGCTTTTGTGTTCGGATTAATCGCATTTGTTGAAAACCATCATGACAGTTAATCAATTTACTCTCTCAAATTGATTGTCGAACCTAGCTCAGAATAGTAGTAGGTATATGTTGAACGTCTTGATAGTTGAATGTGAAACTAAAAATGACTTGCAGGAAAATGTGCTTAAAAACCATGACTTTGCTATTTTGAGAGTCCCGTATAGCCCACAATTTGTGGCACTCGCAAAGGAATCCAGACCTGATGTCATTATTATCAATCTCGATACACCCTCTGAAAAACTAATCAGTGATCTGCATACACTGAATCAGCAATTACCGCTACCAATCATAATGTTTGCCAACGATGGCAGTATAGAAACCATTAATAAGGTCATTAAGGCAGAAGTCAGTACTTATATTGTGGATGAAATACCCTACCAACGTCTCAACAGTATCATTCAGGTTGCTATTGCTCGGTTTAAACGTAACCAGGCACTAAAAAATGCCCTAGAAGAGGCGTGTACCCAACTTGAAGACAGAAAACAGATTGACCGCGCCAAAGCAATTTTAATCAAAACTCAGGACTTTACCGAGAATGAGGCTTATCACAAGCTTAGAAAATTGGCGATGGACAGGAATATTACCCTGGGTGAAATGTCCAGAAATGTCATTGCTATGGCCGAATTACTTAAATAAAAAACTCAATGTTCCATGAAGACGTTTATCAAAGTAATTGAAATATGGATACCTGACAAAGACCGTACTCAGTTGGAGTTCAGTTCCGGTTTGTATGGTGCCTTGACCGACTTTAAAAGCGCAAGTAAGCAGCAGCATTTTGCTTACGATGAAGGTTTGCCCGGTAAAGCCTGGGCTGCCGGCCATCCGATTGTGCTGACTAAATTTGAACATTCTTTCTTTAAACGCACGAAAGCCGCACAAAAAGTCGGACTAACCTGCGGTATAGCGTTACCGATTTTTTCAGGAGATTTTCTGCTGGCTGTCGTGGTGTTTTTATGCGGTGATGATAAAGAACATGCTGGCGCAATTGAAGTCTGGTGCAATAACCCAGATAAAAAAGATTTGCTCCACGTTATGGACGGTTATTATGGAACTCTGCAATATTTTGAAAGCATTTCCAGACTAACAAATACGCCTAAAGGCCAAGGCATACCAGGCATAGTTTGGCAAACGGGTATGCCTGCTTTAATGGAAGATATTGGCAAACTTGATGACTTTACCCGCTCTAACGACGCACAGCAGGCGGGCATAACAACAGGCCTCGGTATTCCTGTCGGCAATAGCGATGACCACATCTATGTATTGACATTTTTGTCAGCAAAAGCCACTCCGATTGCCAAGCGCATACAGTTATGGATTCCAGACCAGCAAGAAAAGCTACTGGTATGCCAGCAAGGTTACAGTAAAAACAGCAACAATCTGGCAGAGATCTTTGAGACCCTTACTGTAGAAAAAGGTGTAGGAGCATTAGGTCGAACCTGGCTGACCGGTATGCCTGTCATAACCGGAAACCTAGAGGATTCTGTCTATAATCCTGAACTGGATAATTTGAGCAGTATGCTTGCTATTCCTGTGATCCGGCATGGGCGATTAAAAGCCATAGTTACTTTTTTATTTTAAAATAAACCAAGCCATTGCATTTTCTAAATGTTCTATGCCTGAATATTTGGAGTTCTACTTTGGTGCAAAAACCAACACCACTGCACTTTAGTTGAGCAAACTATTTAGTGGTTTTTAAACTTTTAGGTCGCCACGGCTATATGCAAACCCTTTTCTCTTTTAATAACCTTTTGTAACTGTTAATAAAAATATAATCACAGATGGATATTAAAATATTGGCATAACTTCTGCTTATGTAATTACATAGACCCCAATGCCGGTGTCTATCAATTAAGCTCACAGCTGGGCAATCTGACAAAGGCGTCAATCAAACTAACGTGTTATGGCAACACAAAAGTTTAGCGACGTTTTTTTTTGTTCAAAATTTCTAACACAGGACTCATCACTCATGAAGCATACCGGAAAATTTAACTTACCCGACCTAGCCAAGTCACTCTCAGTTGCGGCACTGGTTGTTTCGACCTTGATTTTTACAACATCCGTAAGTGCTGCGGAAAAACTGGAGAAAGACAGCCTGAAATTTGGCTTTATCAAACTCACCGACATGGCACCTTTAGCTGTCGCCCTTGAAAAGGGTTTTTTCGAGGAAGAAGGGCTTTCGGTGCAACTGGAAGCCCAAGCCAACTGGAAAGTCTTGCTGGATCGAGTCATCGGTGGTGAGCTGGACGGTGCACACATGCTTGCACCTTTGCCTTTAGGCACAGCGATAGGTTACGGCACTAAAGCCGATATTGTCAGTGCATTCACCCTTACTTTAAATGGCGATGCGATTACGGTTTCCAACGCTGTTTGGAAGCAAATGAAACCACAAATTCCCATGGAAGGCGGCAAACCCGCCCATCCCATCAAAGCCGATACATTGAAACCTGTGCTGGAAAAATTCAAGGCCGATGGCAAGCCCTTCAATATGGCGATGACCTTTCCGGTCGGCACCCATAACCTAAAGTTGCGTTACTGGCTGGCAGCGGGCGGCATTAATCCTGGCTTTTATGAACCCCCTCAAGATACATCGGGTCAGATTAATGCCGAAGCAATGCTGTCAGTAACGCCTCCCCCACAAATGCCGGCGACGATGGATTCCGGCACGATTGTTGGCTACTGCGTGGGTGAGCCTTGGAATCAACAAGCCGTGTTTAAAGGTATTGGTGTTCCAGTCATCAGCGATTATGAATTAATGAAGAACAGCTCAGAAAAGATCTTTGGCGTAACCAAAGAGTTTGCCGATAAAAACCCAAACACGCACGTTGCCGTTATAAAAGCCTTAATCCGTGCGTCATTGTGGCTAGATGCGGAAGGCAACAAAAACCGTAATGAAGGTGTGGAAATGCTATCGCAAAAACAATATGTTGGTGCGGATTATGCCGTCATCGCCAACAGCATGAACGGTACATTTGAATACGAAAAAGGCGACAAACGCGATTTACCCGACTTCAACGTGTTCGCCCGTCATAACGGCTCTTATCCTTATTACAGCGATGCGGTTTGGTACTTAACCCAAATGCGCCGCTGGGGCATGATTAACGAAGAAAAACCGGACTCGTGGTATCTGGACATCGCTAAAAAAGTGTATCGCCCAGAGGTGTTCATGACCGCAGCAAAAGCCTTGGTTGCCGAAGGCAAAGCCAAAGCCAGCGATTTTCCGGCAGAGAGCGAAAGCGGCTTCAAACCGGTTTCCAGCGACTTTATCGATGGCATTGCGTTTGACGGCACCAAACCGAACGACTACCTCAGCAAGTTTGCTATCGGCTTGAAAGGCAAGCAAAAAGTGGCAAGCGGCAAAATTGTAGATTAATAACGATAACAATCTGTTGAGCAACAATTGTGTTGCCTATCAGATTTAGCTAGAGCAGCTTTGACAAGCAAATCTGCTGACCGAGTAAAAAGTTTTTGTTGTGTATGTGTTGTTCCTCGTGTGGTAACAAACGGAATTAATTTAGTGCAAGGATGCACCTTTTTTAAACGACAACAACATGATGAATTTTTTAGAGTAGCGCAAGTAACAGGTGATAACCATGAGTAACCAACTTATCAAATTTTTTAACCTAACTGGCCTGACCTGGTTTGTTCCTTTTGTAAAAATGGCAGCAGGTGAAAACCCCGCACAACAAATACGGCAACTATTTTTGATAATGGGCGTACCGCTTATTGCCATGTTGTTTTTCTTGGGGTTCTGGAGCTTCTCCGCCTCCAAAGTCAACACCTCGCTTGGTACTATTCCTGGACCAAGCGCAGTTTGGGATGAAGCGATGGGGCTGATTGACGAGCATCACGCTGAAAAAAAGAAACAAGCCGAATTTGATATGCGGCAGGAGGAGCGCATAGAAAAGGCAAAAGCGGAAAACCCAAATGCTGAAATCAAAGTCCGCCCTTATAACGGGAATGCGACTTACCTGGATAAAATCTGCACCAGTTTGTACACTGTATTTACCGGCTTTATTTTAGCTACCTTGATAGCCGTGCCGCTGGGTCTGCTATGCGGCATGAGTCCAGTCTTTAACACCGCCCTGAATCCGTTAATCCAGATATTCAAACCCGTTTCCCCTCTCGCATGGCTTCCGATTGTGACATTGGTGGTCAGTGCGGCATATGTCGTCACCGATGATAGCTGGTTTGAAAAATCTTTTATCACCTCGGCAATTACCGTGACCTTATGCTCATTGTGGCCGACCTTAATCAACACCGCCGTGGGTGTGTCTTCAATAGATAAAGACTTGGTCAATGTTGGCAAAGTGTTGCGCCTTAACTGGGGTACGCAGATACGGAAAATCATCATACCCTCTGCCATGCCTTATATTTTTACAGGGATGCGTCTATCGTTGGGCGTGGGCTGGATGGTGTTGATTGCAGCGGAAATGCTGGCGCAAAACCCTGGTTTGGGTAAATTTGTATGGGATGAGTTCCAAAATGGCAGCTCCAATTCGCTGGGGCGCATCATGGTGGCTGTGCTTACCATCGGGATTATCGGTTTTATTCTCGACCGCATCATGCAGACGCTGCAAAAAATCTTTTCTTTTGGCAGAGAACTGTAAGCTAAGGAGTAGAAGATGAGTTTAGCCATTAACACCTTAGAATCACCTGGACGCAAGCCTTCCGTTGTTGTTCCGTTTACTGGTAGCAACCCCAAAGCACAGACGATGAGCCAAACTGAAGAATTAACCGAACAGCCTTTGTTGGAATTGAAAAACGTCTGTAAATCCTATGGCAGCGGCAATTCCATAAGCCCCGTGTTGAACAACATCAACCTGCGGATTAAAGAAGGCGAGTTTATTGCCATTGTCGGCTTTTCTGGCAGCGGTAAAACCACGTTGATCTCCACTATCGCCGGATTGATCCAAGCCGATAGCGGGGACGTACTCAAGCAAAACAAGACCATCAATGCGCCAGGGCCAGATCGGGGCGTGGTGTTCCAGAATTATTCCTTGATGCCGTGGCTTACCGTTTTTGAAAATGTGGCGTTGGCGGTCGATGAAATCTTTAAAGATTGGACTGCCGCAAAGCGCAAGGCACATACCGAAAAATACGTGAAGATGGTCAACCTTGGTGCGGCAATGGACAAGAAACCTGCCGAACTGTCTGGCGGTATGCGGCAACGGGTCAACGTGGCACGCGCACTTGCCGCTAATCCTGATATTTTACTGCTAGACGAACCGCTCAGTGCCTTGGATGCCCTTACCCGTGGCATGTTGCAAGACGAAATCCTGCAAATTTGGGAGCAAGAAAAGAAGACCGTCATCCTGATTACCAACGATGTAGATGAGGCTATCTATATGGCAGATCGCGTGATTCCGCTTAATCCCGGTCCAAATGCCACTTTAGGGCCAGATTTCATCGTCAATATCGAACGCCCACGGAACAGGACGGAGCTAAACCATAACGAAGCATTCAAAAAAACCCGTGCCGACATCACCCAATACTTGATGGCTATCGGCATGGAAAAAGCCCGTGCCGAAGAGCAAGACAAGATGGTCCTGCCCAATGTCCGACCTAACACAAGCAACGACTGGACACTGGATCGCTCTGCCTTGAAGCCGATAAAGGAAGATGCTGGGCGACCTAATTACCGCTACCTGGAATTCTCCCAAATCGGCAAAACCTACCCCACACCCGATGGTAACAGCACCGTAAAAGTGGTCGATGGCTTTGATCTGCGGGTAAAAAAAGGCGAATTCATCTCGATTATCGGTCATTCTGGTTGTGGCAAATCAACTGTGTTGTCAATGGCAGCTGGCTTAAATTCCATTTCAAACGGCGCTATTTTCCTGGACAACCGTGAAGTTGATGGTGCAGGGCCTGACCGTGGCGTGGTATTCCAAGCACCGAGCTTATTCCCTTGGCTGACAGCATTTGAAAACGTCATGTTAGGTGTGGATAAAGTCTACCCCCATGCCACCAAAGCGGAACGGGAAGACATCGTCGAGTACTACCTTACCCGCGTTGGCCTGGGCGACGCTTTAGACAAGAAAGCCAGTGCCATGTCAAACGGGATGCGGCAGCGAGTCGGTATCGCCCGTGCGTTCGCTTTATCGCCCAAACTGCTGTTGCTGGATGAGCCATTCGGCATGTTGGATTCACTCACCCGCTGGGAATTGCAGGAAGTACTGATGGAAGTGTGGGAACGCACCCATGTGACCGCACTTATTGTGACCCACGATGTCGATGAGGCCATCTTGCTCGCGGATCGTGTCATCATGATGACCAACGGTCCACACGCTAAGATTGGTAAGATTGAAAACATCGATCTACCAAGACCTCGCTCACGTAAGGCATTGCTAAGTCATCCTGATTATTACAAATACCGAGAGAGCATTTTGCGGTTTTTGTCTGATTGTGAACACACGCATTAAATTACACATTATCAATAACTTAATAATTTTCTTAACAAGGGAGACTGGCATTATGCCTAAATATCGAAAATTAGTCCTTGCGACTTCATTATTATCGCTCACGTTTGCAAACCAGCCAGCTTCGGCAGTCGGTGTCACCCAGTCTGTAGAAGATGCACTTAATTTTTACCATTACGGCAACAATGGCGCGGTAAAAATAGACTTGAATTACCGCTATGAGAACGTCAATCAAGATCTTGCCCCTGATCCTCTGAATCCTGGTAGTCCGCTTGCAAAACAACCACATACCGCAAACGGCAATACAGCCCGCTTACGTGCAGGTTTACTATCTCCGGTCTTTTACGGTATTCAAGGCTACGCGGAGTTTGAAGGCAATCTTGCTATGCAGGAAGATTTTAATAGCACCCGTAATGATAACAAAGGCTTTTCTACGATTGCTGATCCTGAAAAAGCTGAACTTAACCAATTGTGGGTGAGTTATAACGGCGTACCTGATACCATCATCAAAGGCGGTCGGCAACGTATAAAATTGGACGATGACCGCTTTATCGGTAACGTGGGTTGGCGGCAAATGGAGCATACCTTTGACTCAGTGTTAATTACCCATACCAACCAACAGTTATTCGGTCTTGTTATTAACGCTGGGTATATCGGTAACGTACAGACTATCACCTCAACCACTGAAAATATCAATGCCCCTATCGTAAACGTCAATTATAAGGTCGGCGATTACGGCAATGTCATCGGCTATGGCTATTGGCTGGATTATACCGAAAAAGATACTGCTGAAAAGTCCAGCGAAACTTATGGCTTGCGCTTTACCAATTTTCTAAAACCTGGCGACTCCTACAAATTAAGTGAAAATTATGGCTTGGTTTACACTGCTGAATGGGCGCACCAACAGGATTATGGTCATGGAAAAATCGATTATGAAGCAGACCGGATCAATTTAATGGGTGGATTTACCGCTTACAACGTAACCTTTCAAGGCGCGATGGAGCAACTCGATGGCAAAGGCAAAGGTAAGACTTTCGATACACCATTGGGGACAAATCATGCCTTCCAGGGCTGGGCTGACTTATTTTTGAATACGCCTGATAATGGTATTCGTGACGTATTCGGCACAGCGCACGTCATGCTTGATCGAGGTAATCTCATCTTAACTGGGGTGTATCATGATTTTACGGATGATACTGGCGGCATTCATTATGGCGATGAATGGGATTTTCAAGCACTTTGGAAATTCGGTAAACATTATTCAGTGTTGGCGAAATATGCTTACTACAATGCGGATAAATTTAATACCGACACCCAAAAAATCTGGGTGCAAGGCAATATCAGTTTTTAGGAATACGCTTAATCATTCGACAGGATTCTCCTACGATTATCGAAAGGCTCAGGACAGATAATATTTTTGTCTTGAGCTTGTATCACAGTAATTCCATTGGCTGTCAAAGCATAACTGGAGGCAATTACTAGCGTTTTCTTAGCCAACTGAAAGACGACGCGCACTTCGGCAAAATTAGTTAGTCTTTTATACCTTTATACCCTGAAGTAATCGGATAGCGTCGATCCCTGCCGAAAGCCCTGGAGGTAATCCGAATACCGGGCGGAGATTGTCTGCGTTTGTATTCATTTTTATCGACGAGGTTAATCGCCCTAGCAACGTGTTCGCGGCTGAAACCTGCCGCGATGATGTCATCCGCGGATTGGTCTTTTTCTACATAGCGTTCGAGAATAGCATCGAGGATTTCATAAGGCGGTAAGGAATCTTCATCGACTTGGTCTGGTGCAAGTTCTGCCGATGGCGGACGGGTAATGACACGCTCAGGTATGACTTGGGATAAAGTATTTCGATAATGTGCCAATTGGTAAACCAACATCTTGGGGACATCCTTGATGGGCGCGAAACCGCCAGCCATATCGCCGTACAACGTGGCATAACCGACGCTCATTTCGCTTTTGTTGCCGGTGGTCAACAGCAACTTGCCTTGCTTGTTGGACATCGCCATCAAGATCACTCCTCGGCAACGTGCTTGAATGTTTTCTTCGGTGGTATCTTTCTTCGTACCTGCAAAAACCTCGGCTAACATGCCCGTAAAGGCATTGACAGCAGGTTCGATAGGGATGATGTGGTATTTAACATCGAGTTTTTCGGCCTCTAAAATGGCATCTTCGTTGCTCATATCTTGGGTGTAGCGGGATGGCATCAGTACGGCTTCGACTTTATCGCTTCCCAACGCATCAACTGCGAGTGCTAGAACCAATGCGGAGTCAATACCGCCAGATAAGCCCAAGATTGCGCCACCAAAACCATTTTTCCGCACGTAATCTTTAATACCTAGTACTAAAGCCTGATAGACACTGGCAATGTTATCGTACAAAGGCACACACTCGCCGATTATTGGCTTGTTGTTTATGAATTCGACCCTGCCTATGTGTTCTTTGAATTCTTCAGCGCGATAGATGATTTCACCTTGGCTATTTGCCACGAACGATGCACCATCAAAGATCAACTCATCTTGCCCACCAACTTGATTGACATAAACTATTGGGATTTGTGCAGCTTTAACCTGTGAACAGATTACGGCTTCGCGCTGATTAATTTTCCCTGAATTGAATGGCGACGCATTCAAGGTTAACAATAACTCCGCTCCAGCTTGCTTGTTGGCATCAATAATACCTTTTTGCCAAACATCTTCGCATATAGTCAGACCAATAAAACCGCCATTAAACTCGAAAACACAAACTTGATTACCCGCCGTAAAGTAGCGTCGCTCATCAAACACGCCATAATTAGGCAAAGCTCGTTTACGATAACACGCCAGCGTAACACCTTGATGCAGCACAACGGCACTGTTATAGAGTTTGTCATCAGAAAGCTCAGGAAAACCCAGTACCAAGGCAATATCATTGACGCTTTCGGCGATGTATTGAATAGCATTATTGGCTTCTTCGATAAAATCAGCACGAAACAGCAAGTCTTCTGCTGGATAGCCAGTAACAATAAGCTCAGGAAATACAATCATATCGGCAGCTAAATCATCACGAGCAGTGATTGCTGCCTTGATAATGTTATCAACATTGGCGGATACGTTGCCGACCAAGAAATTGATTTGCGCCAAGGCAATTTTTAGGGATAAGGATGACATTTAGTGTGGAATTGGCTACATGAAATATGTATTGATTTTTATTTTCAATAATATCTAGCGGATTATAAACAACTTTCAATTGAATAGTTGTTGATTTTTTGCGTTTGCTTTTATTCCGATGTAGTTTCGGTTGTCAGCCTTAATTTAACGTTTCGGAAAACCCAAAGGACTAAATGATTCTATCTAAGGCTTTCTTCATTCAACCTCTCTGATCAGTCGTTACCCGCTAGTTGTCTGGCATAAAAAAACCCAAGGTGTTGAGGCCTTGGGTTTGGGTGTTAAGTGCTT
>CAMAVM010000037.1 GCA_945861705.1 Methylomagnum ishizawai | reverse complement strand
CGCGAAAAATAGCCAAGGGTTTATGAAAAATGGCGAGATAAATGCGTATTTCAGCCGAATACCGCCCATTAAGGTGAATGCCAATTCAAAAAAATCGGCTTTTGACCAGTCAGCCGGAGTTTCTGCTGTTTGTGCAAAGGTCTCTTCATATAGATATAAAAATTAAAAGGCAAAAATAATTTTCCTTGACAATTTGAGACAACCGGTCGTATTATAAGATGATGGTAACTCTAAAAATGCAAACAAATAAAGAAAATCTATTGTCCCAAGGTGTGCAATTGCTGATGCAGCAGGGTTATCATGGCACAGGACTCAAGGAAATTTTGGATGCGGTGCAAATCCCAAAAGGCTCTTTTTACAACTATTTCCCTAGCAAGGAAAGTTATGCTGCTGAGGTTATTCAATATTACATCGCGCCTTTTATTGAACAGCTCGGTAGCCACCTTGAGAACTCTAAACTTGATGGATTGACTGCACTAAAAACTTATTTCGATGAATTAATCGTTGAATTGGAGCAAGCGAACTTTAAAGGCGGCTGTTTGCTGGGCAATTTGATGGGCGAAATCGGTGATACCAGCGATTTATGCCAACAATCCTTGCGATTAGCCGTTCATCAATACCGTGAATTACTGGCAACTGGGCTGAGAAAAGCGCAAATGGAAGGCACAGTTCGCATTGATAAATCTGCCGATGATATGGCTGACTTATTGGTCAACACCTGGCAAGGCGCATTGTTACGGATGAAAATAGAACAATCTGCCGATCCAATAAAGCAATGTTGTCACGATTTGCTGGATGATTATTTCAGCGTTTGATGTTAATGTTACACTCAAGACGACTGGTCGTTTCTTAACTTAGGAGGATGCTATGCCCAAATACCTAATTGAACGTGAAATTCCTGGCGCTGGCGCGTTAACAGCCGAGCAACTGCAAGGCATATCACAAAAATCTTGCAGTGTCCTGAGTAGCATGGGTTCGAAAATCCAATGGCTGGAAAGCTATGTGACGGATGATAAGGTCTACTGCGTTTACATCGCGCCGGATGTAGCCACGGTAAAATCCCATGCCGAACAAGGCGGTTTTCCGGCAAATAAGATTTCGCAGATCAAAACCATTATTGATCCTACTACTGCGGAAAGTTAATCACCACCCACGGAGGTGCGCCATGCAAGTTACCTGGAATCCCAATACCTGCTGCCATGCAGGGGTTTGCGTTAAATCGCTACCGGAAGTTTTTAAAGTGGAAAATGGCGCATTGACAATCGTGGATTGATCGAAAAATTCCCGTTCGTCCTGTGCTTGTCGAAGGAGGGGAACGTGGGGTAAACCTGTATTTTTTGATGAGCTTGTTGGCTTTATACCCGCGAGTCGCGTGTGTTTTGGAGTGACAAACCTAGGTTTGTCACTCCGCCTTTCAATCGAATTGAAAGTTTAACCCACTCCCAAAGGAGGATTATCAAAGCACCAATTAAGACAGCCTAAACCAATAATTACAAACACGAGAGGAAGTTATGAATACCCAAACAAACAAGCTAAAAACATTATGTTTCGTGACCTTATCCACTATTGCCTTAGCTGGAATTAGCACGATTCCGGTTGTTGCTGATGAAACCTGCCTATCGCCTTATGCACCAAAAATCACCGGGCAAGAAGATTTTGTCTACATCTGGACATTAGGTGTTGACGGCTTGGGCGACGAACAAGACAAACTGGTGACGGTTGATGCCAGACCGAAGTCCAAAACTTATGGCAAAGTCATCAACGCCCTTTCGGTTGGTGGGCGGAATGAAGCCCACCACTCTGGAGTGACTGACGACCGCCATTATTTATGGGCGGGTGGGCTGGATACCAACAAACTTTTTGTGTTCGATATCCATACCGATCCGGCAAAACCAACATTAACCAACACCATTACCGATTTTGTCGCCAAAAGCGGCGGCGTGGTTGGCCCACATACCACCTATGCCTTACCTGGGCGAATGATTATGACAGGCCTGTCCAATAACAAGGATAACGGTGGGCGCACCGGATTAGTCGAATACACCAATGACGGCAAATATATAGACACTCATTGGATGCCAACTGACAGCGATTTGGGCGGTGCAGTTAAAACTGGCAAATATGCCGATGGCTACGGCTACGATTTACGTGTTATGCCCCGCCATAATGTCATGTTCACGTCATCATTCACTGGCTGGTCGAACTACATGATGGATTTCGGCAAAATGCTCGCCGACCCTGAAGCCATGAAGCGTTTTGGTAATACCGTGGTGCAATGGGATTTACATACCAAACAACCGAAAAAGCTCTTTGATGTACCCGGCGCACCGTTGGAAATCCGTTGTGCATGGGATGAAAAACACGATTATTGCTTTACCAGCACCGCATTGACTTCAAAAATCTGGCTGATCCACAAAGACAAAGCTGGCGAATGGCAAGCCAAAGACGTAGCCGACATCGGCGAACCCGCTAAAATCCCACTGCCTGTGGACATCTCTATCGCAAGCGACGACAAGTTGTTGTGGGTCAACACTTTCATGGACGGCATGACCCGTTTGTTTGACATCACCGACCCGTTCAAGCCTAAACAAGTGTACGAACATAAAATCGGCGCACAAGTGAACATGGTATCTTCAAGCTGGGATGGCAAACGTATTTACTATACGTCCTCACTTCTGGCTAATTGGGACAAGAAAGGCAAGGATAACGAGCAGTTCTTCAAAGCCTACGACTGGAACGGCAAAAAGTTAAACGAGAAAATCGCTATCGACTTCACCAAAGAAAAACTAGGTCGCCCCCATCAAATGGTGTTTGGGGCGTATAGTCTTTATGGTGGGGATAAGGCAGCGAAAAAGGATAAGAAATAACGCGTCATCCGGCATGGACGACCGCCAAGGATGGCGGAAGTGCGGCAGGAATCCGCACGTTGCCGAGAACAGGATGTCCCTTCCGGCAACCCCCATCAAAATTGAGGAACGCAAGAAGCAAGCGGGATTCGGGATGCCTTTTCTTTGGATATTTTCTTTTGTGGATTGTGTTCCTGCACAACCACATTCACCACATCCATGTGACTTGGCGAAGCAAAAGAAGGTATCTCGCCTTCAGGTGCGAGAACCCGATTCAATTAACATCGCGGAAGCGATAAGCTTATAATCAATTGCACACGATCAATTTATTAACATGGCTATATACAAAGCACAGGTTAGTCAAACTAACCTGTAGAAATTTCAAAGTGTTGGCTGAAATAAATCCTGCACAACCTGCAACTTGTATATAGCCATGTTTATTAATTATAAGCACCGTCAATATGTTAACTATCAATAGTATAGAAAAACAACTCCAAACCCTCCCCCCAGAACTCCAAACCCCAGTCAAATCCAACCTGGAACATTGGATAACTCTGCTCAAACAAAATAATCTCGCTCTACACCCAACCGACAAACTAATCCAGTCCATACCCAAAGTCTGGTGTTCAAGCGAATTCGTTGCCGAAAGCTGTACACGCAAACCTGAGTTGTTGGTTGATCTGGTCAATTCCGGTGACTTGGACAGCCTGTATACCGAACAAACGTATCAAAACAAGCTGGCAAACCTGGAAATCGCAGATGAAGCCGAATTAATGACTAAACTGCGCCAGTTCCGCTGCCGTGAAATGGTCAGGATTGCTTGGCGGGACTTGGCGGGCTGGGCGGATTTAGCAGAAACGCTGATGGATTTATCGCAGCTTGCCGATGCCTGCGTTCAAACTGCGTTGGCTTTTCTTTATCAGCAAGCCTGTGAGCTGCGCGGCACGCCGTTACTTCTCGATGGTAGTCCACAGCAAATCGTGGTGCTGGGTATGGGCAAACTGGGGGCTTATGAATTAAATTATTCCTCGGACATCGACATGATTTTTGCTTATCCTGAGGATGGCGAATTGCCTGACCGAAAGTCCACCAGCTACGGTGAGTTTTTTACCCGCCTGTGCCAAAAGCTGGTCAAGGTGCTGGATGACATTACGGTGGACGGTTTCGTGTTTCGGACGGATATTCGCCTACGCCCTTTTGGTGACAGCGGCGCGGTCATCATGACTTTCGACGGAATGGAAAATTATTACCTGACCCAAGCCAGGGAGTGGGAGCGCTATGCCATGATTAAGGCGCGGCAAGTTGCGGGTGATTTCAGGATAGGCGCTCAGCTTATGGCGATGCTGAAACCGTTTGTCTATCGGCGTTATCTCGATTACGGCGCATTTGAAGAATTGCGTTCGTTAAAACTGCAAATCACCCAAGAACTCAAGCGCAAGGATCGCATGGAGAATATCAAGCTGGGACCGGGCGGCATCCGCGAGATTGAGTTCATCGGGCAGGCTTTCCAGCTCATTCGTGGCGGTCATGAAAAAGCTTTGCAAACGCGTGGCATTCTGGATGTTTTGGCGATATTGGATAACAAAAACTTACTTACGCACACGGATGCAGAACAACTCAGCCAGTCTTACCGCTTTTTGCGCCGTGTGGAAAACCATATCCAGCAATATCAGGACAGACAAACCCACGATTTACCGACATCAGAAACATCTCGGCTGATACTCGCCTATTCCTTGGATTTTCAAGATTGGCACAGCTTTAAAACCGAGTTGGATCGAGTCAGAAAGGCAGTCCATGGGGTTTTTGACCAAGTTTTCGCCGTATCAAAACAAAATGAGAAGGATAAGCTGAGCCAGAAAATTTGGTCTTGCGTTGCTGACGATGACGAACTGATGGTACTTTTAAAAAGCTACGGTTTTCAGCATACCGAAGAAACCTTGAAAGCGATCAAGGATTTCAAAAACTCGACCGCTTTAAGGCGCATGACGACGAAAGGCGCAAACATCGTTGACCGTCTGATGCCGCAACTCATCGAATCGGCGCCACTGGTCGATAATCCTGATGAAACTCTGATGCGGCTGGTCAAGCTGTTTGAAGCCGTCGCGGGCAGGAATGTCTATCTAGCCCTATTATCGGAGAACCCCGATGCCCTAAACCAGCTAATCCGACTCGCATCTGCCAGCAACTGGATTTGCGATTATCTGGCATTGTATCCGGTCTTGTTCGATGAATTGCTGGATACGCGCACTTTGTATGAGCCGTTGAAACGGGACGATCTTAATCAACAACTTAAAGCATTGCTCGCTGCCATCGACATCCAAGATTTGGAATCGGTGATGATAGCGTTGCGTCAATTCAAACACCTCAATGTGTTGCGCGTGGCGGCAGCCGATATTATGGACGTTATTCCCATCATGGTCGTCAGCGATTATTTGACTTACATTGCCGAAAGCATTGTTGAGAATGTCATTGAACGGACTTGGCTAATGCTGACAGAAAAACATGGCTTTCCGCCCGACACAAGCAACGACAACATCAATTTTGCCGTCATCGGCTTTGGTAAGCTGGGCGGTATCGAATTAGGCTACGGGTCTGATCTCGACCTCGTGTTTTTGTACGATTGCCCTGACGGCAATACCATGACATCGGGTGAAAAACCGCTGTCCTGCTCGCAATTTTATGGGCGATTGGGACTGAAGATCCGGCACATTCTCGATACCAAAATGCTGTCCGGCATCCTTTACGAAGTCGATATGCGTCTACGCCCCAACGGGGATTCGGGCTTATTGGTCACCCATATCGGCACGTATGAAGACTACCTAAAAAATAATGCGTGGACATGGGAACATCAAGCCTTAGTACGTGGCCGCTTTATTGCAGGCGATGTGCGCTTAAAAACGAGGTATGAGGCTATTCGCCATAGAATTTTGAGCTTAGTTCGGGATGAAAAACTACTGAAAACCGAAGTCCGCGACATGCGGAAAAAAATGCGTGCCACCTTGGATACTAAAGAAGCCAACAAATTTGATTTAAAACAAAGCAAAGGCGGTATTGCAGACATTGAGTTTATAGTACAATTTGGAGTTCTGGCGAATGCGACAAAACAGGCGACATTAACGACTTATACTGACAATGTCAGACTGTTTGAAGGTTTAGCTGAACAAGGCTTTATCTCCCCGATTGATGCGGAAACCCTGAAAATCGCTTATTGCACTTATCGTGATATTACACATAAGCAAGTATTACAAGGCGATAAGACCGTTATTGATGAAATCGAAGTGGATGGGTTGAGAAAGCAGGTCGAAAGCATTTGGCATAAGGTCATGGAATTTTGATAGGTCATAAAACGTAAGGTTTCAGGTGCTTTCTGTAGAGTAGGGGTACAAACCTTGGTTTGTACCCCAATTTTCTAGCTGAAAACTTTAGCTTTAGAGCTTAATTGAATTAATTTTGAAATATATACAAAGGTTGGTAATGCAATGAACACAATGGACGATAGAGATGGCCTGATATGGTTTGATGGGCAATGGGTTAACTGGCGGGATGCCAAAGTCCATGTATTGACGCATACCTTGCATTACGGTTGCGGTGTGTTTGAAGGTCTACGTGCTTATCATGCTGAACAAGGTACGGCTATATTCAAAATGCAAGAACATACCGACCGCCTGTTCCGATCCGCCCATATCATGAACATGCCCATGCCGTTCAGTAAGGATGAAATCAACCAAGCGCAACGCGAAGCTATTTCCAAGAACAATTTGGATAGCGCGTACATCCGTACCATGTGCTTTTATGGTTCCGAAGGCATGGGTCTGAGAGCTGACAACCTGAAAGTCCATGTTATGGTTGCCGCCTGGACGTGGGGGGCGTACTTGGGTGCAGAGAATATGGAAAAGGGCATCCGTATCCGCACGTCTTCTTATACCCGCAATCATGTCAACAGCACGATGTGCAAAGCCAAAGCTAATGGCAATTACATCAATTCAATACTGGCGTTGCAGGAAGCCTTATCGACTGGCTATGATGAAGCTTTGTTGCTGGATCACGAAGGTTTCTGCGCGGAAGGCAGCGGAGAAAACCTGTTCATCGTACGTAATGGCAAGCTGTACACACCGGAAACGACATCCGCATTGGAAGGCATTACCCGCGACACTCTCATGACGATTGCTGCTGAACAAGGACTGGAAGTTATCGTAAAGCGTATTACCAGAGATGAGGTCTACATAGCGGACGAAGCATTTTTTACCGGTTCTGCGGCGGAAGTCACGCCGATCCGTGAATATGACAACCGCAAGATAGGTAACGGTGGTCGCGGACCTATCACGGAAAAACTGCAAGCTTTGTACTTCGACTACGTACACGGGCGCAAAACCGATCACGCTGAATGGCTGACTTACGTCGCGTAATCTCTGCTTGTAAACGGTGAGGATTCTAGTTGTAGGGCCATCTTGGGTTGGCGACATGGTTATGGCGCAAAGCCTGTTCCTATCACTGAAAAAAACCTATCCAAACTGCCTAATTGACGTGTTGGCTCCGGCTTGGTCTTTACCTTTGCTGGACAGAATGCCCGAAGTTGCAAAGGCAATCATCATGCCTTTGCAGCACGGGCAGTTTGGTTTGATGACTCGCATCAAACTTGGTCGGCAATTACGGTCAGAAAATTATGACCAGGCTATCGTCCTGCCAAACTCCTGGAAATCCGCGCTCATTCCATTTTTTGCTGCCGTTCCTCACCGCACCGGATTCTTGGGTGAATGCCGTTGGGGACTGCTCAATGACGCAAGAAAGCTCAATAAATCTGCACTTACGATGACTGTGCAACGTTTTGTTGCTTTAGGTCTGCCCCCAGTTGCCCCACAGCCGCCTGATTATCAACCACCTAGCCTTCCTGCCAATAAATCCGGTCAAGCTGCTGTCATAGAGAAATTTAGTTTAACATCAACCGAAAAGATTCTCGTCTTATGTCCAGGCGCAGAATATGGGCCATCCAAACGCTGGCCGGCAGCTTATTTTGCCCAAATCGCCAATGCAAAAATGGAGCAAGGCTGGCAAGTTTGGCTATTGGGTTCGGAAAAAGATAAGGTCTTAGCAAACGCAATAAGTACGCTTACAAACCAGCAATGCCGAGATTTTATCGGGCAAACGTCATTAACTGAAGCCATTGACTTGATGTCTTTAGCCCACACCGTTGTTGCCAATGATTCAGGTTTAATGCACTTGGCGGCTGCTTTGGATAAAACCGTCATCGCCATTTATGGCTCAACACCACCCGAATTTGCACCGCCACTGTGCAAAAAAGCCCAAACCGTCACTTTAAACCTCCCCTGCTCGCCTTGTCGGCAACGCGTTTGCCCGTTATATCCCGTCGGACACCCAGAACACACCCAATGCCTGACTGGCATAACACCCGAACGAATTCTTGAACTAATTGGCGATTAACACTCTCTATGCGTATCGCCATCGTCAAACTTTCCGCATTGGGGGACATTATTCACGCCATGATTGCGTTGCAATTCATCAAGCAACATGCACCTGACATCCAGATTGACTGGATTGTAGAGGAACGATTTGCGGGAATTTTGCAGCACAATCATGATATTACACAAATACTTACAGTCAATCTCAAAGCCTTAAAAAGCAATAAACGGGCGATTTTTCAGGAACTAAAAAAACTTAGGCACTATGCAAAAAATAATTATGACTTGGTGATTGATGCCCAAGGTTTGATTAAATCGGCTGTTACTGCCCGATTACTCGGCAAAAAAGTGGCGGGATTCAATGCGGATTCCATCCGGGAAAAAGCCGCAGCCTGGTTTTATGATGTCAAAGTTTCTTGTGCTTATCATGCAAACACCATCGACCGGAATGCGTTGGTATTATCAAAACCACTCGGTTTTAGCATTACTCATAAAGAAATTCTAAGCAAAAAACCTTTTTTATATGTAAATAATGCAAATCCCCAACTTGATACGTTTTTCCCCAAAAACCGCAACACAATTATTTTCGCTATTGGCTCAACCTGGGAAAGTAGAAATTACCCAATTGAAAAATTTGTAACTATTTCACAGAATTTATCTGCAAACTGCCTCACACTATGGGGCAATGAAGAAGAAAAGGCCAAAGCGGAATGGATGTCCAAGCAATGTGCTAATATTAAAGTGCTGCCAAAACTGGATTTGAATGATTTGAAGGCGGTGGTCGCCAAAGCAGATTTAGTGATAGGGAATGATACGGGACCAACCCATATCGCTTGGGGCTTAAACAAGCCTTCCATTACCATTTTTGGTCCAACCCCTGTAAGCAGGGTTTATCAAACAGATATTAATAAGGTAATAAAGTCCCACTCAATCGTTAATCCTTACAAGCTCAACAAGCAGGATTACTCGATAAGAGACATAGACGAACACGACATTATTGAACTAGCAAAATGCTTGTTAACTAACACACAACACACTAAAAAACAAAAACTTACATGACACAACAAGCTCAACCTTATCAGATTTTGCTCGGCATTCTTAAACAACGGGAAAAGTTATCCGCTTCGGAATTGAAGAAAGTCGAACGGGTACAAAAAACCTCCGTGGCAGAAAGCCTGCCGCAATTACTGGTAAAGCTAGGCTTATGTTCAGAACTAGATGTCGCCGATGCATTTGTTGAAGCAGGTCAGTTTGAGAAAGTTACGCCAGGGCAATATCCACTGGAAGCACAACTGCCTGAAAGTGTGTCTTTACGCTTTCTCAAGCAATATCACATTATTGGTTTGAGCCATGATGAGCAAACCATTACGGTTGCCATGATGGATCCCGAAGATGAATTCGTTGTTGATGCACTAAAGCTAGTAACAGGAAAAAATATCGTCGCCAAAGTGGGTTTGCTATCGGAAATAGATGCTGCGCTGGAAGTCCAATACGGTGAAGGCCGTTCGGCAATGGATAAAACCATCGACGACCTGAATGTGGACGACATCGGCGAGGAAGACCTGGAACACCTGAAAGACCTGGCGAGTGAAGCCCCCGTTATCAAGATGGTTAACCTGATTATGCAGCGGGCGATAGAAACACGTGCCTCGGACATCCACATTGAGCCTTTTGAACAATCATTGAAGGTTCGTTTGCGCGTAGATGGCGTATTAAAGGAGATTGATGCGCCTTCGGTTAAATCCACTGCCGCCGTTATCTCGCGTATCAAAATCATGGCAAAGCTAAACATTGCCGAACGGCGCTTGCCACAAGATGGTCGTATCAAAGTGCAAATGCTCGGTAAAGAACTGGATTTGCGGGTTTCAACGATACCCACCATGTACGGCGAAAGTGTGGTTATCCGTCTGCTCGATAAGGAAAATACCGTCTTTGATTTCGCTGCCCTGGGTTTTCAGGGACGGCATTTGCAACAGTTTATCGAAGTGCTGTCGCAACCACATGGCATTATCCTGATTACGGGCCCGACGGGTAGCGGTAAATCCACCACCATGTATGCGGCTTTAAAGCAGCTTAATACCTCAGAACGGAAAATTATCACCGTCGAAGATCCGGTGGAATACCAAATGGAAGGGGTTAACCAGATCCAAGCCAAACCACAGATTGGTCTGACCTTTGCCTCGGCTTTACGTTCCATCGTCCGCCAAGATCCCGATGTCATCATGATTGGTGAAATGCGCGATTTGGAAACGGCTCGGATCGCCGTGCAATCAGCACTTACCGGACATTTGGTGCTATCAACCCTACATACCAATGATGCCGCTGGCGGTGTCACCCGTTTGCTGGATATGGGGCTGGAAGAATACCTGCTTACCTCCACCGTAAACGGCATATTGGCGCAACGTCTGGTACGAAAACTTTGCCCCGATTGTAAAAAACCCCATCAGGCATCGCCTGAGCTGATTAAGGAATTGCGATTGCGCCGCTTTGTTCCTGATGGCGACATTACCTTATATAAGCCCGTGGGCTGCTCATCTTGTGGCGGCATGGGTTATCGTGGACGTATGGCGATTATCGAATTCCTGCAAATGACCGACCCCATCCGTAAATTAATCATGGCTCACGAGGAAGCTGGAGCTATCCAAAAACTTGCCGTTGAGGAAGGCATGACGACCATGTTTGAGAATGGGCTGACTAAAGCAATCCAAGGCACTACCACGATAGAAGAAGTCATGCGCGTGACTTCGGAAGCCTAAACGGAAACCTTAAATGCCATTGTTCAAATACAAAGCCATCAGCAGCACAGGTGAAACCGAAGAAAACATCCGTGATGCGTCCGACGAACAATCTTTGATAAAATCTTTACAATCAGAAGGTTATATACCAATAAGCATAACACCAGCCACCAGCCGATCTTTTTTAGGGCTGGGGCTGGGCGGAAAACAAAACAAGTTGTCGCAAAAAGACATCGGCCTGTTCACGAGCGAACTGGCGACTTTACTGGAATCGGGCTTGCCTTTGGACAAATCCTTATCGGTTTTGATCGACCTCACGGACGAGAATGAACGCCTCAGCAAACTCATCAGCAAAGTGCTGGAAAAAGTCAAAGGCGGTTCATCGCTGGCAGATGCTTTAGAGCGGCAAACCGGAATTTTCTCCAAGTTCTACCTGAACATGCTACGTGCGGGTGAAGCGGGCGGCAATTTAGGTGAGGTGCTGGCGCGTTTGTCAGAATACCTCGAACGCTCGCAGGAATTAAAAGACACCGTCAGCACGGCCTTAATCTATCCGGCAATCTTATTGGTGATGTCGCTGGCTTCCTTATTTGTGATGCTGACCTTCGTGGTGCCGCAATTCACGGAAATGTTTGAAAGTGCAGGCAAGGCTTTGCCCGTATCGACGCAAATCGTGGTCGGGCTGGCGGAATGGTTACAGAAATACTGGTGGATCTTGATTGGCGCGGTCATTTTCGCGTCCAGCTACATGAAATTTCAGATGGCAGACCCTATCCGAAAAAAAAAATGGGATGGCATTTTTTTGAAGCTCCCCTTGGCTGGCACCATCATCTTGCATAAGGAGACCGCAAATGTCAGCAGAACGCTGGGAACTTTATTGGGCAATGGCGTTTCCATACTGTCAGCTATGGTTATCGTGCGTGAAACGGTGGACAATCTGGTATTGGCGGATGCCATACAAGATGCCGAGATGCAATTAAAACAAGGCAAACACCTGTACGACGCATTGCACGAGAAGGGAATTTTCCCCAAAATGGCGATGCAAATGATAAAAATGGGCGAAGAAACCGGTCGCCTGGAAGAAATGTTGCTGCGTGTCGCCACGATTTATGACAAACAACTACGGGTGTCCATTGCACGGATGCTGGCACTGCTAGAACCCGCTTTAATCATCACTTTAGGACTTATGATTGCTGGCATAATCGTATCAATCTTGCTGGCGATATTGAGCGTTAACGATTTGGCTTTTTAACGGAAAACATTATGAAACAACACAAACACCGTAGACAAACAGGCTTTACCTTACTGGAATTACTCGTCGTATTGGGCATTATCGCCATGCTGGCTGGCTTGGTAGGCCCACAAGTCATGAAACACATGGGCGAATCCAAAGTCAAAGCGGCTAAAGTGCAAATCGAAGATCTTGCCCAAACCTTAGACATGTATAAGCTTGATGTCGGCGGCTACCCCACTTCGGAACAAGGCCTAAATGCCTTAATTGAAAACCCAGGCGACATACAACGCTGGAATGGCCCGTATTTACGGAAATCCAAAGTGCCGCTTGATCCTTGGCAACAGGAATACAAATATACGTCGCCCGGCGAACATGGCAAGTTTGATGTCTCTTCACTGGGTGCGGACGGCAAAGAAGGCGGCGAGGGCGAGGATAAAGACTTAAATAGCTGGGAATAATAGCTATTCTGCACAAAAGGTTTACGGAATTTTCATTCACCACGAAGGACACGAAGCTTTTCTATTGCTTTTTCATATTCTTCGTGGTGAATGAAATCTCCAAAGCTAATGATGCAATGCCTTCAAATCCAACCCATCAGCTTACGAAAAGGCGCAATAGTGTGTTATCCCAAGAACCTGCACTACTCCGAGGCTGATATTAAACACAGCTCAACAAAAATCCAGCGTTCCGGCTTTATTGCAGTTAGTTCCAGCAAAGGTTTCACCTTGCTGGAAATAATGTTAGTGCTGTTTATTGTTATTTTAGGGTTTGCCGCTATAGGACTCAATATTTCCTCTGGAAATGATGCAACAAAGCTCCAGTCTGCTGCCAGGGATATGGTATCTGCCTTGCGTTTTGCCAAAGGACAAGCACTCATTTCTCATGCAGAGACGACAGTAGCACTTGATCTTAACGAGAACACCTACACCGTTAGTGATCGGGATAAGGTGTACACCATCCCTGACACCATCGCCCTTACCGTCGTTACGGCACAAGAAGAACTGACCGGAAAAGGCTTGGCAAGTATCCGATTTTTCCCCGATGGCTCATCCAGTGGTGGCAGGATCAAACTGGAAATGAATTCAGCCATCTGGCAAATTGACATTAATTGGTTAACTGGGCAGATCGAACTTGAAGACAAGTAAGCTAAACAAGCAACAAGGCTTTTCGCTGCTGGAAATTCTGATTGCTTTTTCTATATTGGCAGTCTCCTTAGGCATCCTGCTAAAAATATTTTCGGGCGGTGTAAATACGGCAATGGTCGCTGAGGATTATACGATTGCTGTGCAAATCGCAGAATCGCTAATCGCTAAAACCGGATCGGAAATACCGTTAAAAGACCATCAAAGTAACGGTGATGAAAATGAAAAATATCATTGGTCGCTGACTATCAGTCCCTTTCTCCTGAGCGGCGAAGGCATTGACCCAAAAAATGCAGCCGCAGAACTTTATAAAATCAATGTGACGGTAAACTGGGGCGATGGCGAGAGCGATGACCGCCAAGTTAAGTTAACCACCTTAAAACTGGCAGGGAAAAGTAATGGCACATCGTAAAGCCAGTGCGGGTTTTACCCTGATTGAAGTCCTCATCGCCATGACCTTGCTCGGTATCATGGTCGTTTTACTGTTCACCAGCATGAAAATATGCGCGGATAGCTGGCAAAAAGGTGAAGACAAAATCACCCAAGTTAATGAAATAGCGGTCGTCTATCAATTTTTTCAACACCACATCAGCACAGCAAAACCGTTGTGGGATGATTTTACCGACGGCAACGAAGTATTTGCTTTTCAGGGCAAAAACCAGGAATTACAGTTTGTATCATCGTTTCCAGCCAGTGCCAAAAAATCAGGTTTACAACTTTTTTCGCTTAACTTAATCAATGAAGGCAAGGAGCAGCTTATTCAAGTCTCAATAAGACCCTTTTTCCCGTCAGCAGAAGGCGAAGAATGGCGCAAGGAAGAAGTGATCTTGCTCCGACACGTCAGCCGTTTTTCACTCAGCTATTATGCTTTAGACGAATCCCAAACTGAAGGTGTCTGGCAGGAAGATTGGCTGGAGCAGAATGTGCTACCCCGTTTGGTAAAAATCAAGATTGAGCGTGATGATGGCAACTTCTGGCCGGAAATAATTGTTGAATTAAAATCCAAGGGCTTACCTTCTGATTCTGATGACCAAACACTGGACGATGCAGACCAAAATGCCGAGGAATCTATCATTGAAGATCAGTAAGAATGCGCTTATTACCTCCACAACAGCCTATGGATAGGAAAAACCCCTATTCTCAGGTAAAATCCACGCCCAATGGCTTCGCCTTAGTGCTTGTTTTATGGGTATTAAGCTTGTTAACCATCATGGCAGGCAGCTTTGCCCTGACTATGCGCCGAGAATCAACCATTGTCGCCGGCATTAAAGACAATGCTGGGGCAATAGCTGCGGCAGAAGCGGGAATTGCGGTCGCCGAGATGATGTTGCTGCATCCCGAACAGAACAAGCGCTGGCGAGCCGATGGCAACCTTTACCAAGTGGATTTTGGCAGCACCCAAATCCGGCTACGACTGCTGTCAGAAGCAGGTAAAATAGATATTAATAAAGCCGGACTGCCCTTGTTACAAGGTCTAATGGCGCAAGCTCCCGCCGAGGAAGACCAGCAAGCCAAGCTGATCGGCGCAATTCTTGATTGGCGTGACCAAGACGACTTGGTGAATATAGATGGTGCAGAAAAAAAGGAATACCAGGATGCGGGATTAAAATATCAACCGCGCAACAAGCCTTTTCAAACGGTGGAAGAGCTACAAATGCTTTTAGGAATGGATGAACGTGTGTTCAATTGGCTTGAACCCATCATCACTGTTTACTCAGGACAAGCTCAGGTTAACCTTAAAGTTGCCTCAGCTAAAGTCTTGAATATCTTGCCAAGTTTGGATACTGGCTTGATAGAAACTTATCTTGCAACTAGACTTGAGAGTGCGAAAAACGATCTGCCAACGCCGGAATTTACCGCAAGCCTGACTGGCGGTGGTGGAGCGGGTGGCAATGAGACGGTAACAATCGTTTCTGAAGCGAAAATGGCAGATGAAACCAGCGCTTTAGTCACTGCTACCGTAATGCAATCGAATAGTGCTAACCAATTAGAATCGTCTGATGCCACTCAGTCAGAACCGTTTAAAGTTTTAAAGTGGCAGCGTAATCCTGGCAATGAAGAATCATTATTTACCGATGAAATGAGTGAATTATTAGGCGAATTCAACTCTGAAGTGCAATTCTAGTATTCATGCGGCTTGTCGTTTGTCGACGCCAAAAAATACCGCATGGGGTGTTTTGTAGTTTAGCGTTTTTCGTGGTCTGTGATTAAGTTTTTGCATGACAGCCTCTACTTGACTCTC
>CAMAVM010000036.1 GCA_945861705.1 Methylomagnum ishizawai | reverse complement strand
GTCATATCCGTAGAGAACAAGAACTGGTCTTTTTGGTTGCCGCCGTCAAAGGGCAGTTGACCGGTGGCGGCGTTGGTATCGACCCAGTCATAGCGCACATTAGGACGAATATTCAGCCATTTCATCGGCTTCCAGGTTACCCCTGCGGTGACGGCATAGAAAGTGCCAGCTTGGCAGTTGGCAGCGGTACGGGCTGGGTTGCAAACCCTTACGCCGTTTTGGTCACGGAACCATTCCCCTCGGATACCTGCCACTAAGTCGTCTTGAATGTCGTAGTACAGGTGGGTGTTGAGGCCGTACCATTCGGTGTCAGCAAGCCCTGTAGAGGTGGCTAGGCCATCAGCAAAGCCATGGTCGTGTTGCAGAACGAGGTGCATTTTGTCGGTGATGTTGTGTTTGAACACCATGCTGTATAGACTCCAATCATCGTCACTTAATTCTGATCTTGCGCCGTAGGTGCCGCTGATGTTGAACGAGGTGGCTTTGCTGGTGCTGGTCCAGGTTGCGCCCATTAAGCCTGCCCAGTTGCCGAGTTGTTGATCCCAGCTACCATCCCAGCCACCAGTGGCGCTGCCAGTGACTGCGCCGCCCATGACTGCCCAGTTATCATCAATGGTGTAGTTAGCCATGACACCCGTGTGGGTGAACGGTTCGCCAAATTGCATGGTGTAGGCGTGGGTGTAGAAGAAGTTGTCAGGTGCAGGGACGGTCTCGAAACCAATCGGGGTGTAAAAATGACCGACCTTGACGTTAAGGCCATTGCCGACAGGGATGTACATTTCCAGGAAGGCCTGAGGGATGGCAAGGTTGTAGAAGCGTTCGTTGATGAGTTTTAAGTCCCATGTGCCACGATCCAGCCCAGGTACGCCATAAGCTTGGGTGAATATAGCGTCGGTACCAAACATAACATCGACGCGTCCACCAATATCGAAGGCGTTGCCTTCGGTGGCAACGGTGCGTTGGGCGAACAGGTTCAATTGATTTAACTGGAATTCTGCGGAGCGGTCACCAAAGGTAACAGGGCCGTTGAAATTGTCGCCGGGGTCGGTGGCGTTGTAGGTAACGCCTGCGTTTGCCCAGCCGCCGATTTTGAGCTGGTTGCTTTTCATGAAGCTGCTTTCGTTGGGGTCACCGACGGTTTCCAGCAAGGTGCTGGCTTCGGTCAGGCTTTTAGCGTGTACTGTACCAATGGCACAGAGCGCAGCGATTGCGGCGATTAAGGGTTTGAGGTGGGGACGGTGATTCTGTTTGTTATTCATGGTAACTCCTCTCTAATACTCTTCTAAGAAATTGTTTGTGTGATTGTCGCATACATAACTAAGCAAATATTATGCCAGTTGTAAAAATGCGAATTTATTGGGTTTGTGCAACAAGCCCTTAATAATACTGCTCTAATGTTGTGCGTTTTAAACAAATATGCACCATTTTAGTTATATGGCGGATCAATTTCCCTACAGTAGCTGTCGTTTTTCAACAACCGCTTTTTTTAGTGGCAAACCCAATAAAAAAAATGGTATCGTTACCCAGTTTGGCTAAAATCACAGAACTAATATCTTAGGAGACTATAAAAAATGTCAGCAGCAAACGTAATGAAAATGATCAAAGAAAACGACGTAAAATACGTCGATTTTCGCTTTTGCGATACCCGTGGCAAAGAACAACACGTCACGTTCCCAGCTCACAGCATTGATGAAGGCACTTTTGAAGAAGGCAAAATGTTCGACGGCTCTTCAATCGCAGGTTGGAAGCACATCAACGAATCCGACATGATCCTGATGCCTGAAGCATCAACTGCCGTGCTAGATCCTTTCTATGATGACAAAACCTTAATTTTGCGTTGCGATATTATTGAACCTAAAAATATGCAAGGTTACGAACGCGATCCACGCTCCATCGCAAAACGTGCAGAAGCCTATCTAAAATCAACCGGTATCGCTGATACCGCATTCTTCGGCCCTGAAAACGAATTCTTCATATTTGACGATGTGCGTTGGGGTACCGACATGAGCGGCTCTTTCTACAAAGTGGATTCCGAAGAAGCGGGCTGGAACTCAGAAAAGGTCTATCCTGATGGTAACATCGGTCATCGTCCTGGCATCAAAGGCGGCTATTTCCCTGTGCCACCAGTCGATTCCTTACAAGACATGCGCTCTGCCATGTGTTCAACATTGGAAGAAATGGGCATGGTCACTGAAGTGCATCACCATGAGGTGGCAACTGCTGGACAATGCGAAATCGGCGTAAAATTCAACACCTTGGTAAAAAAAGCGGATGAAGTGCTGGGGCTTAAATACGTAGTAGCCAACATTGCTCATGCTTATGGCAAGACAGCAACCTTCATGCCTAAACCATTGGTTGGCGATAACGGTAGCGGTATGCACGTACATCAATCACTCGCTAAAGGCGGCGTTAACTTGTTTTCCGGCGACTTGTACGGTGGCTTGTCTGAAACGGCGTTGTACTACATTGGCGGTATCATTAAACATGCCAAAGCACTTAACGCCTTTACCAACGCCTCAACCAACAGCTACAAACGTCTGGTTCCTGGCTTTGAAGCACCTGTGATGCTGGCTTACTCAGCACGTAACCGTTCCGCTTCTATCCGTATTCCTTTCGTTAACAACCCAAAAGGTCGTCGTATTGAAGTACGCTTCCCTGATTCAACTGCCAACCCTTACTTAGCGTTTGCGGCGATGATGATGGCAGGTTTGGACGGCATTCAAAACAAAATTCATCCAGGTGAAGCGATGGACAAGGATTTGTATGACTTGCCACCCGAAGAAGAAAAACTGATCCCACAAGTCTGCCACGCCTTCGACCAAGCCTTGGATGCGCTGGACAAAGACCGTGACTTCTTGACCCGTGGCGGCGTGTTCACCGATGATGCGATTGACGGCTACATCGACCTGAAAATGGCCGAAGTCACCCGTCTACGCATGAGTACACATCCCGTTGAATACGATTTGTATTACAGCTTGTAAAAGTAGCTGGTAGAGAAGCTCATAAACCTCGTAAGTCATTGGCTTACGAGGTTTTTTTATGTCTAACAACATCATGAAAGCTATTCATCAGCAAGCATTACAATTCATCGAAAATGACGAATGGGATGCTGCACATCAATTAATACAGGATTATTCCGACCCCTTATCTTGCCAAATTCACGGTTATTTGCACCGAATCGAAGGCGATTTATCCAACGCACGTTATTGGTATAAACGTGTTGGTATGGAGATGCCGGATACCTCAATGGAGCAGGAATTAAAGCACTTATCTGCACAAATGGCTGATAATATCTGATCGGATATCACGTAGTTAAAACCCTCAATATTCAGCTCAAACCCACTTTGCCGACATGTCGATTTAATTAATCGACAAGTCCTCAGGTAATTTACACGCCCCGACCAGTCAATCGCACTATAATGGTGCGACAATCAATTTCCAGCTTTTGATTTTTTGCTTAGTTGGTCAATGTCTAAGTGTTCTATTTCATAGCTTGCAAGCTTATATCAAGCCGTTAGCAGAAGGTGTTTTGCATAATTAGGCAAACTAACTAACTTTTTTAAAATATGGTCTGTTAATTGCTTATTTTTTAGAAGTGATTATTCCGAACAAAACGCCGGCCCAAAAATCATGTTTAAACGCATACTGGATCACCTCAATACCGCTACCCTATTATTCAATAGTGACTTAACCCTTGTTTACATAAATACAGCAGGGGAAATTCTACTTGCGGATAGTGCTCGGCATTTGGTTGGTGTTAGCGCAACGGAGTTATTCAAATTCTCTGATCCAGCATTGCTAATCAATTTACAACAATGCCTGACGATGGCTGAACCTTTGGTCGATCATGAGCTAATACTAGATCGTATGGGGCAAAGCTTTACCGTCAATCTGTGTGCTACGCCCTTGTTAGTCGATGACCGAGTTAACGAGATTCTGGTTGAATTGCAACGGATGGATAATCATTTACGTATTTCTAAGGAAGAACAGCTACTTAGCCAACAAAATACCGCGAGATTATTGGTGAGAGGTCTCGCACATGAGATAAAAAATCCCTTGGGTGGGCTGCGCGGCGCAGCGCAGTTGCTAAATATGGAACTGGAAGATCCCGACCTTAAAGAATATACCCAGATCATCATTGCAGAATCTGATCGTCTGCAAGGCTTGATGGACAAATTACTGGGTCCGAATAAGCCGCCTGACTTTAAGGTAATTAATGTTCACGAAGTGCTGGAACGGGTCAGGCAGCTCGTGGAAGCGGAATCTTCGGGTGGACTCAGCATTATTTGCGATTATGATCCCAGTATTCCTGACATTCGTGCAGACCGGAATTTGTTGATACAAGCCGTGTTGAATATCGCTAAAAATGCGGTGCAAGCACTCGATGGCAAGGGCAAAATCATTCTTAAGTCCCGCATTCAGAGAAACCAGATCATCGGTCGGCAGCATCATAAACTGGCAGTAAAAATAGACATTATCGACAATGGCTCTGGTATTGATCCTGACCTCATGGAACGTATTTTTTACCCGATGATTACCGGACGTGCAGATGGCACGGGTTTGGGCTTATCTATCGCACAATCATTGATTAATCAACATAACGGTCTGATCGAATGCCACAGCGAACCTGGCAGTACGGTTTTTTCGATTATTTTACCCATTTAAGCACAAGGAGAATTGGCAATGAGCAAGCCTGAAACTGTCTGGATTGTTGATGACGACAAGTCTATCCGCTGGGTGGTTGAAAAAGCCCTGCAAAAGGCGGACATCAGTACTCGGAATTTTTCTGCTGCTAGGGATCTATTGGATGCTTTGGATACAGACACGCCAGATGCCTTGATTACAGACATACGAATGCCGGGCATGGATGGTTTACAGTTGTTGGACAAAATTCAGATTAGCCACCCTGATTTGCCGGTCATTGTTATGACCGCACACTCAGATCTTGAAAGTGCGGTTTCAGCCTTTCATGGCGGGGCTTTTGAATACCTGCCCAAACCCTTCGATATTAAGGAGGTCGTTGATCTTGCCCATCGCGCTGTCCAACATGGGCGGCGGAATAAGGTGGATGAGCAAAAAGAACCCGCTGCGCTTGCTGCAACGCCAGAAATTATTGGTGCAGCACCCGCTATGCAAGAAGTGTTTCGCGCCATCGGACGATTGGCAAGATCCCACATCACCGTGCTTATCAATGGTGAATCAGGAACGGGCAAGGAATTAGTTGCCAAAGCCTTACACCGGCACAGCCCCAGAGCCAAAAAACCTTTTATTGCCTTGAATATGGCAGCCATTCCAAAAGACCTGATGGAATCGGAGTTGTTTGGTCACGAGAAAGGCTCTTTCACCGGCGCACAAGCGCGTCGTTCCGGTCGATTTGAACAAGCTAACGGCGGCACTCTCTTTCTCGACGAAATCGGCGATATGCCCGCAGAACTGCAAACGCGATTGCTGAGGGTACTTTCCGATGGGGAGTTTTATTCGGTCGGTGGTCATTCAGCGATAAAAGTGGATGTGCGTATTATTGCTGCAACCCATCAGAATCTTGAAGTGCTGGTTGAGCAAAGCCGTTTTCGGGAAGATTTGTTTCATAGATTGAACGTTATCCGCATCCATATTCCCGCACTGCGGGAACGGAAACAAGACATTCCCCTATTGCTGCGCCACTTCTTAACCCAAGCGGCGCAAGAACTTAACACCGAAGTCAAACTGCTGACCCAGGATGCGGAAAGTTTTTTGAGTGGCTTAGAATGGCCTGGCAACGTCAGGCAGTTGGAGAACAGTTGTCGCTGGCTTACCGTCATGGCATCCGGTCGGGAAATACAACTGGATGACCTGCCACCTGAATTGCTTAATACAACGATGGCTACAGAAGGCACTGTAACCGATTGGGAAACATCACTGAGAAACTGGATTGACCATCAACTCATCAAACGCGCCCAATCCGGCGCAGCTAGCCACAGCGATGTAGCCAAACAAACCATCCCTATCGTGGAAAGCATACTAATCAAAGCTGCCTTGGACTTCACCCGTGGACGGCGGCACGAAGCCGCTTTGTTACTGGGTTACGGACGGAATACCTTGACCCGCAAGGTAAAAGAGCTGGGTATTGAGGAGTGATTATTAACTTGTTTGTCAAATGTTAGACTTGGAGGCGTAACGGATCGAAGTATGAGGCACTGAAACCTTCGGTTCTGCAAGCTATATCGAGATTAATTATTACTTCCTGCTAATTTCTTAATCTCATCCTTTTGGGCAAGAATACTTACCACTTCCTCAATCAATTCCACCCCTTTTGCTTTCATTGCAACTTCAGCGATAGCTTTTGATAATTCTGAGTAAAAACTCTCATCGCCCGTAAGCCGATGCCAAAAATCCTTGCCTATGTGTAAGGAATAATCGTGTTTATCCCTAAGGTTTTTAGGGTATTCGTAAAACCGTGTGGAATTTCTAAAAATCTCATTTTTTATCACCGTGTGGAATTATCACCCCATAGTTTAAAAAATCATCACCCATTTTTGGCTAGCCATAGCCCAAAACATCTTCCTGGATTCCCGATTTAAAGGATTTTTTCTTGATTTTATGTTTGGCATTGGTGAACAGGACTTTTGCTCTTAACACCTCAAAACTGTAACCACGGCCTTGTCGGGCAATCGATTTGATATGGTTGTTGGCTGACTCTGTGTAGTCGTTAGTGAGTTTATGGTCGAAGTAGTTGAATACTTCCGTATGCCAGTTTTCTATTGCTTTCTCCAGATCGGCAAAATAGCCACGGATACTGGTAGGGATTGAATCTTTCCAGTCCAGGTAGGTGGTTTCAGCTTGCTTCCTGGTCAGATTGCTATCCCAAATGCCATAGAAGCGTTCCTTGGCGTGATAAAGATCGTGAAGCAATGGATAGTTTTCCGTCCAGCTTGACAACAGGAACTCTTGGCTTGCATCTAGGTCACGCCGTCGCCTCAGCATCAAGAAGCGGTCTTTTTTAAGCTGCTTGACCTCATCTTTGGTCATTTGGCCGCGCAGGTCTTTACGACCCTTCTCCACGGCTTCATTCGCCATTTTTACGACATGGAACTTGTCGATAACGATCACTGCAAGGGGAAGCACAGCACTAACAGCATCGCGGTAAGGCCGCCACATATCCATCGTGACGTACTTGATTTTCTTCAACGACTTGAAACGGTACAAGGCATTGATAACCGTTTGTTTCTTACGGCTGCTAATCAGGTCTAAAATCGTGTTTTCGCCAATATTGGTGAATACCAGGCGCATTTTGCGGTTAAGATGGACTTCATCTATCCCCAATATTTCTGGCGATTCAAATTGATATTTTTCCTCCAGCTTTTCAATGTAACTGCCGACAATCTTCCTGACCGTGCCTTCCGTGACCCCGATCTCATCGGCAACACTGGTGAATGTCCTGTCCAGGGCATTGTTCTCAACATATTCCACTAGCCGATTGGTGGCACGGTGGTTATCATTGATGTCGCTGCAATCTTGGGAAAATGTTTTACTACAGCCCCGGCACTTATAGCGTTTGCGCTCTAGCAAGACACCTACGCGGCGACCATGGATGGGCGTATCCATGTACAGGTGCGTCTTCGTGCCATGACCATAAAACGCCGTGCCCAAGCACTCCAGGCAGAATTGCGGCTCAGTGTTGGGTACGGCATAGATAGGGTAATCGTTGCCGTTTTGTTCCTCGACCCGGGTCACTGTGATTGAGGGGAGATTTAACAGCATTTCCTGGCAATGCTGACAGTTTTACATTTGATAACCCGCACAACAAACCATCCTACCCAACATAGTATCGCTTTACGGATTCGCAAGCCCATCCCACGCCGCTAGGAATTGGGCAGGAGTGATAATGGCAAAGCTTTCGCGTAAGGCCAATAAATCGCTATCGCCACTGACTAAATAATCTGCTTTTGCAGCCATCAATGTTGCTAACAGCATTTCATCATCCGCGTCTTGTGGTACATAGGCTTTAACGCTGCTAATATCTACATATTCAGCGCGATAAGCCAGCAGTTTAACGAAGAGGTTTATTTTTTCGGCTGACCAATTCAAACGTTTTTGAATTTTTGGGTATGCTAAAACCCGTTTGATTTCTTCCAATTGTGCTTCACAAATCAGCAGCGTAAAGCGATTGTCTTTCCAGGCCTGAACAATTTGCCCCGTTGTGCCTTTAGGTGACATTAGCCCAGATAAAATGACGTTGCTGTCTAAAACAACACGCAACATTATGCGCGTTTAGCCTCACTTAACAGCGCGTTAATGTCATCTTCACTACTATCGGCAAAGGCTTGGGCAATTTCATTACTCATGGATTGAAAGGCTTGCTCATTTTGGCGAAATTTCTCAAACAGCATCATATCAACCAATGCTGCAACGGGCTTGCCAGCATGGGTAATAATAATTTGCTCATGCTGGTATTGAACTTCGTCAAGCAGCTCGTTTAAGTTCTGCTGCACTGTCATGGCAGAAGTTTCTCGAATCATTGTTAAAGCCTCAGTGAAAGCGTGATTGCACGGGTGATTTTCAGTGTAACAGACTATGCATCGTAGATTCAATGTTCAATGACGGTTTGCTAGAGCGAAACCATCTTACGCGTTGGTGTTTCTGGATAAAACATATGCGCCTTGCCAAATGACAACGAGAAGGTATGCACATTGTCCGGGTTTTTATGGAGCAAATAGCCCAGGTCGGTGGCGGGTTTATAGGTTGTTGTGAGGGTTAGCAGCACGTTTCGGCAGTGTTAATATAGATTGTGCCAAGGAACTGGGCGCATCGGTTACTGAAGCAAATCATACGCGAACGATGCGCTTACCATCTTTCGGTACATCTTGTAAGCCCATCTTATGGCCTTGAAACCTGAGCCCATGTAGCTCCGATTAGCGTTAGCGTAATCGGAGGAATGGTATCCTTAACACTCATACGTACGATTTCGCTAACGCTAATCGTACCAACGGCTCTTTTCCATACCATGTTAATGACGGTTTGCTGGCGAGAAACCATCTTACGGGTTATTGGTTGAAAGGGTATTTCAAACTCGAATTCCTAGAATTTGTGACCAAACTTTATCTTTTAACTCATCAGCTACTTCTTTTGCGGTTTTTGTTTTACCTTGTCCAGCCACATTGAAGTACTGCTTGCTGCCTTGCATAGCGAAACGACTATCCTTTATAAAATTGGTATCATAAAGCTGGCCAAGCAAAAATACTCGATAAGGCAGGTTATCATTTGGTCGTCTTTTGCCCACAATATCAATGGCTTCTCTAATAAGTTCAGATTTATTTTCTTTGTTATTTTTCCACATTATTTCCGCCGATTCTTTGGATTTCACATCAATTACGGCACGAATTTGAGCAATTTTTTCTACTTTTTTATCTCGGTACGTACCAAAGAATTCGCTACGTTTATGAGAGTAAGCTCCGCCGCTAGCCGGACAAATATAAGCTCCTCCTTGTGTATTAATTTCATTCTCTTTGTACTCAATTTCATCAAAAGAAGCCTTGCAGTTTACAACATCAAGCCTACCTTTCCAGGATGGCAGCAGCTTTTGTTTATCAAAATATGCCCGCAGTTCTTCGATGTTATCAGCTAGATTTTTTGTCAAATGTGGCAATTGTAAGCATTCAATGAACTCTTCAAATGATTTGGCTGCAAAAAAAATGATCTCACCTTGTTTGTTTTGACAAAGTGTTTGAATATTTGGCAATCGTCTAGCCTCCTCTTCTTCAAATAGCCCCAACGCAACCAGTATCTTTGATCCATTTTTATTATCTAAGCCCTGCAAATGCCTTTTAAGTTGCTCTTCATCAAATTGATTCGAGTTTTTTGTTTCAATGAAAATTGTAATTGGCTTTTGAACTATAAGCCCATCAGGAATACCATTTCCTTGTTTTTCTTGCTGAGAAAACACAACACCAATTTGGTTACCGATTACCTCATCACCCAGTAAGTTAGTTAATGCTCCCGCCAGATAACGCGGATTTTCCTCATAAACCATCTTTAAAACGAGCAGACAGTAATTGGTTGTTCTATTCTCGCTTTTCGAAAAATCTGAAAACAGGCTGATAGGCTTTCCCATGAAATTTATCCTTGTATTGATATTTAATAATCTACGGTTAGGGGCAATATCCCCACAATCCAACTTTTAATTTAGGCCACCACACTCCAGCCAATCTTTTGAAATAACAGCACTTTTATTTTGACCATTATAAATACACTCATAACCACCATTGTCTGTATTTTTCATCCAACCTATATAAACTGTATCTCTAGTATTTCCTGTAATTCTTGAAAGACAATCGAAACTGTATCCAATAATATGTACTGGATAATTTAATGCGCCAGCAGTTTTATTAATATGCTCAATAATATGTATATTCTCAAATCGATCACAAAATGCTGATAACCCAGCACCTTCCGGCCTTTTAATTAGCTCGAACCCTATTTTTTCGTTCGAGTCACTAGAGCCAGTCAAAGTGTTAGATTCAGTTTCTGTTTTTTGTTCTGATTTTTCAGTAGTGATCTCCACGGGACTAGAAAAAAACTTATCATATGAATAAATACCAATTTTCCAAACACCATAAATACATACAAAAATAAAAAGTATGCCAATTATGAAATCTTTGTTATCTGTTGTGCTGGAAGTGTTAGAGTTTGCTGATGAATTGTTCATTTTCTTGCTATTGAGATCATTCTTCATATTGGTTGTAGGCAAAATCTTGCACATTGATCTTTTCTTATGTTCTTGAAACTCTTCTTCAGTAAGCGCACCGTTATCCCGAAGATTCGCCAGTTTTTCTAGTTCATCGGCAATACTCATTTTTTCTCCTTAGACCAGGGGTTGTAAATTTAGAATTAACATATTTGAATCCAGAGCTTAGCGCGACGATAGGCAGTAATTGCCACTTGCCGTCCAACCCGACGGGCAACTGCCTTGCTTGTGAATGGCGGGTTTGGCGGAGTTTCCGGCAAGGCAATAACCGCCGCTGGTGGAATAACCGCTCGCACAAGAGCCACGCTTTTCAATGGCAAAACGGGCGTTACTGCCGGGTTTGCAGTAGCTGCCGCTGGTTGCATAGCCTAATGGGCAAGCTCCTGTTTTTGCTATGGGCTGGGCTTGCAGTGTTTGGGTGGCTTGGGCTGTGGGAAAAGCTAAGGCGATAATCAGCCCGATCAAGAAAGAAGCTATATTTGCATTGGTTTTAAGCATTGTTTGTGTGTTGATCATTGTTTGTCTTTCCAATTGCTACTGTTAAACTCATAAACTCTGGTGGATATGAAATTAAATTAAGCCGTACGTGGTGAGCCTGTCGAACCATGAGCGGATTAACCATTCATCCTTCGACAGGCTCAGGACGAACGGTTAATCCTTAACTTAACGGTATTCCAGAAGAAATGGGTATCTTTTGAACTTTCCATACATTTCAATATTTATTGGCTTGCTTCACCGCTTTCTGGGGCGGTTTCCGGTTGCAGGCTGGACTTAACGTAGCTGTAGGCGTTCGTTAAGGCTTTGCTCAATGCCGGGTTGGTTTCATTGATACCGCTTTGAAGACGACTTAACGCCTTCTCTTTATTTTCCGCAAAGCGGAAGAAATTGATATAGCAATTGGTGGCGGCGGTTTCGTTGCCTTCCAGCGCAAACGTCCTGCCCAAATTAGCCCATGCTTGCGCCCGTTCCGGCTTTAACTGCAAGGTATCCACCAGGGCTGCTTTGGCTTTGGTGAAGTTGTTTTCGGTAATGCCTTCTTCTATACGGGCGTAGGCGAGGTTGTTCATAATTTCAATATCCGCCGGATCGGTCTTGTGGGCTTCTTGCAATACGGGGATGGCGTCGGTGTATTTTTTCTCGCCCATTAATGCAATCGCGGTGTCGTTCAACTTCCGCGCCGCTTTGCGGTCGCCTTTGGCGGGTCTTCCGAGTTCCGTCAGGCTGTTTTTGGCGGCAAACAGCTTTTCGGTGTCTCGCGCCGCATCAATCATCTGAATAACAAAGGGCGTTGCGGGGGAATCGTATTGGATTAAATCCGTAGATGGTTTGGCTGATGGTGGTGTGCTTTCTTCTTTTGGTGTGCTGGCGGTTTCTGTTGCCGGGGCTGGTGTTTTTTCAATTTCTTTTGGCGTTTTTATCTCCTGTGACGGGTTTGAAGCTTCGGAAGATATAGGTGCGTTGTTATTATCGATCTGTGCGTTTGTATTAGTAATTTCGATAGATGAATTGTTTTCTGAACCAATCGATTGTGGCTGGGAAGCCATTGGGCTAGTTGGATTATTAATTATTTCGTCAACATTGGCCGACAAACATAAAATTTGTGAGAAATTATAAGCTTTTTTAAAAGTATGCAAATCATAAGAAAAACTGAATTCAGCATCTCCTATCATTCCGCTATTTGCTTTAACAATATCATTGTTCAAAAAATCTTCAATGATAGCCGGAGTTAAGAAAATGACGCGACTCCCATCATTATCTAATTTTTTGTCCAAAGAGTAATAGCGATCTTTAAATTCTAACCGGACTTCACCTCCATTATCGCTGATTCTGTTTTTTGTAAATATTTTGTTTTTACCTAAATCTTGGCTAATAATTATATGCAGATCCCAGTTTGAATGTGCGAAAGGTATGCCTTCTAAACCAGCATCTCCGTGAATAGATATTCTACATCCTGATAATTCTCCAAAATCATTTTTCATTATATATAAGCTTGTACTTTTGCTGATTTCATGTCCCATAAAACCATTTAAATCTTTTCCCTCTTTAATCGTATCTAACTCATCTTTTTCAGCAATTGTCAAAATTATCTTTTTATTTTCTGATATTTCAGATGAGCTCGGTATTGGTACTTTGTAACTTTCTGTACTTGCCTGATTAGGTGTTTCACTTTCCTGAGAGTTAAAGCTCTTAGAACAAGTTTTGGCTAGAAAAAAACAATCAATATTACTCCAACAATAATACGCCAAGTTGTACTATTGCCGGACTTTTCAGGTTTTTCTTGACTGGTATCATTTGTGTTGGCAGCAGATGTAGATTCTTCCTCATTTCCCTTTCCGTTTATGTTTTCTTTTAACTCATTATTCTTGTCCAAAACATTGTCTTGTATTATTTCTGCTGACGCTTCGGGTTCAGCATTAGCATTGTCGTTTAATGCTTCTGTTTCATTCCCGATTTTGCCTTCAGGCGGCTTACTTTTGGCATTTTTATCCTTATCGTCTACCGACGAGGGCTTTTCCGTACCCAAAATTTGCACCTTAAGTTTCTGAAACTCTTCGTCGGAAATAACACCCCTGTCGCGCAGCTTTGCCAGTTTTTCTATTTCATCAGCAACATTCATTGTTTACCCCTTAAACAAGTATTTGTTATTTTTGGTTTATTTATTTGATCCGTTTGCGGCAAAACAAGCGCGTTGCCGACATTTGCTGAGTTCTGCCCAGTTTGGCAAATAATCATCTGTTTTAAGCATTACGGGTGAACTGGCAACCAAGCACTTAAACACGGCTGGTTAAACCCCATTTTTGGCCTCAGCTTCACCCATCAATAAAACCTATTACTGGAATATGTTGACCACTGATTGTCTTATTGAACTGCTAAACGCTCCTATCATCTTGAATGAAGTAGCTATTCTTCCGCTTGAGATTAGTTTATATTGAATAATTTACAACCAAATATAACCATAAATCTTTGAAAACACGCAAGCAATATATTGAATTTGGCATAAAAATTTATGCTCTATTCGGTTTTTTAATTTTTTGACCCTTACGGGCAAAGTTTGGAGGCTAATAGTGTTAAGGTGTCTTACTGTTATTCTCAGTCACTCCTGAAAACTTATTTGTTCGGCATTAAAATTTTTTCAAAATTCCACACAGTTTTACGATTTAGGCATAGTAAATTAAATGGGTTTTCCAACCATTTTCCACACACTTTTACGAATACCCCTAATATAAAATAACCATAACAACAACATTACACAGGGTTATCAATGAAGGATTTTTACTCATTGTCTGAGGTTGCCGATATGCTGGGGACTACCAAGGAAACCCTAAGGCGTTGGGATAAGTCAGGTAAGCTTACTCCGGTAAGACCCCCAATCAATAATTACCGTGTTTATAGATCGAAAGACTTGGAACAATTTGAAAAAATTGGGTTTATGTTTAAAGAACAAATTCAGGTCAAGGATGAATTCCCTTTAAAACGATACACATCCATCGAATTGTTTGCTGGGGCTGGTGGGCTTGCGCTTGGATTAGAAAAAGCAGGATTATCCAACATCCTGCTCTCTGAAATTGATAAAAATGCTTGCGAAACCTTAAGAAAAAATCGGCCTGAATGGAATGTAGTCGAGGGTGATGTTGCCGAGATTGACTTCACGCCTTATAAAGGCAAGGTTGACGTGATAACGGGCGGCTTCCCTTGCCAAGCATTTTCCTATGCCGGAAAACGCCTGGGCTTTGAAGATGCGAGGGGAACCTTGTTTTTTGAATTTGCCCGGGCTGTTAAAGAAACCCAGCCACTCATTTGTGTTGGTGAGAATGTGCGCGGCCTGCTCCAGCATGAAAACGGCAAAACCATTGAGGGCATGATTTCTGTCCTTGATGAACTTGGCTATGACGTGATGTCTCCTCGGTTATTAAAAGCACTCTTTTATCGCGTCCCGCAAAAAAGGGAAAGAGTACTCTTAGTAGGCTTGAGAAAGGACGCTAACCTTAAGTTTGAATGGCCCCTTGAGAGTAATGAGATATTTACGGTTCGGGATGTATTGAAAAGAGGTAAGTTATATCCTACCGATGTGCCGTTGTCGCTGGGTCAGGCATATCCAAAAAATAAGCGCGAAATCATGGAGTTGATCCCACCAGGAGGCTATTGGCGGGATCTGCCAATTGACCTACAAAAAAATTACATGAAAGGTTCGTTTCATTTAAGTGGTGGAAAGACAGGAATGGCGAGAAGAATTTCTTGGGATGAACCTTGCTTAACCCTTACTTGTGCGCCTGCTCAGAAACAAACAGAACGCTGCCATCCCGAAGAAACCAGACCCTTTACCGTTAGAGAATATGCCCGCATCCAAACTTTTCCTGATGATTGGGAATTTGCGGGCCCTTTAACATCCCAATATGCCCAAATTGGAAATGCCGTTCCTGTTAATCTTGCTGAGGCCGTCGGCAAAGCAATTATTAGAACGCTGAATAGTTGCTATAGAAACAATCAGCAGCAACAAATAACGCAAAAAGCATACCCCACCCAAGCAATTTGCAACATTGGTTTGGAAGCTGTAATTGTTTGACTCACTTTTCTAAATCCCAGTGCATCAGAGTTTTATGCTCAAGCATAAAGCCGATCAAGCAATTTTTTCCCAGTAACAAAATCAGCAATCGCGTATTTCTCATTCATCATTCTGCTCATCCTGCACAAAAACCGTTGATAAGGCCATGCGGTCAAATAATGCTTAACTACAGTGTGGTTGTTGACTATGTTTATGATACGTTCTGCATTATTAGGAATTTTTAATGCCTTATCGTTAGTTATTTCAGCAGCCAGTGCATTCTTCTGGAAGAAAACCGTTATATTTGCGCCATCTTGGGAAATTTTATGCTCCACTTCGCTAAAGCCGACCTTTTCGCCGATCTTACGTAAAGTAGCCAAATTGAAATTGAAAATATGGGCTTCGTGGAATGTGCTTTTTGGCGATTGGCAAGTTGCCTCTATCGTAGGTACTTCCACGACCAAAATGCCTTGGGGTTTTAGTAATGAATGTAGCTTGGTTAGCACGTCGCAGGGATTTTCAGTATGTTCAAGCACATGCCAGATGGTAATCAGGTCGAAAGACTCGTCCGGTTGGTTGATGTCTTGGATGAAGCCGACTTGAACATTCAAGCCATATTCCTGTTTTGAATATTCAGCATAGCCTTTGTTTGGCTCTATGCCGTTAACCTCATGACCCAACGTTTGCAGCAAGTAAGCGAATTCGCCGCCGCCTGTGCCAACATCGAGGATTTTCTTCGGTTGGGCTATCCAATTGCCCAGTAGCTTGCGACGACCCAAAGCTACTTTTCCGGCACGCAGGATATGTTTCGGTTTGGGGGTGAACGTACCCTTGTATTCAACCCTGTAATCGTCTTCGTAATAACTGCGCGTATCATGAGGTAAAGGATCAGACCAAACCAGTCCACAATCTTTACATATTACAGTCCTAAGCGGCTTACCGTTGCGGCTATAGTTGGCAAGGGTAGAAACATCTGTACCGCCACAAACATTACATGGATTAGTACACGATTCCTGATGGTTTTGTTGCATTGATTGTTCTCTGAAGTGTTGTATTTTTTGTTGAGACTGCGGCTTGAATCCTTTATTGTTCAGTCAAAATAGCACAATTTAATGTGCTGTACTATTTGGCGAATTCAACTCTGAAGTGCAATTCTAGTATTCATGCGGCTTGTCGTTTGTCGACGCCAAAAAATACCGCATGGGGTGTTTTGTAGTTTAGCGTTTTTCGTGGTCTGTGATTAAGTTTTTGCATGACAGCCTCTACTTGACT
>CAMAVM010000035.1 GCA_945861705.1 Methylomagnum ishizawai | reverse complement strand
AACTACAATGACGAGTACGGATAGCGGGGAGTTCAATCTACGAGACAGGCTTTAAGCCTAAGGATGGGTACGACTTCCCCGTTACCCTCCCGATGATCAACCGGGGATTCTGACCTTTTGAGAGCTCAGAATCAAGATATAAGGTTGGGTTAGACGCACATGGCAACTTGGCAAAACAATGACCGAAGCTAAGGTGCGTCGTAACCCAACATTGGGCGTTCATCAAATCTCCGAATGTTGGGTTACGGCTCGCCCAACCGCCGAGTATTCATGATCGTCAGCGAAATGCGAGCCTAACCCAACCTACATATTTAATAGAAAGATAGAAATTGTTTAACAAAGGATCAAACTTGAAACCAGTAAAAATAGGCATCATCGGCTTAGGTACAGTCGGCGGCGGCACGGTGAATGTGCTGAAACGCAATGCAGAAGAAATTGCGCGCAGGGCAGGACGACAAATCATTGTCACTCGTGCGTCAGCCAAGGATTTAAGCAAACAACGTATTTGTGATACCCAAGGTATTACTCTCACGACCGACCCTTACGAAATCATCAACGACCCTGAGATAGAAATCGTCTTGGAGTTGATTGGCGGTGCGGGTGCGGTGAAAGACATGGTGTTGGCGGCAATTGCCAACGGCAAGCATGTCGTCACCGCCAATAAATCGCTGATCGCCTTGCACGGCAACGAGATTTTCGCCAAGGCCAGCGAGCAGGGCGTGATTGTCGCCTTTGAAGCGGCTGTTGCTGGCGGCATTCCCATCATTAAAGCCATCCGCGAAGGCTTGAGCGGCAACCAGATTCAGTGGCTCGCTGGCATTATCAACGGGACAGGCAATTTCATCCTGACCGAAATGCGTGATAAAGGCCGCGATTTTTATGATGTCCTAGCAGAAGCCCAAGCTCTTGGCTATGCCGAAGCCGACCCTACTTTTGATGTCGAAGGTATTGATGCGGGGCATAAGCTCACTATCCTAGCGTCGATTGCGTTTGGTATTCCCTTGCAGTTCGATAAGGTCTTCACAGAAGGCATTACCCAGATTACCCGCGCCGATGTGGAATATGCCGAGCAATTGGGTTATCGCATCAAGCATTTAGGCATTGCCCGAAAAATGCCAGAAGGTATTGAATTAAGGGTTCACCCGACATTGATACCTGAACGCAGGTTAATTGCTAACGTGGATGGCGTGATGAATGCTATCGTGGTTAAAGGTGATGCGGTAGGGCCTACGCTGTATTACGGCGCTGGTGCAGGTGCTGATCCGACGGCTTCATCAGTCGTAGCGGATGTTATCGACGTGGTGAGGGCATTAACCAGTGACCCTGAAAACCGCGTTCCGCATCTGGCATTTCAAGCCGATGCCTTGGTGGATATTCCGGTTTTGCCGCCAGAGCAATTTAAGACCGCTTATTATTTACGGCTTAATGCGGAAGACAAACCCGGCGTGTTGGCCGACGTTACCCGTATCCTTGCCAAACACCAGATCAGTATTGATGCCATTATCCAGAAAAAAGCGCTGGACGACAGGGCACTGATACCTATTATTTTGCTCACACAAATCACCCTTGAAAAAGAAATGAATGCTGCAATTGCCGAGATTGAGTCGCTGTCTACCGTGACCGGAAAAGTCAACCGCATTCGCCTGGAAACTTTAGGATAACCATGTCAAATCATAAACACCACACGGGTTTAATCAATCGCTACCGTGATCGTTTGCCAGTCAACGATGAGACTCGTATTATCACTTTAAATGAAGGCAATACCCCTTTGATAAAGTTAGAAAATATTCCGAGAATGATCGGTAAAGATGTCGAAATTTTCGTCAAGTTTGAGGGCTTGAATCCGACGGGTTCGTTCAAAGACCGCGGCATGACGATGGCGATTACCCAAGCTGTCTCGGAAGGTTGTAAAGCGGTGATCTGCGCGTCTACCGGAAATACCTCGGCTTCGGCGGCGGCTTATGCAGCGCGGGCTGGCATCAAATCTTTCGTTTTGATTCCCGATGGCAAGATTGCGATGGGTAAGCTGGCGCAAACCCTTATGTACGATGCGACGATTATCCAGATTAATGGGAATTTCGACCAAGGCATGAATTTGGTCAAAGAAATAGTCGATCACGCGCCAGTGACGATTGTGAATTCCATTAACCCTTATCGTCTGCAAGGGCAAAAAACGGCAGCTTTTGAGATTGTTGATGATTTAGGCGATGCACCCGATTACCATTGTTTGCCCGTGGGCAATGCCGGAAATATCTCGGCTTACTGGATGGGTTACAAAGAATATTCAACTGATAGCGCAACACATAAAGCGGTAACCAAAAAACGTCCCGTGATGTGCGGTTATCAGGCGGCAGGTGCAGCGCCGTTTCTGGCAGGTCATCCCATTGAACATCCAGAAACCATCGCCACCGCCATCCGTATCGGCAATCCGCAATCTTGGGATTTTGCCTGGGCGGCGCACAATGAATCCGGTGGTTGGTTTGATAAATTTACTGACGAAGAAATCTTGGTAGCACAAAAAATGCTGACCCAATACGAGGGCATTTTCTGTGAGCCAGCCTCGGCAATATCACTTTCAGGTGCTGTCAAAGACATTAAATCTGGCAAAATTCCAGAAGGTAGCAGAATAGTTTGTACGTTGACGGGTAATGGAATAAAAGATCCCGATACCGCCATCAAACAATGTGTTTCAGCGCGCATGGTGACTATAGAGCCGGAGTTGAATGCGGTTAAGAAGGCGATTTTGGATAATATGTAATCTGATTTGTAGAGTGGATTAGATTATTGAACCCCAACACATCGAAACCCCAAATGTTTGGGGTCGCGCACTCAGCCACAACCTACGTCCCTATGATATTGATTAAGCCAAAATCCCAACATCAATGAAATCAAGCAAATTATTTGGCTTACATTCGGTACAGGCAGCAATAGATTATTCACCGAGTAAAATCATGCGGGTTTGGATTGACTCACAGCGTTTGGATAAGCGGCTGAGTACAATCATTGATGACCTCACGGCGCTGGGCATTGAGCCGGAAAAAACGGACAGGAAAAAACTTGACCGTTTGGCTGACGGCAATAATCATCAAGGCATTGCGATGGAAGTCGAAATGCCGGGTGAGCAATGTGAAAGCGATTTAAAGACGATGGTGGAAAACTTGACCACCACCGCATTGTTGCTGGTGTTGGATAACGTGCAAGACCCCCATAATTTTGGCGCTTGTTTGCGAACTGCGGATGCAACAGGCGTACATGGCGTTATTATTACTAAAGATAATGCTACTGGCATTACGCCGACAGTGTGTAAGGTCGCCAGTGGCGCGGCAGAAACTGTGCCAGTTTATCAAGTGACTAATTTAGCAAGAACGCTGCGTTGGCTTAAGGGTGAAGGTATTTGGATCATGGGTGCTGCTGGTGAAGCGGAGCAAACCGTTTATCAAACCGATTTGACTGTGCCTATGGCGTTGGTTATCGGTGCGGAAGGCAAAGGGCTTAGGCGGCTGACCAAGGAAAACTGTGATTTGTTGATAAAGTTGCCGATGCTGGGGCAGGTAGAAAGCCTTAATTTATCTGTTGCCACGGGCGCATTTCTTTACGAAACTGTTCGGCAGCGCTCAATTACCAACTAACAGATGCAATCTCATACAACACACCAGCTTCAAGGTGAAAATTTAAGCTGTGTCCGCGACGACAGGGAGTTGTTTGCAAACCTGGATTTTACTATACATACAGGGCAGGTTTTGCTGTTGGAAGGTAAAAATGGCAGTGGTAAAACGTCTCTGTTACGCATCATCTGCGGTTTTCGTGAGCCTGATACTGGGGCAGTTTCGTGGTGTGGAGAAGAAATTCCGCAAAGCCAGTATTATTCGGATATGGCTTATGTCGGGCATTTGGACGGCATTAAAAAAGAACTGACCGTGCAGGAAAATTTGAGGTTGTCTCTGGCGCTTGGTCAGCCTGGAAAATTGTTTATCCAACAGGCTTTGGAAAAAGTGCAATTGATCGGTTATGACGATACCTTGATCCAAGCCTTATCAGCAGGGCAAAAGCGGCGTTTATCGTTGGCGCGGCTGCTGATTACCCATAATGTCTTGTGGATACTGGATGAGCCGTTTACTTCATTAGATAAACAAGGCATCGTGCTGGTTGAGTCTTTAATGGCTGAACATTGTTCGACTGGCGGCATGATCGTCATGACCTCGCACCATGACATTAATCTGCAATCTATTGATGTGCAAAGCATAAGGTTATCTTGATGGCAATGATTGATGCGTTTACCGCGATTGTTCGCCGTGATTTGGTATTGGCTATGCGCCGACGATCAGAGATTGCCAATCCGGTGCTGTTTTTTATCCTGGTGATCACTTTATTTCCGCTAGGCATCGGGGCGCAGCCGAAATTATTGCAAGCGATTGCCCCTGGGATCATTTGGGTATCGGCGTTACTGGCGACCATGCTGTCTTTAGATAGCCTGTTCCGTTCTGATTTTGACGACGGCTCGCTAGAGCAGATTTTGTTAAGTCCACATCCAACTTCGATCCTGGTGTTAGGCAAAATAACGGCCCATTGGTTGACGACAGGCTTGCCATTGTTGATTGTTGCACCCTTATTGGCAGTCTTTTTAGGGATGCCTAACCAATCCTTAAGCATTCTACTGTTAACATTATTCCTTGGGACACCGATATTAAGTTTGATTGGGGCAGTCGGGGTTGCCTTGACGGTTGGGTTACGGCGTGGAGGGATGATTTTATCGTTGCTGGTGTTGCCTTTGTACGTGCCGGTGTTGATTTTTGCCAGCAATGCCGTCGAAATGGCAAGCACTGGTTTACCTGTCACTGCACAAATTAATATTTTGATTTCAATGCTGTTGATGGCATTGGTGTTAGCGCCGTGGCCGACGGCTGCCGCACTAAAAATGAGTATAAATTCATAATATCCCGTAAAATAGTTGCATCATCAAAGCAAAATGGAGTGTAGCAGTATGGGTTCGGACAAATATCTTTCCGTTTTTACCGTAGCAACTGAGCAACAAAGAAAAGAGAACTTTGAAGACTATTGGAAATTTACCCAGCAGCACGGCGGCGAATTGTTTGAGGCCGATAAAGATTTAGCAAAAAAGCGCGCTCGTCTTAAATATTTTGAGGACAACCCAGTGCACTTGCGTACGCCTTTGGCAAATCCCGATGCTTTTTATCGCAACTATGTTGACATGAAAGACGATCCGAAAACCTTGGATCGAATGACGCTTATGCTCACGGGGATCTACAAATTTGCCCGTCACGAATGGGTGGGTATTAAGGGCGCATGGGATGTGGTGCCAGATATGGCAAATTCCCACTCTGTTGAAGACAAAATCAGCCGTGTACATTTGGCGGAAGAGTTTTGTCATGCCCGTTTATTCAACGAAATGCTGCGTACCTGCGGCTTGGATAAAGTGGAATGGGTGCCATTAAGCCCCTGGAAAGAGTGGGTTTATGAACAATTTCCCAAATTGCCTGGTGTGATATTGGATGCCCCTGCTTTTGTAACCGAATTGATGGGTGTTTCTTTCTATTTGCATCTTGACAGGTTATTTGATGATGTTTTGGCTGATGAGCCAGAAGTCAAGCAACGCTTACGCGAGTTGTTGAATGAAATCACCATCGACGAAGTTGCCCATGTTGGACAACGCAGAAACTTTCTCGGGCCGATTGCGACTAAGCTTTCAAAAATGATGGTCGTGCCGTTATTCACAATGTTCTATCGGGATATTCCCGAAATAGGGCAATTATTTAATGTTGACCAAATGATTAAAGATGGTTTGGCGTTTGATTTTACCGCTGTACCTGATGATCTGGTTGACAAGAGTTGGATACCTTCGTATTGCAAGGCTTAACGAATCAAAAAACAAGCCGCAAGGTTGCGGCTTGTTAGCCAACTGATTTTGAATCACCGCCTTTGAGTTAACTCCTTATGTTTTTAGTGCCAGATTCGGTCGTGCGGTTTTTTCATCGCATGGCTTCTCCTCCACATTTTTACGCGTTTTCTGAGCGTTTAATGCCATGGTTAGTCGTCTTATTTCTGTTACTAACGGTAACTGGACTTTACGGCGGCTTGTATCTTGCGCCGCCGGATTACCAGCAAGGCGATAGCTACCGCATCATCTACATTCATGTGCCTGCCGCTTGGATGTCGCTGTTCATCTATGTGGTGATGGCGATTGCCGGAGCGATTGGCTTGATTTGGCGAATCAAACTAGCTGAAATTGTCATGATTAGCAGCGCATCCGTTGGGGCTAGTTTTACCTTCATTGCGCTGGTGACTGGTTCTTTATGGGGTAAACCTATGTGGGGTACATGGTGGGTCTGGGATGCGCGGTTGACATCGGAATTGATTCTGCTTTTTTTGTACCTGGGCATAATTGGCTTGTATGGCGCAATTGATGACAAACGCACAGCTTCTAAGGCCGTCGCTATCCTGGCTTTGGTGGGCGTTGTCAATATACCGATTATTCATTATTCGGTTGAATGGTGGAACACCCTGCATCAAGGGCCGACCGTAGCGAAAATGGACAAGCCGTCGATACATGTCAGTATGCTAACGCCATTGTTGCTTATGGCCTTGGCGTTCAAAGTTTACTATGCGATTGCCTTGATACTGCAAGCGCGAGTTGAGCTATTGCAACGCGAACGTAATTCCCAGTGGGTTAAAACGAAGGCAGTTGAGGAAGGTGGCCTATGAGTCTACAAGAATTCTTGGCGATGGGTGGATACGGGTTTTACGTGTGGACATCCTATGGTATCTGCCTAGTCGTGCTGCTTGCCAATGTGGTTATACCCATTATTCAACGTAAAAATTTTTTAAGACAACAAGCGCTTAAGCAAAAACGGCAAGACTTATGAAACCCGCAAGAAAACAGCGATTGATCCTTATCGGATTGATGGTGCTTGGTGCAAGTTTAGCGACTGCATTTGCACTCAAATCATTCAACGATAATCTGATGTATTTTTTTCCTCCCACCGACGTGGTGGAAGGAAAAGCGCCCAAAGATGCCTTGTTCCGCTTGGGTGGTATGGTCATCAAAGGCTCGGTAGAAAGGCCGGATAAGGGCATGATGGTGCGTTTTAAGCTGACCGATTTCAATAAAGAAGTGACCGTTGAATACACGGGCATCCTGCCGGACTTGTTCAGGGAAGGGCAGGGCATCGTCGCACACGGTCGGTTAAACGCACAAGGCGTTTTTATTGCCGAAGAAGTGCTGGCAAAGCATGATGAGAACTATATGCCGCCGGAAGTTAAGGCAACTTTGAAGAATCCCGCAAACTCTCCAGCAGGGCAAGCTCAATGATTCCTGAGCTTGGACATTTTTCCCTGATTCTTGCCTTGTGCATGGCTGTGATCCTAGCCATCGTACCTATCGTCGGTGCTACCCGCTCCACATCCGGCTGGATTGCGGTAGCCAGACCTACGGCCTTTGCCCAATTGCTATTCGTAGCGATAGCCTACGGTTGCTTGACTTACAGTTTTTTGACGCACGATTTCTCGGTGAAATATGCAGCGATGAATTCAAATACCGCCTTGCCAGTTTTGTATTTGGTTTCAGGCGTTTGGGGCGCACATGAAGGTTCCTTGTTGCTCTGGGCTTTGGTGTTATGTTGTTGGACAGCTTTGGTGGCAAGATTCAGCCGTGCCATTCCAGATGCAACGGTTGCACGGGTCTTGGGCGTAATGGGCATGATTTCCATCGGTTTTCTCCTATTCCTGTTATTGACATCAAATCCGTTTGAACGACTGTTCCCAGCACCCGTTGAAGGGCGCGACTTAAATCCCTTATTGCAAGATGTCGGCCTTGCGATACATCCACCCATGCTCTATATGGGCTACGTCGGTTTTTCCGTGGCGTTTGCTTTTGCGATTGCCGCGTTGATGCAAGGCCGGCTTGATGCAGCTTGGGCGCGTTGGTCTAGGCCGTGGACGACGATTGCTTGGACGTTTTTAACGCTAGGTATCGCATTAGGCAGTTGGTGGGCATATTATGAATTAGGCTGGGGCGGCTGGTGGTTTTGGGATCCGGTTGAAAATGCGTCCTTCATGCCCTGGTTAGTTGGTACCGCGTTGATCCATTCCCTAGCGGCAACCGAGAAACGCGGTGTCTTTAAAACCTGGACGGTTTTGCTGGCAATTTTTGCGTTTTCATTAAGTCTATTGGGGACATTCCTAGTGCGTTCCGGCGTGTTGACATCCGTCCATGCCTTCGCGAGCGACCCAGCCAGAGGTTTGTTTATCCTGATATTTTTGGCGATTGTTATTGGTGGCTCCTTGTTGCTATATGCCGTTCGCGCACCTGCCGTTAAATCCAGTGCGACTTTTGAGCCGGTTTCTAGGGAATCGGTGATTCTCATCAATAATGTGTTACTCGTCGTGACTGCTGCCAGTATTTTGCTGGGTACGTTGTACCCATTGGTTATTGATGCTTTAGGTTTGGGCAAGATTTCAGTCGGTCCACCGTATTTTAATGCCGTATTCATCCCGTTAATGGCACCTTTGGCGATTGCCGTGGGCTGTGGGATGTTATTACGTTGGAAACGCGATAGCCTTGGTGACCTTACTTCCAGGGTGCGCTGGTTAATCCTAAGTTGTCTGGTAGGTGGAATGACATTACCATTGCTTATGCCCTTTTATTCCTGGGCTGCGGCATTGGGATTGACGTTAGCTTTATGGACAGTGGCAATGACCGTGCTTTCTTTCATTGATCGACTGGGTGATAAAGGCTTGTCATGGGAACGTCTGGCAAAAATACCCGCCGGATTTTATGGCATGACCATTGCCCATCTTGGGATTGCTGTATTTGTGGTTGGCATAACCCTGACTTCCGTTTATAGCGTCGAGAAAGATAGTCGTATGGCTCCTGGCGAAATACTTGAACTTTCCGGTTATCAATTCAAATTCCAAGGCATCAAACAAGCCCAAGGTCCTAATTACATTGCCCAGCAGGGCTTGATAACCGTGAGTCATGATGGCATGGCGGATGTTACGCTCGAACCGCAAAAACGAGTTTATCAAGTCCAAAAGATGCCAATGACGGAAGCGGCAATTGATGCCGGATTATTTAGGGATCTGTTCGTTGCAATCGGCGAACCTCTGGGTGATGAAGGTGCATGGAGTTTAAGAATTTATTACAAAGCCTTTATCCGCTGGATATGGTTGGGGGCGATATTCATGGCGGTAGGTGGATTGTGTGCCACCTGCGATAAGCGTTATCGGACAAGAAAAATGTTTAGCAACTCATAAGCTGGAAATAGCGAGAATGAAGCTAAAAAACCTGAAAATTACCAACTTTCGCTGTTTTGAGTCATTATCAATTGAATTGGATGAGCAATTGACTGTGCTGGTGGCAAAAAACGGTCAAGGAAAATCATCCGTGTTGGATGCCATCCGTATTGGATTGTGGCCTTTTGTAAAAGGTTTTGATTTAGCTAGAAATCCTGCTAGCGATGCCAGGAATACTATCAGTATTGATGATGTTAGGATAACTTTTAAAAAACCAAATCGACAAATGCTACGCCAATTGCCAAGCAAAATAGCATTCGAGGGTGATTGGGATATTGATTTAAAAGTAAAAGGGTTCGACCAATATAAGAAAACTTGGAACTGGACGCGGATTCGTGACAGCGAAGCCAAGGGTACGAAAACCAAGGAAAGAGGAGCTGCCAGATTAATCAAACTTTTGGCATCTATTACTCAAGATTTCGCCAGAGATCCAGAGAGTCACGAGATTGATTTACCTGTTATGGGTTACTACGGTACTGGGCGGCTTTGGAGTCAAAAGCGTTTAACTGAAGGCAAAACTGTCCGTGGCATAGAAAATCCCGATTTTTATATGCGGTTATTTGCTTATCGGGATTGTCTTGATCCCGCGCCTTCCTATAAGCATTTTGCAGATTGGTTTACTTGGGTATTTGAATGTTATCGAGAAGACCAAATTAAACAATCGGAAACAGGCTGGTCACCTGAGATAGATTCTGTTTGGATGAACACTATTAAAGTAGTACAACAAGCCATCGACAGTGTTTTATACGAAACAGGATGGCACACCTTAGAATATAGTGTAAGCCATGAAAAATCACTCGTGCTTAATCATGATGAACATGGCATATTAAAAGTCGAGTTACTGAGTGACGGCATTCGTGGTGTATTGGCAATGGTCGGTGATGTTGCTTATCGTTGCATCAAACTGAATCCCCATTTAGGCTTGGATGCAGCGAAAGAAAGTCACGGTGTGGTAATGATTGATGAAGTCGATATGCACCTGCATCCAGCTTGGCAGCAGACGATATTGGGAAATTTAATCAAAGCCTTCCCTAAAATTCAGTTTATTGTCACTACCCATAGCCCACAGGTAATTTCAACCGTATCGGGACATCAGATTAGAATTCTGGAAGGTAATCATGTTTTGTCGGTTGAAGAGGAGGGAACGCAAGGTGCTGAAGCATCGCGCATATTAAAGGAGGTATTCGGTGTTGAATTGCGGGCGCAACATTTGGAAATTGTAAAAAAACTGAACCGTTATCTAAAGTTAGTCGATGATGATAAATGGGATACTTCAGAAGCATTAGCACTTCGCCAAGAACTTGACGATTGGGGTCGTGGACATGAGCCGGAACTGGTAAAGGCAGATATTGATATTCGCATGAAGGAGTATCAACGTAAGTCATGAAAACCTGTTTAAAGGGAAAAGCCCCAGATTTACTAACACAATATCAAAGCAATAACCCTGATGCAACTTGGGAACAGTTTAAAGATGAATGTCAACAAGGCTACAAGGATGTGCAAAGCCAGTTAAGACAAGATCAAGGTAATCTTTGTTGCTATTGTGAAATTGAGACTAGACAAGCGTTTGGCATAGGCAAAGATGATTTTCGCGTTGAGCACTTTCATCCTAAATCGGATACAGATAACAATGGTGTTAGCCACAACTGGGGCTTAGATTGGCAAAATATGTTGGGGTGTTGCCACGGTGGTTCAGAAAAATATGTTACTGATGCCAAAGAAAGATATATATCGACAAATGCACAGAGACATTCCGATACATTGAAAGGCGAGTTCATATTAGATGATGAAATTTTAAATCCTCTTAAAATCCCACCATTTCCTATATTATTCAAGGCAAATCGACGAGATGGCAGTTTTTCAGTTCTTGATGATAATTGCCGGAAAGTCGGCGTTAATGTAGACAAAGCTAACGGTTACTTGGCTGCTGATAAACTCAATTTAAACTCAGAAAAATTAAAAGATCTTAGGAAAAAAGCTATGGATGCTTTAAATGAGCAAATCCAAGAAGAACTTTCACGTGGTTTAACCATAGACCAAGCAATCTTAAATATTACGAAAGCTCAGTTAAGAAAAAATGACCAAGCGTATTGGCCTGCTTTTTTTACCACGATAAGAGGTTATCTTGGTGCTGAAAATTATTTACAAAGTATTCACTATGCAGGTTGAAAATCCAATATGCTAACTCTAAGCACATTCTAAATATAATGCTTAAGTACATAATCCCATTGATATTGTTCATCGTCCTGGCTGTGTTTTTGGCGTTGGGCTTAAAAGGCAAGCCTGGCGAAATTCCTTCGCCTTTGCTAAACAAACCTGCACCAGTATTTTCCGCACCCAAACTCAACGCGCCAAATGAGAAGCTATCACCAGCAGATTTGAAAGGAAAAGTCTGGTTGTTTAATGTCTGGGCTTCCTGGTGTGTTTCCTGCCGTGCGGAACACCCTATAATCAATCAGTTGGCACAACAGCAAGCGGCGATTATTATAGGCTTGAATTATAAAGATGATCCCGAAGCTGCAAAAAAGTGGTTGGCAACACTGGGCAATCCCTATAACGACAGCGTTATGGATGCAGATGGACGGATTGGTATTGATTGGGGCGTTTATGGCGTACCGGAAACATTCGTGATGGATAAACAAGGTATCGTCCGATACAAGCATACTGGGCCAGTGACAGAAGAGGACGTGCAAAACACGTTTATCCCTTTGATAGCCAAATTACAGGCGGAACCATGATGAAGCTGTGGTTTTTTGTATTAATCCTGCTTATTTCTGCCCAAGGCTTTGCGATTGACGATCATCAACTTGCAAATCCTGAACAACAAAAAACTTACGAAATCATCATTTCAGAATTACGTTGCTTAGTTTGCCAAAACCAAACCATTGCCGACTCCAATGCTGAACTCGCAAGTGATTTACGTAGGCAAGTCTTTGAAATGCTACAACAAGGCAAATCCAAGGAAGATATTATCCAGTTCATGACCGACCGTTACGGCGATTTTGTTTTGTATAATCCGCCTTTAAAAACTAAAACTGCTTTGCTTTGGTTAGGGCCGATTGCTTTCCTGATAACAGGGTTCATCATGATTTTCTGGTTCATCCGCCGTAAAAAGACAGCGGCAATAATGCCAATAGATAAGGACAAACAGGAAAAAATGCGCCGTCTCTTATCAGAAAATAATGAAAGCAGTGCTGAAAATGGAGATCAGTCTTGAATAGCGTATTTTGGCTTGTTGCCAGCGCAATGGTCTTGATTGCGTTGCTGATTATTTTGCCGCCTTTGTGGCGCAAACCTGACAATAAAGCAGCAGATGATTTGGATCAGCGCAATATCAAGATTGCGCGGGATCGACTGGCAGAATTGCAAGCGAATAAAGAGTCAGGTGGCTTAAGCCAAGCCCAGTATGACGAACAAGTTGCCGAGTTGGAGCTGGCATTAAGCGACGATCTTGAGCTGATAAATCCAACCATCAACACACATAGCCAAGGCCGTTGGTTAGTTTATGTGCTAGTTGCCGCCATCCCCTTTTTATCAGCGTCGTTTTATTGGACGTTGGGTGATTATCAAGCCATAGGCCGTGTTGATGAACCTACCCAAGCAAGCCAAACAGACTCAGCAATGCCCAGCCCCGAAGTCATCAACAAAATGGTGGCAGGATTAGCCGAAAAATTAAAGCAGGAACCCAAAAATCTTGAAGGTTGGTTGATGTTAGGGCGTTCTTACAAGATGCTACAACGGTTTCCAGAATCCGTTGAAGCCTTTGCTCATGCGTATCAATTGGCAGGGGAGAAGGTCGAGGTTATGTTGCCTTACGCGGAAATTATCGCATTATCTAGCGACAATACATGGGCCGGAAAACCGCTTTCACTGGTAATGAAAGCGTTAACAATCGATCCCAAAAATCTGAACGGCTTATGGTTTGCGGCAATAGCAAATGCACAGCAAGGGGATAAGAAAACAGCAGTAGGCTATTTGCGAAAATTAGAAGCGGTTTTACCTGCTGACTCCCCAGATAAGCAACAAATCCATGAATTAATAGTAAATTCTGAAAATGCACTGGCTAATTCTGGGTCAGCAACATCATCAAGATCTGCCGTGTCACCTGGAGTTTCTGTTGCTATTCAAGTCAGTATGGCTATCGAATTACAAGCCGATGCCAAGCCGGAAGATACGGTCTTCGTCTACGCCCAAGCTTTATCCGGTCCCAAAATGCCGTTGGCGATTGTGCGTAAACAGGTGAAGGATTTGCCTTTATCCGTTAGCCTGACTGACGCACAGTCGATGCTACCTAATATGAAGCTCTCCAACTTCAAACAAGTTAGATTCTTGGCGCGAATTTCTAAATCAGGCAATCCTATGCCGCAAACAGGCGACTTGATTGGGGTGATTGAACAAGCAACGCTTGCAGACCATAAGGAACACAAGATAATCATTAATGATCGAATGAAATAGGCACTTTGACCTAAGTATGAACGAACAACGCCTAATCGAACTGGAAATAAAAGCCGCTTATCAAGAAGACCTGCTGCAAGAATTGAATAAAATAGTCACTCAACAGCAGTACCAGATACACCTTCTGGAAAAAACCTGCCAACTTCTGCATGAACGGATGAGTAGCTTCTGGCATGAGCAGAATGAAGAAATTATCGACCAACCCCCGCCGCATTATTAAAATATTCCTACTTAAGATTACCCGCTATCTCTATGATAGGACTATAATTATTAGCTGAACACTAGGTTTAGGGAAAGCACCTGTTGAGTTAATCGGAATCACTTGGCGTGAACGGGCATGAATGCTGTAATAAAAATTATAAAAATCTGCATTTCGGTCTTATTGATTGGTGTCTCAGGTTTGTTATTTTGCCAATCAAGTACGGGCATTCTTTTTGAAGAGGAAGTCGGCTTAGATTGGCTGTTTAAGCTCAGAGGCACTTTGCCGTCACCAGCCGATGTCATTATTATTTCGATAGATCAAGCGTCTACCGAAATTTTACACTTACCGGATGACCCCGAACAATGGCCTCGTACCTATTATGCTAATCTTGTTGAGACAATAAATCAGCAAAAACCTGCCCTCATTGCCTTCAATATCCATTTCGGTGAAGCTCGAGAACCTGAAACTGACTTAATGCTGGCTAAGGTGATGGCTGCAAATAAAAATGTCATTCTCAGCAACTATCTAAAGCAATATTCTGTTCCAGCAGTTTCATCGCAACAAGAAATTCGTTATGAACGGGTGATTGAACCTATCCCCGTGTTAAGCCACGCAGCACTGGGTACCGCCCCTTTCCCACTGCCAAAAACATCCTCTACCGTAAAGGAGTTCTGGACCTATAAGCACAGTGCTGGCGATATTCCGACGTTTCCGGTTAGTATCTTTCAGTATTTTGTTATTGAACAAGCGTATCCAGAAGTGCTTCAGCTATTAAGCCAGATCGATCCTGAGCTGCATGCCTTGCTACCAAAAACATTTGTTCAGCTCACCCGAAAGTTCAGAACGATACAAATATTTCAGGATATTCATACCGCATTCTCAAAAGATGCCGAGACTTTGGAGCAATTGGCTCAGTTGATAGCCGGTGGACAGTATACCACTCGAAAAAAGCAACTATTACAATCCTGGTTAGCCTTGTTGAATAGCGATGAACGGCTGTATTTGAACCATTACGGCGATGTTGGTGCGATTACCACGATTCCGTTTTATCAGGCTTTAGCGACCGATCTTCTTACGCCTAACTTGTTTAAAAACAGGATCGTTTTGATTGGTTATTCGGACAATATAGAGCCGGAAAGAAATCAAGGGTTCTACACCGCTTTTTCAAAAGCCAGTGGTAAAGTCCTATCGAAATAGCAGCGACGGCGATAGCTAATCTGATCGACCAAACCTGGCTAAAGCCGTTACCCATCATCAATCAGATGTTCTTAATATTAGTGTGGGGCATTTTGTTGAGCGGAATCTTTCGGGTGTTTTCATATAAGTCCTCGATGATAGTGACTTTATTGCTAATGGCAGCCTATGTTGAATATGGTCGGTTTTTGTTGAACTCGGAAAATATCTGGATGCCCCTCGCTATCCCTATGCTCCAAGCTGTTTCTGTGCTGCTATTGCAATCCATAGGGCATTTTTTGAGGGTCGGAAAAGTATCTGGGAAATACATACCCAAAGCTGTTTTCGACGACAACACCCGCAACCCTGATGCCATGAATCAGTATGGCATATTGATGCACGGTGTTTGTATGGCAACTGATGCTGGTCAATACACTGCGTTATCAGAAACCATAAATCCGCTCCAACTCCATAAGGTGATGAACGATTATTATGCCGCTATTTTCCCTAGCGTTAAAAGTCGGCGCGGTTTGATTTCAGACGTTATCGGTGATGCCATGTTGGCGGTATGGGCGAATAAAAAAATCGATATAAAGCTAAGGCACGATGCCTGTCATGCCGCTTTGGAAATCAAATCAGCCATAGCGCGGTTCAATGACAGTAGCCAATATCATTTAGCCACTCGAATGGGTTTACACTATGGTGAAATGCGTATGGGTAACGTCGGTTCTGTTGAACATTATGAATACCGTGCAGTAGGTGATACCGTTAATACCGCAACACGGATTGAAGGATTAAATAAACTATTAGGCACCCGTATTCTGGTGTCAGCACCCGTTATAGAGGGTCTTCCTGGGTTTTTTAGCAGAGAGTTGGGTATATTTCTGTTAAAAGGCAAAGCAAATACGGTGAAAATATATGAATTGATTGGGCAAGTTGACGAAGTTGCTCAAACTCAAACACATTGGTCGCATTTATCGACAGCGTTTGCCAGTGCGTTAGATTTATTTAAAGATCAGCAATTGCAACAGGCTTTAGATGAGTTTCACCTTATCAATAAAACCTATCCAAACGATGGACCAACCCGTTTTTACATCAGTTACTTACAAAACAAGCTATGCGTATCATCAGAATCCAATTCTTCTGAGCAGCCTAGCAAAGAACATGCCGCAATTATAGATGTAGGTAAAATTACCACCTGATTGCACTCATGCTGCTGACGTGGTTAAATTCCATGCAAAGAAGATTGAGGTTGTGCATTACCATCATCAGGGTAGATGATATGCGTTAGAACACGGGATCGTTTCTATGTCGCAGATGACTGTTTTTGAGGGACACGCGCAGGGTAATGCCATTGTTTAGTCACCACTTGGCTGCAATAACAATAATATGTGCAATAAAACCTTTGCCCATTATGTTTTGATTAGTGCTTTGATAGCCCCAAATGCTATTGAAGCTGCACCCACTTGCCTGAAACCGATGGCTAAAGTGGCATCAGCACAGGGCAGGGTGGATGTGCAGACTTATGGAACACGGCAGTGGCAAAATATTCATAAAGAATACTCGCTTTGTCCAGGCGACAAATTGCGTACCTCCAAATGGAGTCGTGCGACCTTAACCTTAAGCAATCAAGCTGTCATCACCGTAGACCAAAGCACCACGATGACGTTTTCTGCCCCGCAGCAAAATGTCTCATCCTGGTTTATCAATTTGCTGGAAGGCAGCACCTTTTTCAGAAGCCGCCAGCCGCAACGCCTAGAAGTCCAAACCCCGTTTATCAATGCCGTCCACAAAGGCACCGAATTTATGGTCACGGTAGCCAGCCAAC
>CAMAVM010000034.1 GCA_945861705.1 Methylomagnum ishizawai | reverse complement strand
TCAATCTGGTATCTTTGTATCTGGGTTAGCTGTTTATAACCTTTCATAAGCTTCCTCATCTTTGGTCGGATTGAAAAAGCCTTGAACTATATCAGCTAACCTCTTTCAATCACGTTAAAATGAATTGCACTTATGAGTTGAATCTAAGCCCTAATTCAGTAGCGAGTAGGGCGCATTAGCGGTAGCGTAATGCGCCGCATGTTAAAAACATGAAGGAGAATATTTTATGCCGACAGTTAAGGAAAGAGTTTCTGAAATAATCCAAGCCCAACCTGACGACAGCAGCTTTGATGAAATTCTGCGAGAACTTGCTTTTTCTCGTATGGTAGAAAGAGGCTTGGCTGATTCTCGGCTAGGTCGAACAATCACTAATGAAGAAATAGAACATCGAATCATGTCATGGCAGAGTTAAGCTGACGTTCCGCATGTCCGCAATCCCTGCCGGAAAGACGGTTTTTTAACCTTAGCGATATTGCTAAACGTAAAGAGTTTTTGAAAGTTCCCATAATAATGATGTTTTTTGTAGTGCTATTTTCATCCGCAATCTCTGATTCTACCCTGAAACCCTTACCCCATGCTAAATTTTAAAAACATCGCCCTGCGCCGTGGTGTGCGGGTGTTATTTGCTAATGCTTCGTTTACCATCCACAAAGGCCAAAAAGTCGGTTTTACCGGAGCCAATGGCGCGGGTAAATCCAGTTTGTTTGCGTTGATAAGGAATGAACTGCATGTGGATGAAGGCGACTTTTCCTTGCCGCCAGGGCTTGAAATAGCCCATGTTTTGCAGGAAACGCCAGCAGTAACGTCTTCCGCCATTGATTACATCATGGATGGCGATAGTGAATTACGGCGTTTGCAACAACAATTAGCGGATGCAGAAACCAGCCACGACGGCTTAAAGCAAGCAGAACTCCATGCTGCACTTGAAAACATCGGCGGCTATACTGCACAGGCGAAAGCGGCGCGATTGATGAATGGCTTGGGGTTCAAATCCGAGCAGGAAAATAATCCCGTGAATTCCTTTTCCGGTGGTTGGCGGATGCGGCTTAATCTGGCGCAGGCCTTGATGTGCCGTTCCGATGTGTTGTTGTTGGACGAGCCGACCAACCACCTGGATTTGGATGCCGTGATCTGGTTGCAAGACTGGTTGTGCAAATACGATGGCACGTTATTGCTTATCTCGCATGACCGGGATTTTCTCGACACCATCGCCACGCATATCGTCCACATCGAGCAAAACAAGATAGACATCTACACCGGCAATTATTCGGCGTTTGAAAAAATGCGGGCAGAAAAACTGGCGCAGCAGCAATCTGCTTACCTCAAGCAGCAACGGGAAATTGCCCACATTCAAAGTTTCGTTGACCGCTTCAAAGCCCAGGCTACCAAAGCACGGCAAGCACAAAGCCGGATCAAAGCACTGGAACGTATGGAAGTCATCGCGATGGCACATGTCGATTCGCCGTTTGATTTCAGCTTTCCCAAACCTGGACGGATGCAAAATCCATTGCTGCAATTGGATAAAGTTGACATCGGCTACGGGCAAACCAACGTGATTCAAGGCGCGAGTTTGTCCATATCGCCCAGTGATCGCATCGGCTTGTTAGGGCCAAATGGCGCGGGTAAATCCAGCTTGATTAAGGTGCTGGCTGGCGATATGCAACCAATATCAGGAATCCGGCTTGAAGCCGAGGCTCTCAATATCGGCTATTTTGCCCAGCACCAACTAGAACAATTGCGCTTGGATGAAAGTCCATTACGGCACTTGCAAAGAATAGACCCAAAAGCCACGGAAAAAGACTTGCGTAACTATTTGGGCGGGTTTGATTTTCGTGGTGATAAAGTAACAGAAGCGGTCAGACCATTCTCCGGTGGTGAGAAAGCCCGTTTGGTGTTGGCGATGCTGGTCTATAAAAACCCCAACCTGTTGTTGTTAGATGAGCCGACCAATCACTTAGACTTGGAAATGCGCCATGCTTTGAGCGTAGCTCTGCAAGATTATCAAGGTGCGATTATTCTGGTTTCACATGACAGGCACTTGTTACGGACAGTCACCGACCAGTTTTTATTGGTTGGCGAGGGCAAAGTGCAGCCATTTGACGGCGATCTTGACGATTATCGGCTCTGGCTGGCAGAACGCAAAAAAGTGGAAGATAATTCTGCTAATGATATTACGAGTCCAGTAGTTTCCCGCAAAGATCAACGAAAACAAGACGCAGAATTCAGGCAAAAACAAAAACCCTTATTGGATGCCTTGAAAAAAGCCGAGCAAGCGGTAGAAAAATACCATAACGAACAACGTCGTTTGGAAGCCGAACTGGCTGATCCAGAAATTTATACGGATTCTGAAAAAAATAAGCTAAAAAAATTACTGGCGCGTAAGGCGGAAGTCGATAAGGCACTGGATGCCGCCGAAACAGACTGGATGGAAGCAGAAGAACGCTTGGAAGCAGCAAAAGTTGAAATGTAAAGAAACTCCAAGTCTTTTGGCAAGTTCAGTATGAACAGGTTGCGTTGATTTCGTTCGCGGTAATCCATAGGCATTCAGGAGAGTTTTGCCGCGCTATGAATGAAAGCAACCAGCTAAAGACTCTCCTAAGATTAGGCTATAACAACTTGAAATATTTAACTTTTTGTGTTAATTAGAGTATTTTAATGAATGACTGCTTTAGCTTTCAGCACAGCATAAATATCATCAATTGACTGCTTATTGGTGTCAAAACTCATCTCTGTCAGCACACTATTTTCTATACAAAGGCAGAGCAAACCAGCGTTTTTGATGGCTGCAATTAAAGCTGCGTCAGGTGTTTCCAGTACAGTCGCAGCGTGGCCGTTATCAAATAATTTTCTTTCCAGTTGATAGGCGAAATCTTTGCTGTTTGTGCCAGTTAAGGCAATTGCTGTTGCTATTTGACTAAAACGGGCGGCGCGGTCGGCTACGCTGACTGGCTTTAAGTCTTCATCGTCGGTAATTCCGGTAATCATGCCAGCACCGACCGTGCCGTTGGTCAGGCGGTCGATAATGATAAAGGAACCGGTCCACTTGCTATTTTTGTAAGGATCGAATACGACGGGGGCAGTGACGGAAACCGTGCAAGAGCCTATCTCGTTGAGCTTGAGTTCATTGGCATCATGATGTTCCAGCGTGTTGACATCAATTCGGTGATGAATCAGGGAAATAGAGCCATACACGCTGCGAGTTGCCAACTTGATAGCGTACTGACGACCTGGAGTGAGTGGTTTTTCTGCCATCCAGACAATACTGGCCCTAAATTTGTCAGAGACGATTGGGGCTGCTTTGTTGTTGCCGACCAGCATATCGCCACGGCTGACATCAATTTCATCTTCGAGTGTAAAGGTGACCGCCATCGGTGGAAACGCTTCTTGAATATCACCTTCATAAGTGACGATAGCCTTGATTTTGCTGCTCTTGCCGGATGGCAGGGCGGTAACAACATCGCCTTTGTGGAACACGCCTGACGCCACTGTGCCGCAGAAACCACGGAAATCAAGATTTGGGCGGTTGACGTATTGCACGGGAAAACGTGCATCTTCAAAATTATGGTCGTTGGCGATTTGAATGGTGTTCAACGCTTCCATCAACGGTAAGCCCGTAAACCAAGGCATGTTCTCGCTAGGATTGACAACGTTATCGCCATCCAGTGCGGACATCGGGATAAAGCAAATATCGTGCAAATCGAGTGTGCTGGTGAAGTCCAGGTAATCCTGTTTGATCTTGTTGAATACATCTTCGCTATAGCGCACCAAATCCATTTTGTTGACGGCAACGATGATGTGTTGGATGCCCAACAAAGATGTAATAAAACTATGTCGTTTGGTTTGTGTCTGTACGCCGTAACGGGCATCAATTAGGATGATGGCAAGGTCACAGGTTGACGCACCGGTTGCCATGTTACGGGTGTATTGTTCGTGTCCTGGGGTGTCGGCAATGATGAACTTGCGGGTGGACGTGGAGAAGTAACGGTAGGCCACGTCAATGGTGATGCCTTGTTCACGTTCTGCTTGCAACCCGTCTACCAGTAAAGCGAGGTCGATTTTACCCGCGCCTGTGGTGCCGGATTTAACGCTGTCGGCTTGTACGGCAGCCAACTGGTCTTCATAGATCATTTTGGAATCGTGCAGCAATCGGCCTATTAAGGTGCTTTTGCCGTCATCGACGTTGCCACAAGTCAAAAAACGCAGCATTTCTTTGTGTTCGTGTTGGGCTAGATAGGCGTTAATATCAGAGCTGATGAGTTCGGATTGGTGGGACATATTTAATCTAAATTCCTGGGATAAATGCAGTATGGTGCGATTTAGAAGTAACCTTCGCGTTTTTTCTGCTCCATAGAGCCGGCTTGGTCGTGGTCGATCAAGCGACCTTGGCGTTCTGATGTTGTCGTCAGCAGCATTTCCTGGATAATTTCAGGCAATGTTGTTGCAGTCGATTCGACCGCACCAGTTAGCGGATAGCAGCCCAGGGTACGGAAACGTACCATTTTCATTTCGACCTTATCATCAGGGCCAATCGGCATACGTTCGTCATCCACCATGATTAACATGCCGTCTTTATTCACAACGGGGCGTTCTTTGGCGAAATACAAGGGAACTATAGGGATGCTTTCCAGGTGGATGTATTGCCAGATGTCCAATTCAGTCCAGTTAGACAGCGGAAACACCCGAATACTTTCGCCTTTATCAACCGTACCGTTGTAGATATTCCACAATTCTGGACGCTGGTTTTTAGGGTCCCAACGGTGATTTTTGTCTCGGAATGAGTACACACGTTCTTTGGCACGGGATTTTTCTTCATCACGTCGCGCTCCGCCGAAAGCCGCATCAAACTGGTATTTGTTCAGTGCTTGCTTGAGGCCATCGGTTTTCATGACATCAGTATGCTTTTTACTGCCGTGCGTAAACGGCCCTATACCTTGCTCGACACCGTCCTGATTAATGTAAACCAGCAAATCCAAGCCGAGATTTTTTACCATTTGGTCGCGGAATTCAATCATTTCCTTGAATTTCCAGGTGGTATCAACATGCAGCATTGGAAAGGGTGGAACGCCTGGATGAAAGGCTTTCATGGTCAAGTGCAACATGACTGCTGAGTCTTTTCCGATGGAATAAAGCATTACCGGCTTTTCAAATTCGGCGGCAACTTCACGGATGATGTGGATGCTTTCAGCTTCTAGTTGTTTAAGGTGTGTGAGTTTGTAATCGGTCATTGAGTGTTTGTCGTGGAATCTAGGGAGTGATTGCTCAGAAATACTTGGAAAATGTTCAGGTGGCTCATTTTAGTTGGAAAGGGTCTTTATTACCAGAATTGAGTCTTTCCGATTAAGTAAGCTACCTGTTTTCAACCATATCAAGTGCCAAAGCCTCAGCTACTTTAATGCCATCGACCGCAGCAGATAGAATTCCCCCTGCATAACCCGCGCCTTCTCCGGCCGGATAAAGCCCTTTAGTGTTGATGCTTTGGTAATGTTCATTGCGTCTGATGCGGATAGGCGATGAGGTGCGCGTTTCTACACCGGTTAACATGGCATCCGGCATGGCAAATCCAGGAATTTTTTTATCGAAAGCAGGAATGGCCTCACGAATGGCTTCGATAGCATAATCTGGTAAGGCTGAAGCTAGATTACACAGATGCACTTCAGGCAAATAGGAAGGCATCACCTTACCGAATGCTGTCGATGGGGTGTTCGCCAGAAAATCGCCCACTAACTGCCCTGGTGCTGAGTAAGTCTTACCGCCAAGAACGTACGCATGGGCTTCCAAACGCCGTTGGTAATCAATGCCTGCCAGCGGGTGTCCAGGATAATCCTCCGGCGTAATGCCCACAACAATACCGCTATTGGCATTGCGTTCATTCCGGGAGTATTGGCTCATGCCGTTGGTGACCACATGTTCTGCCTCGGAGGTGGCGGCAACCACCGTGCCGCCTGGACACATGCAAAAGCTGTATACAGAACGGCCATTTTTGCAGTGATGCACCAGCTTGTATTCGGCTGCACCCAGTATAGGATTACCGGCATTGCTACCAAAACGGCAAGTATCTATCAAAGATTGCGGGTGTTCTATGCGAAAACCGACAGAAAAAGGCTTGGCTTCAATGTATACGCCTGATTCGTAGAGCATTTTGAAGGTATCTCGTGCGCTATGTCCGATGGCAAGTACAATGTGATTACATTCAATGGTTTCGCCATTAGTAAGGGTAACGCCTTGAACTCGCTTGTTTTCGATTTCGATATTATCTGCACGGCTTTGAAAGCGGATTTCACCGCCCAGCGATTCAATCGTCGCCCGCATTTGTTCCACCATCGTCACCAGTCGATACGTACCGATATGGGGCTTGCTGACGTAAAGAATTTCGGCAGGCGCACCTGCTTTTACGAATTCTGTGAGTACTTTCCGCCCATAATGGTTGGGGTCTTTGATTTGCGTGTACAGTTTGCCATCCGAAAAAGTACCCGCGCCACCTTCACCAAATTGCACATTAGATTCAGGGTTAAATTGCCGTTTTCGCCATAGGCCGAAGGTGTCTTTGGTGCGTCCCCTGACTTCCTTGCCACGCTCGAGGATGATCGGACAAAATCCCATCTGCGCCAGGATTAAACCCGCAAATAAACCGCAAGGCCCCGTGCCAATTACAATTGGTCGTGTCGAAAGATTCTTGGGTGCTTGGGTGACAAAACGATAAGACGTATCTGGGGTGGTTGAAATTTTCGGATCATCTTTTAAACGCAATAAGATGCTTTCCTCATTTTTAGTTTCTATATCAAGGGTATAGATGAGGTGGATGTCGTTGCGTTTACGGGCATCATGGGCGCGGCGAAATATCTTATAGGTAATTAGGTCTTCTTCGGCAATTCCTAGCCGAGCTAAGATGGCGGATTTGACTGCGTCTTCCGTGTGATTTAAGGGGAGTTTGAGTTCGGTGATTCGCAACATTTAGATAATTAGTGGCTTAATATTGACCATTTATGATGGTTAAAGGCACAAAAAAAGACAGTTTATGTCGAGTTAATCCTGTTTAAAACGATGAATCAATCGGCGTTCTTTCTTGTTGGGTTTGTGGTCGATTCCTGTAAAGTTGAACAGCTCTTTATTATCGCGTTCTAACTGGATTTTTTGTTGTCGCAGGGCGAGACTTTCTTGGGTTTCTTGATAGAGCAGGACGGCATCCTTGGTAGAACGCCTTTGTCCTGTGGTGGTGGCAATGGTTATATGCCAGCTATAACCACTTTTGTTGATGGTGACTTCGACACCAACCTTGACTTCTTTACCAGGTTTCGTTCGCTGCCCGTTGACATGGACTTTACCCCCATTTATGGCATCTGTTGCCAGTTTGCGGGTTTTATAAAATCGAGCAGCCCACAACCATTTATCCAGGCGGACTGCATCAACTTCCGCTGTCACAAATCAAGCCGTTTTTTTCAATCCTCTGGGTAAGGAGAATACGACTTTTTCCTCAATACCTTTGAGTTCGACGGCAGTTTGTCCACCCCATGCTTTCAATTGGTCAATCACTTCTTGCACCAGGACTTCGGGTGCAGAAGCACCAGCAGTAACGCCGACGACTTTGCTGCTGGCAAACCAGTCTCTTTGCATATCCTTGGCGGTGTCTATCAGGTAAGCGGGTTTCCCTAATTGTTCAGCGATTTCCCGCAAGCGGTTGGAGTTGGAGCTATTTGGTGAACCAACAACCAGGATGGTGTCTGCGGTTTTGGAGAGGTCATAAACCGCATCCTGGCGGTTTTGGGTGGCATAGCAAATGTCGTCCTTTTTTTGTTCTTGGATGGAGGTAAAACGCTTTCTCAATGCGTCAACCATCACTTTGGTGTCAGTCATTGATAAAGTGGTTTGGGTGACATAAGCCAGATTATCGGGGTTATTGACCTTCAAACTGGCGACATCAGCCGGTGTTTCAACGAGATAAATACCACCATTTTTTGAGCATTTATCATATTGCCCCATCGTGCCTTCGACTTCTGGATGTCCAGCATGACCTATTAAGATCACTTCACGGTCAGATTTGGCATGTTTAGCGACTTGTATATGTACTTTGGTAACGAGAGGACAGGTTGCATCAAAAACAGTCAATTTGCGCTCCACCGCTTCTTTTTGAACTTGCTTGGATACGCCGTGAGCACTGAAAATAAGGTAAGAACCCACTGGAACATCGGAAATATCTTCGATAAAAATAGCACCTTTTTCTTTCAAACCGTCAACAACTGTGCGGTTATGCACCACTTCATGCCGGACATAAATGGGAGCACCGAAGGTTTCAAGAGCCTGATCGACAATATCAATGGCGCGGTCAACACCGGCACAAAATCCACGAGGGTTAGCGAGTATGATTTGCATGGCTATATTTCTTAGGTTTAGTTAGTTGAGGCTATTTTAACTCAACATCGTGTTAGATACGATGATTCCGTTAGGAATGTCGCTATTAGTGTGTCATGCGCGGCGAAGATTTTGGGCATACACTGCCCAACGTCTGTAAGAGTTAGGTGATTTGTCCAAATAACTAGCAAGCGATTACCAGTTAGATAGCTGTTTAATATTTTCAAGTATATGTTTTAAATAAGTATATAGGTCTCGGATTAATTCTCCGTTTATTTTTGTCCAAGCATGACCTGTCGCTGAAATTTGAACAGTTTCTTTACCAATAGTGAATGCTGTCAGCTTCAACGAGGTACGTTTTTCTGTTTCAGGACAAGTGCCTTTTCTAAAGTTTCTGCTCCCCAACCAGAGTATCTTTTCGCTTTTTGGGGCGGCGCACAGTAGATCATCAATTGTCTGTTGCTCGTCAACAGTCGCAATCTTACCAACAGCTTGCGCGGTGATTACGCCACTGTTCTCGTTGTTGATATAAAAAGGTTCGAACGGTTTTTCGGGATTCCATTCTGTCAGAGAAAAACGGAAAACTATGTTGGTATTGTTCTCTGGAATTATCGTAACAGGAATTCCTGCCAGCTTATAATGCCAATTTCCGATCACTAAGCTATTTTTATCGTCTGAGTCATTGTTTTCTGTAGTTTTTACTTGGACGATTTCAATCGCAATAGCCAAGCCGTCAGCCATTAATTTGAAGTCTGGCTGGGTTTTGTTGGGGATTAAGTCAGGAGATAAGTAAAGCGCATTCGGCATGACCGTTGGCTTTCTAAGAATAATCTTGATAAATGTCTTGCTGTCCTTGTTTTGTATCGTATTAAAGTTGATAGGTTGGGGGCTGGTTGGTGTATCTGGAAGAAAGTGCTTCAGCAGGTTGACCGTATTATCATCCAGCCTAGCCTTATCGAAATGGACTTGTATGGATTGCTTGGGGTCACCAATATACTCAAAAAGTGTTTTGTTATCCCCGTCACTAACAATGTTGCCAAGCCATAGTTTTTGGTTGATTGATGTTTTAAGGGGGGAGCATGTTGCACAATTATCCAGCCGCTGGGATACGGGTATAAGCGTTAGGAGATAGTAAATGCAGGCTAGCATTAAGGGCAGCGCGAATTTTTTTAGCCACGAGGTATTTTTTAGCTGATTAATTATTTCAGTTGCTGACCATTTGGGTTGATTCTTTTTGCTAGGGGGCGGCGGCATGGCAGTCCTATAAAAAAATGTAGCGATTATTCCTTGACCTCTACCTGTCCAGGTGAGAAAGCTACCACCCAGTCTTTGTCGTTGTTAGTATACCAGGCACGAATCTGTAATTGATGAATGCCTATTGAAGGTCGTTTTTGCTCTGTTTTACCGTCCCAGGTGAAGGTGGGATCATCTTTGCCTATCCATTGCCCTGAGGTTTCATCAATCGAACGAAATGGGTCATATACGTTTTTGTAAGCAATGCCCCCGACCGAGATTGTGTCATTACGGTTTTCGATTTTACGGAACTCTTCCTGCACTTTGTTAAACGATTTGTGGGCAAAGTAGAAATGGTGCGCCAATTCACCTAGTTTTACGTTGATGCTGTCGGGGCCGAAATTTATCTGGTCGATTCCTATTGAACCAACTGCTTTAGAGCCGCAGGCGAACCCAAAAATTTTGGTGGGTACTAATGTAGTAACGCCGCCGCTGTTACTGGTCGCATGTATTTCGATTATAGCCCGTACAGGTTTGTCGCCAAGTGTTTGGGGGAGTTTAAAAATCTTTATTTGACGGTTGGTGTTCGCACCATCTAGTTGATAATCATAATATTTATCATTATTTATTTTCACTCTAAGCATTGCGAAACCAGGGCGACTTAATTGGTAATCAATCGCCACAGGCCATCCGCCTTGTATATAACCGCCTATTTTCAGGTCACTGAAGTTAAAATGTTCTGGGATAATCGGACCGTTTTTATTCCATTGAGGGTCTTCAGGATTGATGCTGTCTTCGGATAAAGCTTCATGAACAAGATAACCGAGGAGGGCTGCCCCAACGGCTGCGCCAATGCCGATACCAACTTGTTCGCCTGTGCTGAGTCCACCACCTGAACAATTACCGTCACAACCTCGCGGTCTATTACTTGCACAACCAGCCAGCATGGAGATGATTAACCCTAAGACGATAAGTTTTGCTACCCTGGGGTATTTACTATTTAAGTTATTCATTTGCTACTCCTCAAACGTTGGATTAAGCAACTGCTACCGCACGAGTGTAAAGCTATCAGAATAGAATCAGAAATGCTGTTTAATATTACTCTTGACAGATAGTATTTATCAAGAATTTAAGATGGTGGCGGATTAGCTGTGATGAAATTATCGCAACGAGTGGTTGGTCTACTTAAAACCGCAGATCAATATTTCACCAGCTAGGAGCTAGTATTTTTATTTTCATGGCTATATACAAGTTGCAGGTTGTGCAGGATTTATTTCAGCCAACACTTTGAAATTTCTACAGGTTAGTTTGACTAACCTGTGCTTTGTATATAGCCATGTTTATTTTTGTGGAGACAGGGATTGAAAATGTTTTTTCAATCCCTGTTCAATGGGGCGAGGAAAAAAGCACAGGTAAGTTAAAAATTCAACCAACCAGAACCAAATGAACCAGCAAACACGAGGCTTACAATCGTCATCAGTTTGATTAAGATATTCAAGGACGGACCGCTGGTATCTTTGAAAGGATCGCCGACTGTATCGCCAACGACAGCGGCTTTGTGTGCATCTGAGCCTTTACCGCCGTATTGCCCAGTTTCGATGTATTTTTTCGCGTTATCCCATGCCCCGCCAGCGTTTGCCATCATCACCGCAAGTAGAAAGCCCGATAATAATGTGCCAACCAATAATCCAGCCAGTGCTTCTTTGCCCAATACATGACCGACAACAATCGGTACAAGGACTGCCAATGCGCCAGGTAGAATCATTTCACGCAGTGCGCTTTCTGTACTGATACCCACACAGGTTTTGTAATCGGGTTTGCCTGTGCCTTCCATCAAGCCAGGTATTTCGCGGAATTGCCGACGCACTTCAAGCACGATCTCATGCGCCGCTTTGCCCACTGCCATCATGGTGAGGGCAGAGAACAGGTAGGGCATCATCGCGCCAATCAACAAACCAGGCAGCATAGTAGGACCGAGGATGTCTAAGCTTTCGATTTTGGCTGCGGTAACATAAGCCGCAATTAATGCCAATGCGGTCAAAACGGCGGAGCCAATCGCAAAGCCCTTGCCGGTTGCAGCAGTGGTATTGCCCAAGCTATCTAAAGCATCGGTGCGATGCCTGACTTCTTTGGGGAGGTGGCTCATTTCGGCAATCCCGCCAGCGTTATCGGCAACTGGGCCATAAGCATCCGTCGCCAGCGTGACTCCCAAAGTGCTTAACATGCCGACACCTGCCAGCGCGACTGCGTACAGTCCGGCAGCGAGTGTGCCATCGGCCTTATGCCCCAGCCAGATACTGATGAGAATGGCAAAAGCCGTAATCAATACTGGTAATGCCGTACTCATCATGCCTACGGCTAAACCTTGGATGATGGTGGTTGCTGCACCCGTTTGGGTGGCGTTGGCAATCGCCAGGGTAGGTTTTTCGGTATAAGCGGTGAAGTATTCAGTGACATAAGCAATAGCGTTGCCAGCAACTAAACCAACCACAATAACTAGCCAATAGTTGAAGTGTAAGCCCGACAGCAACACAGCCAGCAAAGTCAGCCCCAAAACAACCACAGACGCACCCCAAACTGAGCGGCGTAGTGCCGTCAATAAGTCTTCCAGCGTCGCGTTCTCGTCAATTTTTGCTACGTATTGACTAAGATAATGAATACACCGAGAAACTAACGATGCGTTGGCAACGATACCTGCTAATTCACTTTTATCCCGCTCTTTGCCAATTACCATATAAATGCCAAACAGGCTGGAGATTACGCCGACAGCAGCCACCAGAAACGGCAAGCCGATAAATGCAACCGTCGAGCCTTTGCCCAATGCCGCACCCAACGTGGCGGCAGCGATGATAGAGCCGCTGTAGCTTTCAAACAAATCCGCACCCATACCGGCAACATCGCCGACGTTATCGCCCACGTTGTCGGCAATTACGGCAGGATTGCGCGGATCGTCTTCTGGTATGCCTTTTTCAATCTTACCAACCAGGTCTGCACCGACATCGGCTGCTTTGGTAAAGATGCCGCCACCAACTCTGGCAAACAAGGCAATGCCGCTCGCACCAAAACCAAAACCGGTGATATAAGTCAGTTGCTTGGGATCGCCGCTAAATGCCAGGAATAGCAAGGTCATGCCAATAAGGCTAAAACTGACCACAGACATGCCCATAATCGCGCCACTGCCGAAGGCAACACGTAAGCCCTCATGCAGACCACGACTGGCGGCAGAGGCGGTGCGGGTGTTAGCGCGTACGGCTACGTACATGCCTAGGTAACCTGCACCTGCCGACGCAATAGCACCCGACACAAAACAAAATGCCGTTTGCCACTGTAAAAATACGGCGATGACGGTAGCGACAATGACGACAAATATTGCAATCACACGGTATTCGCGCGCCAGAAAAGCGGATGCGCCTTCTTGAATAGCTGCGCCAATTTCGCGCATAAGTTCATTGCCTTGGTCATAAGCGAGAACCCGTTTTAATTGCCAAAGTACAAATCCCACTCCGGCGATGCCCATTAATAAGGCTATAACAATTGATGCTGATGTTGATAGCAGCATAGACTCCACTCCTCTGATTATTATAATTATAGTTTTAGTGGTGCATGATAAACCCAATAGGTGCGAAAGGGTTCATCTGCCTGCTCAGGATTATACCTTGTCATTGCTGGTTGCACACATTTTGTGTGGGGATGCATTACGTGCTTTTTGACGTAACCATACACCGTGAGCCTGTCGAAAGGCTTATTTATATATCCATAAACAACATCGGAATGCCATAAGTTAAAACAAAATAGCTAAAAGCAAAAATTACGCTTTCGCTAATTCTATACGAAAAAAATTTGCGGAAAATGTAGCTGACAATGGTGATGTACCACACAACTAAAAATACGCCTAAGGCAGTGGATATTTCCTCCCGATGGACTTCGTGGCTCATTACCATAAGGTGATCGAGGACTTCTGCGCCAATTGCCAACGTCATAATAAAATTTTCGCACACAAAAATAGCCGTGAATAATTGCTTAAAGAAACGGCTTTTTTTCAAAATTAACAATAACGTAGCGATGGTCGAAAAGGCCATGATAGTCCGCAACAACACTTCCAACGAGCCATCGGCAGGGTCGGCAATTAAACCTTCAACAATACAGCCGGAAATAAGGTAAAACGCCACCGTTTTCCACATGAAGGATTTGGGTGGGATTAAATCAGTAGGGTTATTTCTGAAAAAACAAAGGGCGAGGTATTGCAGTAATAATTTCATGGTCAACGGTTTTTCAACTCGTTAAAAACGAGCGAGTCTTACGGATTACAAAAAGTCGGGCATTATAACCGCAGGCGCAAAATTATTGGAGTAGCCTTTTGAAAATTTTAAGGATAGCAAACCATCAAAACCGTTATGGCGGATAGTTGCCAGATATAATTCGATTTTAGTGCGGTAGGGATAATCTGAAATCATTCCCATGCAGATGTGAGAAGGAGAAAAGTTGTTTGGTGCTAGCTGCTTATACTTTTTCCAATTGCTTAAATCTTACTAAACAACATTGCCCTGACGGGTTTCTGAGTTCACAAGCACACTCACCGGATTTGGTTCGTAGCATGACAAAGCGTTTGATGGTTTCTGCATTGTTGGTGCTTAGTGCGGCCAGATAATCGGCTGCATCAATATCGAAGCAATAGCAGAGCTTGTCGTTCTGGATATCTTGATAGGTTGTTAACTGCTGTTTGGGAATGTTGTTTCCGGCGATTGAGAAATAAGCGGTAGCACAGTCTTTGCTTGGGCAAAAATAATAGCTGTCTGAAATAATACCCTGGTTTTCTGGAAATTTTACCTGATGGTAAAGGGTACGCATTTCGACGCTTTTACAAGTCGTACCGCATTGTGGGCAAGCTTGGGTGGTCGCTTTTGGATTGCTCGCACAACAATCTGACATACATTGCTTTCCTGCGGTTATTGTTTTGTTTGATGTACGGTTGCCGGATAACCTGCATCGGTGGTGGCTTTAATCAAAGCGTCCACGCTGGTTTTTTGTGGATTAAAAGTAACCTTGGCTGTCTTGGTATCATAATCGACATTCGCCTCTTCTAAACCCTCAACACCTTGTAAGGCTTTTTTAATGGTGAATTTACACATCGCACAAGTCATATTTTGCATATCCAGGGTGACTGACTGGCTATTGTTTTGCTTTTGCGATTGAACAGGGATGGTTGCTCCAGCGTGGGCTGTATGTAGTAATAAAGAAGTTGTAAATAAGCTTAACATTAACAAAGTAGTTTTAAGTTTCATCATAATTCTCCTTAAACCATAAAAATTGGGGCGTACCAAGGAAAGGCCAGCAACAACAAGACTAGCGCAGAGCCTATCCAGAAAATCATGCGTTGCTTGTGAATATCTTCCGGTAATGCACAGGCTTTACCTTCTTCGCAGTTTTCCGGTAGCACATAAAGTTTGCGATAGCCCAAGCCAATTAAAACGAGAGTCAGCAGGATAAAAAATGGGCGAACCGATTCCATTGAGGTTAAGACACTCATCCATGCGCCGCCTATGCCTAGCGATAATAGCAGCAAAGGCCCAACACAGCAGACCGAGGCAGCAATGGCAGCTAGTGCTGTGCTGATCCCTAACCAGGGTAGCTTTTTGGGTGAGGGTGTTTCGTGTTCTGTGGTCATAAAGAATATTCCCCAATAACGACTAATCGTTTGATTATCACTATTCACTAATAGAGCTTTGAATCCAGTTAACGACGAGTATTAACAAAGTTCGAGCAGGATTCTAAACCCTGTGCTAAGGAACAGAGTCAAGTAGAACTTACATTGTTTGGCAATACATCAGGGTTTGATGTTGGTTTCATTAGGTCGCATCGGTTGCCTACCGATTGCGACACTTCTGACCATCCACGGATGGAGGAAATGCCGACGACTGTCGGGATCAGTCGCGGTCGCCATCCCTTGCAGTCGGCCACATCGGTTCCCTACCGATTTGCGGCACTTCCGCCATCCCTGGTAGTCGAAAGTGCATCAATGAGAGAACAGCGTTCAGTAGAAGCATCCGCCTGACAACGTTTAACCAGACTGTCCAATACATTACGCAAAGCCGTTAAATCCTTTATCTGGGTATCTATTTGCTGGCATTTATGTTCGGCAATTTTTTGTACATCAGAACAATGTGAACCATCAAACGATAATAGCTCAGCAATTTCTTTTAAGGTAAATCCGGCTTGTTGAGCGCGTTTAATAAATCGAATTCTGTTTGTCGCATCGGATGTATAAAGTCGATACCCGTTGCTGGGTTTTTCAGGTTCTGCCAATAAACCTATTCTCTGGTAGTAGCGAATAGTTTCAATGGTTACTTCAGCCTGAATAGCTAGCTTGCCGATTGTCAGTTGCATTTTGTTGCAATTGGTCTGTTTTTATCACGAATCCATTCGCTCCATGAACCTGCATACAGCTTGGCGCCAGTCAGCCCTGCAACTTCCATTGCCAACAAGTTATGACAGGCGGTAACGCCCGAGCCGCACATGTGGACAACTTGCTGAGGATTTTTATCGCCGATAAGCATGTTGAATTGGCGGCGTAACGCGTCGGCTGATAAAAACAAGCCGTTGCTGTCCAGGTTTAACTGGAAGGGGCGGTTTAAAGCACCAGGAATATGCCCAGCAACGGGGTCGATAGGTTCTTGTTCGCCACGATAACGCTCTGGTGTCCTGGCATCAATCAGACAAATCGCTTTTTGTGCCAAACCGTTTTGTACTTCAAGGGCGTTTAACGCTGAGTTTTCACTGGGATAAGCCCTGAAAATACTGGGTTTAATGCTAGGTAAGATGGTAGTAATAGGAAAACTGAGCTTTTGCCAATGTTTATAGCCGCCATCCAGCACTGCAACCTTGGTATGCCCCAGGTGGCGTAACAGCCACCATAATCGTCCAGAAAAAGCACCGTTGGCATCATCATAAACCACCACTTGGCTGTTGTTGTCGATTCCCCAAGCTCCCAGTTTTTTTACCAGTTGGGTAAAGTTGGGCAACGGGTGGCGGCCTGTAAAATCGGTAATATTGGAAGATAAATCCTTATCCAGATGGGCATATCGGGCGTTTGGGATATGTCCGTGTCGATAGGCGGTGAAACCTGCTTCGGTGTCTGCCAAGGAAAATCGACAGTCGATGACGACCCAGCTAGGGACGCTTAGGTGTTGATGAAGCTCTTCTACCGAAATAAGGGTTGTGTAGTTCATGTGGCTACCGTTAGGATGATTTTGCCGATATGTTGGCTGCTTTCCATGAGTTCATGCGCTTTAGCAGCATCGGTTAAGGCAAAGGTGGAATGGATAATGGGTTTAATTTGCCCAGAAGCTAATAAAGACCAGATGTTTTTTAGCAATTGATTGGCGATTTCAGCTTTGAAGCTATCATCTCGCTCCCTAAGCGTGGAGCCTGTGATGGTGAGCCGCTTTGACATCATCGTCCAAAGGTTGATATCAGATTTCGGGCTTTGTTGCACGGCGATTTGTACGAGCCGTCCCTCAACAGCCAGGCATTGCAGATTGCGTGGGAAATAATCACCGCCGATCATGTCCAAAATAACGTTGACACCTGAGCCGTTGGTAATTCGGTTGATTTCGCTGACAAAATCTTGGCTCTTATAGTTGATGGCGGCATCTGCGCCTAGTTCCAGGCAGAACTGGCATTTAGCCGATGAGCCAGCGGTCACAATAACATTTGCATCGAATGCCTTGGCAAGCTGTATCGCCGTTGTACCAATGCCGCTGCTACCGCCATGTACTAACAGCGTTTCGCCTTTTTGTAACTGAGCGCGATCAAATACATTGCTCCAAACGGTAAAGAAGGTTTCCGGTATGCCTGCGGCTTCGACATAAGAGCAGTTATCGGGAATGGGTAAGCATAAGGATGCAGAAGCCAAACAATATTCCGCATAACCACCGCCTGTGACTAATGCACAGACCTTGTCGCCGATAGTGAGATCGTTGGAGTTATCACCTAAAGCAACGACTATTCCAGCAATTTCGAGACCGGGAATATTAGATGCACCAGGTGACGGAGGATATTGTCCTTTACGCTGCATAATGTCGGGATGGTTCACGCCGGAAGTCATCACTTTAATAAGGGCTAGCCCCGCTTTTGGCACAGGAACTGGGCGTTCTGTTAGCGCTAATCGTCCCGATTGAACTTCGATAGCACGCATGGTGTCAGGCAGTTGCATAACTTCGGTATGGGAAAAGCCGAGTTGTGGGTATTATATACACACTATTATTATGAGGTTAAGGTAAGAGATGATTCGTGCGGGTATTGTTGGCGGCACTGGTTATACAGGTGTTGAGCTATTACGGATTTTGGCGTTGCACCCCAATGTTGAAGTGGCTGTAGTCACTTCTCGCGCAGATGCTGGAATGCGGGTAGATGCGCTTTATCCCAGCTTGCGCGGTGTGATCGGCGTGGTTTTTTCCGCACCCGATGTCGATACGTTGGCTGAATGTGATGTTGTGTTTTTTGCCACGCCGAATGGTACTGCAATGTTGATGGCGAAAGCATTGCTGGAACGTGGTGTTAAGGTGATTGATCTTTCAGCAGATTTTCGTTTGAAGGATGCCAAAGAGTGGGGCAAGTGGTACGGCATGGAACACGCTTGTCCTGAATTGCTCACAGAATCCGTTTATGGTTTGCCGGAAGTCAGTCGGGTAAGTATTAAAAAAGCGCGATTGGTCGCTAATCCAGGTTGTTATCCAACTTCCGTCCAGCTTGGCTTTCTGCCTTTGCTTGAAAAAGGCTTGGCTGATACTAAGCATTTGATCGCCGATGTGAAATCTGGCGTGAGTGGCGCAGGGCGCAAGGCGGAATTGGCTATGTTAATGAGCGAAACAGGGGAGAGCTTTAAGGCTTATGCTGCCAGTGGTCATCGCCATTTGCCGGAAATCGTCCAAGGCCTGAAAGTGGCGGCAGGGAATTCCGTCAACCTGACTTTTGTCCCGCATCTAATTCCAATGATTCGCGGTATCCATGCAACTTTGTATGCCCAAATCAGTCAGAGCGATATTAGTCTGGAAGAAATTCAGGCTTTGTATGAACAGCGTTATGCCCGTGAACCGTTTGTAGATGTATTACCGCAAGGTTCTCACCCCGATACTCGGAATGTGAAGGGTTCCAACAAGTGCCAGATTGCCCTGCACCAACCGCAAGGTGGGCAGACTATCGTGGTCTTGTCGGTGATTGATAATCTGGTCAAAGGCGCGGCGGGGCAGGCGGTGCAAAATATGAATTTAATGTTTGGATTCCCCGAAGACCAAGGCTTGAAAACACTGGCTTTGTACCCATAATCCTTGACTAGGGTGCAGGCTGTACTCATAATGCGTTTAATTAATATTTTTAGGTGACAAAATAATGGCGGAAGCAATCATTTTTACAGACAGTGCAGCAACAAAGGTAAGCGAGTTGATTGCCGAAGAAGGTAACGACAACCTGAAATTGCGGGTTTATGTATCCGGTGGCGGCTGCTCAGGCTTTCAATATGGCTTTACGTTTGATGAAGAAGTCAACGAAGATGACACCAGTGTTGAAAAAGGCGGGGTCACTGTTTTAATCGATTCCATGAGCATCCAGTATTTGACAGGTGCGGAAGTTGATTATAAGGAAGATTTGTCAGGCGCACAGTTTGTCATTCGTAATCCCACTGCAAAAACAACTTGTGGATGTGGGTCGTCGTTTTCTGTTTGATAGCTTAATGTATCTCGAAAAAAAACCGGACATTGTCCGGTTTTTTTATGCCTGAATTTCAATCAAGTCATTGAAGCTATTTGATTAATTGTAAGCATTATAGTTCTTTGCAAATAAGGAGTTAGCTTTTACTAAGTTGAGTTTAGCCAAAGGATCTGTAATCTGCGATTTAAAATCCGCTTTTGCCGTGCTGTTCACAGGCACTAAATTGGAAGCTTGTGCAGTCAAAGGGTTTTGGTGGACACCATCAATACGGAATTCGTAATGTAAATGTGGGCCGGTCGCCAATCCTGTTTGACCGACATAGCCAATGATGTCACCTTGCCTGACTGCGCTGCCTTCATACAAGCCGCTTTTATAGCGTGACAGATGTGCGTAAACCGTTTCATATCGGTCGCCGTGCTTAATGATGATTACCTGACCATATCCGCCTTTTCTGCCGAGGAAATCGATTTGTCCATTGCCCGTTGCCTTGACGGGAGTGCCTGTTCTGGCGGCGTAATCAACGCCTTTATGGGCGCGGATTCTGTTAAGTACGGGATGTCTGCGGCTAAGATTGAAACCTGAACTAATACGGGCAAAGTCAACGGGGGTGCTTAGGAAGGCTTTTTGTAAGGCATCACCTTCAGGAGTGTAGTAGTTTGCATAGCCGTCTTTATCAATATATCTGACCGCGCGGTAAGTTTTGCCGCGATTGACAAATTCTGCCGCAACAATATCATCAACCCCATTAAATCCGCCGCGTTCATACACCACTGTGAAGCGGTCGCCATCGTGGAGATTGGTGGCAAAATCAATGTCCCAAGCAAAAATCTGGGTCAATTGATCCATTATTGCGTCTGATAAATTAGCTTTTTTGCCGGCTTCAGACAACGATGATGTAATCGTACCCTGACCGCTGGCGAGTCGCATCATGTTGAATTTGTGGGTGTAACGGCTAAATCGGCGACCAAAGTGGGATTTGCTCGATAAACCATCCAAGCCAGATGAGAACCCTTTGAATTCTTTGGGTTTGTCAGTTGAAAGTATTAATAAGTGTGTGCGATCTCGATTGGCACTGACAATTTTATGACTTTGCGTAGCACCAAATCGAGCTAAAAATTCAGGTGAATTCTCACTTGGTTTCACCTTGAAAATATTGCTTCGAGTGCGGTTGAAGCTCGAATAATCGAACGGCTTTGGAGATTCGGCATTACCGATTGCGGATGTAAAAACCAAAACTAAGCTCATTAAGCAAACAGAAAGCATCTTGGTTTTTACAGCAGAATCTCTAAGTATTTGAATTTTAATCAAAATAAATATCCTGTGTTTTCCAGCGTCTGATTCTACGTTTTTTTCTAAAATTTACCAAGAATTAAATGCTTCTTAAGCACAGTAAAAATATTTTATTCGTGGCAAATATCCATTAAACCTATAATAGCAGATATTAGAAACAGTGTTTTTTGGAGAATTTAAGTTGCAAGAGGAAGTGTTGAATAACCTGCTAAGAGGAACTGATGAAATCCTGGTTAAGCATGAATTTGTAAAAAAGTTAGAAGAAGGTAGGCCGCTTAGAATAAAAGCAGGATTTGATCCTACGGCACCTGATTTGCATCTGGGGCACACTGTGTTAATTAATAAGCTGAAGCAATTTCAAGATGTTGGGCATGAAATATTGTTTCTAATTGGCGATTTTACCGGCATGATCGGCGATCCGACCGGTAAAAACATTACGCGCAAACCTTTGACACAAGAAGAAGTTCTAGAAAACGCCAAGTCTTACCAAGAGCAAGTTTTTAAGATACTTGATCCCGATAAAACACAAATTGTATTCAATTCCACTTGGATGAATGCCATGTCATCAGCGGAATTGATTCAACTTGCTGCGAAACACACCGTTGCCAGAATGTTGGAGCGGGACGATTTCAATAAGCGCTACAAAGGTGGTCAAGCAATCGCCATTCATGAATTTCTGTACCCATTGATACAGGGCTACGATTCCGTGGTGATGAAAGCCGATGTTGAATTAGGTGGGACTGATCAAAAGTTTAACTTGTTGGTCGGTCGGCAATTGCAGGAAATATATGGGCAATCTCCCCAGGTTGTTATCACCATGCCGATATTGGAAGGTTTAGATGGTGTTCAAAAAATGTCTAAATCCTTAAATAATTACATAGGCATAGCCGATGCACCGGATGATATGTTTGGCAAAATTATGTCTATCTCAGATGACCTGATGTGGCGGTATTTTGAATTACTAAGCTTCGAAAAAATGGCAGTTATCAACGGATATAAGGAGAAATGCACTTTAGGTGTAGAAAACCCTAGAAATATCAAATACGAATTAGCCAAGGAAATTGTTAGCCGATTTCACGGTGGCGTATCTGCTGGTGACCAAGCCATGCAGAGTTTTATTGCCCAATTTCAACGTGGTGCTATTCCTGATGATATTAGTGAAATCACCTTGAAAATGGATGCTGAAAGTTATTGCATTGCCAATATATTAAAAGATGCTGGATTGACCAGTAGCACATCGGAAGCGGTTCGCATGATAAATCAAGGTGCGGTAAAGATTGATGGCGACAAGGTGGCTGATCCAAAATTGGCGGTACGCATAGGAACTAGCCACATCTATCAGGTAGGGAAAAGAAAATTTGCGAGGATTACATTGAGTTGATGGGGTTAGGTCAAATTATTGCAGCCCTGCTACTTCTTGGTGTTTGACAACCCCGAATAATTCTGTAGAATAGTTGGACTAAGTGCAGCGAAAGTAAATTGTTGTACGCTCTTTAACAAGCAGACCAAAATAATGAGTGTGGGTACATGTGTTGGCATTCTGTGTCTAGAGACACAGGTTGACACACAAGGT
>CAMAVM010000033.1 GCA_945861705.1 Methylomagnum ishizawai | reverse complement strand
GAGAGTCAAGTAGAGGCTGTCATGCAAAAACTTAATCACAGACCACGAAAAACGCTAAACTACAAAACACCCCATGCGGTATTTTTTGGCGTCGACAAACGACAAGCCGCATGAATACTAGAATTGCACTTCAGAGTTGAATTCGCCTTACAAGGCAACGAGTATTGTCTTGGGACACCTCCTTTACCTGGAAATTACTGTTTAGCTGATGACTACGAGCCACCAAGTGACCAAACCTGTGCTAACGGTACTGTTGTTGTTCCTCCTGCCACTTGTCCAGACCCTGTTTGTTTACCACCACAAACATTAAATAATCATACTTGCTCTTTACCTTCTGACCCTATATGTGTATCACCTCAAATTTTAACGAATCATGTTTGCATAGTCCCTTCCGAAACATGTGTCCCTGGCACTCCATCATGTACAAAACCAGACCCGAATAATCCGGTAACTCCAACAAATCCCACGCCTGGAACTCCATGTATTCCTGGTTCTGTGAATTGTTCAGATTCAACTCCTCCGCCTGTAACTTGTAAGCCTGGAACTTCCGGCTGCACGATAGCAGACCCAAACAATCCTAATACGCCTGGTGTGCCCTGTTTGGCTGGCTCAAAAAATTGTACGGGTACTGCTCCTATTCCCTGTGACCCTTTGACTACTAACTGTTCAGGTGATGGGGCTAAAGAATCTACATTACAAAAACTTTTAGATGGTACGTCGAAAACAAAATCTGTTGATGATAAAGCAGTCTTAGACCCAAACCTTGCATCACAAAAAGAACAATTAGCTAAGGCTGATTTAGATAGCCTTGTACTTACAATAAAAAATGAGTCCTCTACCTTTTTTACCCCAATAACATCAACTGACTCAGCTCTCCCAATAATAGACTATGGGATAATTAAAGGTGTTCATGTCCAGGTAGATTTTAATCGTTACATTGAGATTTTTAACACGATTGGTGCTGTTCTACTTTTCTTAGCCGCGGTTTATTCTATCGCCATTGTTTTAGGGTAATTTATGTCAGTTATTGTTGATATTGTTGACTCCATTGTTAATCTCGATGAAACAGTTACAAATTTTTTCCACACAGGTTTGTTTAAATTTATCGAAGATTTTATGGTTTGGCTAGGTTCTTGGGTAGTCGTTTTCGTTGTAAAAGCCAAAATCCAAGCACTTGGATTCGCATGGGCAGTTGCCAAGAATTTACTTTTAAGCCTTAACATTTCTACTCAGCTTCAAGGTTTCATGTCTTCTTTGCCTTTAACTTTACATTCATTTATAAATCTTTTTAAGATACCTGAGGCAATCAATTTGATAGTTTCAGCTTATTCAACGAGATTCGTACTACGTATTTTCTCTTAATGGCTATTGTTATTCATCACGGTGCGCCTGGGTCTTATAAGTCTTTTTGTCTTGTTCAGGACGTTGCGATTCCAGCTTTAATTGAGGGTAGGACTGTTGTTACTAATATACGGTCATTCACGCTCGATAAGGTTAATCAAAATTACCCTGATATAAACTTACCACCTGAAGCTTTTGTCTATCATATTGACTGTGATTCATCTGCTCGCAATCGTTTAATCATGGCCTCATTCTTTCATTGGCTTCCGTTTAAGGCTTGTTTGATAATCGACGAAGGTCAACGTATTTATCCTAATCGACGTGATTTTAAATTAGAATCTCTTGATACTTTTATCAGCCCTGATTCTTTTGATGTCGAATATCACTTCAAGACTACCGACCCAGATACTGGTTTACCTGTAACTTATTCCCGCCCTGAGGACGTTAAAATTGCTTTTGACATGCACCGACATTACCAGTGGGATGTTTACATCAGCACTCCTAATATTGCAAAAATCCACAAAGACATACGCGAGTCAACAGAATATGCTTATTACCACAAGTCTTTAGCTGGTAAAATTCCTTTTCTTTTTAAAAATCAATGGTATGAGTTTCAACATGACCCAGAAAGTAACGGAAAATCAAAGTCTCACATTATCGGCAGTCCTAATCGTAAAACCGCTAATCTCAAAGCATTTCAATGCTATTCTTCAACGATTACCGGAGAACATACGGAGTCTAAAGCTGGCAAGCCTATTTTTTCAGACCGTTCTGTCCGATTTAAGCTTTACACTATCTTGTTTATGCTCTTATCTTCGGGTTTCTTTATCTCCTACCGTGTTTTTTCTTCGTCAGACACTCAAAACAACAATGATAGTACTGTTAACATCCCTAAAAACATTATTAACACCGTTAGTATGGATAATCAAAGCCATCATCATACGTCTAGTCCTCCTTTGCCTTTGCCTAATCGCAATAACACAGGGATTAATTCATCTACTGCCTTTGATTACCACTTAAATTCAATAGCTACATTTGATGACGTTGATTTCAATAAAACAACAATCCTTATCTTTAAGGATGATAATCTCTCAACAATCAATGCTTCAAAGTTACTACAATTAGGCTATCGAATTACACTACTAAAGCATTGCTTTGCTTCTTTTCAAAATCCATTAGGTGAGCGAATAGACCTTACATGTGAGCCTCAATTACCGGTTACTTGCACAACTATTGTTAAAACACCAAAACTACACCTTTCACGCGACTGTAGTATATTTCACCTAGATTCAATTGTTGATAACAAGGAAACTCCTGGCTTCTAGTTTTCATCTATTGCGTTGGAGGAGTGACGCGAAGCGTTTAGCGTAGCGGAACGACGACTAAGCAATCAGTCTTTTGCTTTTAAATTAAAACAAGTGGGCAAGTCCTTCGGTTATGCGCCACACCGTTGAAGTGTCAGTATCTGAGTGAATGTAAACTCAAATCTTCGCCCCTAAAAGACTGCTTTTAAAAAATCGAAGATAGCCGTTAGCTTAAGTATCACCAGCTTTTTTCCCCTGCACTGAGTTTCGCATAATGTATATTATGTTAAATTAATATTGATTTTCTTAAACACTTGTCCCGCCTACTGTAATACTATCAATCTTGATCGTCGGTTGACCAACACCAACAGGTACGCTTTGACCTTCTTTGCCGCAAGTACCCACGCCGCTGTCGAGCTGAAGATCGTTACCGACCATAGATACTTTGGTCAACACATCAGGCCCGTTACCGATCAAGGTTGCACCTTTGACTGGACGGGTAATTTTGCCGTTTTCGATGAGATAAGCTTCACTGGCAGAAAACACGAATTTGCCCGAGGTAATATCCACCTGACCACCCGCAAAATTCTTAGCGTATAAGCCTTTTTTGACGGATTTGATGATGTCTTCAGGATTGTCTTTGCCTGGTAACATGTAGGTATTGGTCATGCGTGGCATTGGCATGTGTGCATAAGATTCACGCCTGCCGTTGCCTGTTGGCTTTACGCCCATCAAACGGGCATTGAGCTTATCCTGCATGTAACCTTTAAGAATGCCGTTTTCAATCAAGACGGTGTTTTCTGTTGGCGTACCTTCGTCGTCGATGCTTAATGAACCGCGCCGATTTTGCAAAGTACCGTCATCGACAACTGTACATAAATCAGAAGCAACACGCTCACCAACGCGACCGCTGAATGCTGATGTGCCTTTACGGTTAAAATCCCCTTCCAGCCCGTGCCCTATGGCTTCGTGCAGCAAAATTCCCGGCCAACCTGGACCTAATACCACTGCCATATTTCCAGCGGGGGCTTCTCCGGCTTCAAGGTTAATCAATGCTTGCCGAACGGCTTCACGGCCATAACCTAATGCAGTATCTTCATCTATAAAATAGCTGTAATCGGTACGACTACCACCACCCATACTACCTTGTTCGCGTTTGCCGTTTTCTACGACGATGACAGACACATTCATCCGCACTAAAGGCCGCACATCGGCAGCGAGCGAGCCATCCTGACTGGCAACCAGAATGCTTTCATGCACACCCACCATGCTAACAATGACTTCTTCAATCCGGCTATCTAGCTTGCGGGTTTCGGTATCGACTTTACGCAGTAAGTCTATTTTTTCTTGATCGCCCAGTGATTTTAAGGGGTTCGCCATCGCATAATAACGCGGCCAATTGCTTGTTTTAGGCAACCCGACTTGTGCTTCTTGACCCAGCCTTACGATGGCTTTGACGTTATTGGCCGCTTCCAGCAACACGGGTAATTCAATGCGGTCGCTGTAAGCAAAGCCGGTTTTTTCACCCGCCACTGCCCTTACCCCAGCACCTTGCTCAATATTATGGCTGCCTTCTTTGATAATGCCGCCTTCCATAATCCAAGATTCTGAATGGCTGGTCTGAAAGTAAATATCGGCAGCATCGACAGGCACACTAAGAAGCTTAGTCATGATTTTTTGAATATCGCTGTCCTGCATTCCAGTAGGAGCGAGAATGGTTTGTCGAGCTTGGGCTAATAGTTCCATCTAATCAATAAGTTTGGGTAATATGAGAGTTGTGTATTAAGCTGAGACTTGACTTGCATGATAACGTTCATTCATCTTTCAAGTCATCGTGCAGGGTGTCATACAATAATTCGATAAGTTTTGTTGACTGATCTTGAGAAGTCTCGTCACCTGCATTTTTAGGGTTTGCCGAGTCAGTTTGCTCGTCCTTGATTGCCAAGCTTGCTGTAACGCTGGTTTCTTCACCTTGAGCTTCAATTTTTAGTAAATAAGTCGGTTGATTGCGTTCATCACCAAAGTACGAGCTAGCTTTACCAAAAAAACCGGTATTGTATGCAATATAATAAAAACCTTTGCTGCGGTCTTGGTCTGTTACCTTAAGGTCGTTATGTTGAATGGCACGATTTAAAATACTCCACACTTCATCGAAGCTGCGTTTGATTTTAAATTCCGTAGTTGAGCCTTCAATCATATAAACATCGGACTTGAGACCTTTGCCATGTCGTCTTACGGGTGCTTCTACCTCGTTGGCTGCAACTTGCTCCGCAGTTTGCTTGTTGATAGGCAATTCGGGTGGTCTTTCGAGATTGGCATTATCCTTATAACGACCACTATCCGTTGTGCTACAGGCTAATAACGATAAGGTAAGTAGCAGAATTAATAGGGTTTTCGGCATATTATTCACAGTTAAACCGGCGATGATTAAGTACAGGAAAAGCACTACGCACTTTAGTCAACTTTTCAAGATCAATATCCGAAGCGACAAAACCTGCACCCGTTTTATAGCAATCCAATACCATGCCCCACGGATCAATAATCATGCTATGCCCGTAGGTTTTACGTCCATTGAGGTGAAAACCGCCTTGGTTAGGCGCTATGACGTAACATAGATTTTCTATGGCACGGGCGCGTAGCAGCACTTCCCAATGCGCCGATCCGGTCTTGGCGGTAAATGCTGATGGAATCACCAAGATTTCCATACCTTGCATCACCATTTTACGGAAAACCTCTGGAAAGCGCAGATCGTAACAGACAGCAATACCCAGCTTGCCAAACGGCGTATCCATTACAACGGCTTGGTCGCCTCGTTCTATGCTGTCAGATTCTCGATAAACTTCATCCGTGCCTGGTACATTAACATCGAAGAGATGGATTTTGTCATAACGTCCAACCCGTTCGCCCAGATCGTTATAAATAACACAAGCGGCACGGACTTTATTGTCATCATTACCGGCAATAGGAATGGTGCCTCCAATCAGCCAGACGGCATATTTTTTTGCAGTTGCCGATAAAAATTTTTGGATAGGTCCAGTGCCATCAACTTCCTTGATCCTGATCTTATCTATTTCCCTATCACCCATCATGGCAAAGTTTTCTGGCAACGCAACCAGTTTTGCACCCGTTTTGACCGCTTCAGCAATCAGCTTTTCGGCTTCCAACAGGTTTGAGCTTACGCTAGGCCCTGATGCCATTTGAATGGCTGCACACTTATTCATATTGCGTTCTCATTATTTTGGTTTTTCGTCTTCTGCCCACGGGAAGTCGGTAATACTGTTCCAGGTTTTTTGAAACAACCCGTCATTTTCGTGCAACGAACTGATTTTGACATCGTCCCAGCCGCCCTTCACCAAATATTGCGTTCCGAAGAAAAAACCTTCCTGGTCTTTTCCGGTTAAAGACTTGCCAAGCAAAGCGGCTACCTTTCCCATAATTGTACCAGCAATAGGAACGGCATCTAAACTTTTGGGTACGACTTTAATAACGTGGTCAACGGTTTGTTTGACTAGATCGGTATCGCCAGTAATGGTAATTTTGGCAGGCACGGCATCAATGAATAAGTTTTGGGTTGTGGCTTTACCATTCAGTAGATCAAAGTGTCCCTTGATGCTATTGAAAGTCAAGCCTTCTTCATAAATATCGCTGAAATCCAGTTGTAAGCGTTTAATCCATTGTGCGACTGCCAGGATACCTAAAACGCGACCAAAACCAGTGTCAATACTCAAGATGCGACCATTTTTAAGGTTAACATCCATATCCCCTCGCAAATCCGGCAAGGTCATTTGCCAGGGTGGTGCATTCCAATTGAATTTAAAATCAATTACCCCGCTGGTATCACTTAAGTCTTTGGTAATATTGAGCTTATCAAATAATTGATCTGCCCTTTTCATATTAAGACGACCGGCAAGATGGGTTATCGATGTTATGCCATTGTCTTTCCAACTCCCCATCGAGGTCAGCTTTTCATCAGTGCCTTCTAAATCCAAGTGTTTGATAATCATGCCTTTCGGTGTACGTTTTGTTTCCAGCGTCAATTGCCCCAGATTTTCAGACTGCCATAAGGTTTTTTTACTGTGGATATTAAGCAGGGGTTTGAGTCCAACACCCGTTGTAGATGTGTTTTTATACGTGAATTGCTTTAAGGCAGACAGATTTAGCACGTCCATATCCAGAATAATAGGATTAGCACCCTGAGTATTCGTCGGTAACTGAAATGTTCCTTTCGCTAGAGTGCTATCAATCTCGCCAGCCCAAAAATCTGGGCTGCGTTTTAAGGCAAGATCAAACGCTCCCAGGCGGGTTTTCCCCCACAGTGCCGACGAGCTGCTAATTTTTATTTCACTAATTTCGAGGTTGGCATTGCTGGCTTGTTGTTGAGTCGCCGCTAAATCCAGCCAATCCTGCAACGGCAGTTGCTCGCGATTTATTTCCAGTTTTATACCAGAAGCTACGCGTTGCCTCGCCTCGCCCATGCCGATTAACACATGCCCAGAATTGATTTTCTGCTCTTTAGTATTAAGGCTAATGGCGGCTTTTAACTCATTGTTGTAATTCAATTCTAGTGGCATTGCCAGTTCGTTACTTAGGAGGAGCGTCAATGTTGTGAGTTTTTTTTCAGCTTTGGTTTTCGATAATGTGCCTGGAAGCTGTAATGCCACACCTTCCAGGGTTGATTTAACGCTCACTTGGATAGGCTTATTGTCTGCATTTGTGCTGGGTATTTGTAGTTGAAGTTGATAGCCGCCCTCACCCTCTGCCGTTTGTGATCCAGACCAAGCAAACAAATTTTCTATGTCGCTAACTGTTGCCTTACCGTCCACGTTAATCAATGTTTGCTGATCTTCTTGAGAAACATTGATTTTAATAGGATGCCCTAACGCAACTGCTTGAATACTCTCACCATAAATTCCTAGCTTATTAAATTTTAAATCACCTCTTATGTTATTGGTTTTTAGTTTCAGTCGATTAACGGTTAATTGGGCGTTATTTAGTTGAACATTGCCATCGACTTTAATTTCGTGTCCTGGACGCAAAGGTATCGTTAAATCAAGCGTCGCCTTGCTCGTTCCTTGTAGCGTAGTTTGTGTTGTTACTGGAGTTACACGACTTGCCAAAGGTGATTGTTGCAACACAGCCAGCATTTGATTAATATCGCCCTGCCCTGCTCCTTTGATGGTTAATTGCTCATCAACACCAAGATTGGAAATCAACATATCGGTTTTGTTGATGTCTACCTTGCCAATTTGACCGCGATTAAATGTGCCTTTAATGCTGTTTTGTGCAAATAACAGTTGACCATTTATGCCTGAAATGTGCTGCCATTCGGGATGAAAATTTAGTTCAACCTGTTCGAGGTCTAGTTTGGCTTCAAATATGCCAGTGCCATTGGTGAATGGAAAATCACTCGACTTGCCATAGAATAATAAATCGCCTTTTGTTACCTGTCCCGCGACAAACGCGTTGCTCAGCCAAGTTTTCAGCTTATCTTTCATGATTTGCGTGGGCAGATAAGCAGCAATTTGGCGTAAATCATTGCTATTGAATGCGGTTTGAAGGTCGATAAACGGTTTTTCTTCGGTTTTTGGGAGACGAACAAATAAGCGGCTTTCGCTCTGAAATGCCGGACAAATAAATGCAATTGATGGGCTGGAAAACGCCCAATGATCTTCAGTTTGTTGCCACGCTAGAATACCGTTGAGCTGATTAAACAATAAGGGCTTGCTGAATAAATTAGTTGCTTTAATGCGGACTTCTTGAGCAGTTAATTCGATTTTGCCTAATGCGTCGCTACCCTTTACCTGTCCGCTGATATTTTCAATGCCTGGATACGAAATCCCTGGCGAAGTCATTACAGGGTCAATACTTAACGAATCGAACCAACCTGCTACGGCTACACTTTTTTGATTGGGTTCAGCGTATACAGAAAAATCCCTTAGCAACCCGTTAACATGGGATTGATTCAAATTCTGCACTTGTTGTTCAGTTAAGGGTGAAAAAAACTGTAATAACGTCGATATTTCTGCCAGATCCAGTTGCTTGGCGTACATTTTAAGCTTTTGAAATTCAACATCGCCAGCGATATTAACAATAGCATCCGGCCATTTTTTACTGGGTTTTTTGCTGGCTTCTGTTGATTCCAGCAAAAAACGCTTGATGTCTAATTGCCATTCATTCGCTTTTATCTGTGCGTTAAATTGGGTGTCCAGATGATTAACCGGAAAACTGCCTTTACCTTGACGTGCAAATGTAGTCTGCCGTAACTGCAAATCACCCGTAACTGAGATCAATTGTGCTTGTTGCCACTGACTCCAGACCTTAAAGTCGGCTGAACCCGTCGTCATGCTGATGTCGAAGGGCAAATAGTTGGATGCAAACTCGTGAAGCTTGGTGTTTTTACCTTCAACAAAGAGCTTGCCTTTAATGTCTGATGGTTTATCTGCTACGCCTTCAAAATCCACAGCTACTTTTAACGCATCGCCGTATTTTTCCGGTAGCTTAGTCAATATATTGATGCGATGATGTTTGCCATTGTTCATCACTGCCAGATTAACTGCATCCAGTACTAAAGGTACTCCACCTTTTTGCTGATCTTGCCATGTGATGTGGCTTTGTAATATCTCGTATTGCCGTCCTTGGAGCAACCAAATCGGCTGTCCGTTGCCTGCCTTTAAGCCCTCAATGGCAATTTGTCCATCTTGTTTCCGAATGACTGAAAGTCTTGCACCTACCAAGGTAATCCAGGACGATGACAACATATCGCGGCTAAATAAAAATTCACCCAAGTTGATACCTAAACGAATTTCTTCAAGCTGAATACTGGACTTTTCTGTGGCTAAAATCGAAGCAATTGTGATGTCTTTTAATACCAATTCGGGACTAACGCCACGCATCTTCGCACCCAAACTCCCCAACTTTACTGGCGCACCGATTAGCAGGCTGATACGGTTTTCTAAATTAGATTTATAGCTTTCAACACCTATTAAGGCTAGTCGCACACCGCTAAGGGTGAACGCCACTATCAACAATGACCAAAAAATTAGATGCCGAGTTGCCCGTTTAACGTGATGAATCATGACGATTAGTTATTGGTAGCCATTGGTAATCGACAAGACCGCTCGTCCTGAGCATGTCGAAGGAAGCATGTGGAGGGTCATTATCAACGACTGCTTTAGAGCAGCACCACATCATACTGTTCTTGATTATATTCAGATTCAGCTCTGAATTTTATCTGAACACCCAAAAATGACTCCAATTCAGCTAACATATCCGCCTCTTCATCAAGCAACATCTCGACAACGCTATTTGATGCCAGCACCAGCAACTTCTGTACCTTGTATTGCCTGACTTCGCGGATAATTTCGCGGAATATTTCCAGGCACATCGATTCTGAGGTTTTTAGCACGCCGCGCCCACCACAGGCACTGCACGGTTCACAAAGTATATGCTCAAGGCTTTCCCGCGTCCGTTTGCGGGTCATTTCAACTAAGCCCAGTATGGATACCTCGGTAATTTTAGTTTTTGCGCGGTCTTTTTCCAGGCACCGCTCTAACGCTTGCAACACTTGTTTCTTGTGGTCATCACTCTGCATATCGATAAAATCAATGATGATAATACCACCCAGATTCCTTAACCTGAGCTGCCGTGAAATCGTCTGAGCTGCTTCAAGGTTGGTCTTGAAGATGGTTTCCTCCAGGTTTTTGCCACCGACATAACCGCCGGTATTGACATCCACCGTGGTCATCGACTCAGTTTGGTCGAATACCAAATGCCCACCTGATTTCAGACTGACCTTGCGATCCAAGGCTTTTTGGATTTCATCTTCAACATTGTAAATGTCAAATAAGGGGCCTTCGCCCGTATAGTGTTCAACGACCGGCACTATCTCAGGTACGAATATTTCTGCGAACTCAATCAAACGATGGTAAGTTTCTCTCGAATCAACTCTAACCCGTTCAATGCCTTCCTTGTATAAATCCCTTAAAGTTCTAATACTTAGCGGTAAATCTTTATGAATGAATTCCTTAGTTTTTGCCCCTGCAATCTTTGCGGATATGGATTCCCACAGCTTTAATAAAAACGTCATATCCGCAATCAAAACCGCTTCTTCTACACATTCTGCTGCTGTCCTGGCTATAAAGCCTCCGCATTTGTACTGTTTTCTAAACGCTTCCAAGCAAGTTTTTAAACGGGTACGTTCCTCATCGCATTCAATGCGCTGGGACACGCCGGAATTGCTAGAATAAGGCATATAGACTTGAAATCGGGAAGGAATTGAAAGTTCCGTCGTAATTCTCGGCCCTTTTGTGCCTAAAGGGTCTTTGACGACTTGAACAACAATGTGTTGACCTTGATGCAGATAAGCTTCGATATTTTCTGAGCCTTTTTTTTCCAAATCCCTGGAACATAAATCAGACAGATGTAAGAACGCCGCCCTATCCAGCCCAATATCGACAAATGCCGCTTGCATCCCTGGCAGTACCCGGCACACTTCGCCTTTATAAATATTGCCGACCAAGCCCCGACTGCGGCTGCGTTCGATGATAAGCTCTTGTAATACGCCGTTTTCAATGACAGCTACACGGGTTTCCGGCGGCGTAACATTGATCAAAATTTCTTCACTCATATAACAAATGGATTCCTTGCTTTGCCAAAAGTTCTGCGGTTTCAAATAATGGCAAGCCCATTACACCTGAATAACTGCCATTAATCGACGCTACAAATAGGCTGGCCTGACCTTGGATGGCATAGCCTCCTGCCTTATCGGAAGGTTCTCCAGTGTTCCAATAGGCAAGTATTTCGACCTCCGTAAGATTTCTAAATGTTACGTCAGTGATACTTACCGCTTGCCAGTGTTGTGTGCCGCGCAATGAAAGTGCTGTATAAACTTGATGAGTTCGTCCTGATAACAACGATAGCATCGTTATTCCGTCTTTCTGATCTTTGGGCTTACCCAAAATTCTATTATCTATAACGACAGCGGTATCTGCCGCCAGGACCGGCAAATCTGAATTAAGTATAGCCGCAGACTTGGTGTTTAATGTGGCTGCACAAAGGGCAGATTTTTCAGATGCTATTCGTTGCACATACGCCAACGGCTGCTCATTCGGTAAAGGTGTTTCGTCGAGATCAACCGGATGGATGAGCACAGTTACGTTGATTTGTGCCAGCAATTCTTTGCGCCGTGGCGAGGCGGAGGCCAGGATGATTTGCGCTGACATTAGCGATGATAAGGGTGATTATGCAGAATGCTCCAAGCACGGTAAAGTTGTTCTGCGACAATAATCCGTACCAAGGGATGCGGAAAAGTAAGCGGCGATAAGCTCCAATACTCCCCTGCCCTAGATTTGGCGGAATCTGCCAAGCCGTCCGGGCCACCGATCAACAAGGCGATATTTTTGCCACTTTCTAACCAACGCTGCAATGCTTGCGCTAGTTCCGACGTAGTCATTGATTTGCCAGACAAATCCAACGCAACAATATGTGAACCAACAGGGATTGCCGCATTCATTCGCTCACCTTCTTCTTTTATTATTCTTGGCACATCGCAGTTTTTGCCCCGTTGTGCGAGTGGAATCTCCCTTAGCAATAACTCGCATTCTCGTGGCAGACGTTTGGCGTAGTCATCATAGCCCGTCTTCACCCAGGACGGCATTCGATTACCTACCGAAATCAGTTGTATTTGCATGATGGCAGGATACAGCCTACTCCCTTATGATGCAACGCAGGTACGAGTATTTAAACAGCAAGACTTTTTTGTAATACCTTTTTATTCTGTACTAGCCATGCCTGCTCTTGGTTCCAACCACACTTGTAAAAAATCCAGGAATGCCCTTACTTTGGCTGACAAATACCGCCTGTGGGGATAAACCGCATGAATGTCTAATGGCGGGAGCAGATAATTATCCAACACCACTTTAAGCGCACCTTTTTCAATATCACCACCGACGATATAAGTAGGCAGCATAACTAGACCCAAGCCGTTAAGTGCAGAGATGCGGATCGAGTGAGCGGCATTAGACTGCACTCGCCCAGAAACGGTAATTATTTTTAACCCTGATTCTGTCCTGAACTGCCATTTATGCCGTGGCGCAATCGCCCAATTGACCAAGCAGCTATGGTCAGTCAAATCCTCCGGCGTTTTTGGAATTCCGTATTTATCCAAATATTCAGGTGATGCACAAACAACTAACGGCGAAGTCGCCAACTTTCTGGCGACCATGCTGGTATCATCCAACGCACCTAAATAGATAGCGATATCAATACCTTCGTCAATCAAGTCGCCAGGACTGCCTTGCAAAACAATATCAATCTTGAGGTCTGTATGAATTTTCAGAAATTCGACGACTGCACGCGTAATATGCGTTGCGCCGATAACAGGCGGCGCACTTATTTTTAAGATGCCTCTGGGTTCGGTCTGTAAGTGGGTGACGGCGGCTTCCATTTCTTCAATATCGAGCAGCACTTGCTGGCAGCGTTCAAGATAAGACGCACCAACGTCGGTCAAATTCAGGCTACGTGTCGTCCGGTTAAACAACCTAGATCCTAGCGATCCTTCAAGCTGCATGATGTGCTTGGTCGCCATCGCCCTGGATATACCCAGCTCGCGCGCACCTCCAGCAAAACTTCCGGCTTTCGCTACGCGCACAAAAACGGTCATGCCAGTTAGTTTGTCCATAGATGATCCTGCTCTCAGCAATAAAGTGAAGAAAAATTTCTATTGTTAACATTAATAAAACTATATTAGTATTATTAAGTAGCTTGTCAACGATTAAGAAACTTTCTCCAGATACTGCACCATCAATTGCACGTTACGCTGCCCCCTGAATTCATTAACATCCAATTTGTATGCGACATTGCAAACCCTAAGACCCAGCCATTGCTCAGGCTTATCGACAAAAAACGCGATGCCATCAAGCAATAGATCTCCGTTAGGCTTCCTCAAAACTAGCTTTAAATGTTGCTGCCCAACGATCCGCGCTTGAATAACGTCGAAATTTCCGTGAAACACAGGCTCTGGAAACTCTTGTCCCCACGTGGCAGCGGTTTGCAATAATTCGGCAAGTTCAAGTGTCATATCTTGTTCGGATAACTCGCCATCCGACCAGATTTTCTGTTCCAGATCGACGTTTGCCAGCCGTTTCCTGACCATTTCGTCAAATGCTAAAGCAAAAGCGGGATAATCGTGCATATTGATACTAAGCCCCGCTGCCATTGCGTGACCGCCAAACTTGCTCAACAGTTTAGGATGAATTGCAGCAATATCACTGAGTACATCGCGGATATGCACACCTGGAATTGACCGCGCCGAGCCTTTAATCAAGTCTTTTCCCGCAGGTGCAAACGCAATAACGGGGCGATGCAACTGGTCTTTGATGCGCGATGCCAAAATACCGATAACGCCTTGATGCCAGTTTTCATCAAACAGACAGACACCCGCAGGCAAATGGTGTTCATCCAACGCTTTCATTCTGCCCAATAATGCCAGAGCTTCGTGCTTCATTTGTCCTTCGATGTCTTTGCGGTCGTTATTCAGGTCGTCCAATTGCAATGCGATGGTTTTGGCAAGCGCGGGATCGTCCGTCAACAAACATTGGATACCCAAGGACATATCGTCCATACGACCTGCCGCATTCAATCTTGGCCCTAGGGCAAAGCCCAAATCTGCGGCAACCAGTGTAAGCGGATTTCTACCGGATATTTCAATCAGTGCTTGCAAGCCCGGATGACAACGCCCTGTGCGTATCCTCATCAAACCCTGATAAACCAATATCCGATTAACCTTGTCCAAAGCGACGACATCGGCGACCGTACCTAAGGCGACATAATCGAGCAATTGCGCCAGATTCGGCTCTGGTATTTTTTGTTGATCGAACCATTCCTGTTCCCGTAATCGGCTTCGTAATGCCAGCAATACATAAAACATTACGCCCACACCGGCTAGCGCCTTACTGGGGAAGGTATCTTGTGGGAGATTAGGATTCACAATCGCATCTGCGGCAGGCAATTCGTGTCCTGGCAGATGGTGATCGGTCACTAGGACTTTTATACCTGCGTCCTGTGCCGCTTTTACGCCGTCTATACTGGATATGCCATTATCGACGGTAATGATGACATCCGGCTTTTGCTGCTTGACCAACTCAACAATTTCCGGTGTCAGGCCGTAGCCGTATTCAAAACGGTTGGGGACGACAAATGTTACCTCCCCTGCCCCCAGTAATTGCAACCCTTTAATGGCGACAGCACAACTAGTCGCACCATCGGCATCGAAATCCGCGACGATGGTGATAAGCTGCTGGTCTTTAATAGCAGTTATCAAATGTGCCACCATGTTATCCATGCCTGACAACAACCACGGCGATGGCAACTTATCTAAGGTTCTATCCAGGTCATCGGTGGATTTGATTCCTCTAGCTGAAAATATGCGCTGTAATAAGGGATGGATGTCGTCAGACTTGCTTTTCGTGTTATCGACTGGGCGGACAACAATGGTTTTTTTTACGCCTTGGGAATACATAACAATGGGGAAGAATCCTATTCATTGTGGGTTAGCTAGATTAGCTCATACGCTCACTTGTCCCACAGTATATCTACTTAAGTGAATTTCGGGGCTTATCAGGAAACAAAAAATCACTAAAAAATCAAATGAAACGAGCGTCAAAAAATATGAAAGTGGCAATAAGTGCTTCAACAATACAGAATCTGTACCATAGGATGTTAGTGAGGAACGATGCACGTCCCATCATTCAGTACATCAATATCTCTGAATTATTTCTTTGGCTCAAATAATATATGCGCCATTTTCTTGGCCTTGGTCTTGAGATAACCTAGGTTATCTTTATGAGCGACGACTTCGATTGGAATCCGCTTAACCACGTTAATACCCAATTTTTTTAGAGAATCTATTTTTTTGGGGTTGTTGGTAATCAATTGTATGGACTTAATTTCTAAACTTTCCAGCATTAATGCGGCAACACTGTATTCCCGCTCATCGGCGAGATGACCTAGGTGGATATTAGCATCGACGGTATCCAAGCCTTTATCTTGTAAATTATAGGCTTGCAGCTTTTTCAGCAGACCGATGCCGCGCCCTTCTTGGCGTAAATAGATTAAAATTCCCGCGTTTGCTTCGCTAATCATTTGCATCGCCATATCAAGTTGCTCGCCGCAATCGCAGCGTCTTGAACCCAACACGTCGCCGGTAAAACATTCGGAATGAAGTCGTACTGGAATGTTTTCCTTATTGGCAACGTCACCTTTGACCAAGGCGATATGTTCCTTGTCGTCGATATTGTTGCTGTAATAGTGCAGGATAAATTCGCCATGCCGAGTGGGAATGGGTGTTTGTACTAAATCGTCTAGGTGTGGATTCACGGATTATGCTAGTCTGAAAACAGGGTGCTATTTTACCTAATATTTTAGGTAATCTTGGAAAATCATTTTTTTGCTTCAATCAGTTTGAGAATATCACCGCACCGCTCATCAATCCGTACCGTTGAAAAGGCACAGGCTTTGACATTCTTAACGGTATTCCTATTGATATTGACACCCAATAGTTTAACGACGATTGGATTGAGCATGTTCATTGCCCACGCAAACACGGGTTTTGAGCTAATAACATGTTCAAGTAGCAATACCTGCCCACCGGGTTTGCATACGCGATACAGTTCTTTTAAGCCTTTTATAGGTAAAGGTACCGAGCAAAACACAAAGGAAGCGATAACCGTATCGAAGCTATTGTCGGCATAAGGTAAGGATTGCACGTCCATCAAGACCAATTCTACTTGAATGTGCTTCCTATCTCTGGTTTGTGAAGCTTGTTTCAGCATTTTTGGACTGAAATCAATGGCGGTGATCCTTACATCTTTGGGGTAATAATCAAAGTTTTTACCGGTACCAACGCCGACTTCCAGAATGTGATGCCCTGTCGCTTTAACCCACAGCCTTGCTCGCCAAGGCTTAAAAAACAAACCCTCCATCGGTGCTTCAAGAAGATCAAAAAACGGTGCAATACGTTCATAGCGTTGCTTTATTATTGTGCTTTCAGGCTTCATAAATACTGTGGAGTTTAATATAATCATCATATTACAACGTCTGCTTGATTTTTATCAATGATAATATCTAACAGGCTATTGAATTAAAATAGTTTTTGGAATTTTTACTTACGATGAATCCGTTTGAACTTTTTACTTCACTAGGCCACCTAAAGTTGGCATTTATAATTAAAGGATACTTATGAAACTCCCGATGACTGGCGGCTGTTTATGTGGCAAGGTCAGATATGAAATTTTTGCACAACCGATTAGCACAGCGTTGTGTCATTGCCGAACCTGCCAAAAATCGGTAGGCGCACCGCATTTAGCCATCTTTATCGTACCTACATCTGGGTTTACCGTAACGGGTAACTATAAGGAATTTATCACTATTGCTGCCAGCGGTAACAATATGCATCGTGCTTTTTGCCCAGAGTGTGGCACATCATTGTTCGTAAAAAATGGTGGCTTTCCGCAGTTTAGACCGGTATCGGCGGTTACGCTCGATGATCCCAGTGCTTTCACGCCGGAAAAAGATATTTGGGTAGCAGATGCACAACCTTGGGATGTGATGAACCCTGAACTACCAAAATTTGAGGGAAATCCTTGGTAGTAGGCTATATTTAACACGAACTCTTTCGATAATACGGACACTTTATGCAACCTGAACTCAATACCATCAATATTGCACCCACTTCAACTCACACCTATTCAGTTATCTGGTTACATGGCTTGGGTGCGGACGGTCACGATTTTGAAAGCATTGTCCCCAGTTTGAATTTAACGGCGGAAGCGAATATCCATTTTATCTTTCCAAATGCGCCGATCAAATCCGTGACCATCAACAATCACATGAAAATGCGGGCTTGGTATGACATTTTGGCTATATCTTTGGAAGATCATACCGTCGATATTGCCGGAATTTATCAATCCGCAGAACTCGTTAATCAACTGATTCAAAAAGAAATTGATAAAGGTATACTGGCGAAAAATATTTTGCTGGCAGGATTTTCTCAAGGTGGGGTGATTGCCTTGCATGTCGGGCTTAGATATCCGCAAAAAATGGCCGGTGTTTTGGCACTTTCCACCTATTTGCCGACGATAGCGCAGCTAAGTTATGAAGCATCAATCCCCAGTAAGACAACGCCCATTTTTATGGCGCATGGCATTCTTGATGCCGTCGTGGCTATAGAGGCGGGAAAATCAACGTTTGATAAGTTATCAGCATTAGGTTATAGCATTGAATGGCATGATTATTTGATGGAACATTCCGTTTGTGGCGAAGAAATCGGTCATATTTCAGTTTTTATGAATTCGATTTTTGTTTAGTCTTCACCAAACGCTAATAGCATTCAATTATCAGCGGCTATAACGGTAAACACTGCTTGCCTTTGCATTACAAAGGCTACCACTCCTCCAAAGAATGGTAGATTAAAGATCATCTCGCTACCAACAATCTGATAGATGCTTAAGCTTAATAACCCTTTTATCAAACAGCTGGTTAGCAGTTTCCTGAATCTGGCTCCAATTCTTGCCGTGGTGTTGATTTTTCAGGTGCTGGTTATCCGGCAATCTATTCCTGATGTAATTAACTTAATCGTAGGTACACTCTTTGTTATTCTCGGACTCACTCTATTTATTCAAGGACTGGAACAAAGCCTGTTTCCGCTTGGCGAGTCGATGGCATACTCATTTGCCCGCAAAGGTAGTTTGCTCTGGCTATTGGCTTTTGCATTTTGCCTGGGTTTTGGCACTGCGGTTGCTGAACCAGCCTTGATTGCCGTTGCCGAAAAAGCGGCAAACATAGCCAGTACAGGCAATATTATTGAACAAACTCAAACAGCCAGGGATAGTTATGCTTTGGGGTTACGTATTACCGTCGCCCTGTCCGTTGGCTTTGCTATTTTAATTGGCGTATTTAGGATTATCCGTGGCTGGCCTGTGTATTACCCAGTTTTCTGCGCTTATGGCTGCGTGGCACTCATGACACCTTTTGCACCAGCAGAGATCATTGGCATAGCGTACGATGCTGGCGGAATCGCCACCTCGACCATTACCGTGCCGTTGGTGACGGCGTTAGGCGTAGGCCTTGCCACTGCCATTAAAGGCCGCAACCCGATGACTGACGGTTTCGGGCTGGTCGTCTTTGCATCATTGACTCCGATGGTTTTTGTCATGGCGTACGGAATGCTTATATGATTGAATGGCTCGTGCATTTTGCATTGAAGCTCCTGCAAACTTGCAGGGATATTCTGCCTATTGCCGCCACCATCATCGGTTTTCAGCTATTCGTTATTCGTCGCCCCCTACCCCACCTCAAAAAAACGCTGGTAGGTTTTTTGTATGTTTTACTGGGCATTGTGTTTTTTCTGGAAGGCCTGGACATGGCCTTATTTCCGCTGGGTAGCTTAATGGCATCTCAGTTGACCACGCCGGAGTTTTTAGGCATTAATCCACTCGCCCAAACCGTAATCTGGCAAACTTATATTTGGGTCTATGTTTTTGCCGCCAGCATTGGTTTTGCTACGGCATTAGCCGAACCTGCTTTGCTCGCTGTTGCCCTTAAAGCCGAAGAAATTTCCGGCGGCGCTATCCGTCCTTGGGGATTACGCATTGCGGTTGCCATTGGTGTTGGTTTTGGTTTAGCCTTGGGGACTTTCCGTATTGTCACAGGAACAGGGCTTTATTATTTTATAGTCGGTGGTTATGTCATCGTGATGATACAAACCCTGTTTGCACCTAAAATGATTATTGGGCTGGCTTATGACTCGGGTGGAGTGACGACATCCATGGTCACCGTGCCGCTGGTCACGGCATTAGGATTAGGTTTAGCCCAAGCAATACCTGGTCGTAACCCTGTATTGGATGGCTTTGGCTTAATTGCCTTTGCCAGCCTGTTTCCGATTATTGCCGTACTAGGTTACGCACAAATTGCCCATTGGCTGAATAAACGCAATCTTTCTTCAAAACATTAGAGAACGCTATGCACTTTAAATTAATCATTACCTTCGTCGAAGACGACAAGACTGATCTGGTGCTGGATACCGCCCGCGCTAATGGCGCAAAAGGCGCAACCGTCATCAACCATGCCCGTGGCGAGGGCATCAAGCAATCAAAAACCTTTTTCGGCCTGACCTTGGATACACAACGCGACGTATTGCTATTCCTGGTTGAAGAACGCCTCAGCCGCCATATCCTGGAAACCATCGCCAAGGCGGGCGAATTTGACAGCAAACCCGGCACGGGTATCGCTTTCCAAATTGACGTTGAAGACGCTATCGGCGTGATGCACCAGGTTGAAAAACTAACCGAAGAACTTGAGGATAAATTATGATCGAAAACCGCACTGTCATCCGAGTAAAGGATGTCATGAAAACCGATTTTGGCACGATAGACGGCATAGCTACCGTCGATGATGCGCTAAAAAAAATGAAATCCCTGAAAACAGCCGTCCTGATAGTCAACAAACGCCATGAGGATGATGAATACGGCTTGATTACGTCTGGGGATATTGCCCGGCACGTCCTGGCGAAAGACCGTGCGCCGGATCGGGTCAATGTCTATGAAATCATGAGCAAACCCGTTATTTCGGTGCATCCAGAGATGGACATCCGTTATTGTTCGCGTTTATTCGCCGATTATAATCTGGTTCGTGCGCCGGTCATCGAGAACCGCACGGTGGTCGGAATTGTCAGCCCGAATTCATTAGTTTTAGATGGTTTGTATAAAATCGTTCAATAGATAGCATCTAGCGAAAAATATCAGTACAATACCGCCCGATCAGAAATGGGATGTTGAATTCACGTATGACCGCTATAAATGGTTGCTCGGTTATCAATGTTGTCGTTCTGTGTTAACCGTTAGTTTTTAATTTAGGAGTTTTCATTATGGCCACAGGCACTGTAAAGTGGTTTAACAATACCAAAGGTTTTGGATTTATTGCCCCTTCTGAAGGTGGTGAGGATGTTTTTGTTCATCATTCTGTGATTCAGGGAGGAGGCTTCAAAACCTTGACCGAAGGGCAGTCCGTCAGTTTTGACATTGAAACCGGGCCAAAAGGCTTAACCGCCGCGAATGTTGTACCTAAATAAGCGACATCCCGTTTGAGCAAAAGGGCTTTGTGATTACTCACAAAGCCCTTTTTGTTTACCCTATCACTGTTACGATTTGTTACTTCAAGGGTCGCCCTTGAGCATCTTTGTCGATATGACCACCAAACAATAGCAGTGCGTCAACAAAGCTCCACAACAATATATAACCCGGTAAACCAGCTACTATGAGCAAAGCGGTGATTGAAAACTGGATAATAGCCAGTCGATAAAATCCTAAATATAGCCTATGTCCCCCTGCCCAACCAGTGATAATCGCTAACAAAATTGCAAGGTATTTGTACTTGACCGCCTCGCCCTTATTGAGATTAGCAACATAGAGGTTGATATTACAAGGTTTTACACCTCTGAGATCAAACGTCACTTGATCGCCTTGCTCAGGCGGTGCGCCTGCAATCCAATCACTTATCACAAATTGAAGCAACTCTTTACCGGTGCTTATTGCTCCAGCTTCGGTTTCAGGATCGTAACTTTGTATAACTCCTAGCACTTTTTTCCACCTTATCTTAAAAATGAAACCATTATACTTTTTTTTATCCCAAAAAATCAGTAGGACATTTCAATGTGATCTTGCCCAGAGTTCACGGACACTCCACTGAGCGACTTTTTTAGTTTCATTTTCTCCTTGTCCAAACGCAACGGGGCTGAGATAGCCCAGTTTAGAATGAGACCGCTTGCGATTGTAATACACTGGTATGGGGATACGTTCGGCATTAGCGGCGATTTGGTGGTTATAGCTGATCAAACAGCGTTTTTTGGCAGTGGCGGCAAAATCGGGTCAGCCACTTTATATTTTTGCCCGTACTCCCCTGCTAGCAAAAGTTTACTGGGTAATTGCACCTTAACCAGAGCTGACCTTGGATATTATGTTGGCTTACTGCCCAAGGCGGTACGCCTTCGTGATGACCAGCGATAATGACAACCAATTTTATAGGCGAGGTCTTGATGTCCATAATTAATACCAATCCCAAAAAGTTGCTATATAAACCCCTCATCCTGGCCTTCTCCTTTTGGAGAAGGTAACAATGAGAACTTATTGGGATGGTATAACACCACCAAATTACGATTTGTCCTATCCATTTTGGCAGTCTTTTGAGTAGCTGCTTTTTCGATTCCGCACTGGCAAATCATCACGCCAGCCTTGATTGCCGAAGCTGAAAACCAACGGATAGCTGTAGTAGCCTGCGAACATAATCCGTAAAACCTGCAAACATCCGCTTTTTCGGCTCGAATTATTTGAGAATATCCGCCTCATTCGACCCGAATTAATTGCGAATGAACCCACATTTTTTGCAAACAGCCTGCAAACATCGCCCAAGAACCACATTATTTGCGAACAAAAAATACAACCTATTCCAGTGAAAGCAGCCGCTGACAATGAACACATTTACTGGTTAGTTGAGCAGATCCAATTGTCGGTGTAATGATTGGCGAATTCAACTCTGAAGTGCAATTCTAGTATTCATGCGGCTTGTCGTTTGTCGACGCCAAAAAATACCGCATGGGGTGTTTTGTAGTTTAGCGTTTTTCGTGGTCTGTGATTAAGTTTTTGCATGACAGCCTCTACTTGACTC
>CAMAVM010000032.1 GCA_945861705.1 Methylomagnum ishizawai | reverse complement strand
CGCGAAAAATAGCCAAGGGTTTATGAAAAATGGCGAGATAAATGCGTATTTCAGCCGAATACCGCCCATTAAGGTGAATGCCAATTCAAAAAAATCGGCTTTTGACCAGTCAGCCGGAGTTTCTGCTGTTTGTGCAAAGGTCTCTTCATGAATGTTCGCGTATTACTCGTAAAAATGCCGGTCTTGTTATTGCCGTTCCTGGAGACAAAGGTTTTCTGTTGGATCAAGACCATAAAAAACATTACAAAGAAGCCGAATTAAACAATTTAAGCCCAGAATGGCAACTGCTAAAAACTTTTTCACTACCCTTTATGGTTAAAAGTGAATTTTTATCAAAAGTAATCCCGCAATACTGCTTGGTGGCAGTTTATAAAAAACGCTAAGTTTTAACTAAAACAAGGTAGGTTAAATAGCTGAATGGAAAGTATTGCAACAAAAGTTGCTGTTTTGATGGCGGTAAAAAACGGGGCAACTTATTTGCCAGAACAATTAGATTCAATCCTCCATCAAAAACAATGCCTAGTTAGTTTGATAGTTTCTGATGACTTTTCAGCAGACAGTAGCACAGAATATCTCCAAAAATATTCAGCAGATAAAAGCAATATAACGCTATTGCCCAACACTCTTAGCTTTGGGTCTGCGGCAAAGAATTTTTATAGATTGATTTTAGATGCTGAGATTGATGACTTCGACTATATTGCTTTCGCCGATCAAGATGACATTTGGTGTCCAGATAAGTTGATTCGGCATATTCAACTTGCAAGAGAACATAACGCGGATGGCGTTTCATCAAATGTCATCGCTTTTTGGCCTGATGGTCGTGAGAAGTTATTAGATAAGGCCCAACCACAACGCGAACTCGATTTTTTATTTGAATCAGCTGGGCCAGGGTGTACTTTTTTGATGACTCCGTGGTTAATCAACAAATTGCGGGAACATCTATTAGATGAAAATAGTCCCGCTAAGGAAGCTACTTTACATGATTGGCTTACTTATGCCGTTTGTCGTGCTAATGGACGTAAGTGGATAATTGACAGCGTACCTTCGGTAAAATATCGCCAACATCAAACTAACGTGGTCGGCGCAAATGTTGGCATCACTGCCAAATGGACTAGGTTGCAAAAACTTAAGCAGCGATGGTATAGGGATGAAGTTATCAAAATAACCAAAGTTTGTTATAAAATTTCAGCCCATTCTGAGTTGGGTCAGCTTATCAAGTTGCTTGAAAATAAAAACATTATTTCTCAACTACAGTTGCTTTGCTACATACCAAAAGTAAGACGTAAGCTTTCAGACCGATTTCTGTTAGCAGGTGCAATTTTGACGAGCTTGTTTTGAAAAAAATACTGGTAACTGGTGCCAACGGATTTATAGGCAGGGCTATTTCTGCGGAATTAGTTCTGCAAGGTTTTGATGTTTTATGCGCTGTTAGAAGGCCTTTCCTGTTGGATGGCGCAAGCATCTTAAGAGTAACTGACTTAGAAGAGCAGAGTGATTGGTCATCAAACCTTGATGGCGTTGATTGCATCATACATACCGCCGCGCGTGTACACGTTATGGACGACACTGCACACAATCCCTTTACAGAGTTTCACAAGGTTAATGTCATTGGCACTTTGAATCTGGCACAACAAGCCGCTAGTCGGGGTGTGCAGCGGTTTATTTTCCTTAGCTCGATCAAAGTCAATGGCGAATACACCGAACCCGGTAAGCCATTTAAAGCAGAAGATGTCCCGAATCCACAGGACGGCTACAGCTTGTCGAAGCATCAGGCGGAAGCAGGGCTTTTCCTCATTGCACAGAAAACTGGCATGGAGATTACCGTTATACGACCGCCATTGGTTTATGGACCAGGCGTAAAGGCTAACTTTGCAAGTATGATGCACGCTTTGCAACGCAGCATTCCGCTTCCGTTTGGTGCTATCCACAATAAGCGCAGCTTTGTGTATATAAGTAACTTGGTCAGTCTGATTGTTAGATGTATTGACCATCCTGCGGCTGCCAATCAAGTTTTTTTCGTTTCTGATGGCTGCGACCTTTCCACCACGGAATTATTGAATGCGTGTGCAACCGCACTCGGTGTCAAAGCGAGGCTCTTGCCCGTGCCGCAAAGTTGGATAGATTCTGGCGCAAGGTTGCTAGGTAAACACAAGGTAGCGCAGCGTTTATGCGGCTCTTTGCAAGTCGATATAAGCAAAACACAGCAGTATTTGGATTGGACACATCCGTTTTCACTGACAGAAGGGCTGAAAGTGACCGCCCACAGTACATCTACAGAATTGCCACAGCGTGTTCAATTATGAAGCGCGTATTTGATCTATTATTAGGGTTGATTGCGTTTATTATTTTAGTGATTCCGCTGGTGTTATTGGCACTCTTAATCAAGCTCACATCTAAAGGTTCTATACTGTATTGGTCTGATCGGGTTGGACGGAACAACGAAATTTTCAGTATGCCCAAATTTAGGAGTATGCAAACCGATACGCCAGCGGTTGCCACGCATTTGCTTAGTAATCCTGACCAGTACCTTACTTCGATTGGCGGGTTTTTGCGACGAACAAGCCTTGATGAACTACCCCAATTGTGGAGCATTATCAAGGGCGATATGAGCTTTGTAGGACCTCGACCTGCTTTGTTTAACCAGGACGACCTTATTGCACTTAGAAGCCAAAACGGTGTTTACCACTTGTTGCCGGGCTTGACGGGTTGGGCGCAGATTAATGGTAGGGATGAATTGCCAATACCGCAAAAAGTCAAACTTGATGTAGAGTACATGCAACGGAAATCGTTTGGTTTTGACCTTTATGTATTATGGTTAACCTTTCTCAAAGTAATAAGTGGTGATGGAGTTTCGCATTAACAAACATAATAACGCAAACATGCTGACCAACGATTCACCGTGTTGAAACTGTGGCATGGGCAACTACTAAGGAAAGGAGTGAATTAATGGGCGCACAATTAGCTTATAGATTTATTACACTTTCACGACGCACAAAAGCCGTGATACTGATCAGTGCGGATATTTTTTTTGCAGTGTTGGCGCTTTGGGCTGCATTTTCCTTACGTTATGGAGAGTTTTACGTACCCAAAGGCGATATGTGGTATTTGTTTGCGGCTGCTCCCGTTATAGCCGTACCCATTTTTTTAAGGCTGGGGCTGTACCGGGCGATTATCCGGTACATAGAAATCCGTGCCTTATGGACGATTATTCAGGCATGTACACTCTATGCCCTTGTTTTTGCTTTGATTATGTACCAGTCTGGCATTAAGGGTATTCCACGAACCGTTACCCCTTTAAATTGGCTGAATATGATGGTGCTTGTTGCCAGTAGCCGTTTTTTTGTGCGCTGGTGGTTAGGTGAAATTTACATGAGCTTGAGCGGTGCCAGACGTTTTGAAAAGAGTAACCAAAAAAATGTCGTTATATACGGTGCGGGTAGTGCTGGCATCCAATTAGCCTCTGCATTGGCTCATGGCCGTGAATTTAAGCCGGTGGCTTTCATTGATGACGAAAGCGCGTTACAAAGACAAAAAGTCAATGGCCTGCGTATTTATCCACTGAGTTCCTTAAGTTATTTAATTGAACGGCACAAGCTCGCAGATGTATTGCTGGCTATTCCATCGGCGACACGGTCAAGAAAAAGTGAGATCATCCGTTTGCTGGAGCCTTATGCAGTGCATGTGATGTCAATGCCTGGATTATCGGACATTGCCCAAGGTAAAGTTAAGGTTGATACCCTGCAAGAAATTGATATTGCGGATCTTTTGGGCAGGGATTCGGTGCCCCCCGATGCCTCACTGTTATCCGCCAATATTAGCGGCAAGGTCGTGATGGTGACTGGGGCGGGCGGGTCGATAGGTTCTGAGTTGTGTCGCCAGATTATCCAACTTCAACCTAAGTTACTGGTGCTTTTTGAAATCAGTGAATTTGGGTTGTATGCAATTGAAAAAGAATTACATCAGCTATCTGCCAGAATAAACTCTGAAGCACCAGAAATTATTTCAATACTCGGCTCTGTCACGAATGCCTCACGAATCGAACGGGTGTGTAAAACTTTTACCGTGCAAACTATTTATCACGCCGCAGCCTATAAACATGTACCAATGGTTGAAAAAAACCCAGGCGAAGCGGTCTGGAACAATATATTTGGCACATTAAGCACTGCAAAAGCCGCCATTAGCGCAGACGTTGAAACATTTGTACTCATTTCAACGGATAAGGCGGTAAGGCCCACTAACACCATGGGTGCAACCAAGCGTTTTGCTGAACTGATTCTACAAGCACTCAGTCTAGATACTGTTAATAAACATCACACACGTTTCACCATGGTAAGGTTTGGTAATGTTTTGGATTCGTCTGGTTCCGTCGTGCCGTTATTTAGGGAACAGATAGCCCAAGGTGGGCCGGTTACTGTTACCGACGCAAGGGTTATTCGGTACTTTATGACAATACCCGAAGCGGCGCAGTTGGTTATCCAGGCTGGTGCAATGGGGCAAGGGGGGGATGTTTTTGTTTTGGATATGGGTGAACCGATCCGCATTGTTGACCTTGCCAAACGCATGATTCATTTAAGTGGTCTGGAAGTAAAAGACAAAAATCATCCAAATGGAGAGATCGAAATCAGTTTTATCGGTCTGCGGCCAGGAGAGAAACTTTTCGAAGAACTTTTGATAGGCGACAATGTTTCCGAAACCACACACAAACGCATCATGCGTGCAGAAGAGCAGGTAATATCCTGGGCGGAGTTGGAAACCTTGCTTGCTACCCTGGAGAAAGCCGCCCAAAAAGAAGATTTTGAATGTGTCAGGGCGGTTTTAAAATACGCAGTTACGGGTTATGTGCCGCAGTGTGAAGTTGAAGATTTGTTATGGAAACACGCCATTGTGACATGTGCTTTGCCAATCGGAACTGAAGGCCAAAAAAAACCTCCCTTTGTGCTGTCACAAAGGGAGGTAAAAGATCAAGCAGAGCCATGAGGGGGATCTGCTTGTAGACAACACAGGGTTGAAGAGAGTTAACGTGTTTAGTTGGTACGCATTACCATGTTGCTATAAATAGCAGCACCTGCAAATAGCACCGTTGAAATGATGAACTGAGCAGAAATAAAGCTCCATATTCCTGTTATAAACAGTAGCCCAATCAAGATGTCTTTGTTCAAAGTACTCATCGTTACGCCTTTTAGTAGTGATAGGAAGCAGGTTATCAGCTTAGAAGCCGTATTAAGGCTTTGCTGGTAGTATGGTTGGTACTATACAGGGATAATTATTAGATACAATACGTCAAACATTAAACTAATTGTTTCTAATTAGTAAACAACATAGAAAGTCAAGTTTTTTGTTAACTCGATCACAAATTTTGTGTAGTTCAGTATCTTGCGATAATTAAATCAACTACTATATCTGGCTTTGTTCGGCTAATAGCATTGATTTTTGATCGTAAAGAGGCAGAAATATTTCTTAGTCTTCCCGTTTTTTAAGCACTTTCTGTTGATTGTCGCTTTCAGCATCACTTCTGGGGGTATACAACCTGGAAAATAATAAGCCAATTTCAAACAACAGCCACATCGGGATAGCCAATAAGGTTTGGGAAATAGCATCGGGCGGGGTGAGTAACATGCCGATGATAAACGCACCTACAATCACATAAGGTCGTTGTTCGGCCATTTGAGCGGGAGTGACTAAACCTGTCCACGCCATGACAATGGTGAAGATGGGTACTTCAAAGCAAACCCCGAAGGCGAAGAACATGGTCAGCGCAAAATCGAGGTACTTGGTGATGTCGGTCATGACGGTAACGCCGACGGGGGCTGTCGCGGTCAAAAACCCAAATACCAAAGGGAAGACTACAAAGTACGCGAACGCCACACCCAAATAAAATAACAGGGTGCTGGCGACCATCAAAGGCAAGATCATTCGGCGTTCGTGCTTGTACAAACCAGGAGCTACAAATGCCCAAAATTGGTACAGGATAACGGGTATGGATATAAAGACGGCGACGACTAACGCAAGTTTGAATGGAGTCAAAAACGGTGAAGCTACATCAATAGCAATCATGGTGCTATTTTCTGGCATGTGCTTCATCAATGGACCAGCGACAATGCTGTAAAGCTGATTGGCGTAGTTGGTTAATGCCAGAAACACCAATAGTACGCACAAAATGATGCGTAGCAAGCGGTTACGCAGTTCTATAAGGTGGCTAATAAAGGATTGCTCAACCCCCTCTTCTTCCGAATTATTACTGCTCATCCTGCTTTATGTTGTTTTGCGTCAAATTACTGGTTTCAGATTTCTGTTTGATTGAGTCTTTGATGGCACGGAGATCATTGGAAGTATCATCAAGCATCTTCTGAAATTCACTGATTCCGGTTTGATTTTTTAGCGATTGACGGAGTTCTTCCGCTTGAAATTCTTCGTTGATTTCCTGTTTTACGGAAGCCAATATCCGTTTCGACTTTGCTACCCAAAAACCCGCCATTCTGGCAACTTTAGGCAGTTTTTCCGGCCCGATGACCAGCAGAGCTACCAGCCCAACCATACACAGTTCCGAGAAGCCAATATCAAACATCAATCTTTATCGCTTTTGGGGGCAGATTCTTCGCCGGTTACGGGCTTATCGTCATCATTTTTGGCAGCATCTTTATTTTCTTCATCCTTAATAGCGGATCGAAAACTTTTGATGGCTGCACCCAGATCACCACCGACATTCTTAAGGCGTTTGGTACCAAAAATAACAACAATAATCGCCAATACGATCAACAATTTTGTAACGCTGATGCCCATCCAAATTCTCCAATGTTCGTTAAAGAAAATAAGTTACGCGATTGGGTTAGTGAAAACGTAAGCCAATCTACAGTGATTTCCGTGCGTAACCGCCCGAAGTATAACCTACTTACCTAGCTGGAACGCTGTGATTTTTCATCCAAACCAGACAGCCCAAAGCGTCGTTGTAACTCGTTTAATACATCTTCTGGACCTAATCCTTGATTAGCCAGCAAAATCATACAATGAAACCAAAGGTCAGCGGTTTCATAAATAATTTGTTGATTATCACCACCTTTACCCGCAATGATGGTTTCGGCGGCTTCTTCGCCGATTTTTTTCAAGATGGTATCCAGACCTTTTGCGTACAGGCTGGCAACATAAGATTTGTCCGCCGATTCCAGTTTACGTTGTTCCAGCACTTGCGCGAGTTGTTGCAATATATCACTCATGGTTTTTGTAGATCGTTTTTGGATTTTTTAAGACGGGTGCGACTGTTAGCCATTTGCCGTCCAATAATTGCCGGTAAAAACAACTTTCCCGTCCCGTATGACAAGCAATGCCACCGATCTGTTCGACCAACAACAAAATTACGTCTTCGTCGCAATCGAGATAAATTCCGGCAATTTTTTGCCGATGCCCAGATTCTTCGCCTTTGCGCCAAAGTTTATTTCGTGACCTAGACCAATACACGGCATAGCCTTCGCTTACCGTCAACGCTAAAGATTCCCGATTCATCCAGGCGAACATGAGAATTTTCCCAGTTTCAGCATCTTGTGCGATTGCCGCGACCAAGCCTTCTGCCGTCCAGCGAATTTCATCTAACCAGGTTTTTGTCATAGACGCACCTCTATCCCGCGTTCAGCCATGCGTTCTTTAGCTTGCTGAATGGTATATTCGGCAAAATGAAAAATGCTGGCAGCTAATACGGCATCCGCCTTGCCTTCAATAATCCCATCCGCCAGATGATCCAGGCAACCCACACCGCCCGATGCTATTACTGGTACGGAAACCGCTTCGCTAATCGCACGGGTTAAAGGTAAATCGAAACCTATGCGTGTGCCGTCCCTGTCCATGCTGGTCAACAGGATTTCACCTGCGCCATAGCTAACCATATTTTTCGCCCATTCGACGGCATCAATGCCTGTACCTTTACGTCCGCCGTGGGTAAATATCTCCCACCGATCAGCTTCGTTCGGTGGGCTTACTTTTTTGGCATCTATCGCAACAACAATACATTGTGAACCAAAGCGTTCCGCCGCCTCACGCACAAAATCAGGATTAAACACAGCGGCACTGTTAATCCCCACCTTATCTGCTCCTGCATTCAACATTCGGCGAATATCGTCCAACGTACGAATGCCACCGCCAACCGTCAATGGGATAAACACCTCGCTGGCAACTTGCTCGACCACATGCACTATCGTATCGCGGTTATCATGGGTGGCGGTGATGTCGAGGAAGGTGATTTCGTCTGCCCCTTCCTTGTCATAACGTCTGGCGATTTCTACCGGATCGCCGGCATCGCGAATATCAACAAACTTTACGCCTTTGACGACGCGACCGTTGTCAACGTCCAAGCAAGGGATGATGCGTTTTGCTAGACTCATTAGTCGAATGATTCAGCCAATTTAGCAGCTTCGGCAAAATCGAGTGTGCCTTCGTAGATGGCTCGACCCGTAATTGCGCCCATAATGCCATCGCCGACAACCGCACCCAAGGCTTTAATGTCTTCTATTGACGTAATTCCGCCGGAAGCAATCACAGGAATACGGATAGCTCTAGCCAGTTTTGCTGTGGCCTCTACGTTTACGCCTTGCATCATGCCATCCCTGGAAATATCGGTATAGATAATGGCTTCAACGCCATCTTCCTCAAAGTGCTGCGCCATGTCGATTACGTCGTGACGAGACAGTTTCGACCAGCCGTCGATGGCGACTTTACCGTCTTTAGCATCAAGTCCGACGATGATACGACGCGGATATTCTATCGCCATTTCTTTAACAAAATGCGGTGTGTTGACGGCCTTTGTACCGATAATAACGTATTCGACACCGGCATCGAGGTAAGCTTGGATCGTTTCTTCATCGCGGATACCGCCGCCAATTTGCACCGGTACGTCTGGGTAAGCTTCCACAATGGCATGGATGACATCGGCATTGCGCGGTCTTCCGGCAAATGCACCATCCAGGTCAACCAAATGGATGCGTTTAGCGCCTGCTGCGACCCAGCGACCTGCAACAGCGACCGGATCATCAGAAAAAACCGTGTTCTCATCCATGCGCCCTTGCCGCAAACGAACACACTTGCCTTCTTTAAGATCAATTGCGGGTATTAACAACATACAAGTAAGTCCTCAAAGCAGATAGTTTGGTCAAATAGTGGTTAATCAAAGCGTCCATCCCAGTGTAAAAAATTCTTCAGTAGCTGCAAACCCACTGCATGACTTTTTTCGGGATGGAATTGTACGGCAAAAATGTTTTTTTGGGCGAGGGCACAGGCGAAAGCCGTCGGATATTCCGCAGTTCCGGCGATAACGAAATCGTTATCAGGTTTGGCATAATAGCTGTGGACAAAATAAAACCGACTGCCCTGGGGAATATCTTCCCATAACGGATGTTGAATTTGGTGTACCTGATTCCAACCCATGTGCGGAATTTTCAGGATATTTCCGTCGCTATCTTGCAGGGATTCAGCAAAGCGGACAACATGTCCTGGAATAATATTTAATGTTTGTGTGTGACCGTTTTCTTCATTATCGGTCAACAAGGCTTGTAACCCTAAGCAGATGCCTAAAAACGGTTTGGTTTTGGCAGCTTCTGTAATTACTTTTGATAATCCCGATTGATTCAGTGCCTGCATACAATCGCGGATTGCGCCAACCCCAGGAAATACCACTCTATCGGCATCTAAGATAGATTCTGGTGATGAAGTAACATCTACATTGCACTCAGGCTCTGCATGTTGCAAAGCTTTGGCAATGGAATGAAGATTACCCATACCGTAATCAATAACAGCGACTGTAGACATGTGAGGAAAAAATCAGGACAGGCTAGGAATCAAAGACTACCTTTGGTTGATGGCATCATACCTGCCATTCTGGGATCAAGGGCTGCTGCCATCCGTAAAGCACGACCCATCGCCTTAAACATAGTTTCAGCAACGTGATGGGCGTTAGTGCCTTTTAAGTTGTCGATGTGCAGGGTAATTCCTGCATGATTGACAAAGCCTTGAAAAAATTCACGAAACAAATCGACATCGAAGCTGCCAATCGTGGAGCGGGGGAATTTGACATCATACACCAAGCCCGGACGACCGGAAAAATCCACGACAACACGGGATAAGGCTTCATCCAAGGGGATGTAAGCATGACCGTAACGAACAAGTCCTTTTTTGTCACCCACGGCCTTTGCGAACGCTTGTCCTAAAGTGATTCCAACATCTTCTACCGTATGGTGGGCATCAATTTCCAAATCGCCTTTGGCAACGACTTCAATATCAATCAATCCGTGCCTGGCAATCTGGTCGAGCATGTGTTCGAGGAAAGGAACGCCTGTATCAAACGAGGATTTCCCTGTTCCATCGAGGTTGATGCTGACGTTGATTTGCGTTTCGAGGGTATTACGCTCTATCTGGGCAATGCGCTGTTCCATTTTCTGGGGTTTGGTGAGGTCTTAAAGTTTAATCACAGTGGTTATTGTAGTACAAGTGACAGGCTGTTATATCCGTAAAATAAAAATATTAGTTAAGAGAGTGCAAATTTACTTTAGATCATAAATTAGAGCGAGGCCAAAATAAATTAAAAAAATAAATAAATAGAAGTGCCATAGGAAAGTAGGCGATCCATATAAAAGCTGAATCACGTGCGGAAAACTGCAAATTAATCCAAAAAATAAAACCAATTAAAAAAACATCTAAAAACCATAGGGATGGAACATTATATGTAGCTACATCGCGGTCATATGGTGTAAATAAAATTAACACAAAATGAGGAGAAGCCATCCAGACTGCGTTTACACCGAAAAGAATCATAAAATCTTTGAAAGTGTGGAGTTCTATTGAAGATATTAAAATATAGGCACTGTTATAAAGGGATACTCCCACCGGCACAAGAATTGGAAATAAAATTTTCCAGAAATTACGCATTTTAATATTCGATATAAGTTTCTTGGTCACTTATCCCATGCAACGGTATATTAGGGAAAAAACGCTGGGAATCCAAAATAAGTAATCTTAAGACTACAGCAAGATACGCCTTTACCTGCATTTTTTATGCGGCTTTACTGAGATAATCCAATCGTCGTCAAAAGTGAAGACGGATGAAGTATTTTCAACGGGATGCTGCCAAGGATTGATCCCAAAGCTGACCAAGCAGACGATAACAGCCCCTTCGTGCAATGCGACGGGGCTTTTTTATGCTTAAATTAAAGTCATCCAGTTACAAAAACCACAACGAATTGGCTTGGTCTAAGCTTTTGCTGCTCTTTTCCGTTCATTTTCAGTCAATAATTTCTTGCGTAAACGTATAGATTTCGGCGTAACTTCTACCAATTCATCTTCTGCAATAAATTCCAAGGCTTGCTCCAAAGTCATTTTTTGGATTCTCGCCAATACTAAACTTTCATCAGTTCCAGATGCACGTACGTTGGTCAATTGCTTAGGTTTACAAGGATTTACGCATAAATCATTGCTGCGTGAATGTAAGCCCACCAACATGCCCTCGTAGACTTCATCGGCATTAACTAGCAGCAATTCGCCGCGTTCTTGTAAAGGATGTAATGAATACGTCACGGCTTTGCCTGCCACCATTGAAATCATCACGCCGCGTTGCCGATTGCCTACTTCACCGGCTTTCATCGAGCCGTAATGGTCGAAGACATGGTAAAGCAAACCAGATCCTGATGTTGCCGTCATAAATTCAGTTTGGAAACCAATCAGGCCACGTGAAGGCATCATGTATTCCAAGCGAATTCGACCTTTGCCATCTGGCACCATATTGGTCAGGTCGCCTTTACGCTCACCGAGTTTTTCCATGATGGTACCTTGGTGGATTTCTTCCACTTCGATGGTAACCATTTCAAAAGGCTCACACTTCTTGCCATCAATTTCTTTAATGATAACTTCGGGACGCGACACGCCCATTTCAAAACCTTCGCGGCGCATGTTCTCAATCAGGACGGACAAATGCAATTCACCACGGCCTGATACTTTGAATTTATCAGGATCTCCGGTATCTTCAACTCTTAGCGCGACATTGTGTTGTAATTCTTTTTCGAGTCGGTCACGAATTTGCCGAGTCGTAACATATTTGCCTTCTCTTCCCGCAAACGGTGAGTTATTGACTTGAAATGTCATGGTCACGGTAGGCTCGTCAACCATTAGCGGTGGCATGATTTCTACCAAATCGGGATGGCAGATGGTATCGGAGATTTCCAGTTTTTCAATACCGGCAAAGGCGATAATGTCGCCAGCTTGGGCTTCCGCGACTTCAACACGTTCCAAACCATGAAAGCCATAAATTTGCAACATGCGCCCTTTGCGTTCAATACCTTCGCGATTAACAATCGTCAACGGCTGATTAGACTTGATGCTACCACGCTGAATACGACCTATACCAATTACGCCGACATAAGTATTGTAATCTAGGCTGGAAACCTGCATTTGAAAAGGGCCGTCCAAATCAACCGCAGGTGGCTTTACTTTTGCCACTATCGTTTCAAATAGCGGGGTCATATCGCCTTCGGTGATGGTATGTTCCAAACCCGCATAGCCATTGATTGCCGAAGCAAATACGATAGGAAAATCGAGTTGCTCATCGGTTGCACCTAAGCGATCAAACAAATCAAAGGTTTGATCGACCACCCAATCAGGACGTGCGCCAGGACGGTCAATTTTATTGATGACGACAATGGGTTTTAGACCCAGCGCAAAGGCTTTTTGGGTGACAAAGCGGGTTTGCGGCATCGGCCCGTCTACAGCGTCTACTAGAAGCAGCACTGAATCGACCATCGACAGCACCCGCTCAACTTCGCCGCCAAAATCGGCGTGGCCGGGGGTGTCTACGATATTGATGTGATAGCCATTCCAGTCCAGGGCAGTATTTTTTGCCAGAATGGTAATGCCGCGTTCTTTTTCAATATCGTTAGAGTCCATCATGCGTTCGGTCACTTTGGTGTGCGCGGCAAACGTACCGGATTGTTGTAATAATTTATCAACTAGGGTGGTCTTACCGTGGTCAACGTGGGCGATGATGGCGATATTTCTTAAATTTTGGATCACTTTAGGTGTGTACTCTAAGGGTTTAGTGGTTACCAGAATTTATTGAAATACTGGCTTAATTAGGTAAAGAATAGAATGGTCAGGATGTCCGTTTTGGACGTTATTTCCTTGTTGGACTCAGTTTACTATGAGCTATGACGCTAACTTTGTTGCCAGGGCAGGCCACAATGCCGCCAGCCGCCTAAGTTACCGCGATGATTTTGTGGGTCTAACGGACCTTCAAAACCGTCGATAATATTGATAAGCCGCTTATAACCTGCATCTTCCAAGGCTTTTGCGGCGCTTAAAGAACGCTGTCCACTACGGCATAAAAGTAAGATTGGCGCATCAAGATTGGGAATCAATTTATTAACATCACCAACAAAACTGGGGTTTATTGTCCAACTCGGTGCTTCTTTCCAGGGAATATGAACCGCGCCAATGGGATGCCCTACATAAACATGTTCCATCTGCGTACGCACATCCACCAACATTGCGGAAGCATTTTGCTGTAGTAATTTCCAGGCTTGTTGAGGTGTTAGGTTTTCTATCATTTGGATTATAGAAGCGCTGCGCGATGAGTTTTATTGCTTATTTTAGCTAATGTTAACTGCCTATTATCGCATTACTTCATTTTTGGTCAAGAAATCGACGAATTACTTTGCAAATAATTTATCTGATTATGAGTATTGTTGTTTGTAGACCTTGGTTTGATAGCTTATTGGGCAATGATTACGATTTTATTAAGTCCTCGTTTATTTTTTAGATCGTTTGAGAACCTAGCCATTTCAACACACCTTCCCCCGCAGTCCGTCCGCTGGCAAAGCAGGCGGCCAGCAAATAGCCGCCGGTCGGTGCTTCCCAATCCAGCATTTCACCTGCACAAAATACGCCTGGCAGAGCGCGTAGCATTAAATGTTCATCAATTGCGTCAAAGCTGATGCCACCCGCGCTGCTGATTGCCTCGGCAATCGGTCTGGTCGCTATTAGTTTGATGGGGAGTGCTTTGATTGCTGAACACAGTTTTATGGGATCGTTAAAATCTGCCGCAGGCACAGCTTCTCGCAGTAATCCTGCTTTAACGCCATCAAACCCTAAACGTTTACGAAGATGGTTTGCCATGGACTGCTTGCCACGGGGCTGAGAAAACTTGCTTATTAATGTTTCTATTGAGCTTCCTGGTGCTAAATCCAGCGTTAAGGTAGCCGCCCCAGATAAAGCAATTTCATCACGCAAGGCTGCGGATAACGCGTAAATCAAGCTACCTTCAATGCCTGTTGCAGTTATCATGCAGTCGCCTTGTTGGTGAAAATCATTGAACGATGCCATGACCGATTTTAAAGGCTGACCAGCAAAACGGTCACGAAAATGCTCACTCCACACAGCATCAAAACCGCAATTTGACGGCACTAAAGGCGCAATCTGAACGCCTTGTTGAGCAAGTAAAGCTGTCCACGCGCCTGTTGAACCGAGCTGCGGCCAACTACCGCCGCCTAAAGCCAGTACAACCGCATCAGCATTAATTGTTTTTTCACCTTGAGGTGTAATAAAACAAAGTGCTTCGGGATCAGTTTCACCCCAACCTAGCCATTGATGGCGTACATGAAAAGTAACGCCACTTTGCCGCAATCTGTGCAACCATGCCCGTAATAACGGCGCGGCTTTCATTTCAGCCGGAAAAACACGACCTGATGAGCCGACGAAGGTTTCAATGCCCAGACCATGCACCCATGCCTTTAAAGCTTCCGCATCAAAACGATCCAGCATCGGCTTGATGTAAGCGCTACGTGAACCATAACGGGAGAGGAATACCTCATAGGGATCTGAATGCGTGATATTCAGCCCACCTTTACCCGCAATCAGAAATTTACGACCAACGGAGAGCATGGCATCATAGACATCAACCTTGAACCCCGACTGGCTGATAAGCTCGGCAGCCATCAATCCGGCGGGGCCACCGCCGATAATGGCGACGGTTTTATCTGAAAGGCTAGGCAATGTGGACATTATAGTAAGATGGGGTGGGTACAGATGGGTGCAAAGCAATATGAAAACCGCTAAAGACAATATCTTTAACAACATTCCAGCAATCATACCTGAAGAACTGTTTGAAAGCTTGGTTGAGCGTGAAACCTTCAGAATAGAACGGATTGTTTCGCATGGTCACACTACGCCTATTGGGGCATGGTACGACCAGCCTTGGGATGAATGGGTATTGTTGCTACAAGGCGCGGCAATATTGGCTTATGAAGACGGTACTAAGGTCAAGCTACAAGCGGGTGATTATGTGTTGATTCCTGCTCAGACACGGCACAGGGTTGAATGGACACAGCCAGAAGCTAAGACGATCTGGCTGGCAATCCATTTCACGCATTCTTAGTTCAGTAAGTTAAGGAAGCCCTGAACAAGCTTATTTTTGACCACCCCCTATTTTTTCTTAGGAACAACTTTGGGTGTAGCTGGTATTGGCACAGGCACAGCTTCTGGAACTGGCACTGGTACAGTCAATGCAACGGCGGGTTTTTTATGTTTTTCAATAACTTGCGTTTGCTTTATGCCTTGACCATACATAGTCATGGTAATCATAAAACAAATCATGGCGATGCTGCTAATCAGCCATCGGCTGGGCTTTTCCATAAAGAATAAAGCCCATTTTGGCTTAAACATCCCAACAACGAAAAAAAGCAACGTCAAAATACCTAGATTTAGAGCTTGTAGTACCATTTTTTTATCCTGTTAAACATTTACAACACGCGGCGCATTATCCTGTAGCTATGCCTTTGATTGCAACATAACACAAAATTTTTAGAAGAAAACTGGAAATCCCACTCTATGTGCAGTAACCGAGGATTAACTTTTATCCGGTCAATATTTCGGATGACTGCTAAAATCTACAGCATCAACATCCAGAAGAGCAATATCGGTATAAGTATTTGCTCTAAAGGGTATTAGGCTAAACAACCAGGGGGTTTTATGAGTGCAGGTGTGGTTTTTTTAACATTGCTGGTGTTCGCTGTCGTGCTAGTAATTATGAGCGTCAAATCGGTGACCCAAGGCATGGAATTTACCGTTGAACGTTTTGGACGGTATACCAAGACCTTAACGCCAGGCTTGAATATCATCATGCCAGTTATCGACCGAATTGGTGCCAAAATGATTATGATGGAACAGGTCATGAATGTGCCGTCCCAGGAAATCATCACCAAAGACAATGCGATGGTGACCGTTGACGGCGTGGTGTTCTATCAAGTTATGGATACACCTAAAGCCGCTTACGAGGTCAGAAATCTCGATGCGGCTATCTTAAACCTGACCATGACCAATATCCGTACCGTCATGGGTTCGATGGATTTGGATGAGCTGTTGTCCAAGCGCGATGAGATTAATGCCCGGCTATTATCGGTAGTCGATGAAGCCACTGGCCCTTGGGGGATTAAAATTACCCGTATTGAAATCAAAGACATATCGCCACCTAAAGATTTGGTTGAAGCGATGGGGCGGCAGATGAAAGCTGAACGTTTGAAACGTGCCTCTATTCTGGAAGCCGAAGGCTTGCGGCAATCTGAAATCCTTCGTGCAGAAGGCGCACAGCAAGCGACAATTTTGGAAGCAGAAGGCCGTAAGGAAGCCGCCTACCGCGATGCCGATGCCCGCGAACGCTTGGCGCAAGCCGAGGCCAAGGCAACGATGATGGTGTCAGAAGCCATTGCCAAAGGTAATATTCAGGCAGTCAATTATTTTGTGGCGCAGAAATACATCGAATCCTTAAAAGACATTGCCTCAGCGGGCAACAGCAAAATCATTTTTATGCCGCTAGAAGCCAGTAACATTATTGGCGCGCTGGGCGGCATCACTGAACTGGCAAAAGAAGCGATGACTAAGAAGGGCTAACTATATGATTGAATTTGTATTTTGGTACTGGTGGGTGCTGGCGTTTGTATTTCTTATTCTGGAAATGCTCACCCCAGGATTTTTCTTCATGTGGCTGGCGGTTTCCGGCCTTATCACGGGCTTGATTGTCTGGTTGTTTCCAGTGTTGAGCTTAAACATCCAAGTCTTTATTTTTTCCATATTTTCGGTGCTTGCAGTAACGGCATGGAAGTTTTACGGCAAAAAATACCCAACTGAATCCGACCAGCCCCTGCTAAATAAACGTGGGGCGCAATATATAGGTCGGGTTTTTAACTTGCACGAGCCGATAATCAACGGTCAAGGCAAAATCAAAGTGGACGATTCCATCTGGAAAGTCCACGGTGAAGACTGCGAAATCAGCACCAAAGTCAAAGTGATCGCCATCCGGGGTACGGTGTTTGATGTGGAAAAGGTGGTGTAGCTAGTCGAGCAAGTGGCTTGGATGAAGTTTGCGGAATCTGGGAATTTGTGGCTTCAATGATCCCGGATTCCACTTCGTTCCATCCTGGCTACGAATATGAAACTTATTGATCTAGCGGGTAAATTTTTGGGCAAAAAAAAGCGCATTATCAACCAGGAGAAGTAGATAACGCGCTAGTGCTTTAAAAAAGCAGTCTTTACCACGAGGAGCTAACACACGCATAAGCGTATACAATATATAAAGCACATATAATGCCAATTTTTATTATATCTGAACATTTATATTTTATTTGTTAATAAACAATAAGTTATTTTTTAATAAAGTGCTGTGCAGTAGTTGATTGACTAGCAAAGAGTACTCAAATCTATCAATAAGTGACAATATTTGTCGCATTTCAGTACGTTTATTGATTCAGTGGGAAAGATAGCCAGTAGATAGGGCTTGAATCTGCGGTTTACACATATCGTTCTGGCGTGGCAGACGAGCCAAACAATAGTGTAGAACACGGGACTGCGCGCATTGCCGAGCGGCTTTGCGGTTATTGTCTTTGTGGAAAATTAAAAGGCAAAAAAAAGCGCATTACTTATCCGAGGGGGAAAGATAATGCGCCATTGCTCTCATAAGAAAGCAGGTTTACTACGAGGAGATAAAACACGAAAGCGATTTCGTTATTATAATTAACGCAGTTATGATGCCAACTTTCATGTTCATCAAAAAAAATTATTAATATCATATTATTCAATGTGTTATGTTTTTTACTGAATTGGGTGTGCCGTTAAACAGAAGAAATAATGCACTAAAAAACAGCAAAAAGTGACGATTTTTGTCGTATTTCTACGAACAGTTGCACGAGATGTGGTGTGATGAAACTTCTTTCAATCAATAAAGCAGAAAATTCCGTCTTTCTTCTTCCCACGCACGTTCATCCACTAGGGCAAGCGTATCCAAATCCGCAGGATTAGCACCAGAATCATCCGCCCATTCGCGCAACAAGGGAGAACCATTTATCACGTCGATAGCCAGACGGCCGAGTTCGTACTCGTAGGGGAAATCTCGCCATAGCGGATAATCTGGCTGTTGTAGTCTGATTGCCTTGAATGCTAGGGTTTGTAAACGCCAAGGCTGGAAAGCGTTATGGTTGTAACTGGTATCTTCTACATGGATTTGTACGCCGGAACAAAGCTGTCCAGCATATTTGTGGAAAGTCGGTTCAAACCAGCATTCGCGCACGCGGCAGCCTGTTAGCCATTGCGGGGCTAGGTCAAACATGGTTTTGATAAGACTGCGTGCATCAATATCAGGTGCGCCGAACAACTCCAATGGGCGGGTGGTGCCTCGGCCTTCCGATAAGGTCGTGCCTTCCAGCATCACCGTTCCGGCATAGCAGCGGGTCATCCACAGGTTAGGTGCATTCGGGCTGGGGTTGATCCAGGTACGTTCGCCCAAAGGCCAGCCGTAACCAGGCGCAGCTTCCGGTTGCCAGCCTTGCATAGTTATGACCCGACAATCGACATCCAGTTTTATGGTGTTGATAAACCAGTTCGCCAGTTCACCCATCGTCAGACCATGACGCATGGGCATTGCACCCGCACCGACGAAACTTTCCCAACCAGGATGCAACGTTAGCCCTTCGACAGGGCGACCAGCAGGATTGGGACGGTCAAGTATCCAGACCGATTTGCCATGCTTCGCCGCCGCTTCCAGTACATAGCGCAGCGTGGTGATGAAGGTGTAGATACGGCAACCGAGATCTTGCAAATCCACCAGCAACACATCGAAGGTATCCATCATGGTATCGGTAGGACGGCGGACTTCGCCGTACAAGCTGAATACCGGAATGCCAAGGATGGGGTCAATGAAATCGAGCGATTCCATCATGTTGTCTTGCTTATCGCCGCGCAAACCGTGCTGTGGGCCGAACGCAGCACTGAGTTTGATGTCCGGCAAATTAGCCAGGGCATCCAGGGAATGCGTCAGATCGGCAGTGACAGAAGCCGGATGTGCCAATAATGCAACCCGTTTTCCAGCCAACGGCTTACGTAAATCAGGTTCTTCAAGTAGTCGATCAATACCAAATTTCATGCCGCAAGAAAGGTTAAGCCAAGTTAAGTGAGAGGGTAAAGCCGTTGCGATGATGGAAATCAGGCTTACCAGATGGATGAAATAGCGCCCAGTAAGAAAGTTCACCCGCTTTCGTTTCCAGCACGGCGGTAAGTCCTAGTCGATAGGGTTGATTGAGCGGGTTCTCCGGTAAATCAGCTTCGCTAATGACGGCGGTAAGCACCAAAGCGTGGTTAGTGCGGACGAAATGGATGGCGGGGGCTTGCTTGGCTTGCCATTTGTTCCTTGCTCGATAATCATCGAACCCATAAGCCGCCCACTGACTCGATGGCGAAAAATTAAACTCATGATAAGGTGCTTCTTCCACAACCGCTATAAAGGCTTCAAAGCAAGTGTGCTGCCACAATTCATCCACCACACTTGGCGGGTGGGGTTCAGGAATCAAGAGTTTATCAATGTCACCTTGCAATTCATACCGTAACGTAAGATAGCCTTGGTGATACTGTGCTTTCACGCCGATATACAACGCTTTGGTTGCGGCATCAGCGGTATCTGGATGGTGAATTAGGCAAGATTTAGAGATCAAGTTATTTTATTTTATTTTATGTTGGATGAAAATTTACTTCCGTCATTCCGGCACAAATTGCCGGAATGATAGGGGTATCTAACCAGATTACTCAATCCCAAACATCACATCAACCGTGACTGACACTTCTTGTTCACCGACTTGTACTGGAGTGGACGCGCCATCTGCCGTAGCCGTTTTCATCATCCGCACTTCACCATAAGGCATAGGCATTGCAGGAATATCAGAGCCTTCACTGATATATAAAGGCGAACCCAAGCTTACACCTGCCAATTTTGCGTATTGCTCGGCTTTCATCTTAGCATTAGCGTAAGCTTTTTCTCTCGTGTCCCTCAAAGCCGATTCAGGATTATCAATGCCAAAATTAATGCCCTGAACACGGGTTGAATTACCGCCAGCCCGCACCGCACTGTCAATAATATCGCTGGCTTTGTTAATATCACGAATACAAACAGTGACTTGGTTGGATAATTGATAGCCGATAATTCTATTGGCAGTATCTGGCGAATAAGTGGGATATAACGAAACCGAGCGAGTTTGAATGTCTTTATCTGCAACATGTTCACTTTTCACCGCTTTGATAAGTGCTTCCATTGCAACCGCAGCCCGATTACGAGCTGCCTCAGCAGTTTTCGCCTGCACTTCCACCGACAAGGTCAAATCTGCCTTGTCAGGCTTAACAGAAACCTTGCTCGTACCATTGACATGAATGGATCGGGGACGCTGGCTATCAAGGGGTTCGGCATTGGCAGTTGTCATTAGCAGTGTACTCATTAAAGCGAGGATAAATAAAATGAACATTGGGCGGCAGTGATAATAAAACATAAATGACTTTCTCAGTATTTCAAAAATTAGATTCAACAGCGTTTTTTGAAGCTATCTCAATTGAATTAAGTATGAGTGATTTTACATGAATATAAGCATAGCTTATAAGTCGCAGCATCAATAAAGCTTAGATATGACTTTCAAATAGATCAGAAAAAACGTTGCTTTGCCTAAAGCCTAAACAACGTTTTTTCTCATAAGCTAAGGGGATAATGATTTTATTGTTACGAAAAAAACCCTGCTTAACCGTATAATAAGCTGCTATTTCACAGGTAGTGAGGTGTAAATTATGCAAATCATCCAGGAAGCACTGACGTTTGACGACGTTTTGCTGCTACCCGCGCACTCGACAGTGCTGCCCCGCGAGGTGCAAATCAAAACCCAGTTGACACGCACCATTGCGCTCAATATTCCCCTGGTTTCCGCTGCGATGGATACCGTGACCGAAGCCCGGCTTGCCATTGCGATGGCGCAGGAAGGCGGCATCGGCATTATCCACAAGAACATGACCGCCGAACAACAAGCGCGTGAAGTGCAGAGCGTCAAGAAATTTGAAAGCGGGGTGATTAAAGACCCCATTACGGTTTCACCTGACATTACGATACGAGATGTCATCAAACTTACTCGTGCTAAAAATATTTCTGGCGTACCCGTTGTTGATGGTGACGAATTGGTTGGCATTGTTACCAGCCGTGATTTGCGCTTTGAAACCCGCTTTGATGAACCCGTCTCAAAAGTAATGACCCCCAAAGAGCGGTTAATTACGGTGAGCGAAAATGCCGACCCGAAGGAAGCTATCGCTTTGCTGCACAAACACCGCATCGAAAAAGTGCTGGTGGTAAATGAAAAATTCCAATTGCGCGGCATGATTACCGTCAAAGATATCCAAAAAGCCAAAGATTACCCCCAAGCCTGCAAGGACGAGCAAGAACGCTTGCGCGTCGGTGCGGCGGTTGGTACGGGATTCGGCACGGAAGAACGGGTAGCGGCACTCGTTGCAGCAGGTGTGGACGTAATTATCGTCGATACCGCCCACGGACATTCCCAAGGTGTGTTGGATAGGGTGCGCTGGGTTAAAAAGCATTACCCGCATGTACAGGTTATTGGCGGCAATATCGCCACCGCAGCGGCGGCATTGGCATTGGTTGAAGCAGGTGCAGATGGCGTAAAAGTTGGCATCGGCCCCGGCTCGATTTGTACTACGCGGATTGTGGCCGGAGTAGGTGTTCCGCAAATTACCGCCGTCAGCAATGTTGCAGAAGCCTTGAAAGGCACGGGCGTACCATTGATCGCCGATGGCGGTATCCGTTATTCCGGTGATGTTGCCAAAGCCTTGGCAGCGGGAGCGCATTCGGTCATGCTGGGCGGATTATTCGCCGGCACGGAAGAAGCACCGGGCGAGGTCGAATTGTTCCAAGGGCGGTCTTATAAATCCTACCGTGGCATGGGTTCGTTAGGGGCGATGTCACAAGTGCAAGGCTCTAGCGACCGTTATTTTCAAGATGAAACCGACTCCGTTGAAAAGCTGGTGCCTGAAGGCATTGAAGGCCGAGTCCCCTACAAAGGCAGTTTGCTCGCGGTTATCCACCAATTGCTGGGCGGTGTTCGCTCCAGCATGGGTTATACCGGAGCCAAATCAATCAAAGACTTACATGAAACCGCCCAGTTCGTGCGCGTAACCAGTGCAGGAATGCGGGAAAGCCACGTCCACGATGTGACAATTACTAAGGAAGCGCCAAACTATCGGACTGAGTAGTCCGTTATGTCTTCGGGCATTTCTAAGCATTTCAAAAGGGAAGCTATTTTCATGGTTAGCTTTCCGATTGTTTTAATTTTAATCGCTTTGATCGCTGGAATCTTTGGGTCAAAAATAATGCATTACCAAGCAGTTAAAAAATGCCGTCAATCAGGTGGAACATACGAGCCAGAAAAACTGGAATGTGTAATTCCCAACAGGAAAATGAGTGAAACAATCAAATAATATCCATAGCCACAAAATCCTCATCCTAGATTTCGGCTCACAATACACCCAGTTAATCGCCCGTCGCATCCGTGAAATCGGCGTTTACTGCGAAATTTATTCCTGTGAATGCACGGAAGAAGAGGTTAAGAATTTCGCACCCAACGGTATCGTTCTATCCGGTGGCCCAGAGACGGTCACCAGTTCCGACACCCCCAGAGCGCCAGCTTGCGTCTTCGAGCTGGACGTTCCGGTATTGGGTATTTGTTACGGTATGCAGACCATGACTGAGCAACTGGGCGGCAAAGTCGAAACTTCAAGTCATAGGGAGTTCGGCTATGCGCAAATCAGGGCGCGGGGTCATTCCAAGTTATTGCTAGGTATTGAAGACCATTTGTCGCCCGAAGGCTTTGGCTTGCTGGATGTCTGGATGAGCCACGGCGACCGAGTTGTTGACCTGCCAGAAGGCTTCAAGCTGATTGCAAGCTCTGACGGCGCACCGATTGCCGGTGTTGCCGATGAAGAACGCGGCTTCTATGCCCTGCAATTCCACCCCGAAGTTACCCACACCAAACAAGGCACGCGCATATTGTCCCGCTTCGTGCTGGAAATCTGCGGCTGCGAAGATTTATGGACAGCCAGCAGCATTATCGACGACAGCATCCAAGCCGTTCGTGCTAAGGTGGGCAACGACCACGTTATCTTAGGCCTTTCCGGTGGAGTTGATTCCTCCGTGGTGGCGGCATTGCTGCATAAGGCGATTGCCGACCAGTTAACCTGCGTATTCGTCGATACCGGATTGCTGCGATTGCACGAAGGCGATCAGGTGATGGCAACCTTTGCTGAACACATGGGCGTTAAGGTTATCCGTGTAAATGCCGAACAGCGTTATCTAGCCGCGCTGGAAGGAGTTACCGATCCTGAACAAAAGCGAAAAATCATCGGCAATTTGTTCGTAGAAATTTTTGACGAACAAGCAGGTAAAATAACGGATGCAAAGTGGTTAGCCCAAGGCACGATCTATCCTGACGTGATCGAATCGGCAGGATCAAAAAGTGGTAAAGCGCATTTGATTAAATCGCACCACAACGTCGGCGGCTTACCAGAAAATATGAAGTTAAAATTGGTTGAGCCGTTGCGCGAGTTGTTCAAGGATGAAGTGAGAAAAATTGGTTTAGAACTTGGCTTACCTTCAGACATGGTGTTTCGGCATCCGTTCCCAGGCCCCGGTTTGGGTGTACGTATCTTGGGTGAAGTCAAAAAGGAATTTGCGGATTTGCTGCGGCAAGCCGATGCTATTTTTATCGAAGAACTGTATCGCCATGACCTGTATAACAAAGTCAGCCAAGCCTTTGCCGTATTCCTGCCAGTGAAGTCGGTAGGTGTCATGGGCGACGGTCGGCGTTATGATTATGTGATCGCCCTACGTGCCGTAGAAACCATCGATTTCATGACCGCACGCTGGGCGCATCTGCCTTACGAGTTCCTCGACCTGATGTCCCGCCGCATCATCAACGAAGTCGCTGGCATTTCCCGTGTGACCTACGACATCTCCGGTAAACCCCCCGCCACCATTGAATGGGAATAACCGAACAAGATGAAGACTGGATGCGCCATGCACTAAGACTGGCGCAACGGGCAGAATCTCTGGGTGAAGTTCCTGTCGGTGCGGTGTTGGTCAAAGACAATCAATGTCTTGCTGAAGGCTGGAACTCACCCATCGCTAG
>CAMAVM010000031.1 GCA_945861705.1 Methylomagnum ishizawai | reverse complement strand
AGTAATAACAATCCGGCTGCATCATTTGTTACAGGTGTACCTTCATTTAATTTTGTTTCCATCTGGGTTTTTCCTGGCGTAATTTCAGCCATTCCCGCAGTAAACTGGGATTTCGCAATATAATCCTGATAAGCCGGAATCGCAATCGCTGCCAAGATACCGATAATGGCAACCACGATCATTAATTCGATTAAGGTAAAACCTTGTTGGACTTTTTGTGTGGGTAATTTCATTGTTATATTTCCTTTGTTGATAAAAGTAAGGGTTAAAGTCTGTGTGCTTGTGTGCTACGCAATAGCTAAAGCAGTTAGCGTGCCAAGTTTTTTGGTTAATGCTAAAAAAACCGCTTGCTGCGGGTGGGTTAGGTTATTAAGTGGCTGTTTATTAAAAGCTAAAATATTTATTCCGTAGGCTGGGTTGGTAAACCCAGCTACCCGATACCGATGCTGGGTTTCGTGCCTCAACCCAGCCTACACGCTAATTACGTCAGATTGTGACAAATTTTGTCAGTTGTGGATGGGGTTATTTGGGTGGGGACGATAAATTCCGGCATTTGTTGTTTATTGGAATCAAAAAACATGTTTTTTGACTCCGTTTTTTTTATTCCCACGCGGAATGTGGCTTTGCCGGACGGGGCATGTTGCCTCGTTCGTAGCGTTTCAGCGTGGTTCAGGAATAGCGAGATAAGCAAAAGGTTTGGAACGGGGTTGCAAACCCCGTCCCGCGTTCGTTTTTGTTGGTTGTAGCTGTGGTGGTTTGGGTGGGGGCGGTAAACTCCGGCTTTGTTGGTTGTTTGGAATCAAAAAACATGTTTTTTGACTCCGTTTTTATCATTCCCACGCGGAATGTGGGAACGATGAAAGTTGACTTTGCCGGACGGGGCATGTTGCCTTGGTCGTATCGTTTCGGCGTGGTTCAGACATATCGACATAAGCAAAAGGTTTGGGACGGGGTTGCAAACCCCGTCCCGCGTTCGGAATGCCGACGCGCAAACCTAGGTTTGCACTCCAGTTTATATCGTTCCCATGCTCCAGCGTGGAAATGCCGTCAGGTACGCTCTGCGTCCCGCACCGCTAGGATTTGTCGAGAAAAAAGAATTAAACCTGATTAATGCTCTTGCTCGTACCGTTATCAAAATAGATGCAAACATTGCCAAAAGAGCCAATGAATTTGAACAACAAGGTTTACAGGCTTTTGATGCGTTACATTTGGCTTGTGCGGAAGGCAACGCTGACATATTTTTAACAGTTGATGACAAATTTTTAAACAAGGCCAGAACTTTTCAAGACATTAATGTCAAAGTCAGTAACCCTTTGCTTTGGCTAAACGAGGTTTTATTATGAGCACAACACCCTACAAAACAGAACAAGAAATTCAACAATTGGGCATGGAGGCACTCCAAAAAGGCTTGGGTGTTAGCGATTTTATCCGGTTTATGCAGCAATTTAATAGGGGCTACGGAAATTATGTGGAGGATCGGCAAGGTTGGCAACAGCAATATTCTGTAAATCAGTTGATTGAGGAGATTAATTCAGTTAATCACTCGTAGCATGTTGGGGTTGCTAATTATATCGTTCCCACGCTCCAGCGTGGGAACGCCGTTACGGATGCTCTGCGTCCTGCACCGCTAGAGCGGTGCAGGATTTGTTCCCACGGCGGAGCGTGGGAACGATGAAATTTTGTCAGTTGTTGAAAGGTTCTTGTTAAAGGGGGATAATTTAGTCTTACTAGCCGTCTTACCAGGAGTATGTCTGTGATTACCACAAAGCTGTCGAGCAAAGGTCAAATCGTCATCCCAAAAGAAATTCGGGATGAACTGCATTGGGAAGCCGGGACGGAGCTTACTTTGGTTGCCACTGGTTCTGGTGTATCCCTGAAAGCAATCTCTGCCAAGACCGGACGCAATCTGGGTGATTTGATTGGTCTACTTAAACACGAAGGTGTAGCTATAACTATTGAGGAGCTTTGTAAACCCGTAGACGTTCGCGCCGATTGGGAGCAATCGGAGCAGCGTAACAAATGATCGCTTTTGACACGAATTTGCTGGTTCGTGCTGTTGTGGCCGATGATCCGGCGCAAGTTGCTATCGTCAAACAGTTGATTATGCAGGATTCGGTATTTATTTCCCGAACGGTGTTATTGGAAACCGAATGGGTTTTGCGGTCGGTTTATAGGAAGTCCCGTGCTGAAATACTGGATTTTTTTAGGGCATTGCTGGAAGTCGATAACACGGAGGTTGAAAACTCAATAGAGGTTGGATACGCACTTGATTGGTACGATCTGGGTGCTGATTTTGCCGATGCCTTACATCTTGCTGTGTGTGGCTTCGCCGTACTGCATACGTTTGACAAGGGATTTTGCAAAACGGCAAGTGAGGCGGGGTTGACTCCGCCGATTGTGGTGTTGGTGGAGTAACCAGAACTTTTTATCATTCCCACGCCGGAGCGTGGGAACGATAAAATATAACTAGCCAATGCTATACTGAACTCCATGAGAATATACATGGACAATTGCTGCTTAAACAGACCATTTGGATGACCAATCAAATCTTGCCGCGTCAGCGGTTATGTGACATAGCTTAAATTATTTGCCATCTATGTTATTATATGACATATTTTTGCTAAAGTTACATAAGGGAAAAATTATGTCATCATTGATAACACAGGTTTCAGCAGGAGGTCGCATTGTCATTCCTGCGGAAATTCGCCGAGAGATGGGCATTCAGTCTGGCGATCAGGTGATATTGTCTTACCATGATGGTGAGCTGCATATTGCAACCCGAAAGCGACGCCTGCAACAAGCAAAGGCGATTGTGATGGCGGGGTCGGAAGGTGTTTCTTTAGCGGAACAATTGCTTGAACAACGAAGAGCAGAGGCAAATGACTGAGCCACTGGTTTTGGATGCTTCTGCTGTACTTGCCTATCTTCAAGACGAAACCGGTAGTGAAAAAGTACATGCCGCTTTGTTAGAAGGCAAGGCGATAATGTCCGCCGTGAATTATGCTGAGGTTGTAGGTAAGCTGCTTGAGGCAGGGTTGCCTGAGTCTTCGGTAAAAACAGTCATGGGCAATATGGAATTACACATTGAACCGTTGGATGAAAAACAGGCTTGGACAATAGGGCTGCTGCGTATTAGTACCAGGGAGTTTGGTTTGTCATTAGCTGATCGTGCTTGCTTGGCATTGGCTTATATTAAGAAGATCCCCGTTGTTACGGCTGATAAACAATGGGATAAATTAAAGGCGGATGTTGAGATTATTCAGCTTCGCTAGTCAGTATTTTGACAAAAATCATAAAACCCCTTAAATTCTAGTCAGTCTAGTCTATTTAAGTGATGCATTATGAAAATTAATCTCAATATTTGGCAACTTCAAGATGCAAAGAGCAAGTTTAGCCAGCTTGTTGAAAAAGCGTTGCACAACGGCTCTCAATTTGTGACTAAGCATGGCAACAATGCCGTTGTTATTCTTTCGTTTAAAGATTACCAAGCCTTAACAAAGCCCACATCAGATTTGGTTGCATTTTTGCGTAGCTCCCCGCTGGTGAATGTTGATCTGGATATTGCTAGGGATAAAACTCCGCCAAGAGAGCTTGAGTTTTGAAATATCTTTTGGATACCTGCGTAATTTCCGAAATTATCAAACCACAACCTGATGACGGTGTGATGTCCTGGTTGCAAAACCAAGATGAAAATAGTTTATATCTTAGCGTTTTTTATCGTTCCCACGCCGGAGCGTAGGAACGATAAAAGCGTTGAGACATCGTTTACCTGGAGTACAAACCTAGGTTTGCACTCCGGCATGTGCTGTTTGTAAGGAATCAAAAAACATGTTTTTTGACTCCGTGTGTCTTATTTATCTCCGAATTTCTTAACTGCGGACAACTCATACCTCGCATCCGGCACTACAAACACGTCGGTGGTTTAGGTAATCCCGCCAGTTTGCACGCATATTTCAAAGGTCCATCAGGGAATAATCTGTGCAAATAGCGGCTGTTGCCTTTGTCTGCGCCCAGGGTTTTCGCTATTGCTTTGATGAACACGCGGGTATTCGGCAGATGTTGGTATTGTTGGTAATACGTTCTGATAAACCGGATGATTTCCCAGTGCTGCTCGGTAAGGCTGATGTTTTCTTGTTGGGCGAGATGGTTTGCGACTTGTTCATTCCAATCTAAGCGGTTTACCAGAAAGCCTTGCTCCGTGGTTTTCAAGGACAGATCACCAAGCTTTAGCACCATGAGCTAATCAATGGGTTTGCGACGGTGAGTTTAACCAGTTCTGCGTAGTCTATGGCTTCTAATCCAATAACTAACTCAGACGGGAGTATGCCTCTGACTGCCATATCCTCGGACAATACGTACAAGCGATTGGTGTTGAGCTTAGTGCTTAATAATTCAGCAGATTTGCTTTTTTGTATCACGCCAAGTACGGCGCTTTCAAGAAACACGGCAACATCGCCAGTAGCCATTCTATCCAGCACGGCATTGTCGATAGGTGATTGAAATATAAGGTGTAGCATTAATTGCTGTCGGTTAACTTTAGCCCGATGATACCGGCGATGACCAGAAATATAGAGAATAAGCGGTAAATTTCAGCAGATTCTTTAAACAATACGATACCAAGTATCGCAACACCTACCGCGCCCATGCCCGTCCATACTGCATAAGCTGTACCCACGGGCAGAAATTTAATCGCCGTCATCAACAAAAATAAACTCACGGCACCGGAAACAAGCGTGATGACGCTGGGAATCAAGCGGGTAAAGCCCTGATTATATTTAAGGCTTAACGCGAACACAATTTCCACCAAACCCGCAGTAAATAATAGCAACCACGCCAACAGACACCTCGTTATGATTTGTTATAAAACGCTATTTTACTATCAATTCAAATTATCAATACGGCTAATGACCACCTAGTTACTTCTTGAAATGTAGGGTGGAAAAGCCTGTATTCACTTGTCTGTCATACAAACCCAGGTTTGTACTCCAGCTACGATGCTTAAGTTTTAAACGGCATCCTGCGGGGAATTATTCTGTATTGGGTAAGGTATTTGGATACTGTTTTCGCGCAGGGCTTTTTCGAGGTTGCCGAGCAATTTATGTGTAACCTGCAAGCGGTGTGCCAGTTCGCTCACAAAAACCCGAATAGAAAACTCCATCGCACTCTCTCCAAAACCGGTAAATACCACACCTGGTGCAGGATCTTCCAGCACTAATGGCGTTGCGCGAACGGTTTCAATCATCACTTTATGGGCGAGTTCGACATCCGAACCGTAGGCAATTCTGATGGGAATAACGATTCGAGTGGTCGAATCGCTTAACGTCCAATTGACTAACTGGCTGGTAATAAAGGTTTTATTGGGGATAATCAGTTCTTTTTGGTCAGGATCAATCAAGGTAGTCGCACGCATTTGGATACGGCTCACCTTGCCTGTCACGTTGCTGATGGTGACGGTATCGCCGACGCGTATAGGTCGTTCAAATAACAAGATGATGCCGGAAACCAGGTTGGCAAAAATTTCTTGCAAGCCGAAACCCAACCCGACACTCAGTGCTGCCACCAGCCATTGCACTTGCGACCAACTGCCACCCAATTCATTAGCGATGCAGATAAAGCCGAAAGCGATAATCAGGTATTTGGCTAACTGATTGACGGCGTAACGACCACCCGCCGCGATGGAAAAGCGGCTAAAAAACAGTAATTCCATCAATCCTGGGAAATTTCGTACCGATACCGCCACGATAAACACGTACAATCCTGCCATCAACAGATTAGTTAAAGTAACGGGTTGATAGCTTTCCTGGTTGTCAATCGTAACCAGATGTTGCCAGAGTTCAATGCGATCCAAAAATGAGAAAGCGGGCAGGATATTGCTCCAAATCATCCAGAATCCAACGATCAGGCTAAAACCGATAAACATGATGAGCAGCTTAATCGTTTGTGCATTAATGGTGGGTATATCAATCAATTGTTCATCTACTGGGAGAGTGGGGTCGTCGCCACCGACACCTTCTTCTGATACTACTTGTTTTTCGCTCAATGCCGCTGTTTTGCGTTTTTGTAGGGCATTTTTTAACGCCAATCGCCGATTAACGAGCGTTAACCAGCGGATTACTAATTCATAAATAATGACGATGCCAAAAATGAGTCGGATGGTGATAATCAGCTTTTGTTGTAGCTCCAATGCGCTGAGGTAGTATCCCGTCACTGCAAATCCGGCGATTACTAAAGGAATGCTAATAACTAGCAGAAACCAGATATAACGCAGCTTGGTAAACCAATCGTCAGGATGGTTTTTGATGTAAGACTGCAATAATCCGGTCGTGGGATTGAGCAATTTAGCGAAAAATACCGACAAGCCCAGCATCATAACAATCAACGCCAAGCGCCCCAGGTTGTCGCCATAACTGGATAGTGCCGATGCACCCGTACAATTGATGATGAAAACACTGGGTACAATGACAAAGCGTAACCAGGAAACCTGCATTTTCAATAAGCTGGCAGAGTTTTTTTGCCATTGAAAATGCTTAACAGCTATCCCGTTTGCGGCAAACATGCGGTAAAAAAATTGCAGCACAAACAGTGGAATAGCGGTTCTTTGCAAACCTACGCCCACGGCTTTGCTAAAATCGGCACCATGCGAGTTGCCACCAAGAAACCAGCCCAAAAAATAAACAAATACTGGCAAAGGCAACACCAGGATCAATGTATAAGCGAGTGCTTTTAGCGTGTAATAAAAATTGTCGGTATAAATTTTTTCTATTTTTACCGCTATCGTGACTAATTGCCGTTTTGCCCAACTCCTGACGATAGGCAACACGAACGAAGCCAGTATGGCAATTAAAGTAAGAAACGGATTTTGTTTCGCAATGATGGTAGTGTCTTTAAGCAACGCTACCCAGTTGTGCGGTGATAACAACCATCTGACTGAATCGAAAAGCCCACGCAAATAATCTGAGTTAATAGGTGCTGAACTGGGAACCCACAGCAAACGTTCATCAAGATAAGCCGCAAACTTATTGGCCTGGGTCAGCATCTGTTGCTTGGCAAAATCGAAATCACCCAGCGTACGTAAATAGGTGGTATAGGCGACCGATAGCTTATTTAATAACTCTTTCTGATTATTAAACAGTACGCGTAACTCGGCCTGTATCATCATGCGATCATCGGCTGGCAAAGTTTTATCAACGTCTTGATCCATCGAGTCTTTTAAATGACTATCCAGCTCCGAAAACAGCTTGATTTTGTCTTCTATCTTGAATTGCTCAAGGCTAGTCAAGGCCGTTTCGTTTTGAATGGCTTCAGATTCCACTATTAGCTGATCTTGACCGCCTAAATTACGCCGTTGTTCACGTAGAATTTTGCCCAATACAGGGCTTAATCCTGCCAAACTGATTTTTTTTTCGGCACTTTTGAAATCAGCTTCAATTCCGCTGGCGGTGTCATCTACTTTGCTTTTAAGTTCGTTGTAGGTTTCAATTTTGGCAGTAATCGTCTGCAAATCACGGCTGTACTGAATGTTCTCACGGGTAGCCTGTTGAATCAGGCTGTGTTTGCCAGCTACCGTTTTCTCGGCTTGACTCAGTTCATTTTGAATATGGATGACTTCTTGCTGTCTGCGCTCGTTGACCAGACTTTCAATGCCAGCAATAACTGGATTCAGCAGGTCTTTTTGGATGGTCAATAATTGCAGTTCAGCTTTGAGCAATTCGACCCGAACCAAGTTGCTATTCGCTTCTGCCGTTAGCATTTTTAACTCGGCGTTACGCGCATCAATTAAAGTAGCTTGCTGTATTTTCTGCGCCTCGGATTCAAGTTTTGAAGCTGTAGCCGCTGGCTGAAGTTGCAGTTTTGCCTGTGTGTCCTCAAGTGCTTGTTTAGCGGTTATAGTTTCTGAGCGTATCAACTGGGGGCGATCATTTTGCAAAGTCAGCGCTTTATCAAATTGCTTGATTTGTTCATCAATCGCACTGAATTTTTCTTTTTCCAATATCAACCGTTGTTCCAGCTCTTCGCCTGAAATCCTGGTAAAGTCTTCAAGCCTATGTTTAGTAAGCTTTTGTTGCGCTTGCTCGATTTCCCGTCGCAGTTTCTTAGTTTTTTCTGGGGCTTGCTTAATTGCAGTCTCAAATTCAACTGTTTTTGCGGTAGTTGTCTCGACATTGATCAAATTTTCTTGTCCAGATTGGTATAGAGCCAGCAACTTAGCCTTAATGGTTGCATCGATTTCCTTTTTGGCATCTAAAGCTTCAATTTTGGCTTTGATGAGGTTTTGGGTGATGTCAGCACCAGTATTTTCTGAAACACTGCTCTCTGGAGTTTTTTCAGATTGTGCATTGACCATTCCCATCGCCAGTAACATCGACAAGAACAGCAGTTTAATTAGGATAAGGCGTGGATTTTTCATTGAAAATTTGACGTTAAGGACAATTCAGGAGTTCTTTAACAAACTGCATAAAATTTAAAGGATTTTGTGGTTATTACCATTGGTATTTCCGGTTATAACGCCGCATTAGCAAAATCTATACTACCCTTAGCGGATTAGATTTTTATTAAATAGCCCAACAACAAGCATTAACGTTAGTCATTGCTTAACTAACACTTAAATTTGTGTGCTATGTTAAGTAGTTAAGTATAATTATCGCAAATTATTGTGGTGTTCTCGCTAACATCAAATCTTGACCTATTATTTTCTCAGGGAAGCAGTCCTTTGACTCAGCAAACAAAATTTTTCGCCGTTAAGTGCTTGATATTTTTCTTAGCAATCATCCCGTTGCAAACTCTGTTTGCCGAGGATTCTGCATTTCTAGAACCCAGCGTAAGCAAGGAAATCAACGCGATTATCACGGCAAGACAAAATCCGTACTTGAAGCAGTCTAACTTCTCCAATCGCACCGAAGATCTTGATGCACTCTATAAACGCGGCAATTACCAATTGCTCTGGCTTGGTAATGCTAAATCAGCCAAAAACACGGCGGATGCCCTTGATCTGTTGGCAAATGCAGCAACTCAGGGCTTAATTGAGGAAAATTATGACGCGCAAATGCTGCGAACAAAACGTAGTCTTGCCTTAACGCTCTCGCCAACGTCCTATAAAGACCTCGCACTTTATGACACTGCACTCAGTATAGCGGTATTGCGGTTTTTGCACGACCTGCATTATGGTCGGGTAAATCCTCAAGGCATCAATTTTAAGTTGCAGTTGCGGGAGAAAAAACTGACTGATTTGCCGCTGTTGATTAATGACAGTGTAACGCTAAACACCGTTTCCCAGTTACCTCTGCTGGTAGAGCCAAAGTTGCATCAATACCAAAAATTAAAGTCGGCATTAGCCAGTTATCGTCTTATTGCTGCAAAATCGCCAGCATTCAACTTTAGTATTAAAGGTAAATTGCGACCTGGGGAACATCATCCGCAATTGGCGGAATTAAGCAAATTTTTAGCCAGCGTAGGTGATTTGCCTGAAACTGGTACAGTCAGCCCTACTGAAAAAAATCCTAAATACACCGCCAATATTGTAGAAGGCGTAAAAAAATTCCAGCTCCGTCATGGTCAAAACGCAGATGGCACGATAGGATCAAGTACTGTTGTTGCACTCAACGAACCCTTATCACAGCGCATAAAACAGATAGAGCTGGCGATGGAAAGACTGCGTTGGCTTCCTGAGTTGAGTGTTGGTCGTTCTATCATCGTCAATATTCCGGCCTTCCAGCTTTGGGCAATTGATGACATCAGTAATGTTGATGTCAATATCACGAATATGCGCGTTGTTGTGGGCAAAGCGCTGAAAAATCAAACGCCGGTATTGATGGCTCAAATGAGTTATATCGAATTTATGCCGTATTGGAATGTCCCTAAAAATATCCTGAAGGATGAGATTTTGCCTAAATTGGCTCGAAATCCGGGTTATTTGTCGGCTCAAAATATGGAGATAGTCGGTAATTCAGCCAAGCCTGTTTCTGTAAGCGGTGATGCTATAGAAAAGCTCAAGCGTGGTGTGTTAAGGGTTAGGCAACGTCCAGGCAATAAAAACAGTTTAGGTAAAGTAAAATTTATCTTCCCCAACAAAGAAGATGTGTATTTGCATGATACCCCGGCCAATTCTTTGTTCAGCAGATCGCGCAGGGATTTTAGCCACGGTTGCGTACGTGTTGAAAACCCCAAGGCATTGGCTGAATTCGCCCTAAAAAACCAAGGTAACTGGAATGCCAACACGATAAAAAAAGCCATGCAAAAATCGGCTATGCAGCATGTTGTGTTACAGAGTCCGATACCTGTGCTGTTTTTTTATACGACATCCTTTGTCGATCAATTCAACAATCTTGCGTTTTATCAGGATATTTACGGACACGATACGGTTCTCATGGAAGCACTTAAAAAAACCGATGATTTATCCGACCAGTCGATTTTTGTAAGTACCAGTGTCGAACCGCCTATTCCCAACGGAATGCCTTGAAGAATTGCCTAAAGTTGCTATTCTTTGTGTATGAGTTATAGCTGCTAATCGTTTTTCATAGAATTGTTTGCTGCGGGTAATCGCAGTACACTTAAATCTTGGCGATTTAACATTCCTCCTAATTGGGATTAATATCTCAACCACCCCATACGCTATTACATTGATAAAGCTAAGTAAATTAAATCCATGGTGAGTTCCTCTCAATCTTTCGGTGCTATTCGTCCGCATAGCAATAAGCTTGCTGTATTGGCTAGATTATTGGACGTAATCGTAATCTGGCTGACTTTGTGGTCTATCCTCGATCTTGCCGCTGTAGAATGGGACAATAAACATACTTGGTGGCTGTTGATTTCGGTCGTTGGCTTTGGTGTATTTGCTTCATTTAACGAGCTATACCGCGGCAGTCGGGCGATGTCTACTTCCACTCAGATCAGGTTGATTGCCGTTTCCTGGTTTTGCGTATTGCTTATATTGATGTGTGTGGATCAGACTTATCCACTGATAGACCCCATTTACAAACAATATTTCTGGCTTTGGAGTCTAGCCGTCCCGATTGAAATTATTTCTTGGCACGTCATCGTACGTAGCGTGGCAAATATGTCCAGAAAAATGGGCAAACACCGACATCGTGTAGCGATTGTTGGTGCCACTATGCTCGGTGCAGAGCTGGAAAAAATCTTCCTAGAAGAAAAAGCTGTGGGTACAGAGTTTTTGGGCTTTTTTGATGATCGACAACGCCTCAGTGAAGGTGGTCATCAATTTGATCTGAAAAAATTAGTAGGTGATACCGACCAGCTTATAAAGCTTGCTAAAGAAGGTGCTGTTGATATTGTTTATATCACTTTACCGCTACGAGCGGAATTACGCATCAAAAGTATTGTTGAACAATTATCAGATTCCACCGTGTCCGTCCATTATGTACCGGATTTGTTTGTATTCGATTTGCTCAGTGCCAGTCTGAACAATATCAAGGGCATACCTGTCATCAGCATCCACGACACCCCATTTTATGGCGTTGACGGTGCTGTTAAGCGAATGTTCGACATCCTGTTTAGCAGTATCGTATTGCTACTCATAGCTTCCCTTTGCTGATTATCGCAATCGCCATCCGGATGACATCGCCAGGTGCGGTGCTGTTTAAACAACGCCGCTACGGGTTCAGAGGGGAAGAGATAGTCGTCTGGAAATTTAGATCGATGACCGTTAGCGAAGATGCACAAAATGTTGTGCAGGCTAAAAAAAATGATCCAAGAGTCACTAAGCTAGGTAGCTTTCTCAGGCGTACGTCCTTGGACGAGCTACCACAGTTTTTTAATGTATTACAGGGCAGGATGTCGGTTGTGGGGCCTAGACCGCACGCAGTTGCTCATAATGAGTTCTATCGAGGACAAGTTAAAGGTTATATGCTCAGGCATAAAGTGAAACCCGGCATCACCGGTTTGGCGCAAGTTAAAGGCTATCGCGGTGAAACTGACACCTTAGACAAAATGGAAGGGCGGATTCAATACGATCTCAACTATATATCGTTGTACAGGAAAATACCGAATCCTGATCCCTTACCTTTTAAGGATAGGTTTTTTACGACATAGCCTTCATCGTGATCGGCATTACCACCATCTTGAAAATTTAATACACCATCTACTCCAATACTTTGAATAATAGGCAGTTTATAGCTACCTGCGGTTTGAGGGACAGTATTGGGTGCAATATAATCATTTATTGTACAAGGTTGAGTACGGGTACATTTTTGATTAAATAATCTGGGGTAAGATGAAGTAAATGTGCCATTTCTACAAAAAGAAATAGCATCGCCAGCTTTTAAGCTGCCAAATTTTGACATAGCAAAGTCAAATGTTGCCCACGGCTGATTGGGTGAAGTACCTGGATTAATATTAGATCCTTGATTGCATACATAATAATTTTGTGCATAAAGCGATCCTGAAAATAAAAACAGTAAACACAATATCGATTTTAAAAAATACATATTTTTCATGAGTTCCTCGAAATTTTAATTTATATTTATATAACAACTGCTTATAAATTAATAAGCACGCAGAGTGACCAGTCAGTATTTCGTAGCGACATTTTTGTTTGTAATGGATAGTAGGAAAAGACCACGACACATTAAGACGCTATGGTGAGTATGTTGTGACTCCTCTCACCAGATTGATAGGGTAAAAAATACGGATGCTACAAAAAAGACAAGAGCTATTCTTAAATTTGTTGAATAGACTTAACCCTGACCTTTGGACTCCCTACCTAGGTTAGTCTATATCATGGTCATTAACTGCCAGTTAAGGGGGGAGTTTGCTGAAACTGTGAACTGCGTCACAAAAAAAGGTTTGTAGGTAGCTGCTAATCAAGCTACTTCAGTAGAAAATCTCAAAAACAGTCCATGTAACAAAAATCTAATCAGCATTATCAATTTCAAAAAAAATCCATTTGACGCGGCTGTGGGTTAGCTTAATCTGCCTTTCCATGGCGTTAATTTCTTGAACGGCGGTTGCTACCGTCAGTTCTGGTTTGAGTTCGGCTTTGATAGCCACCATTACAGAATTCCCGTGATTAATCGCCCAAATATTGAGTACCTGCAAAACACAGGGTTGTGCTTCAAGATAAGTCTGGATATTAATCCGAATAGCTTCGGCAGATTCGCCTATTAACAGTGAATGCACTTCTGTACCTACCACAGCGGCGACAATAATCAATAACACACCAATCGACATCGACCCCACGGCATCAAAAGCCGTATTGCCCGTTAATACGGTTAAACCTAAGCCCAGCAGCGCGATCACCAAACCGAGCAAAGCAGCAATATCTTCGCCAGTGATAACCATTAATTCGCTGGAATGGGTGCTTTTAAACCACTGCCAAAGTGTTTGCGACCCTTTCTCTTCTGCCATTGCTGACAATGCGCCTTTTAACGAAAAAGCTTCCATGCCAACGGCAATCAGCAGAATCAACAAAGCGGTGTTCGCATTTTCTATAGATTGAGGATGGATATAACGCTCCCACCCTTCATGGACAGCAAAAACGCCGCCTACGGAAAATAAGATAAACGCCACCATCATCGACCAGATGTAGGATTCACGTTCGTAACCCATGGGGTGTTTTTGGGTTGCTTCTTTTGCTGACCGTTTCATGCCGACCAGCAATAACACTTGATTGCCGCAATCAGCATAAGAATGAATTGCCTCTGCCAACATGGAACCAGAACCTGTCCAAACGGCAGCCCCCGTCTTGGCGATGGCGATGCCTAAATTAGCTGAAAATGCGTAAAGTACGGCTTTTGTGGAGTTATTGTTTGCCATTTTCGTATTTGTTGTGAACTAAGTTGTTTAAGATGCTTCGTTTTATCGGTTAACAATCAGTCCCAACGGTCGTCTTTAACCTGAACTTGATCTTTTTCAATTCTAATTGGGAAACAGGCAATGTTTTCATAAGCAGGCGGGGATTTGACCGCACCGGTTTTCACACAAAATCTTGCGCCGTGCCGTGGGCAGATAATCTCAAAACCATCCAGTTCACCACTGGCAAGCTCTGCCCCATCATGCGTACAAATATCTTCAATGGCATAAAATTGACCATCAATTTTGAAGACCGCAACATCCGTGCCATCAATATCTGCAACAATATGCTCGCCATCAGCCAATGCGGTTTGTGCTGCGACATTTATCCAATCTGACATCTTAATTACCCCTTGTTTTGGGTTAAATATACATCATAGCGCAATAGTTTTCCGTGGAAACTTTCACTCGGTTTGCCACCTAATGGTTCGGCATAATCGGGGCTTTTCACTACGACGCGCTTACCCGCTATCTTGAATGCAGTTGCAAACAACTGGTCTTTATCTTCATCATCACCTACGAGGTCACGCAAAACCATGATAGCTTTTTTCGCCAAAGCCGATTTTTTGCGTTTGGGTGGAAACATCGGGTCAAGATAGATGCAATCAGGTTTAGATGGCAGTTGTTCCAGTATTTCAATAGCATTACCTACCAGTAATTGAGGTGGAGATAAGTTAAGCTGCTGCATCCAATCTAGCTTCGCTAGTCGATCAAAACCATCTGCCAATAATTCGGCCATAATCGGAGAACGCTCAATGCATTGCACCTCATAACCCATACGAAACATGGCGAGGCTATCTTGCCCCCAACCAGCCGTAGCATCGACAACTGTCTTGGTTTTACGCCCCAATGCCTGTGCTAAAGCACCAGTTTTAGCAATAGGCCAAGTGCGTTGTTCACCTTGGCGGTGATCTATCTCGACGATTAATCCGTGCTTACCAATGCTTTCTCTATCAAATAACGACAAACAGTCATCGCGCCAGCTTAGGAAAAAAAACTGGGTATGATTTGGATTTAGATCTGCGAAACCTATTAATGGAATATCCAGCTTTGTTGCCAATTGTTGAAATAAAGCGAGATTACCTAGACCTTCGTAAAGTACGACTAGTTTTTCTTGGTACTCAGCCTCCACGTTCTTCGTGGCAAACATTTACTCTGTGGAAATCGATTTTTGTTCGTTTTTCAACGCCGCATCCAGCGTATGCCAAGCCAAAGTGGCACATTTCACCCGTGCCGGATATTCGCGTACACCCGCTAATACCGCCAGTTTCCCTACTGCTTCCAGATTGATTTGCTCATCTTTTCCGGTAGTCATCTCGTGGAAGATTTTGAACAAAGCATCGGCTTCGGTTTCGGTTTTACCTTTAATTATCTCGGTCATTAATGACACAGAAGCGGTCGAAATCGCGCAGCCAGAACCTTGAAAACTGGCATCGGCAATTTTATCGCCGTCCATTTTTAAGTACAGCGTCAAGCGGTCGCCACACAAAGGATTAAAACCTTCCACTTTCCGGTTAGCATCCGCCATCACCCGAAAATTACGGGGATTCCTGTTGTGGTCGAAGATGACCTCTTGGTAGAGCTCACGTAAATCTTCAAACATTAACCAAATACCTCAATCAGGGATTTTATCCCGTCCATCAACACATCAATCTCTGCTTTGGTATTATACATGGCAAAAGAGGCTCTGGCGGTTGCGGGTACGCCGTAAAAGTCCATGACTGGCATGGCGCAATGATGACCCGCCCGAATGGCGATGCCTAAGCTGTCGAGCATGGTGCCAATATCGTGGGGATGGATTTTATCCAGCACAAAAGACAGGATTGCACCTTTGTCTTCCGCCTCGCCGATTATCCTTAAGCCTTTAATTTGCTTGGCTTGTTGCGTGGAGTATGCCAGTAATTCAGCTTCATACGCAGCGATGTTCGCCATGCCGATCTCGTTCAGGTAGTCAATAGCCGCACCTAAACCAATCACATCGGCGATACTGGGCGTGCCTGCTTCAAACTTATGCGGTAATCCAGCGTACGTGCTTTTTTCAAAACTGACGGTCTTAATCATGTCGCCTCCGCCTTGATAAGGTGGCATGGCTTCTAGCAGGGCTTGCTTGCCGTACAATACGCCGATGCCGGACGGGCCGTACAACTTATGACCGGAAAAGACGTAGAAATCGCAGTCTAACGCTTGCATATCAACGGCAATATGCGGAATCGCCTGTGCGCCATCCAGCATCACGGGAATGTTAAGGGCATGGGCTGCGGCTATGATTTTTTCGACTGGATTGATTGTACCCAAAGCATTGGACATGTGGGCGACCGCAACCAATCGGGTTTTGTCATTCAATAAGGCTGACAATTCGTCGAAGATTAATTCGCCTTTGGTATTCATCGGCGCAACTTTCAATACTGCACCCGTTTGTTCGCAAAGCATTTGCCACGGCACAATATTAGAATGATGTTCCATTGCGGTAATCACAATTTCATCACCCGACTTAATATTGGCTTTGCCGTAGGTTTGGGCAATCAGGTTGATGGCTTCAGTCGCACCGCGTACAAAAATGATTTCCTTGGTGCTGGCTGCATTGATGAAGCCACGTACTTTCTCCCGCGCCGCTTCAAACTTGTCAGTAGCCCGAACGCTTAAGGTATGTACGCCACGATGGATGTTAGCGTACTCGTGCCGATACACATGGCTAATGCTGTCGATAACCGCATTCGGCTTTTGGCAACTAGCACCACTATCTAAATAAACCAGTGGTTTATTGCGGATTTTTTCAGCTAAGATGGGGAAATCGGCGCGGATTTTATCTATGGGAAATGTTGTCATAACCAGTCTTTTTCAACGCCTTCCTGTGGAAACCGTGCTAACACTTGTTCCAGCACCTTATCGTGCAGGCTTTTAATCTTAATCTTATCCACCATCTCGTTGGCGAAGGCGAAGGTCAGCATATTGCGAGCAGTTTCCTCATCAACACAACGCGATTGCAGGTAAAAGATCGACTTTTCATCCAGCTGCCCCACTGTTACGCCATGGCCGCATTTGACATCATCGGCATAGATTTCCAGTTGCGGCTTGGTGTCGGCTTCCGCCTCATTCGATAACAACAAGTTGCGGTTATTCATAAGTGAATCGGTTTTTTGTGCATCTTCAGCGACAATGACACGCCCCTGGAACACACCCCGCGCACGATCATCCAACACGCCCTTATACATTTCCCTGCTGATTGCATGGGGTTTCAGGTGATTGATACGGGTATGGTTATCCAGATGCTGGCGCTTTACGCCCAGATACAAGCCATTCAATTCACACTCAGAAGCCTGATCCAACTCAGTGTGAATATCGCAACGCGCCAATAAGCCGCCAAAAGCAAAATTGTGATGGGTAAACCGCGCATCTTTCGCTTGCTTAACGTAAGTGCCGCCAAAATGGTAGGCTTTTTCAGACTCGGTTTGTAATTTATAAAGCGTTAACTGCGCGTTTTGATCGACAAATACTTCCGTAACGGTTGCTGTCAGATAAGCATCGTTTAATCCAGCAAAAGTTTCAATCACTTGCGCTTCCGCATTTTCAGCAACGATGACGAGATTGCGCGTAGTAGCCATAGCATCAGCTTCAGTCACAATATTCAGCAATTGTATCGGTTTGGCTAGGACTTGCTTGGCAGGGACGTATACAAATACGCCATCGGTAAACCATGCGGTATTGAAGGCGATTAAGCTATGTTCAGCAATATTGACCGCACGACCCAGATACGTTTCCAGTAGGGGCGAAAAATTTTTCGCCCCTACAAGGGCATCCGCTATGCTCATGATTGAAATGTCTTCAGGCAAACCATCCAGCTTGGAATGATCTATGGAAAAATGACCATTCACCAAAACCACTGACCAAGCATCTTCCAATTGTTGCGATTTCAGCCAATCTGCATCGACAGTCTGTAGATTGGGGTGTGACACGAACCCCAACACCGGCGAAAACAGCTTCTTCTCAATAGCGGACACATTGGTATAACGCCATTCTTCTTCACGCGGTGATGGAAAGCCGTTTGCCGAAAATCTCGCCAAGGCATCTTTACGTAGTTGCTGTAACCAGGGCAGATTTTGCCCTGGCAATTTGGCCGCAATTGCATCATATTCAGTCACATAACGGCTAGTTGTTACCGTACTCATTAAGCTGCCACCTGACCTTCCAGCCAACTGTAACCTTTTTCTTCTAGTTCCAATGCCAATTCAGGGCCACCCGATTTAACGATTTGCCCGTGAGCCAGCACGTGCACGAAGTCAGGCTTAATGTAATCGAGCAAGCGTTGGTAATGGGTAATCATCACAAAGCTGCGGTCTGGAGAACGTAGAGAATTAACCCCATCCGCCACCACTTTCAAGGCATCAATATCCAAGCCGGAATCGGTTTCATCGAGGATGCACAGCTTTGGTTCCAAAATTGCCATTTGCAGGATTTCATTACGCTTCTTTTCACCACCGGAAAAGCCTTCGTTGACGGCGCGATAAAGGAATTTTTCATCCATCTCCAGCAGCTTGACCTTATGTTTCACCAAAGTCAAAAAATCCATGGCATCGACTTCCGGTTGGCCGTGATGCTTACGCACCGCATTCAGCGCCGCTTTCAGCAGATAGATATTGCTGACACCAGGAATTTCCACCGGATATTGGAAAGCCAAAAAAATCCCTTCCCGCGCCCGGATTTCCGGCGGCATTTCAGTTAAATCCTTGCCTTGATAAGTAATTGAACCTTGGGTTATCTCATAACCGGCCTTGCCAGACAACACATGCGACAACGTGCTTTTGCCCGAACCGTTCGGCCCCATGATGGCGTGGATTTCTCCCGCTTTCACTTGCAGGTTGATGCCTTTAAGGATGGGTTTGTCGCCAACGCTGACGTGGAGGTTTTCTATTTTGAGCATATTTCAAATAACTTGTTGAATTTAAAAAGCCGTAAGACTAGTAGAGGAACGAAGTATATTAACTGTGACAAGCACAGCTCCCCATGTTAAGCGCACATCCTACGGGACATCATCTATGTGGCAATCAAATAATCATCAAATAAAAACATATTGATTAATAATGAGTTTTTTGTAATCTTGGCTGTAAAATCAAATAACCATCAAATAGAGCTTTAAGCCCAAATGGGCAAATAGGAAGGAAATTTCCTAGATTTACTTTCGGGATCATCTTTTTTTATGACATCTGCTGCTAAAGCATCCTTAATAATTCTTGAAGCAATTGCAGAGTTCTGGTCATCTATTTTGAACCGATCTCTCAACGATTGGTTCGTCATTTTTTCGTTTGAAACATATTTTAAACATGCGTGTTGATAACAGGCTCTAATTTTCTCTTTTTTATCAAGATCATTTAGAGCTTTATAACTGTATATAGTGATTCTGGTTCTGTTTTCTGCAACGATTACATTAATAGGCGGTAATTGATACAACTCGTTATAAAAAATCACTTTATCCAAGCCACTTCCTTTTTCTTCACAAAAACCCATTCTGCGCATTAAGTCCGCCAACTTTTCGTTACGTGATAAATAAGCATCAATAAATCTGTCCGGTGTAACAAGAGGAGTTCCTGCGTTTGATATTTCAATTCTGTCTGAAAATATTTCAACCATTGGAAACCCTTTTTCTGTAAGGTCTTGGTGAATTAAAGCGTTTGCTACTAGTTCTCTTATAGCTATTTCAGGATACATGCGAGTATCTTTTCGCAGAGCTTTGCCGATTTCCTCATTGGCAGGCAATTGACTATTAATCCAATCTACTAATCCTTCAAATCCTAAAGCATAACCTTTATTACCTATTTGCTCTCTTTCGGTTTCAACCTTATTTTTACCTTTGTAAACAATTACCCTAACTGATTTTCTTTCAACACTTTCAAAGTCTTTTAAACTTTTAGCAAATAATAAGGCACCTAATTTTGTGATAGCGTACCTTGGGTTTTTAGTGATTAAACCTTCATCGATAAACTTATCAATCACCCCTTGTTGCGTAGAGGGATAAGGTAAATTCATCAAATCAAAATAGGTCTCTGTACTCAAGAACCTAGCTATGTCGGATGCACTCAATTCATCTCGTGCTATTTCCTTCTCAAAAGAAATTGATTCTTTTTTCCATATTTTTGCTTGCTTATCAGGAAACTCATTTAGTTTTCTGGTGATGCTTCCTGCTCGTATATAAGATTGATGAAGAAACTCTATCGGTTGGCTTTTAGCAGCAGGGATAACAAAAATAGAAATATGTCTTGAATCGTAATCAAACTCATACGCTGTAAAATCTACTCTTGGATTTAGACGAGTAAGCAACCAATGTTCCAAATCTTCATTACCTTTTTTATGAGATTTAGCTTTAAAAGAAGTACCTTTAATAAAATGTGTTAAATCTTCAACGCCAAAAACCAGGTAAGCAAACTGCTGATTTCGGATACATGCGCCATTGGATAGTGCCGAAATTCTTTCACCAATTTCTTCTGTTGAATGAAAATTCAGCTTAAATTCGACCCATTCACTTTCGTTCGGATGCTTAACTAACTCATTTAACAGTTCTTTTAATTGCTGCTCATTCATTCTAATTGATATACCGAATTAAACTTTTAGCAATTAACCCACCGACCCTTCCAAACTCAATCCCAACAACGCCTGCGCCTCGACGGCAAATTCCATCGGTAATTCTTTAAACACTTCCTTACAAAATCCATTGACGATCATCGACACGGCATCTTCCGCCGATAAGCCGCGTTGTTGGCAAAAGAACAATTGGTCTTCGCTGATTTTGGAGGTGGTTGCTTCGTGTTCGACTTGCGCGGATGGCTGTTTGACTTCGATGTAGGGGAAAGTATGCGCCCCACATTTGTCGCCGACCAGTAAGGAATCGCACTGGGTATAGTTACGGGCGTTTTCCGCGCTTTTTAAGACCTTAACCAAGCCGCGATAGGTGTTTTGTGCCTTGCCGGCGGAAATGCCTTTCGACACGATGGTGCTGCGGGTATTTTTGCCGATGTGGATCATCTTGGTGCCGGTGTCAGCTTGCTGGTAATTATTGGTCAGTGCTACGGAATAGAATTCGCCGATGGCGTTATCGCCCGTCAGGATGCAGCTTGGGTATTTCCAGGTGATGGCGGAACCGGTTTCCACCTGCGTCCAGGACACTTTGGCGTTGTCACCCCGGCAATCGGCACGCTTGGTGACGAAGTTGTAAATACCGCCCTTGCCTTCCTTGTCGCCCGGATACCAGTTTTGTACGGTGGAATACTTGATCGTCGCGTCTTTCAAGGCAATCAGTTCTACAACCGCTGCATGTAACTGGTTTTCATCGCGCATCGGCGCAGTGCAGCCTTCAAGGTAACTGACATGACTGCCTTCATCGGCAATAATCAAAGTGCGTTCGAACTGCCCCGTGTTGGCGGCATTGATTCGGAAATAGGTGGACAACTCCATCGGGCATCGCACCCCTTTGGGAATGTACACAAACGAGCCATCGGTAAATACCGCCGCATTTAACGCGGCAAAATAGTTATCGGTATGCGGGACGACTGAACCCAGGTATTGCTTGATGAGTTCGGGATGGTCGCGCAAGGCTTCGGAGATCGGGCAGAAAATCACACCCGCATCTTTCAGCTTGCCTTTGAAGGTCGTCGCAACGGACACGCTATCGAATACCGCATCGACGGCAATACCTGCTAATTTTTCCTGTTCGTCCAGAGGGATGCCGAGTTTTTTATAAGCGGCAAGTACTTCAGGATCGATCTCGTCCAGGCTTTTCGGGCCGTCTTCTTTGCGTTTGGGGGCAGAATAATAGCTGATGGCTTGGTAATCAATGGGATCAAACTTGACGAAAGCCCACTCCGGCGACTTCATGGTTTGCCAATGCCGAAACGCTTTCAAGCGGTATTCCAGCATAAATTCCGGCTCATTCTTAACCTTGGACAGTTTATGGATAACCGCCTCATCCAGGCCAACGGGAAACGTGTCGGTTTCCAGCTCGGTAACAAAGCCTTGCTTATAGCTTTTGTTTATCAGGTTATTGATTTCTTGTGTACTTGCAGACATGGCTAATTATTAAATTGGACGATATAAACTGGAAACCGGAATCAAAAATTCTTGTGGCACGTTAACTGGCTTAATCATATCCGCCAGGGTCACCGCTTCCAGCGCCTGTTGGATGGCCTGGTTAATCAAGCCCCAATTGGCGCTGATGCCACAACCCGAAGCCTGTTCACAACCTTCATGGGAGATACTGCATTCGGTCAAGGCAATCGGCCCTTCCAAGGCGCTGATAACGTCAGCCACGGAAATTTTTTCAGGCGACCTTGCCAAGGCGTAACCACCTTTAATCCCACGGGTTGACACTAAAACTTTGGCATTAACCAATATTTTCAGTACCTTGCTGACTGTCGGCAAAGCAATCCCAGTAGCCTCTGCAACACCCATCGCAGAATGGGTCAGTTCATTTTCTTTTGCGATATGGCTTAATATGACCGTTGCGTAGTCAGTTAGTTTACTTAACCGTAACATGCCGTGCTCCAAGTAATTGAGGACTATTTTAGTCCTATTTAACTTCCAAGTAAAGTGCAGGGGGATTAAGCTATAGTTGATTCTATTTTTGGTGGCTGGTAACAGCAACTTGTTGCGGTTAGAATAAAGCAGAGCTAGCCTTAAGAGGTGAATTATGACAATAAAGAAAACCCAAATCGACAGCCACAAATCCGCCCAAATCGTTTCCGAAGCCCGAAAACAGCAGGAATTACGGGAACAATCCTACCGTGGGCAAGCGTTGAAGCTCTATCCCTGGATCTGCGGACGTTGCGTCCGTGAATTTGACCATAAGAGCCTGAGCGAACTGACGGTGCATCACCGTAACCATAATCACGATGACAACCCCGCCGACGGCAGTAACTGGGAATTGCTGTGCCTGTATTGCCATGACAATGAACACCAACGCTACGAGGAAACACGGTTTAATAGCGCAAAAACAGCATCATCGAATGCTACAGTGGGCGCAGGTCATAATCCGTTTGCTAATCTAAAGGATTTGTTGAATAAGAAATGAGCGATGTAGATGTAGCCTAGATGTAGCGTAGCGGAATTCGGAAGTTCGCGGTTTCAATTTTCCCGCATTTCGTTACACTTCATGCAGGCTACGCCTATAAGTTGTCAATCCCCAAATTAGCCAAAGCATCCGCCCTATCATTGCCATTATTCCCTGAATGCCCCTTTACCCAAAGCCATTCGATATTATGCGGCAATCTGGCGGCATCAAGCCTGCGCCATAAATCTTCATTTTTGACGGGGGATTTGCTAGCGGTTTTCCAGCCGCGTTTTTTCCAGTTGACCATCCATTCGGTAATGCCTTGCAGGACGTATTTAGAATCGGAATGCAATTGCACGTTACATGGTTTGGTCAAGGTTTCCAAGGCATTGATGACCGCCGTCAATTCCATGCGGTTATTAGTCGTTTCGGGTTCACCGCCATAAAGCTCCTTCGTATTGCCCTTATATTGCAGAATTGCACCCCAGCCGCCTGAGCCGGGATTGCCGCGACAAGCGCCATCGGTGTGAATAATCACAACATCATTCATTTTGCTCATTTTGTGGATGACGAATTAAAGCAGTTCCTGCCAGTACCAAGCGTGGAATGGTCTCTTTCACAGGGGTTAAAGGGATCAGATTATACCGTCGCTTGATCGCTTTGACTCCGTAAGCTGTTGCGGATAAGGAAAAAGTATTGCCCAAAAATTTTACATTCTGGGTCGCAATGGAATCCAGGTGAAATTGCGATACCGTAGTCACTTCAAAATTCAGCAGTTTTAGCCAGTCGATTATGCGTGAGCGGCGGATAAAATGCCCTCGCCAGGAATCTGCCAGCCGTTTATCCCAAAGGTATTGGTATCTGACCCAGATACTCCAGGGGTTAAAGTTTAAAATGACGACTGTGCCTTCCGGTTTTAGTACCCGTTCCACCTCGCGCATGGTTTGGAAGCGAAAAGCATCAAATTCAAGGAGATGCGGCAGGATAATCATATCGACACTGTCGGATTGCAGGGGTAAATGGTAAGCTTTTGCACGGATTTTTCGCGCCCCTTGGCAACCTAGGTTTTTGGCATCCAGTATCGTATAATTGGTGTAAAGTGTGCAATCGACGAACTCGTTTTCCCAGCCTAAGCCGCCGATTTGCAACACCGTTTGCTTGCAACTGACCACGATAGCACTCTGCAAATAACCGATTTCAAGGTCTTTTAGCAGTTTGCCGCGTGGGGTTTGGTAGTAAGCAAACAGAAAATCGCGCTTCATAGCCTATACTCTATCAACATTAACTTTAGATTTTTCAATAAAAACAAGCTACAATCAAACTATTCTCTATTTAAACTTCACGTTAATGGGTTAGATAATGCGTAACAATTCTAACAGGTCAGTAAAAATTCTTATTTTTTTGATGGTGTTGCTGGTCGCAGGTTGTGCAGATGACCCGAAAGAGCCGCTCGTCATCAATAACACACCCGACGTGAACAGGCCTTACACCAGTCAGACTGGCAAACCGTCACGTAATTTCTTCAAAAAGCGCATCAAGAATCTTTTTGCCCACCATAACACCGTGTGGGAACGGATGATTTCGCTGTACTCGTTCCCAGAAGTCGATAATGAACGTATCGATGCAGAATTAAGCTATTACCTCAGTCATCCCGATTACATCGCCAGAGTCCAAGAGCGTGCCGCGCCTTATATGCACTTGATTCTGGATGAAATTGAAGCTAAAAACTTACCTGGCGAGCTAGCTTTACTGCCTGTGGTCGAAAGTGCTTTCATTCCAGAAGCTTATTCACGCAGTGCTGCATCCGGGCTTTGGCAGTTTATCCCTTCTACGGGGAAACTGTTCGGGCTTGAGCAAAACTCCTGGTACGATGGTCGCCGTGATGTCTACGCATCAACCCAAGCTGCAACCACTTTCCTAAAGGGACTCAGCGATGAATTCGGTGGCGATTATTTTCTTGCCTTGGCATCGTATAATTGGGGCAAGGGCAATGTCGGCAAAGCCATCGCACGTAACGAATACCAAGGCTTACCTACCGATTACTGGTCGTTGAATCTTCCTAAGGAAACAGAGGATTATGTACCACGGTTATTGGCGATTGCCAAATTATTCGCTAACGCCGAGCAATATGGCATCCGCTTACAAAACATTCCCAACAAACCTTACTGCGAAGTCGTCAATGTTGGTTCCCAACTGGATATCGATAAAGCGGCTGAACTAGCGCAAACTCCACTCAGCCACTTCTTAAAATTGAATCCCTGTTTCAAAAAAGGCAGTACGGCACCGGACGGTCCCCATCGTTTACTGATTCCATCTCATCGCGTACAGGCATTCAAACAAAATCTGGCACGGTTGCCTTATGATGAACGGGTCGATCAAAGACAACATGACGAAGAACTGCTGGCCGAAAAAATTCGCCAAAATGAATTGGTGGCGCAAAAAATGCGTGATGAAGAAGATCGCTTTGAAAACCGCCGGAAGCGGGAAGTCATCGTAGCCAAACGTTATTATTCAGCAACGCCAACCCAACAATATCGCGTCCATCGTGGTGAAACTTTATCTACCATCGCCAGAAATAATGGCACAACTGTTGAAAATTTACGTCATATCAACCATTTAGCAAAAAGCAGCGTTAATTCAGGCACTTACCTGAAAGTCCCCGCAGCTAGCCGTCACGCATCTGCCATCAAGGAAATAAGCAGGTCTGGAAAAGCGAAAACATCAAGTGGACAAGTCTACGTTGTCAAAAAAGGCGATACCTTTTTTAACGTCTCCAAACGCTTTTCGGTTAGCCGAAACGATATTGCTGCCAGAAATAACATTTCACCTAACAGCAACCTGAGATTAGGGCAAAAGCTAGTCATCAAAAGCGGCGGACATCAAGTTGCCTCCGCATCCCCAGCCCGTCTTATCCGCTATACAGTCAAACATGGTGACTCTTTGATGCAGCTTTCCAGAAAATTCGGCGTGTCTTTGAACGAACTGCGTAAATCTAATCCAGCCGCAAGCAAAGGCTTGCGCCCAGGTCAAAGCATAAAGATCTTGGTTGATAATTCCAATAGGGCAACCTAGGTATTGCGGCTCACCGTCTTGTTTTACGCCACCTTTTTTACACGGGTGCTTGCTAGAACGACGAAACTCACTTGGGTGATGTTGTCGTTATTTCAAGCACTTATCGATCGTGGCTTCCCCAAATTTCCACACAGTAAAGAAAATCAGCTTCAAACATTATTCATTCGTTGATATTTCAGTCGTGTCGGGGTTAAATCTGCCACCAATTACGGCAGGCTTTTGTATATCACTGGACAATGGGCAATAAAAAATGACTTAGTATAATACCTAAGTTCTTATTTTTATTGATGGGGTGTTAGGGATTCGAACCCTAGACCTATGGATTAAGAG
>CAMAVM010000030.1 GCA_945861705.1 Methylomagnum ishizawai | reverse complement strand
CTGCTGAACACCTTTCTCGAGTAATAAAGCGTTGGAATAAAACAGCTCTCAAGGTCGAAATTTTCTGCCAATACGGTTTGGTTAATGTTTTAGCTTTGTTCTAAATGTTGCATAACTTACATGTGATAAATCCAACGAATAGTTCAGTTTATCAATGACTTCTTTTAAAGGAGGTAAATCAATTTCACCAGCATAAATAAAGGTTGTCTCGTACTCTTGCTCGTGACCTATTAATTGCGCAAGTCTTTCAACGTTAGTATGGTTAATTAGATTTGCCGCAAAAGATTTTCTAAAGCTATGAAATACTTTTTTATCATTACTCGATATGCCACACATTTGTTTATAACCATCTTTTTCAGCATAGCCATTAAACCATCGACTTGGATTTTTACCCCATCTTGACGAATCGTTATTCGATAGTCCGGTGGTAAAAACCATATGTGCATTGTCGCCGGATCGAGGTGCATTTATGAAATCTAAAAAACCAAGATTTATAAGCGTGTTATGAATCGGAACTTTTCTTTTTCCCGCATCGGATTTAACTGCTTTGTTTTCTACTTTTCGACCTTCCTCATCTTCATCAGTTATGTGGATATAGTAAATATTTTGATATAGTTTAATATCAGTTAGTAGCAACTGGGATAGCTCATTGATTCTTCCACCAGCATAAGCGGCTAGTAGGGGTAACCAGAAATGGTAGTCATGAGCCGCTGTTCGGCTTCTTTTTATTGGCTGGTAAATGTGACCATTAAATATATTCTGCAAATCTTGATTTGTTAATTTCTTCCACTCGGCGGCTTTTCCTTCTTTTTTGCCGAACTTAATGCCTACACAATCTTCAGTGATATCTGTATTAATATATTTTTTTTGTTTTGCAAATAATATAAATTCCCTGAAGGTTTCCCAGTATTTGCTTGCTGTACGCTTTGCTAATCGTGGATATAGAATTGGATCTGTATTAATTTTTTCTTGTAGAGTAGGTAAGGTAGCAAGGCTCCCTTTATTCAAGTTTTTTGGAACAACTAACAATGTTTCTTCGATTTTGATGGCATCTAATGTTGTTAACTTATTGCTTTCTTTGTTACCAATGATATCGAGCAATAAATTAAGTTTTGCTATTCCGTTTGAATGGGTTGAGTTTTTTGGATTTGCATTCCATTTTCCGGAGCTTACTTTGAATTTCACAAACTCCTGAATTACATCAGATAGTAGTGCGCTTCTTAAGTTAGTGTTGGACTGGGTTGATTCTGGCACTTCAAATGAAGTAAGCTTTTTATTAAATAGAGCTTCTTCTCTGGCGTTATTAAGCTCATAAGTTGCCTCCGCTCTGAGTTGATCTAATAAATGTTCTTTATGCTGGGAGTAGTCTTCATCAAGTGATTTTAAATTACGTTTAATTTCACAAGTAATGATCTTTTCTTCACCATTAGGCAGGGTAATCGGTTTTTTGCCTGTTAGAGTGACTTCTAGTCCGCTATATATTCCTGGCTTTAGTTTTTCCATTTCTTTGTCTAATTCTACGCGATAAGCACGGGCTAATTTAATTGCAAACCGCAAACTATCTGTTTTAAGTGATCGTTTGATTTCTAGGGCTTGGAATTTTTCTATTAGTTGCTTTGGTATTCTAGCTCGGAAATAGTAAATTCCGTTATGGTTTTTCCATAAATAGGTGGGTTGTTTCATGGTCGCTTGCTGGTTATGAGACCTTTTTTGTGGTCTCTTTTGTGGATTTAAAAAATCCAGCAAGGAAAATTTGTTGTGGAAGTCAGAAAGGACGGGGGTTTAAGTCCGTCCTTGCTAAAATTGGTGGAGGCGGGGGGAATTGAACCCCCGTCCGCAAGCACTCCGCCACAAGGTCTACATGCTTATCCCGCGCTTTGATTTAGCTGATGACTACCCGTCGGGCCAAGAAAACCACCAGCGATTTCGATTGGGTTTAGCACTTTAGGCTCCGAACAAAGCCCTGGCGCGATCTTATGTAAGATGATCCCTGAGCGTCCTTTGCACCCCGAAGGCTGCATCAAACTCTGGTTGCATAAGCACCGCCAGTCAGAGAGGTGGTGCAGGGTTTAAGCTGCTAAAGCCACCGAGTAGTTTTCGTCATTTGCGAATACTTTTTTTCTGTATTATTTACGAGGTGTACAGTCCTCGGCATGCACTCAAGGTTTTGCTACCCACGTCGAAGCCATGTCGCCCCCTTGGTTGGTATTCTAACGGTTAAGACTATCCATTACCAAGTAAATTCCGTTTATTTTAGGGTTTTATCTTCCGTTTGGAGGTTGGGTGCGTTTTACGCACAAAAAGCATGGTGTTTGAGTGAAGACCAAGTTAGGTAATACATGATTTACCGCTTTTGGTGCATGGAATGCACACTTCTAGGAGGTACTAGCAACGTGTGGGTCTGGTGAACACAGTAAACCGCATCTATAGCGAACACGAACGATGCGGTTCGTACCTCACCGCATCCTACATTAACGTACGTTACGGGTTAAACGGACACGAGCCAATTCTACGGTGTAGCTCCGATTAGCGATAGCGTAATCGGAGGAATGCTACTAAAACTCAATCCCATACCCACTTGTAAATAGAGCAGTCAATATAAAAAACCTCACAATTTTGGTAGCCTTTTTCATTGCATTTTGCCAATGCTTTTTTGCTGGCAAGGTCTGCCGTAGCATTTGCATCCTCATTTATAAATTTTTGCGTTTCCCACACCAATTGCTTTTTTGCGCCAGCTATAGCTAGGCAAGCCCCTGAAATAGTCGCTTGCACCTGGCAGTGTTTACCGCCGTCATTTTCACATTCGCTCATAGCTTGATCTATCGCTGCTTGTTTGGTTTTTTGCCCCATCGCGATGCCTATATTTTTACTTTCTTTATAGTTTGCAATCAGCATTTTTGGATCCCACACCAGCGCACCCCAAACATTTTCAGCGTGGCCTTTTACCCGTGGGGCTGATGGTGCTGGGTATGCTCTACCATATCCACCTCCCTCATCATCATTAGAGTTACCCCCATCATCGGCTGAGCCGTCTGAATCACACATTGGAATAACGGCAATGCCACCTGAGCCGCCCTGTGTGCCAACCTGCACTTCACCAGGCCTAGGTCCGTTTGGGCAAACGTAAGCGGCGTTGGTTGTTATTGACCAGCAAAAAAACAAACCTAACAGATTGAGTAAAGAAGCGTGCATTTTCATTGTAGTATTTCTCCTTTTAATTCACGTTTTCAACATCGCTTAAGCACCATGTATTTCATGATCTTTAATAGACGTACTTACGCTATTGCTTATCGCAACGACGGCTCGATTAACCTTTTCCCCAACCTATCGACTCCTTACCAAAGGAGTCAATCTCTGATCAAGTAGACTGGGTTATAGGGACGTGCGGAGGCGAAGCTTCATCCATGTGATGTCTAACATTTGAGGTAACCGGCATCCAAAGCGCAGCTTTGGGCTGTCCGGTTGACCGATGGGTTGATTGGGCATTACTTTAGCATTTGCCCGCAGCACGCAGTAATGCATTGCAGCTTGCATTGTTCGTTTTTCCTATATTACTTGATCCCCTTGTAAAATCCGTACACATAGCATCTGCCCCACTTGCCATGCCCCAAGTCGCAACTTGACCTAATCCGGATGGTTCTAAAATTTCGCATTTAAAAGTGGAACCATCATCAGTTTTAACGGTGTACTGCATTCCGTTATAACCTGTCGGTGCTTCTGTTGCCTGCGAATTAGTAATTTTAAAGTTGCCAATTTCACGACCAATAGCCATTGATATTTTTTTCTCGGCTTTGCCACTACTTTCAGCAGAAGGATTAGAGGAAGGGGTATTATTTGCTGTTGTCGCACAGCCGGAAAGCAACAACAAGAGAGTTGCCGTAAAAAGTTTTTGATCCATCTTTGATTCTCCACCGCTCCGAGTTAAGGAAACGCAGGGCATAGGAGCGTGAAGATATGCCCAACTGTAACTTAGACATCCTAAATGATGTAAAACATTGCGTCAAAAGGTTATCCAAATTTTTAGAAAAAATAAATATGATAGACCTATAGGATATACCCATATTTATGCCCTTAATGTATCGCCAACATATTATCCAGCGCCTTCTTAGCTAACCTCGCCTCATCCGGCGGCACGACAATCTGGTTAATCACATGACCATTAGCAAGATTATCCATCACCCAGGCTAAATGCTGCGGGTCGGTGCGGAACATGGTGGAGCACATGCACAAGGTGGGCGACATGAAGTGGACGTTTTTGCCGTCTTTTTTGCATTCTTCGTGCAGGCGGTTGACGAGGTTAAGTTCAGTCGCCACCAGCCAGCGGGTGTTGGGTTCGGCTTCGCGGATGGTGCGTAAGATGGTTGTGGTGGAGCCGATGTATTCGGCTTTCTGGCAGACCTCGAACGGTGCTTCGGGGTGGGCGATGACCTTAGTTTCTGGGTATTTTGCCAGGAAGTTGTCGATCTGTTCCGGCTTGAACATTTGGTGTACCGAGCAAAAGCCGCCCCACAAAAAGATTTTAGCCTTCTTGATCTGCTCTTCCGTCAAGCCACCCATCGGCTTGTTGAAATCCCACATGCACAACTGCTCCAGCGGGATGCCCATCCGGTAGCCGGTGTTGCGGCCTAAGTGTTGGTCGGGGAAGAACAAGACTTTCGGGCGGTTGCCAAAACTCCATTCCAGGATTTTTTGCGCGTTGGACGAGGTGCAGACGATGCCTTCATGCTCGCCGCAAAAGGCTTTCAGGTCGGCGGCGGAGTTGATGTAAGTCACGGGGGTGACTTCGTTATCGACATCGATCACCTGCCTTAATTCTTCCCAGCATTTCTTGACCTTGATAAGGTTTGCCATGTCTGCCATTGAACAACCTGCCGCCAAATCAGGCAGGATGGTGACTTGTTCGGGACGGGTCAGGATGTTGGACACTTCCGCCATGAAATGTACGCCACAAAACACGATATATTCGGCCTCAGCGGCGGCGGCGTCGCGCGATAATTTCAACGAGTCACCGACATAATCGGCATGTTTAAACACCTCGTCGCGTTGGTAATGATGCCCTAAGATAACGCAACGCTTACCCAACTTGGCTTTAGCAGCGATTATTTTGGTATCGCATTCCTCATCGCTGAGTAGGGCGTAATCTTGGATGGGGGATGGGGTTGATGTCATTGTTTAACCTGATGTGTGAAACCGTTTGGTGGTGTAGGAATTGCATGGAACGTGCTAAAACGTAATCAGTTCCTGCTCTTTTCTGTTGGGGAGGCTTGGTAAGTGATTATAAAGCAAACTGAATTAAGTCCCAATAGTATCCCGTCAGATGCAATGGCAGTGGAAATGCAGAATAAAATGACTTCTCATCTTAGCACCTTAGGGAGAATGAATAAAATCGCTCGATCTATTAGCATTGGTATCAAGTTTTAAAACCCACTATTTAGTAATGGTAGCTAATCATTAGCCCAGATTTTGATAGAATACAAGCTTGCTTAATTACATAGAAGCTTATGCTACGTAAAATCCTAATCGCCAATCGCGGTGAAATCGCCGTCCGTATTATCCGTGCCTGTGCAGAAATGGGCATACGGTCGGTGGCGATTTATTCGGAGGTAGACCGATTTGCCCTGCACGTCAAAAAGGCGGATGAGTCTTATTGCATCGGCAGTGAGCCGTTGGCGGGTTACCTCAACATTTATGCCTTGGTGGATTTAGCGGCGGCGACGGGTTGTGATGCCGTACATCCTGGGTATGGATTTCTGTCTGAAAACGCTCAATTTGCAAGGGCTTGCAAGGAGCGTGGCTTGATTTTCATCGGCCCAGAAGCGGATGTCATCCAGCGCATGGGTGATAAGACCGAAGCCAGGAATGCCATGATTAAAGCCGGTATTCCCGTTACGCCGGGTACAGAAAATCTTGCCAACGTTGCAGAAGCGTTGACTGCTGCCGACAGGATCGGATATCCGATTATGCTGAAAGCGACAACAGGTGGCGGTGGCAGGGGTATACGACGTTGCGATAATGCGGATGAATTACAGCGTAATTACGAACGGGTTATTTCTGAGGCAACCAAAGCCTTTGGTAGCGCAGATGTGTTCCTGGAAAAATGCGTGGTCAATCCGCGCCATATCGAAGTGCAGATTTTAGCCGATCATCATGGCAATACCATCCACCTGTATGAACGGGATTGTTCCATCCAACGGCGTAATCAAAAACTAATCGAAATCGCGCCTTCTCCGCAATTGGATGAAGCTCAGCGCCAATACATAGGTGGTTTGGCGGTGCTTGCCGCTAAAGCAGTCAAATATACCAATGCCGGAACGGTTGAATTTTTGCTGGATGACAATGACCATTTTTATTTCATGGAAATGAATACGCGGGTGCAGGTTGAACACACAATCACCGAAACCATTACTGGTGTTGATATTGTCGAAGAGCAAATTCGGGTCGCGGCAGGATTACCTTTAGGTTGCAAGCAGGAAAACATTAGCCGCCGAGGTTATGCCATTCAATTTCGCATCAACGCCGAAGATCCGCAAAACGGCTTTTTACCGAGTTTCGGTCATATCTCCCGTTATTATGCGCCGGGTGGCCCAGGTGTGCGTACTGATACCGCCATTTATACGGGTTACGATATCCCGCCGTATTACGATTCAATGTTGGCAAAAGTCATCGTCAGCGCCATTACCTGGGAAGATACGATTAAACGGGGCGAACGTGCCTTAAAGGATATGGGTCTGTTTGGTATCAAGACCACTATCCCTTATTACTTGGAAATATTACGTCATCCTGAGTTTCGCGCTGCAAGTTTTAATACGGGTTTTATCGAACAACATCCCGAATTGATTAATTACTCCAATAAACCGCGTCCCGAAGTATTGGCTAGCGTGATTGCCGCTGTGATGGCAGCGCATACGGGTCTGTGACATGAAATTACTTCGACTTCATAGAAAGAAATGGCAATGAAAAAAGTTTTTATCACCGACGTAATCCTCCGCGATGCCCATCAATCCCTGATTGCAACCCGTTTGCGAACGGAAGATATGTTACCTGCTTGTGCCATGCTGGACGACATCGGCTATTGGTCGCTGGAGTGCTGGGGCGGGGCGACGTTTGATGCGTGTTTGCGGTTTTTGAAGGAAGACCCGTGGGAACGCTTAAGCAAACTTAAGGCGGCTTTACCAAAAACTCGCTTGCAAATGCTGGTGCGTGGACAAAATCTGCTGGGCTACCGGCATTATTCCGATGATGTAGTGCGCGCTTTTATCCATAAGGCGGCAGAAAATGGCATGGATGTGTTCCGTATTTTCGATGCTTTGAACGATGTCCGCAATTTGCAGACAGCTATCGAAGCGACCAAAGAAAGCGGCAAACATGCCCAAGGCACTATTTGCTATACCACCAGTCCCGTTCATGATGTGCAGTGCTTCGTTACGCTGGGCAAAGCGTTGGCGAATCTGGGTTGTGATTCTATTGCTATCAAGGATATGGCGGGTTTGCTTACCCACTATGCAAGCAGTGAATTGGTTAAAGCCCTAAAAGATGCCATCGATTTGCCTTTGCACTTACATTCCCATGCGACATCGGGCCTTGCTGAAATGTGCCAGTTGAAGGCTATCGAGGCGGGTTGCCAGCATATTGACACGGCCTTATCGTCTTGGTCAGGAGGCACCAGCCATCCGCCAACTGAAAGTATGGTCACAGCCTTAAAAGGAACGGATTATGACAGCGGCTTGGATTTGGATAAATTACAAGAAGTTAACCAATATTTCGCCGAAGTTAGAAAAAAATACCACCGTTTTGAAAGCGAGTTTACTGGCATAGACACGCAAGTCCATCTTTTTCAGGTGCCTGGCGGCATGATTTCTAACCTAGCCAATCAACTACGAGAGCGCAATGCCTTGGACAAGATGGGCGAAGTCTATAAGGAAATTCCCGAAGTCCGCAAAGATTTAGGTTATCCACCTTTAGTTACGCCGACTTCACAGATTGTCGGTACCCAAGCTGTACTCAATGTGTTGACGGGCAAACGCTACGAAACCATTACTAACGAGGTAAAACGTTACCTGCAAGGGGGTTATGGCAAAGCGCCAGCAGCCGTTAATGAAGACTTACAAAAGAAAGCAATCGGTGATGAAGATGTGATGGACTGCCGTCCTGCGGATTTGCTAAAACCCGAATTCGACCGTCTTCGTGGCGAAATTGGCAGTCTGGCGCAAAACGATGAAGATGTCCTGAGTTATGCCATGTTTCCAGAAGTGGGTAAGTTATTTCTGGAGCAACGCGCTAGCGGTCATTTGGTGGCTGAACCTTTGCTTATTGAATCAAGGGTGGACGATAATCTAAAAAAAGCCCCAACCGAGTTTAACGTCGCGTTACATGGCGAATCGTATCATGTCAAAGTGACTGGGGCGGGGCCTAAAAACCAGATGCTTCGACATTTCTACTTCATGGTCGATGGTGTGCCGGAAGAAATCGTGGTCGAAACGCTGGATGAAATCGTGCTTGACGGCGGCACACAAGGCGCGGTCAAAAGCACTATCGCCAGCAAACGCCGCAAGCCGACCGCACAGGGCGATGTGGTCGTCAGTATGCCCTGCAACGTACTTGAAGTGTTGGTTAAGATTGGGCAGTCGGTGGTGGCAGGTCAGGCAGTTATGGTAACTGAGGCCATGAAAATGGAAACCGAGATTACCGCACCTATTGCCGGTATGGTGAAAGCCGTGCATGTCGTCAAGGGTGAACCTGCAAATCCTGATGAAGTGTTGATTGAAATCGAGCCGCTAGCTTAATTATCCTCAGTAAAATGAATCCTGTTATCGCCGATGAAGCGGCAATCCTCAAAGCAGCCGATTTATTACGGCAAGGCCGCCTCGTCGCTTTTCCTACCGAAACCGTCTACGGATTAGGTGCGGATGCCAAAAATCCAGAAGCCGTTAAACGTATTTTTGCAGCCAAAGGCCGTCCTGTCGATCATCCCTTGATTGTCCATATCCCAGATGTAGCTACGTTTGAAGATTGGGCGATTGAAATCCCTGAGATTGCCTGGAAATTAGCTAAACATTTCTGGCCTGGACCGCTGACCATCGTGCTAAAAAAACACCCTGACGTGCCGATGGAAGTCACTGGTGGACAAAACACAGTTGCTTTGCGCGTACCTAATCATCCGGTTGCTTTAAGTGTATTGCAGGCATTTGGCAGCGGCATTGCCGCACCGTCCGCAAACCGATTCTGCCGGATCAGCCCTACCCAAGCCAGTCATGTCGAAGAAGAACTCGGTGATAAGGTCGATATGATTCTGGACGGTGGTGCGTGTCAGGTTGGCTTGGAATCAACGATTGTGGACTTAAGCGGTGAGCGCCCAAGATTGCTGCGACCAGGGCAAATTAGTAAATCTGATATTGAACAGTTTCTGCAAGTGAAGCTGGAGTTACCTGAAAATAATGAACAAATCCATGCGCCGGGCTTGATGGAAGTGCATTATGCGCCGGAAACTCAAACCATGCTTTGCACCACAGTACAGCTACAAAAAAAACTGCAAGAAAACACTATTCAGAAAAAATATAAAATTGGAGTTTTAGCTTATAGCAAAAATATTAGTCAACAATACGGTGTTCAGGTATTAATTATGCCAAAGAGTGGTAGTGATTATGCTCACAACTTGTACAGTAGCTTACGAGCGTTGGATAATGATGATATTGACATCATTTTGGTAGAACAACCACCGCAAACGGAGGAGTGGCAAGCTGTTAATGATAGATTAAAAAAATCCACGAAGGTAATGTTTAGCGACAAAAATGAATTATCTACAGGTTAGCTTTCAGAAAAATCATGCCTAAAAGAACCAATACTTTTCAGAGGTTAGTTAAATTGCTCCATGAAAGATTGGTGGATGAAACTTGGGAAGTGAATGAATCAGAAATGCTTGTTCATAGCCTCAATGGGGAAGAAAGGGAAGTCGATATAGTTCTTAGATACAAACCTAAAATAGGTAACTATGAGCCTGTCTTAATATCAATAGAATGCTGTGATCGAAAAAAACCTGCCGACTCTACTTGGATTGAACAACTAGTTAAAAAACATGAGTTTTTGCCAACTTCAAATTTAGTTTTATGGTCATCAAACGGTTTTTATAAGCCTGCACTTTCACTTGCAGAAAAATATCTTGTCAAAACTATTTCACCCCGAAGTGATATAGAACAAGAATGGGCAGTATTATCAAGAATTATTAAAGATAGTTTTTTAAAAGTAGTTTCCGCTGAGTTTTCTCATTTTATTGATGCTATTGATTTGGAAGGTAAAGAAATAAGACTTGATGCTCTTAATAATTATTTGTTTAGAATTAACTCGACCGAAGAATTTTTCACAATTAATCAGATTAAGGATTGTGTAATAAACACTCAAGGGCTTCGTACTACGATGTTAGACCATGCTACTCAAGAAAAAACAGACTTCTGGGTTCAATTTATCCCACCATTTGAATGTCAAGTACAGAATGAGAATGGTGATTGGATAAATCCATTCCGTATTGGTTTTGGGATAAAGGCAGATGTCGAAGAAACATTAGTTGTTGAAGCGAAAACTGTTCACTACGAAAATACCTTATCAACTCTTGCTGTTGGAAAATTAAAGAATGGTTCGTTTGAAATGTTCATTCAAGAAGAACCTGGGGGATGCCCAGTAATCACTTCACACTTGATAAAAAATAAGGTTCTCACTTGATTAATAAAACCATCCGAATCGCCACTCGCAAAAGCCCGCTCGCCTTATGGCAAGCCGAACATGTTGCGTTTTTATTGGAACAAACCTTCCCCGGCATAAAAACCGAATTGGTCAAAATGACCACCCAAGGTGACAAAATATTGGATGCGCCGCTGGCTAAAATCGGCGGCAAGGGCCTATTTGTAAAAGAACTTGAGGTGGGAATGCTGGAAGGGACGGCAGATATTGCCGTGCATTCCATGAAAGATGTGCCTGTGGAATTTCCCGAAGGGCTGCACTTAGGGGCGATATTGAGCAGGGAAGACCCTACGGATGCCTTTGTTTCCAATAATTTTTCTTCGTTAACGGATTTGCCTCCTAACGCCAGGATAGGCACATCCAGTTTGCGTAGGCAGTGCCAAATCAAGGCGTTATATCCTAATGCCGAAATCTTGACCTTGCGGGGCAACGTCAATACCCGCTTGGCAAAATTGGATGCAGGCGAATACGATGCCATTATCTTAGCTTCGGCGGGTTTGAAACGGCTGGGTTTTGCCGAACGGATAGCCCAATGTCTTGATACCAAGCTAAGTTTGCCAGCGATAGGGCAGGGTGCGATTGGCATCGAATGCCGGGTTGATGACAAGGAACTCAATGATATGTTGAGCAAATTGCACGATAACGCAACAGGTATTTGTGTAAGAGCAGAAAGGGCGATGAATGCGCGATTGAGCGGAGGTTGCCAAGTGCCTATCGCTGGATTTGCAGAAATACGGGATAACCAGTTATTCATGCGCGGTCTGGTTGGCAATCCTGATGGTAGTGTAATTTATCGCAGCGAACACATCGGCAAGCTGGAAGATGCTGAAACAATAGGCAAAACTATCGCAGAAGATTTGTTGTCACAAGGTGCAGATAAGGTTTTACAGGCACTTTATCAGTGAATAATGCTTTGCAAGGGGTGCATGTTTTAGTTACTCGCCCCACCCACCAGGCAGAAAATTTATGCCAACTCATCGAGCAGCAGGGCGGTATAGCTGTGCGTTTCCCAACGCTAGAAGTCGTTGGGATAAATCCAAAGCCGGATAATCAGCCCGATAACCTATCCATCGCAACCAATCCCTTATCTAAATTGTCCAATCTGCATTGGCTACTATTTATTAGTGCCAATGCAGTAAATTTTGCTCTGAAAGCGAATGGTGGCAAAATAGCCCAGTTAAAGGCGATGCAAATAGCCGCTATTGGGCAAGCAACCGCCAAAGCGTTGCAAAAAGTCGGTTTGCAAGTTAACGTGCTACCAAAAGCTGGTTTTGATAGCGACGCACTACTGGCAATGCCGGAATTGCAGCAGGTTAATGGGCAGAACATATTAATCGTTCGAGGGCTGGGTGGTCGTGAAGAACTGGCAAACGTACTTCGCAGCAGAGGTGCAAATGTCGATTATTGGGAAGTTTATCAACGGATAATACCCGATGTTGACAATGCCGAGGTGGTTAGTTTGCTTGAACAGAATAAACTGGATGTCATTGTTATCACCAGTTGTGAGGCATTGCAGAATTTGATAACTATGCTTGGTACAGCTTATACAAAGCCTCTGACTACAGTTTGGCTGGTGGTCATTAGCGATAGAATAAAGCGATTAGCTGTTGAAATGGGATTTACGCGAGTAGCAGTGACTGAATATCCTTCAGATTCGGCTATTCTTGATGCGGTATGTGTAGTGATAAACAGGGTCTGTTAAAAACAGGTGCGGTAAGAAACGGGGATTAGAGTGGCAGAATTGACTGAACAACCAGAACAAGAACCCGTCATAACTAAAAACGACGGAAAACCAAAGCCATCACCTCGGTCAAGTGGTGGACTTTTGTTTGTTATTATCTTGTTATTCCTGATTTTAGGGCTGGCAGGTGTAGGATTTTATTTTTTTACGCAGCTAAGTGATAAGCAAGAAGGGCTGGGCGGTCAAGTCAAAAACGAGTTGACTCGTCAGATCAACGATTATCAAGCCCAACTGACCGCCATACAATCGCAAGTGGCTGCGCTGCAATCTGAAATTGCGGGTAAAGAAGACCATTTTAACAAGACACTGGCTAGTTTTTCTGACCTAAATACCCAAAAAACCGACGCAACGCGCAAAGAACTTGGCGATAAAGTGCTGCAAGTGCAGCGCCAGCTGGGTAAAACCAGAGGGGATTGGCTAATTGCGGATGCAGAGTATTTACTTAGCGTTGCTAATGAAAGACTGCATTTGGTGGGTGACATCAAGACTACTCGAGCAGCCCTTGAAGCGGCTGACCAACGTTTGCGTGAAAGTGGCGATACGGGTACTATTAGAATTCGTGAACAGATTGCCAAAGAACTTTCGCAAATTCAAGGTGTTAATGTACCCGATGTGGTGGGGTTGTACACGTCGATACAGACCTTAATAGGTGAAGTCGCCAAGTTAACGTTAGTACTGCCTTATTCCGGCAAACCCTTGAGTTCTAAAGAGGATGCTACCAATTCTAGCGCGATCAGCGAAGACTCCAATGATTTGTTCAATTCTGCCATTCAGGAGTTGGAAGGCATTGTCACCATCAAACATTCCGACAAGCCCATCAAGGAAATATTGACTCAAGAGCAAGCTGAATTCATCCGCGAACAACTTAAGATCAAGCTGGAAATGGCGAAAATGGCGTTAGTCCAACAAAATGATGCCTTATATCAAGCGGCCTTAGCGGATATAAAGGCCGAGATTAGCCAGCATTTCACCGCTAATGATAATGCCAAAAGCTTTAGCAGCGAGGTATCGCGCTTACAGGCTATCAAGTTGCGTAGCCAGTTGCCCGACATCAGTTTGTCGCTAAAGATGCTCCGCGATGTGACCAAGCTGAGGATTGAAACGGACAAAGCTTTGTCTACGGAAAGTGAAGAGCCGACACAAAAACAAAGCCCAACATCGTCTTCGGAGACTAAAGAATCGCTAACAAAATCGGTAGAACCAGCAAAACCTGTCGAGTCTGGACAGCCAACTCAAACCGCTCCTCCCAAGCAAGCAGAGTGAGCGTCCAATGAAAAACGGGTTATTTTTCTTTTGTGCGCTGATTGTTACGGTAGCGACTGTTTTCCTTCTTAAACAATGGCTAGGCACGTTTGAGAACCCTGGTTATGTGCTGATAGGCATAGGCAGTTGGTCGATGGAAACCTCGTTGATTGTGTTCCTCGCCAGTCTAATTGTCGGCTTTTTCCTGCTTTATATGTTTTTCAGGTGGTTGGGTTGGTTGATCCGCTTGCCCTGGCAATTGAAAAATCGCAGCCGCAATATCAAATTTAACCGTTCGCAAGAAGCCTTGATTGCGGGATTAGTTGGCTCGGCGGAAGGAAAGTTTGAACAAGCTGAAAAAGTCTTGATTAAACATGCATCAAACAGTGGTGCGCCGTTACTGCACTATTTAACTGCCGCCAAAGCGGCGCAATCTCGTGGTGCTTTCGACAAACGGGATGAATATCTCAAGAAAGCAGCAACACAAGCACCAGGTTCTGATGTGGCAATAGGCTTAACCCAAGCGGAACTGCATTTTTCTGCAAACCAGTTTGAGCAGGCCTTGGAAACGCTGACAAAACTCCATTCAATTGATGCGACCCACGCCAGCGTACTTAAATTGTTGCATCAAACTTATCAACGCTTAGGTGATTGGCAAGGCTTGCGTAAATTGCTACCCACCTTAAATAAAAATAAGGTGTTGATGGAAACCGAAATAAAAAAGCTGGAAATAGATGCTTTTGGTGGCTTGCTGAAGCAAACCATCAAACAAGGCAGCCTTGATGAAATGCGCTTGCTATGGACTGAAATTCCAGCACACATCAAAAAGAATCCCGATGTTGCAGCGATTTATTTTGCAGGCATGATTAACGCTGGCTTGGGAGCTGAGATTCAAGGTGAACTGGTCGAAACCTTAACCATCAATTGGGATGAAACCTTGTTGTTGTTATTCGGAAACTTGCAATCTAGCGATGTTAACAAACAGTTGGACATTGCCGAATCCCTGTTGGCCTATCATAAAAAAGACGGAGTCTTGCTGACAATTCTTGGCAAATTGAGCGTTAAGTGTCAAGACTATCCAAAAGCTGAAGATTATTTATCTAAAAGTTTAGCCATTGATCCCACCGTACAAGCTTACCGTTTGCTGGGTGATTTGCATTCTGCCCAAGGCGAGGAACATAAAGCCAACGCAGCTTATAAGCAAGGACTGGAGCTTGCGTCCAGCGGTGTTGTCAGTCAAGTTGATGCAGTGGTTCTGGATGCTTGATTTTTATGTGGGGTTTTTGATTTAGATCAAACTGGCTTTGATTCATATTGGTTATATTTGCACCGTGGAGCGTTAGCAAAAAGGATTTTAAACACACATGAACGCCTGTTTGGTCTTAGACCAGATGGCGTTTTTAGGTAAGCAATGGATGACGGTGCGTTTTTTGAGGCTGAAACTCGCAACTCGTCCCTTGATTGCCGATTAGCAAATATATTCGAGGAAACACATGAATTTTAAGCACATTATGATGGTCTTGTTATTGTCTTTGTCCGTATCGGGCATGGTTTATGCCGCTGGTTCGCCAATCAATGAAGACTACACCGCCCTAATAGCACTTGGCGATAAGATGTTAGCAGCGAGTAAAGCGTCTGACGCTTCCACTTTTGCGATTGTCGCCACGGAGGCATCTGACGTGGCAAAAGTTCAAGGTAACAAGGGCAATTCTCCCCGCTTACAACGGATAAGCACTAAAATCAAACAAGCCAAGAAGTCAGTAAAGGCTGGGGATTTCCCCCAAGCCACCACGCTTATTGAAGAAGCCCTCGCGGAAATGAAGAAAACCAATGCGGCACCCCAATGGGGCGGCAATGTTCCTACTGAATAGAGAATAGCCGCTTGTGGTTGAATCGGATAGTTGAAAGCCAATTAATCACAGCTATCGTTACGAAGTAAAAACCCCAGCCTAAGTGCTGGGTTTTTTTATAAAAACTCGTCTTCCCTTTGTTTAAAACAGATTATTGGTCTTTCTTGGTACGTGATTGCCTTTTCATATAACCCTCCTTTAATTCGTTTCGAGCCTTTTTGCCGCTGTCTATTTATCTGTCTTTGAAAAGTTTTCAAAACAATATCGAAGAACTTCAGTAATTAAATAAGGCTACCACTTTTAAGGTAACGCTTTACCGACATTTATTGTTTTCTATTTATACAATGGCTTAACGTTATGGTATCGGGTTTCTACTCGTGTCTGCCATTATTAATCAAAATTTCTTATTTGTTGATTCAAATCAAATTGCCTTTCTTTATTTTGTGATACCGCTAAGTAATGGACTATTGCTTAAAAAAAAGGTATTCTAAGGTCACCCGAGTGGGCGGTTCGGTTCTTGGGGACACAAAGCTTTTGTTTTGATTATTATGGTGACTTGGCGGTTTTGTTTTTTCAGGAACGAACAGTCATTTTTTTGTATTTGTCTTACGGCAAATAGATACATGAGGAAACACATGAAATTTAGATATATTTTGGCAGCTATGTTGCTGTCTTTGCTTTCAATTGGCGTGGCACAAGCAGCAGGTTCACCTCTACATGAAGATTACACAGCACTTTTAGCTATTTCGGATAAGATGTTAGAAGCCGCTAAAGCCAACGACGTAGCTGCTTTTACTACTTCTGCTTCTGAGGCATCTGATGTTGCAAAAGATCAAGGTAACAAGGGTAATTCTCCACGTCTTCAACGTATCAGCACCAAAATCAAACAAGCTAAGAAGGCTGCAAAAGCTGGGGATTTTGCTTTAGCGACATCGTTGGTTGATGAAGCTAGAGTGGAAATGAATAAACCCGATGTACCACCTACATTTGGTGGCACTGCCGAAGGCGGCGGACGTGACGGGATGTTCGGAAAATACTAAGTCGATATCTGACTTTAGACGGAAATAGTTATAGGCTTCAAGCCAACTTTATTTACTATCACGTTTTATTTCTAGCGTGATTTCAAAACCCAGCTTAATGCTGGGTTTTTTTGTTTAAATGGCGTTACTCCGCGGTTGTTGACTTCAACGATACAACGTATCCCAAATGCGGTCTATCTTATCTATAACGTCTTTTGACATCGCAATAGGTTCACCCCATTCCCTGTTGGTTTCCCCAGGCCATTTGTTGGTCGCATCAAAGCCTACTTTCGAGCCTAAGCCAGACACTGGCGAAGCAAAATCGAGATAATCAATTGGTGTGTTTTCCAAAATCGTTAAATCCCGCGCAGGATCCATGCGGGTTGTTATTGCCCAAATAACGTCTTCCCAGTTACGGACATTAATATCTTCATCGACCACGATGACGAATTTGGTGTACATGAATTGGCGAAGGTAAGACCAAGTGCCTAGCATCACCCGCTTGGCATGACCTGCGTATTGTTTCTTCATGCTGATGACCGCCATACGATACGAGCAACCTTCCGGCGGCAGGTAAAAATCGATAATTTCTGGAAATTGCTTTTGCAAGATGGGTACGAAGACCTCGTTTAAGGCAACGCCCAAGATGGCGGGTTCGTCTGGCGGTCTTCCAGTGTACGTGCTGTGATATATGGGGTTGTGGCGTTGGGTAATGCGTTCGATGGTAAATACTGGGAATTCATCGACTTCGTTGTAATAACCAGTGTGGTCACCAAAAGGCCCTTCCTTAGCCATTTCATTGGGATAAATAAAGCCTTCTAGGACGATTTCAGCGCTGGCTGGCACTTGCAGGTCGTTGGTCAGGCATTGCGCCACTTCGGTTTTGCTGCCGCGTAATAATCCAGCAAAACCATATTCTGATAAGGTGTCCGGTACGGGCGTAACCGCAGCAAGGATGGTCGCTGGGTCAGCACCCAGTGCAACGGCGATGGGAAAAGGTTTGTCCGGATACGCTTGTTGCCATTCCCTAAAATCCAGTGCGCCGCCCCGGTGCGTTAGCCAACGCATAATCACCTTATTCTTTGCGATGACTTGCTGGCGGTAAATGCCCAGATTCTGCCGGGTTTTGTTAGGCCCTTGGGTGATGACCAACGGCCAAGTGATTAATGGCGCGGCATCGCCAGGCCAGCAGGTTTGAATCGGATACTGGCTTAAATCAATCTCATCGCCTTCTAGTACAACTTCCTGGCAAACAGGGGAGGATACCAATTTGGGTGCCATGTTAAGCACTTGCTTGAACACGGGAATTTTTTCAAACGCATCCCTCATGCCTTTAGGCGGTTCGGGTTCCTTTAGATAGGCCAGAAGTTTGCCGATTTCCCGTAATTCACTGACTTCATTGGCACCCATGCCCATTGCGACCCGTTTAGGCGTGCCAAACAGGTTGCAAAGTACGGGGATTTTATGGTTTTTAGGGTTTTCAAACAGCAACGCGGGACCACCTTGTTTAAGTACGCGGTCACAGATTTCAGTCATTTCCAGATAAGGATCAACTTCAGCAGTAATCCGCTTAAGTTCCCCTTGCTTTTCCAGTTGCGCGATAAAATCCCGCAGGTCTTTATATTTCACGCCGCAAACCCTATGCCGTTGTGCCTGAGCAGTGCGTCAATGGTGGGTTTTCGGCCACGGAATTTGATGAACAATTCCATTGCATCCTGGCTGCCGCCGCTTTCCAGGATATTCGATAAGAACGCATTCCCCGCTTCTTGGTTAAAAATACCTTTTTCCTCAAACAAGGAAAACGCGTCGCTAGACAACACTTCCGCCCATTTGTAGCTGTAATAACCCGCCGCGTAACCACCGGCAAAAATATGTGAGAAACCGTGCGGAAAGCGGTTGGATTTGGGTGGGTGGATAACGGCAACTTGTGAGCGCACTATTTCCAAAGTTTCATAGATTCTGCCACCTAATGCCGGATCGTAATCTTGGTGAATCCTGAAATCGAACAGGCTGAATTCAAGCTGCCTGACCATAACCATACCGGCCTGGAAATTTTTTGCCGCCATCATTTTGTCGAATAAGCTGTCAGGCAAGGTTTCCCCCGTTTGATAATGACCAGAAACCAGTTGCAGCGATTCTTTTTCCCAACACCAGTTTTCCATAAATTGGCTAGGCAATTCAACCGCATCCCACTCTACGCCATTGATGCCGGAAACGCCCAGATAGTCGATCTTAGTCAGCATGTGCTGTAGGCCGTGACCGAATTCATGGAATAAGGTGGTGACTTCATCGTGGGTTAGGAGTGCAGGATCGTCACCGATAGGTGGCGTAAAGTTGCAGGTCAAATAAGCGACTGGTGTTTGAATGGAGTCATTTGTTTTCTTACGCCCCACACAATCATCCATCCAGGCACCGCCGCGTTTTTTGGGACGGGCATAAAGGTCAAGGTAAAACTGACCACGTAGCTGATTGTCCTTGTCATGAATCTGGAAGAAACGTACGTCGGGATGCCAACTGTCGAATGAATGAATCTCTGTGATATTCAACCCATATAATTTCTCAACGATGGCAAACAAGCCCGGCAAAACACGGGTTACAGGAAAATAGGCTTTTACTTCTTCCTGCGATAACTGGTAAAAATGCTGACGCATTTTTTCGGAATAATAGCCAGCATCACAAGATTGCAAATCCTTAATGTCATGTTGTTCATCTGCAAAAGCCCGTAATTCCGCCAAATCTTTGTGTGCTTGCGGCAGGGATTTTTCCGCGAGATCTTCCAAGAAGTGAATAACATCAGCGGTTTTTTCCGCCATTTTCGTCGCTAAAGAAAGTTCGGCAAAGTTCTTATAGCCCAATAATTGGGCTTTTTCATGGCGTAATGCCAAGATTTTTTCCATGATGTCGGTGTTGTCCCATTGCCCAGCATGAGAACCCTGGTCGGATGCGCGTGTGGAATAGGCTTCATAAAGTTCGCGGCGCAATTCCCTGTTATCGGCATAAGTCATCACGGCGTGGTAGGAGGGGAATTGCAAGGTAATTTTCCAGCCTTGTTGCTGGTCAATCTCAGCAGTTTGCTTGGCTTGGGCGAGTGCAGAAGGTGGCAAACCCGCTAAATCGGCTTCTTCGGTAATTAGCTTGCTCCAGCCATTCGTCGCATCGAGGATGTTTTCCTCGTAATTGCTGGCAAGTTTGGAAAGCTCTTGGCTAATTTCCTTATAACGCTGCTTTTTTTCATTATCCAGATCGATGCCGGACAGCTTGAAATCCCGTAGCGCATTGCTGATGATTTTCTGCTGGGCAAGTGAAAGTGTTGAATATTTAGGACTTTCCGCGATAAAGCGATACGCGTTGAATAAGGCTTCATTTTGTCCCATCTCCGTCGAATAAGCACTGAGTTTGGGCAAGCAGGCGTTATAAGCATCCCGAAGTTCATCGTTGTTTACCACTGAGTTTAAATGGCTAACGGGCGACCAAGCTTTACCCAGCTTATCGTCCGCATTTTCCAGCGGCTCAATGAGGTTTTCCCAGGTGTAGTTTTTTGTCGCGATAAGGTGTTGTTCAACTGTTGCACGGGCATCGGCTAAAAGTTGGTCAATGGCAGGTTCAACGTGTTCGGGTTTTATTTGGGAAAACAAGGGCAAAACGGAATTAGCTAATAGCGGGTTATTCATAATTAAACGCCTAGTGGAAAGAGGGTAGCAATTCAAAACCGATAAGTTACCCATTGGGTATCAGTAATGGCTGAGATAAGGATAACAGTCAGAAAATATCGGGCAAGTTGCCGCTGTTGGGCAAATGAAAATGGAATGCTTGCTAAGGACAAAGCCATAGAATTGCGGTGCAACCTTACTCTACTGGTTAACGGTATCGAGGAAAAGCCCAGTTTTGGAAGCCATATCATGCCAACTGCGTTGATTTTTATCGATAACAATCCATAAAACCCCCAAGCCCAAAGCTCCCCAAGACAAGAGTGCAACAGCAAAACGTATGAAGGCTTGCTGCCAGCTAATCACACTATTATCGCTATTCAAAACCCTTGTTTTCCAAGCCCTTAAGCCCAATGTTTGACCGCCATGCGTCCAAAACCAGCCATAAAAACAGAAGCTGACGGCTAATAAATAAAGGGAGTAAAAAATCTTATGGTTGGTAAAAGCTTCGCCACCATTAAAAGGCAGCAAGATTGCAGTTGCTAAAAATAATACCGCAATTAACAGCAAGAAATCGTAAACAACAACCGCCAGAACACGCAAAAGCCCCGGTTTAGCCCCATCAACGATGTAAATCAAAGTCTGGCGAGGGACAGACGGCTACCGATTTTAACAATTACAGCTTAAACAACGCCAGTTTCTGTCCAAAATACATGCACAACGCCATCAATCCACCCAGCATTATCAAGGAAAAAAAGAACGGCGGCTTATGGAGCAGAAGAATAGCAACATCTGTTACAAACAGGCTGGCTAAAAAAGGTTGGTCAACCAAAGCGGTGAGAATTTTTTTGCAGATTACAATCCAGTTATTCATATCGGCGGCGAGTGTAGAGTGGATAAAAGATCGTTTTATGCAGAGCTACAAAAAATCTTAGATACATAATAAACAACCCAATCTTTGTTAAAATCAGTACGTGGATTCTACTATATTCAAAAGAATTATGTAAAAGAAAACCGTTAGTTGATTGGGTCTAGCGCCATCAAAATGATATGATTAGCGCGAATAATAACAACACCAGGGATAACAGGTTATTTTAAACTTCTTCAAAAAAATTATTGGCACGAATAAGCCCAAAGATGCGCCATTGCCATCAAAAGTAAGATTGTACCAACGCTCTGAGCATTGCATATCGCGCACGCAAATAAGCGACAATGCCTTGAAAGTATTGTACAAACTAAAAAAAGAAGGCTTTGATGCTTATTTGGTCGGTGGTTGTGTGCGTGACTTATTGTTAGGGCGTGAGCCAAAAGATTTTGATGTCGTAACCAATGCCGATCCCGATGAAATAAAAAAAGTCTTCCGAAATTGCCGTTTGATAGGTCGAAGATTCCGGCTTGCCCATGTGCATTTCGGCAGGGAAGTGATAGAAGTTGCCACGTTTCGGGGTGAAGATGCAAAGCAAAACGACAAACAAATTCTCAATAAAGAAGGGCGTTTGCTCAGGGATAATGTTTACGGCACCATAGAAGAAGACGTTTGGCGGCGGGACTTCACCGTCAACGCATTGTATTACAACATTAAAGATTATACAGTCGTCGATTATGTGGGCGGCATGGAAGACCACAAAGCCGGCATGTTGCGGCTAATCGGCGATCCTGAAACCCGCTTCAGGGAAGACCCAGTGCGAATGCTAAGAGCCGTGCGTTTTGCTGCCAAATTGGGCTTTAAGCTCCATCCTGATTGCCAAAAAGCATTGCATACTACAGCTTCGGTATTGGACAGCATTCCTTCCGCTAGGCTTTATGATGAAGTTTTAAAGTTATTTTTATCAGGTAGTGCGTTGCAAACCTTTGAATTACTTAGGCAATATGGCTTATTTAAAGTCCTGTTTCCGGCTACAGAAAAAAGCCTGTCGTTTGAGGAAGAAGGCTTTCCAAAGCTGTTTTTAATCAAAGCATTACAAAATTCCGATAATAGAATTGCCGAAGGTAAAACCGTAACGGCGTACTTCTTGCTGGCGGCTTTTATGTGGGAACCAGTGCAGATGCTTGCTAAGGAGCTGCTAAAAAAAGGTGGTGATGAATACATGGTGTACCAAGATGCTGCCAATGAAGTGCTTTCCAGGCAAATAAAAGTAACGGCAATGCCACGGCATATTACGACGGCAATGCGCGAAGTCTGTAGCTTACAGCCCAAGTTTAATGCGCGAGTCGGAGCAAAACCGAGCCGCTTGTTGACCCATCCACGCTTTAGGGCAGGTTATGATTTCCTGTTGTTACGTGCTGAAACCGGCGGTGCTGATCCTGAACTGGCAGAATGGTGGACGCGCTATCAAAATGCGAACGAAAACGAACAGCGCAAAATGACTGCGCCAGTACGGAATGGTCAGAATAAAAAGACCGGCTTGAAAAGAAATTACCGCAGACCCAGCCAAAACAAGCCCAAACCAGCAGAGTGATAAGGCTGTTAGCGTACTCGTGCTTGATATGAATGGCGTTTCTCCACAAACACTTACCGCTTTTATCGGCTTAGGTAGCAATCTGGAATCGCCCATTGCCCAACTTAAATCCGCACGTTTGGCGATTAATGCCCTGGATAATGTCCAAGAACTGGCATTCTCAAGCCTGTACGCAAGTACACCAATGGGGCCGCAAGATCAGCCTGATTACGTGAATGCGGTGATGTGTGTGGCAACCAGCCTTTCTCCTTTGGATTTATTGCATGCCCTGCAAGCGATTGAGCTGGAACACGGGCGGGTGCGCGGTGTCCAACGCTGGGGCGCGAGAACGCTGGATTTGGATGTGTTGCTGTACGGCGATCAGCAAATTGACACGCCCGAATTAACCGTGCCGCACAAAGGTATCGCCGAACGGGCTTTTGTTTTAGTTCCCTTATCCGATTGTGATGCGGATTTGCTTATTTCAGGTAAAGGTAAACTATCCGACTTGCTTAGAAACTGTCCATCCACAGGGCTGCGACGATTAAACAATTATGAATCAAGTAGTTGATAAACCCTTGTCGATCAACGACATCACCGCAATGAAGCGCAACGGTGAAAAAATCACCTGCCTGACTGCTTACGATGCCGGTTTTGCTGCGGTTATTGATAAGGTCGGCATTGATATAATGCTGGTCGGTGACTCCTTGGGTATGGTAATTCAAGGACATAGCACCACCGTTCCTGTCACCATTGAGCAGATGGTTTACCATACCCAATGTGTTAGCCGAGTACGGAAGCGGGCTTATCTCATCGCCGATATGCCGTTTATGACCTATGGCAGTACTGACATGGCTGCCAAAAACGCCGCACAATTACTCCAAACAGGTGGCGCACAAATGGTGAAGCTGGAAGGTGCTAAGATTGATTGCGTCCGTTTTTTGGTCGAACAAGGTATTCCCGTTTGTGGGCATTTAGGCTTATTACCTCAATCAATACATCAACTTGGCGCGTACAGCGTGCAAGGGAAAGAACCCGAAGCCGCCCAAAAACTGCGTGATGATGCCCAACAATTACAGCAAACAGGGGCGAGTTTGCTGGTTTTGGAATGCGTACCCGCCGCACTTGCCAAACAAATCAGCGAGGAACTCACTATTCCCGTGATTGGCATAGGCGCAGGTGTTGACTGCGACGGGCAAGTGCTGGTCTTGTATGACATGCTCAATATTGGAACTAGCAAACGACCACGGTTTTCCAAAGACTTTATGGCAGATTGTAATAGCGTGGAAGATGCCATCAAAGCCTATCAACACGCCGTCAAAAACGCCGAATTTCCTGGTTTGGAACACAGCTTTTAGTCAGTCATGCAAGTAGCCAATACCCTTGTTGATTTGCGAAATGCCGTCAAAACCTGGCGTTTGGCTGGCGAACGCATTGCTTTCGTCCCCACGATGGGTAATTTACATGCCGGACATATAAAGCTGGTTGAAGAAGCCAAACAGGCAGCGGATAAGGTAGTCGTCAGCATTTTCGTCAACCCGACCCAATTCGGTGTGGGTGAAGATTTCGAGGCTTATCCACGTACCGAGGATGCAGATAAGCAAAAACTGCAAGCAGCCAAGGTAGATTTGCTGTTTTTGCCCAGTGTTGCCGAAATGTATGCTGAAGGCGCGAAGACTGTAATCAGCGTGAAAACCTTATCGACCTTGCATTGTGGCGCATCAAGACCAGGGCATTTTGACGGCGTGGCAACCGTCGTCAATAAATTATTTAATATGGTGCAACCTGACCTAGCTTTTTTTGGTCAAAAGGATTATCAGCAACTGGCGATTATCCGCGCTATGGTCAACGATTTGAACATTCCTGTCGAAATACGGTCTACGGAAACCGTCAGGGAAAGCAGTGGTCTGGCGATGAGTTCCAGAAATGGCTATCTCAGCCCAGAGCACATACAGATTGCCCCGAAACTCTACCGAACCTTGTGTACTGTGCGTGACGAGGTGTTATCAGGAAACAAGATTGACGAAAAGATAGAAAAGGCAGCCATAACGTCATTAAATAATGCCGGATTTCAAACGGATTATTTGAATATTTGCCGTCAAACCGATTTGCAAAAGGCCGAACAGCAAGATGTTGACTTACTTGTGCTGGCAGCAGCAAAGCTAGGACGGTCGCGTTTGATTGACAATATCTGCTTTTCTCTTGCAAGATAGACATAATCGTCATATTCAAATTGTATAATTTGATATGATGATGAATATAGGCGATAATTTGCGGTTAACTTAAGAGGAATAAATCGTTTAACTATGCAAACAACCATGCTGAAAGCGAAGTTGCACAGAGCCACCGTAACCCGTTCAGAACTCGGTTATGAAGGCTCGTGCGCGATTGACGGCAACTTCCTTGATTTAGCAGGCATCAGGGAATACGAGCAAATCCAAATCTACAACATCAACAATGGCGAACGCTTCACCACCTACGCCATCCGTGCAGAAAGCGGCTCAGGCATCATTTCCGTCAATGGTGCGGCGGCACGTTTGGCTTGCCCAGGCGATTTGGTCATTATTTGCTCCTACTTCATCCTCGATCAAAAAGAGTTGGCAACGTATAAGCCAGTTTTGATCTACTTCAACAACAAGAACGAGATTATCCGTTCCGCGTCTTCCATTCCCGTTCAGGCGGCTTGAGATTTTATAACAGCCAGATTGTGATTTAGTTTCAACATGGGGAGTGCAAACCTAGGTTTGTACTCCATTTATGTTATTTTCAGCCGGACGGTTCAGGTTGCCACGTTTCCTTTTGCAAATCACAGGCATATAATGGCTACAAAAGTAGTAACTTAAGCGGAAGGTATCAAAATGTCAGCAAGCACTTCAATACGGATCAATCAGGAACTCTACGATCAAGCCAAGCAAGATGCAGCGTTGGAGCATCGTTCTATCGCTGGACAAATCGAGTTTTGGGCACGAGTAGGTCGGGCTGCACTCGACAATCCTGATTTGCCCGTCAGTTTCGTGGCAGAGTCGTTGGCTTCAATGGCCGAGCCGCGTGAGCAGTCCAAGCCCTTCGTATCTCGCAGCCGTCACTCATGACGTGGACAGTCCTGCAAACTAGGCGATTTTCACGGCAATACAAAAAACTACATGACAATACCGCCACCGACGTGGATTCAGCGGTCGATGAGGTTAGACAAAATCCTGAAATCGGGGTACGAAAGAGAGGCGATTTGGCGGAGCTTCGTGTCTTTAAGTTTCATAGTGCAGGGCAGTTGTATCTGCTCGGCTACACGTTGGATGAAGAAGTTTATCTCATTTATCTGGAAGCTGTTGGCCCACATGAAAATTTTTATCGAGATTTGAAGAGGAATTAAGGTGCTGGTGGGCAACGCGGTTTTGCTCACCCAATCAATTTCCAAGCGGCATAACGCAAAAAACCACCCAAGCCCGTGAAGGATTGGATGGTTTTGTTGTGGTTCGTCAGTGTGGTGGGCAAAACCGCGTTGCCCACTCTACCTGGCTACTGGCTAATCAGACACCGTCGGCAAATCACCCACATCGCCGCACCAATCCACCGCCAGGATGCCATCATGCACATAGCGATGGAAAGTCGAATAAGGCCAATCCTGAATTTTGCTGACATAACCATGTTTCAATGGATTCACATGGATATAGTCAATATGCCTGGCATAATCCAATTCCGTGGTAATCGTATGTTCCCAATAGCGCCTCTGCCAAATACCCCGTTCAGAACGTTTGCGCCGCGTAGCCGATAGCTGTTCCGTACGCGGCAAACCTTTGGCAAACAATAACTTGATCAACCGCCACCGCACCGGAAAATCATCGGTGTCCGGCGGCAGTGTCAACACACAATGCAAATGATCCGGCAACACCACCCAGGCATCGATATGGAAAGGGTATAAGCGTTTCACCCGCCGTACCGAATCCCGCAACAGGTCAATATGGTCAGTCAGCAACGTCCGTTGCCGTTCCAGCAAATTGACCGTAAAAAAATAACAGCCGCCAGCCACAAAATTACGTCGGTAATTTGGCATAAAAATTCCCGTATCAACATAAATATCAACGAGAATAATAGCATGGGTAGGGTGGATTCGGAGCAAAGCGACAATCCGCCAATGCCAAACAATGTAAAATTTCCAGGCATGCCGCCCAACAAACCCAATGTTCGGAAATGTCGGCGTGGAAGCCAGCATGATAGGCTTCGTTTGCGGTGGTTCGCTAAAGCGGAACCACCCTACAATTCAACCGCCGTACGGTCGTCGATGCCGATAGGTGGGAGGTGTCCATCCCATTGCCTTACAGCTTTCGATAGCATGGGTAGGGTGGATTCGGAGCAAAGCGACAATCCGCCAATGCCAAACAATGTAAAATTTCCAGACATGCCGCCCAACAAACCCAATGTTCGGAAATGTCGGCGTGGAAGCCAGCATGATAGGCTTCGTTTGCGGTGGTTCGCTAAAGCGGAACCACCCTACAATTCAACCGCCGTACGGTCGTTTGTATCCAAACGGCATAACGCAAAAAACCACCCAAGCCCGTTAAGGATTGGATGGTTTTGTTGTGGTTGGTCAGTGCGTGGAAACGTTTGGGACGGGGTTCAAACCCCGTCCCGCGTTCGGACTTGTTAGCTTGCTACGTGAGTAATGGTAGTACCATCAGAACACTTACCAATGTACTTAGCATCTGCATCGGTATGGCATGTCCATACACCAGTTGAGCCAGCTCTACGCCAACTAATTGTTTTGCCCTGAACGGTGGCCGTACCACTAATAACACAATTAATAGAGGCATTACCTGATGTACCAGCAAAACCAATAGCCGTAATTGCACAGTTCTTGGTTGTTCCTTGAAGACCAAGTAATAACAATCCGGCTGCATCATTTGTTACAGGTGTACCTTCATTTAATTTTGTTTCCATCTGGGTTTTTCCTGGCGTAATTTCAGCCATTCCCGCAGTAAACTGGGATTTCGCAATATAATCCTGATAAGCCGGAATCGCAATCGC
>CAMAVM010000029.1 GCA_945861705.1 Methylomagnum ishizawai | reverse complement strand
GTATAAGACATCATCCAACAAACACCATTTCAAACATAATGACTTCTTCAGTATGGCGGCAGCCTTGACGGCATTGAGTTTGGTTGTGGCTTGGGCTGTTGAGTTACTGGCAATGGAGTTATTTCGGTTGGGCTAAGGGTCAAGCATTGCACAGTAGCGACTAATTACAGTTGCCGTTTCAATAATGAAATGACAGTCCCTTACTGCTTCCTCGTTAGATTGTTCAAAATCATCGCCCTCGCTTCATTGCTCACAGACTGGCGGTTTTTACCTACGGTAGCGATAGTGGGAAGAAAAGTAACAGATACCTCAATCTTATCCATCGCAAGCATCTTGAGTAGGTGCGGCACAAAGGTATCTTCACCAATAAATGGCGCATAGTTTGTTGCTGCCCTCAGATATTGAATAGCAACAGGTTGGACGATTGCTTTAGTTAATAGCGTAGCCTGAAACAAAGACGCGTGGAAAGGCAGCACCACGCCACCTTTAGTTGTAGTGCCTTCAGGAAAAGCGATAACCGTGCTGTTTTGCTTCAATAGCCAAATCATTTCCTCGGCGATTGCTTTGGCTTGCTGTTTATCCCCTCGACGCACAAAAACCGTGCCGCCCTGTTTAGCAAGATAACCAATGACAGGCCAAGCTAAAATGTCACTCTTGGCGACAAAATGTGCGGGAGCAAATTGTCCTAACACAATAATATCAACCCAAGAAATATGATTGCTAACCAATAGTGCGGGTTGGTTTAACAGCTTGCCTTTTATAATAATGTGCAAACTAAGTATCCAGCTAAACCATGTTAACCAAGCCAGTGTTAACGCATCTCGCCTAGCTTTTACTTTGGATGGCTTAGATAAAACACCCAGTGCCGGGAAAATGATAGCGGCGATGATTAATCCACTGATGAACAGCAGCACAATAAGTGTAATTTTATAACATAGCCGCAGTCGCAATTTCATTACTTTACGCCGCGCCAGTTCCCGACTGGCTTGCGGCATACACACCATCCCTGGCGATAAATCCCCTCATATAGTGTTTGCTGTAGCGTTCCTGGAGTTGATCCAGCGGTAACAAAATGAATAAATCCATGCAATTGAAATCCTCATCCCAATACGGTTCGCCACAAACCAGCGCACCAAACCGCAGATAAGCTTTTAGCAAAGGCGGGATGCCCGATTCATCGCGCTGGCAACGTAATGACTTGGGTATTGGAATCAAGGGCTTGACCTGCAACTCAGCCGAAGCAATATTTTGTGGATCAATATTCCGGTAAACCGCATCGACGGCATAACCACTAACGCCAGGGGTAATGCTAGCGCAACCTAACAAGTAGTTGAACTTGCCCTCTAAAGCATATTGCACCAATGCTGACCAAAGCGTGGTCAATACCGCACCGCCGCGATAGTCAGGGTCAATGCACGTCCGACCCACTTCCAGAAACCGTCCTGGCAAGGCCAGCACCTTATCCAGAACAAATTCACTTTGGGAATAAAACCGTCCCAACTGTTTTGCCTGATCTTGGTTTAGTAGGCGGGTATAACCAACGATCTTGGCGTTGATATTATCGTAGACCACCAAATGATCGCAGTACGCATCCACTTCATCAACATCCAAGCCTTCTGCGCCTGATTTGAGTGTCGCCCCCATTTCCTGGGCAAATACTCGGTAGCGCAAGATTTGGGCTTCTTCTATCAACGCTTGGGTATCTGCGATAAAACAAGTCAGTTTTTTTTCCGGCGTGGTTTGCTGCTTGGTCTGTTGGCTTTTCATAGGCATCCTAAGTCCAATAAATAAATGGATACCTTAATCAATCAAAATGTCAGTTTTGTGTCGAATTCATGAAATTATTGTTACACACAGTATTAGTCCGCTTTTTTTATTGCATTGTCATATAACTTTCATGTGCGTTGGCTACAATCTTTACAACGAAAAAGCAGGATTTAACAGCTATTAAATTCAGGAAGAACATGCCAAACAATTCTTATCGGACTATCTGGATTTCCGACCTGCACCTCGGTTCTACCCAATGCCAAGCTGATGTGTTGCTGGATTTCCTTAAACACAACGACAGCGAAAAGTTGTATCTGGTCGGTGATATTATCGACTTCTGGTCGCTATCCAAAAAAATGTACTGGCCGCGAGACCACAATACCGTCATCCAAAAATTATTGCGTAAGGCCAGGCATGGCACGCAGATCATCTACATACCCGGCAACCATGACGAAAACCTCAGGGATTATGACAGTTATGTCTTTGGCGACATCACCGTCAAAAAATCGGACGTGCATACCACGGTAGCCGGACAGAAATTCTTGATTGTGCACGGCGACGAATACGACACCATTGCCCGATACCACCGCTGGCTCGCCAAACTGGGTAGCGAAAGTTACGATATTTTGCTTGAATTCAATCGTTATCTAAGGATGGTACGACGCTGGTTGGGAATCCAGTCACATTTTTCCTTGGCCGCATATCTCAAGTTCAAGGTCAAAAATGCCGTCCAGTTCATTTCCGATTATGAAGAAAGTATCGTCAATACGCTCAGGGACGAAGGGGTAGATGGCGTTATCTGCGGACATATCCACCATGCAGAAATCAAGGACATCAGCGGATTTTTATATGTCAATACCGGCGATTTTGTAGAAAGTTGCACTGCTATCGTAGAACACAACAATGGCACCCTGGAACTGGTGAATTGGCATAAGATTGAAACAACGGCCCTGGACTATGAAGCCCTAGAAGCCACAAACCTACCTAATCCATAATGGAGAACTGGCCTTGTCACTAAGCACAATCAAACCGAGCATCACACTATCAGAAAATGCTATAAACCAAGGTTTTTACACAATCCTCACCGCGCAATTCTTTTCCTCATTAGCCGATAATTGCTTGTTGTTTGCGGCAATCGAACTGCTCAAAGACCGTGCAGCGCCATCTTGGGAAATCCCGGTCCTGCAACAATTTTTCGTGCTCTCCTTTATCCTGCTAGCCCCCTTTGTCGGCCCTTATGCGGATTCTTTGCCGAAAGGTAAAGTCATGTTCATCAGCAACAGCATCAAGATTGCTGGCTGTCTCGCTTTATTTTTTGGCTTACACCCCTTGCTTGCTTACGGCTTTGTCGGCACAGGTTCTGCGTTGTATTCCCCGGCGAAATACGGCATTTTGACCGAATATCTTCCGGCTAACCGACTGGTGTGGGCGAATGGCTGGATGGAAGGCTTGACCGTTGCCGCTATCATTTTAGGCGCAATCATTGGTGGCATACTGATTGGCCACCATTATGAATCCTTATTCAACCAGCATCCGTTTTTTGGTATTGATACCGCACCCGAATTTGCGATCCTGGTCGTCCTGGGTTTCTATTTGACCGCTACGGTGTTCAACCTCTACATACCTAAATTACCGATTGAGCATGAATTGGGCGAAACAAACCTTACGCTCTTATGGACTGATTTTTGGCGGTGCTTTTTTTTGTTGTGGCGTGACCCGTTAGGGCAGGTATCGCTAGCGGTCACATCGTTGTTTTGGGGAGCAGGAACAACGCTACGCTTTATCATCCTCATCTGGGCGGCTTCGTCCCTGCATTTTGACCTGCAACAAGCCACACAATTGACAGCGGTCGTCGCGGTTGGGCTAGCCATCGGCTCGGTCATCGCGGCAAAACTGGTGCCGTTGGAACATGCGGTGAATGTTTTGCCGCTAGGCATTGCGATGGGAGTGGTCATCGTCTTGATGGCGTGGATTAGCGATTGGCAGCTAGCAATACTCATGCTGATTCTGGTTGGCACCTTGGCAGGCAGTTTTTTGATCCCCATGAACGCCCTGCTCCAGCACAGGGGCCACAAACTGATGGGATCTGGACATTCCATAGCCCTACAAAATTTCAATGAAAACAGCAGTATATTGCTGATGTTGGGTGCGTATGCCTTGATGATACAAGCTGAGTTTTCAGTAAAAACTATTGTCATTGTTTTCGGACTGTTTATCGCATCTACAATGGGCTGGCTGACCTATAAACACCGGCACTACCAAGATTAGCAATTGCTTATTACCGCCCTGCAATACTGGACTTGTAGTTTCATTCAATTAGCTAAACGCGCTTTGTGAATGACGGCAAACAAGTTCCTTATCCTTGGTAAAAGTGACATCACATTCGACAATGCCTGCACCCATCCGTGCCGCAGCCTCATACGACTGCTTGGTGTGTTCGGCGAACTGCAAGGCAGCACCACGATGGCCTATCGAGAAATCGGTTTTATGGAACGGGTCTTCCGAGCATTCCTGCAATTCGGTTTTAAGTTTGCTGTTCTGCATATCGTTGACCAAAAAATACGGCCTTGGCCCCAGTTGGACGTTATGTACCCCCCGATTATGGTTGTTATTGCCGTTTTGCCCTGCTGATACCGCCAATGGCGACAGGATGGCTATTGCTCCCGCAATAGCCAATAGTTTGTTAAACAAGCGCATGATAGTCTCCAAGAAAAGTTATTTTACTTATAGTGTTCAACCTGGGAAATTCAGTTCGGTTGAGCTTTGAACATTACTCGTTGGTTATGTCTGTTTGATGTCGATTCTGTTAACAATTGATGAAACAAAACGGAAAAAACGAGAAAATTCTGGCAGAATCAAAAATATTCTGCTGGTTTTATTGGCTCTGTTAAGGCTGAGGTGAAACGATCAACTGGCTGACAATTTCAGGCTTGCGGTTGATGATATTGGCACTGTTGTTTGCCAGATCTTGTGACGTGTAAGGTTCTATACCATAACTTGTAAAGTACCGTCTGGTTAATCAGTCCAGTTGTTTCTGAAAAACGCGGGTCTGTTGCCAGTGCCGCGCCGCCAGCAAAGTCGTTGATGACTTCATGGTCGTCAATCGTTGAGAATACAGAGACGTTCTTCGCAGCTCGGCAAAGCTGAAGGGATGATGACAATAGCAGATAGGTAACTCATAAGTAACAATTTAGGACTTATGTTTGCGGCTGTCTAGTTGGTAAAAAATCATCAAATAAGAGATTAGCAAACAGCCAATGTTAATGATGTGCATGACGCACTGTCCGCCACATCGAAATTCAAAATCAACCCAACATTCTCTTTAATGGTCTGGGAAACATAAATTTAAGACTGTAAAGGGATTGTAATGCTGACCTAGTATAAAAGCATTTGCCTTAAGGTTAGAAAGCTGAGAACGAAGACTATATTGCTTTCATTAAAGCCCACAAAAACCTTGGGTCGGAGAAAAATTCTTCAAAGAATCCTCTATCCATTTTGAAAAAACGAGGCTTAATATGAAAACAGATGATTATCAATTTCCCCAATTTCTGTGGAAAGTACTGAAAGTTCGTACCTTGTGTTTACAGGCATTTGCTATGTCAATTTTAGCAATGCTTGCTATGAGTCCTGCAACCGCAGCAGACGATAATGGTGTCTACTCAATCGGCCTGTGGGGTGATTTACCTTATAGCGATGTGCAAGCGTTGACTGGTGTTCCCAACCTGATTGCGGACATGAACAGGCAACGGTTGGCTTTTACGGTGCAAGACGGTGATTTGAAAGGTGGCAGCAGCATAGCCAATTCGACTACTGTCACCACTTGTGCTGATGGCCTTTACACACAAGCACTCAGTTATTTCAATGCCCTACAAGCACCGGCGGTGTTCACGCCAGGAGATAACGACTGGACGGATTGTGACCGCACATCGAACGGGGGATTCAATTCTCTGGAACGCCTCGATCACGAACGCCAAGTTTTTTTCAACACACCGTTTTCATTAGGACAACGCAAAATGCGCCAAGAAGTGCAGACATCGCCATTGTGCCTTGGCGTTGCGCCTGATGGGACGAAAACCTTTGTGCCGTGCTCAGAGAATCGCCGCTGGACTGTTGGCAGGGTAACTTACGCCACACTCAATATCCAAGGCTCTTGCAACAATCTTTGCGACGTTGCACCCGACCCCGCCGAATTTGCCGCTCGGAATGCCGCCAATATTGCCTGGATGCAAGAGACTTTTGATACCGCTACTGCCAAAAACTCGGCGGCAGTCATGTTTGTGAGCCAAGGCAACCCAGGCTGGGATTTGACCGATGGAACGAGAGCACCATTGCGCGACCCGAAAACACTAGCAGAAGCCAACCCAGCAACCGATGGTTTTCAGGCATTCCTCAGTGCACTGCGTAATGAGGTGATTGCTTTCCGTAAGCCTGTCGCTTATGTACATGGCGATTCGCACTATTTTCGCGTTGACAAACCGTTTCTTGATGTTGCTGGCAAACGGCTTGAGAATTTCACGCGCGTCGAAACCTTTGGCGACAATGCGGCAAATGGTACCAACGACGCAAACTGGGTGAAAGTGCTTGTGGATGCCCGTAGCCGAGAAGTCTTCAACTACCAGCCACAGGTCGTGCCGGGCAACCGCGTAGACCATACGCCTCCTGCGCTCTAACAGTCATTATCTGCAAAAAACTACAACGGAATCCTGGATATTTTAAAAAGCCAGGGTTCTGTTTTTTGACTTAAATGGAATAACCAGATTTTTGGCAAACTATCGCGGTTCTCAGGTTTTAACAAAAAAAAGTCAAAACCACTGCATTTTAATTAAGCTTTTTTACTGACTTTGGTCGGCCAGTTCTCACGCGCTCGACTTTTTCTACTGCCTGTAAAAGGTCAGACAAATTCAAATTCGTCAATAAACCCAACCCAGCTCGTAGGATTTCACCTTTTTTGACATGCACCCCAGCCGCCAAGCAAATCTTTTTGAGTTCAGTTATTTTGTGGTGATCCTGTTCAGGAAACGAAAAGCTATCCCTGATCACTTTGGCCTTTTCCTGCTTTTTCTTTTTAACACTGAACGGTGCTATCTGGTTTTGCACAGGAAATTCACCGGCATTTTCGACGGCAGTTGTGGGTGGTAATGCTGGTGTCTTTTTTATGGCGACTTTATTGGCAGGTTGTTTGATTGCGGATGCTTGCGATTTTGCAGCGGTAGTTGTGCGCTTTGTTGGTTTTGGCTGTGCAGTAGTCATGGTTTAGTCCTTATTGAAAGTGAATACCGTATAAACAGTATATACCGTTTATGGATGCCCAGTTTACGCCCTACCAAAATATTAGCAAGGGATTTTTGGATACAGAAAACTTTAGCCCTTGGTTTGAAGTCATGTAGTGGTAACGCTTTTGTAATAAGGTTTTCATATAAGACCTGCATTATGACTATGCTTGGAAAAGCTGACCGCACCAATCAACAAACTTCAGACTCTGCACCGACGATGACCGTGATGGTGACGGGCGTAAAAACAGCCGATGGGATGTTATCAGCAGACCACAGCCATACCTTTACCATTGCGGGTTATCCACAGCGCGGCAACAATATACTGGGTAAAGTGATAGAACCTGGTGCAGCAAGTTTTACCAAAGCTTCTGACGGTGTGTTCTATATAACCTTGTCCTACGCGAACGGTTTAGGTTTTCATACCGGTGTAGGGGTGATGATGTGTACTCAACGCCTGTTCAAACCGGTCGTTTTGCCGACATAACCAACGTAGACACGACCGACGCAAATTTCCACCAAGAAGCGACTGTACCCTTGGCGGGTTCTGAAACCCATGTGGGCGAAGATGTTGTAGTCTACGCTCGTGGCTCTGGCGCGCACTTGTTCCAAGGTGTACTTGAACGGAATGTTATTTTCCACGTTATGCATAAAAAAATGGTTAGTGGATTCGGTAATTAAAGGGATCATTTTTAACACATTGTCCATTTCATTTTTACAATGAAAACCGATTAACAAGATACTCGGTGGGAGTGCGAAATGCACTTCCACTTGTTTCTGGCTTCTGATATTTTTCGTACCGAATAGTAAGACCTGTTAAAGATACCATCCAAGATTACTGGTGAAATGCCTGCCTTTTTAATATTTGAAGACTGACGTAACCAAATAGGGCGACTATCAGTTTTCGCCCTTCCTCTAGAAACAGTATCGAGGCCGCTATAGCAATTGAAATGCCCCATTGCCTAGCGGTCATGGCTTCAGTCCCGAAAACCGCCTGTGCTGGTGACCAATGCACAGCAACTGCCTGTAGCAGAAGCACACAGGCGAGAGACATCCATAACATTTTGTTCCTGAACATGTTTTTGTTGAATGCTGTACCATTCTCAACACGTGCATTGAATACATTAAAAAACTGGAACAGTACGAATGTCGTAAATCCTAAGGTTTGGGATGCCTGTCCCATACCAGCATGCAACAATCCGTAGTGCAATGCCCCTAATGTTCCGACCATCATTGTAATGCCATACGTAACGATCTTTCCAAGGCGGGCGAACGGAAGCAATTGCTCTGTCCGGTTGCGTGGATTCTCCAGCATAACGTCTGGACGCGCAGCGTCTAGTGCTAATGAAATGGCTGGTGGCCCATCCATGATGATAGCGACCCATAGAATCTGGACAGTTGTAAAGGGTTCAGGTAGTCCAGCCAAAGGGGCAAAGAACACAGTCAGGATTGCGCCGATTGTTGTAGAAAGTTGGAAACGGACAAATTTCAAGATATTGTCGTAGAGGGTACGCCCTTGGTAGACGGCTCGCACCAGGGTTGCGAAGTTGTCGTCGAGCAACACCATCATCGCAGCTTCCTTGGCGACCGCTGTGCCAGTACCCATGGCGACACCGATATCTGCGCTTTTTAGTGCAGGCGCGTCATTTACGCCGTCGCCAGTCATGGCAACCACATGCCCTTTTTTTTGGAGTGCTCGCACTATCGTAACTTTATTCGTTGGGGTGACCCGTGCGAAGATTGCAACATCATTGATCACTTCAGCAAGTTGATCTGAATCCATTCGGTCAAGTTCTGCCCCAGAGATCAATTTGCCCTCAAGCCCCAGTTCCCGTGCGATTGTTTGGGCGGTCAGAGGGTGGTCGCCTGTGATCATCTTAACAGCAATTCCCGCCCGCATACATTCTGAAATCGCCACTTTTGCCTCCGGACGCGGTGGGTCAACTAACCCAATCAAGCCGATAAATGTGAGCCCCTCGACCCAATGGAAAAGATCGCCGGACGCATCGAACTCACTTTCAGGTATAGTCCTCGATGCAATCAACAACCCACGTAAACCCTGTTCCGCAAGGGCTGTATACTCAAGCTCAATCTGTTGCCTAGCGGGTGGATCGAGGATGCCTATTACATCTTGGTCAAGAATACGCTCACAATTATTGAGCAATACATCGTGTGCACCCTTAACGAATAACCGTATATGACCATCCGCACGGTGAAACGTGACCATGAACTTATGTTCAGCATCGAATGGAATTTCTGCTATTCGTGGTAGTGCTGCAATGACTTCGCTTGGCACAGCACCACCTTTTTGCGCCAGGATAAGTAATGCTGCCTCCATAGGATCGCCTATGACTTTGCCTTCAACGACCCGACTATCATTACAGGCGACCAGAGGAACTAGCAATAGATTAAGGTTGGGCGGCCCTGAAAGTTGGTTGACGGCATGTATTGCACCATTTACATGGTATCCCTCACCAGTTACATCAAAATGCTCCCCTTGGTAGAAGAACGAGCGCACCGTCATTTGATTAAGCGTCAGCGTTCCAGTCTTATCTGAGCAAATTACGGTGGTGCAACCCAACGTCTCGACACTCGCCAAACGTTTGACGATGGCCCGATGGCGAGCCATGGTGTGCATACCGAGTGCGAGCGTCACCGTTACAACGACGGGCAGGCCTTCAGGCATCGCTGCAACAGAAAGGGCTATCGCGTCCATTGCAATGTGGGCGAGATCGGAACCACGCAAATACTCTAAAAACGACAGCAACCCGACAAGGGTCAAGGCAATTGCCCCTAAGCGCTTACCAAGCTGGTCGAGCTGGACTTGCAATGGCGTTGGTGCCTCAGATGTCGAAGCAAGTACCTGCGACAACCGCCCCATCTCAGTGCCCTCGCCAGTGGCAGTAAGGATAATTTCTCCTCGGCCACGGGTGATCAATGTGTTCATAAAGACCATATTCATCCGCTCGGCCAAAGGAGTTTCTGGCTTGTCTATGCACGCGATTTGTTTACTGACCGGTTGGGACTCACCAGTCAACGATGACTCATCAACTTCGAGTCCTACAACTATTAATAGTCTTCCATCAGCGGGGACATGGTCGCCAGCCTCTAACAATACAATATCTCCAGGAACTAGATCTTCGGCAGGCACGTCGGATTTTATTCCCTCCCGACGTACTCGCGCCCGGACGGGTAACATTCCTTTAAGGGCAGTCAAGCTCTGTTCAGCGCGGTACTCTTGGTAAAAGCCAACAATGGCATTAATTATGACGACAGCCAGGATGACGATTGCATCCTTGAGATTGCCGATAAGGGCGGCTAGGAACGCCGCACCAATTAAGATAAGAATCAGGATACTTTTAAATTGAACCAAGAACACCAACCATGCAGAGCGCGGTGATTCTTCTTGCAGTTGGTTAGGTCCGTATTGCTTTTTTCGTTGAGTTACCTGTTCAGTTGACAGGCCTTTTTCAACTTGGACATCGAGATGGACACTTACTTTATCGATATCAAGTTCGTGAGGGGTTATATGACTACTTGCAGCAATTGATCGATCTTTTAATGATTTTTGATCCATCTTATTTAATCAGATTTAGTATTGTTAAGACCATTCCGATCCTCATTAGTCAAAGAAAACAAATAGGAGCCAAATTATTAATATTGGGTTTGACTTGTCAATTGCCATTTGGTTCTTCAAGTTAAGGATGTTAATCCCATTAGGAAAATAGAGTTCAGCGAAACACGAATTCAACATTTTATGAATTTAACTCGTCAACTTATCTGAAATATGTCAGCTAGTCTGTACGGTAACGAACATGTACTATTGAGCTTTCTTAGTAAGATTACCTTTATGAATAACCAAATGGTAAGCATAGAGGCATATAATCATTTTTTGCTGACTTTTTATCTATTTAGTTGGCACAATCATGTAATGGATTACCGATGGTTCCACTCAAAAGCGAATTGACTTGCTCACTCTGGCGCAGTAATCCGGTGAAATTAACTATATAAAAAGCGAACTACAAATGAAGGATACGTAAGTTTGATGACTCTCTCAGGACAACCCATCCTTGCTTATGGACTTGCATTAGGAATTGGCCTTCTCATCGGTGCAGAACGCGAACGGAGAAAAGGCGTTGGCTCTGCTCGCGCACCCATGGGTATCCGGACTTTTGCCTCAGTTTCGCTTCTGGGTGCAGTGAGTTTCTCGTTAGGTAGTTCCATATTGCTTGCTGTGATGGCATTTGCAGTTGTTGGACTGTCCGTATCGGCCTATCGGTTAAGCCATGAGCAAGATCCCGGATTGACGACCGAAGTAGCTCTACTACTCACCCTTCTATTAGGCGGCTTATCGATGCGTGAGCCTACTTTGGCATCTGGTGTGGCTGTGATATTGACTATATTGTTGTCGGCACGAAATTTTCTTCATCGTTTCGTCAGCACTGTCCTGAGTGAGTCTGAACTTAACGATGCGCTGATTCTCGCTGCGGCAGCGCTCGTGCTATTACCGCTGACTCCAGACCAGTATATGGGGCCTTTCAATGCCTTGAATCCTCGAACCATCTGGATGATTGTCATCCTCATCATGCTCATCAGCTCTACCGGGTACATCTCGCTACGAGTAATGGAGCCGCGTATTGGACTTCCCATTACTGGGCTGACTTCTGGCTTTGTTTCGAGTGTTGCAACCATTAGCTCAATGGGAGCGAGAGCGGCGCTAGAACCTCATCTGTTGTGGGGAGCCGTAGCAGGTGCTGTCTTATCGACTGTGGCGACTTTCATTCAAATGGCTATGGTTCTGGAAGCAACCAATCAGCAAACTCTTTTAGCACTATGGCTGCCGTTGACTTGCGCTGGTATTACCGCCTTGGCCTATGGCATCGTCATTACCCTGATAGCCCTGCGCCAGAAAGCACCGGATTCAATAAACCTGGGACAACCATTCAGTCTCAAGACGGCCTTATTATTTGCTGCCACCGTCTCCTCTTTCATGTTGCTTGCCGCCGCCCTTAATCAGTGGTTGGGCAGTGAGGGTGTCATTGTTGCTGGGGCGATTGCCGGTTTTGCTGACACCCATTCCGCTGCCGTCGCGGTTGCATCCCTTGTCGCTGCCGGGAAACTCAGTGCAAATGAAGCCGTCTTGCCCATCCTTGCTGGCCTGACAACGAACACCATCACGAAAGCCGTGCTTGCTATCCTAAGCGGAAACTGGCAGTTTATCTCCGCAATCATCCTTGACCTTATTCTGGTTATTCTTGCGGCATGGATCGGGGCAGCATTTGCCCTTGGGTATTTCTGATTTAAGGGATACCAAAAGCCGCAACTTGTCTGCTTTGGTAATCAGCTTTTCCAAGGAAGCTTTAACTCGATAGGGAGTGAATCGATAACCCCAGCTCTGAAGACTGATAATTTTATAGAAACAACAGCATTTTTACTGGATGAGATGCTGCTTTCCGAGACTAAGATATGAATGAATCCCGAGGTAACTCACAGTTAGGTGCTGTCCCGATTATTGAACCTTACTCAAATATGGATATTGGAATTGAATACAAAAAAAGAAGGATAGAAACCATCGCCAACAACTTTAAGAAATAGGTTTTAAAATGACCAACACAAAAGATAAAGAATTCCTAAAAATTAACGATATGCTAGCAACATTTGGTGTTACTAGAACACAATTCTGGAAAATGAAGTGTCACCACCCGTGATAAAGAACCCACAAATGTGGTTGGCAAGTAACGTGATGGGATTTTATGAAAACAAGGCTTCGCCTAGGAAATAATATTAACTGTTTGCAAAAAAAGTATCTTGATAACTTTGGTTATGCCATTTTGAAAGTTCATTATCTTATGAATGGGTCTTCACGGCATAGTTTTTCGTTCCATCTCGACGTAAGTCTAGATTCTTCGTTAGTAAGAATGAAGCGCGTGTGGTCTTATCCAGACTTAAAGGTCAAGTTGGCTAACCTAATGGCAAAGAGAACGCTACTAGTAAATGAAGTGACCATGAAAGTGACCACAATTTGAAATGTAAGTTACATATAAAACCATAAGCCATTGTTTTAAATGGCTCCCCCGGACGGGCTCGAACCGCCGACCTAGTGATTAACAGTCACCCGCTCTACCGACTGAGCTACAGGGGAATAATAGGGTTTTGAAGCTTGATTTCGTCAATTGGCGCGCCCGGAGAGATTCGAACTCCCGACCGCTCGGTTCGTAGCCGAGTACTCTATCCAGCTGAGCTACGGGCGCTTTATTGAGCCGCAAATTATCCCGTGAAGCCGTGGGTTTGTCAACCAAAGTTGAGGGCTAGCTGGATTATATTTTAAAATATGGCGGAGAGAGAGGGGTTCGAACCCTCGATGGGCTATAAGACCCATACTCCCTTAGCAGGGGAGCGCCTTCAGCCGCTCGGCCATCTCTCCTAAAACTGGTTTATCTTTCAGAACTCGCCGAATCTGACTGCTCTTTTTTGATTCGTTCGTAAATTTCTTCTCTGTGGACGGAGACCTCTTTTGGTGCATTGACACCGATGCGAACTTGATTTCCCTTCACTCCAAGGACGGTGACGGTTACTTCGTCACCAATCATCAGTGTCTCTCCTACCCGACGAGTCAAGATAAGCATGGCTACTCCCTATGTGCATTAAAAACCCGCTGCTCTTTAACAGCATCCCACCAAGGGCGAGGATTATAACAGTTTTATGTGATAAAAAAAGCCTGTGATGCCGATCAATTTTAAACTGCTCAAGTTGGTAGCGAGGTGTCATGGTAGGTCATGATATTTCTCCTGATCCATTTGATCGCTACACTACTTACCTGATGTGGTTCTTATGTTATTTTGATTCCACCCATTAAGTCGATTGTTGTCAAAATGAAATCAATCTAAATCATCAAGATATTGGTGTGTATGTGAAGTTAGTGGATGATAAGTCTATAATGCAGGGGTAGGCAGGCGGTAGAAATCACCACAGCCTGTGTCCCTGTTTGAATGTAAACATGAGGTTATTCGGTATGAGTTGGAGAGAGCGCAAACAAGAAGAAATCTATACCGATGCCGAAATTGAGGCGCGGTTAAAGGAAACCTTACCGCACTGGTATTTGGAAAATGGCTGGATTCGTCGTAAATATAAGACCAGCGGCTGGAAGTCTACGATGATGGTGGTCAATACGGTTGGGCATCTGGCTGAGGCTGCTTTTCATCACCCCGACCTCAGCGTTTCTTATGCGTTTGTCATTGTAAAGTTGATGAACCACGCCGCCAAAGGGGTAACCAGCAAAGACTTCGAATTGGCAAAAAAAATTGAAGCTGTGATTACCTGGCAGCCGGGAAAAGAAGGCGGTTCGCTAGAAGGAACACCGGATGATCCCCGTTTTAAATACATTAAATATGAGGTGGATTAACATAATGATGTAGTAGTTGCTGTTTTGGTAATCACCGCGGTTAAGCTGTGTATTTAAGTGGTTGGCATGAAAATATGTGGTGAACATCTCATAAATCGCACTTGCTGTTATGCTTAGACTAATACAAAGCAACCGCTTCGACTAGCTGCGAACACATGATACAATAGCGCGATAATTGAATCGCTGGGTAAACACGCTTGAATGGTAAAAGCCATGAAACTTGCGTGTTTTCGTCCGGTAAAAACCATACCATGGCTCTCCTGCTGGTATATTCGTAGATTAGGGATTAATGTCAAACTTCGCGAAAGAAATCATACCTGTCAACCTCGAAGACGAGATGAAGCAGTCATACCTCGATTACGCCATGAGTGTTATCGTAGGTCGAGCCCTTCCTGATGTTAGAGATGGCTTAAAGCCGGTACATCGCCGTGTTCTTTACGCCATGAATGAGGTGGGCAACGACTACAACAAGCCGTATAAGAAATCTGCCCGTATTGTCGGTGACGTGATGGGTAAATACCATCCGCATGGCGACAGCGCTATCTACGATACGATGGTGCGGATGGCGCAACCCTTTTCCATGCGTTATGTGCTGATAGATGGGCAAGGCAATTTTGGCTCGGTCGATGGTGACTCACCTGCCGCCATGCGTTACACGGAAGCGCGGCTGGCTAAAATATCCCATGAAATGTTGGCTGATCTGGATAAGGAAACCGTCAATTTCGTCCCTAACTACGATGAATCCGAATCCGAACCGCAAGTTTTGCCTACCAAAGTACCTACGCTGCTGATTAACGGCTCATCCGGCATTGCCGTGGGCATGGCGACCAATATCCCGCCGCACAATCTTACGGAAGTTATCAACGCCTGTTTGTTGATTATCGACAATCCTGAAGCCACCGTGCATGAAATGATGGCGCATATCAAGGGGCCAGATTTTCCTACCGCTGGCTTTATCAATGGCGCATCAGGCATTTACAGTGCTTACACCACAGGTCGCGGCAAGATTTATCTTCGCGCCCGTTGCCATTTTGAAGACATAGGCGATAGCAGTCGGCAAGCAATTATAACGACTGAATTGCCGTATCAGGTCAACAAAGCCACCTTGCAAATGAAAATTGCCGAGCTTATTAAAGACGGCAAGATCGAAGGTATATCAGCGATTCGTGATGAGTCCGATAAGGACGGAATGCGCCTGGTGATTGAGCTGCGCCGTGGTGAAGTTGCAGAAGTTGTGTTGAACAATTTGTACAAGCAGACGCAATTCCAGACGGTATTTGGTATTAATATGGTGGCATTGCTGGATGGTCGCCCGTATTGCCTTAACCTGAAAGAAATTCTCCATGCCTTTGTCGATCACAGGCGCGAAATTGTTACGCGCAGGACGATCTATAACTTACGCAAAGCACGGGAACGAGCGCACGTTTTGGAAGGGTTGGCAGTCGCCCTCGCCAATATCGACGACATGATCGAATTGATTAAGTCTTCCCCCAGTCGCGCCGAAGCCAAAGAAGGCTTGTTGGCAAGGACTTGGAATGCCGGGCTGGTTATTTCCTTGTTAGACAGGGCGGATGCAGATCGCTCACGACCTGAAGATTTGGCAGCGCAATTTGGTATTGCTGGCGACGTTTATCGCTTATCGGAAGGGCAAGCTCAGGCTATTCTGGAACTCCAATTACAACGCCTAACCGGTTTGGAGCAGGATAAAATAATCAATGAATACAAAGAATTGCTAGAGCAAATCGACGAATTTTTGCATATTCTCGCCAACGATGAACGGCTGATGGAAATCATCAGAGAAGAACTCGTCACCATCAGGGACGAATACGGCGACAAACGCCGCACGGAAATCATCCAAAGCCAACTGGATTTGTCTGATGGCGACTTGATTACCGAAGAAGATATGGTCGTGACCAAATCGCATGAAGGTTACGTGAAAGCGCAGCCGTTGACGGATTATCGGGCGCAACGACGCGGTGGACGTGGCAAATCGGCGACGGCAACCAAAGAAGAAGATTATGTCGATAAGCTGATTGTCGCCAACACCCACGATACCATCCTGTGTTTTTCCTCGCGCGGCAAGGTCTACTGGCTGAAAGTTTACCAGTTGCCTGTTGCCAGTCGGGCATCCAGGGGCAAGCCATTTGTCAACCTTATCGCACTTGAAGAAGGCGAAAAAATCAATGCCATCTTGCCGATTAAAGAATTTACCGAAAATAAATTTATTTTCATGGCAACGTCTTCTGGCACTGTCAAGAAAACGCCCCTGAACGAATTTGAACGCCAACGTGCCAACGGCAAAATTGCTATCGATTTACGGGAAGACGACACCTTGGTTGGTGTAGCCGTTACATATGGGCAACAAAATGTGTTGCTGTTTGCCAGTTCCGGCAAAGCCAATTGCTTTAATGAATCCGACGTGCGTCCGATGGGCAGGACGGCTGCTGGCGTACGTGGTATGCGTTTGCAGGACGGCCAGAAAATCATCTCGCTGATTATTGGCACAGAAGGCATGGTGCTTAACATTACCGAAAACGGCTTTGGCAAACGTACGCGGGTGGAAGAATTTACCCAACACAAGCGCGGCGGACAAGGCATGATTGCCATCCAAACTTCGGAACGCAATGGTGCTTTGGTCGGTGCGGTTTTGGTTAATGAACATGACGAAATCATGTTGATTACCGACGGCGGCATCCTGGTTCGTACCCCAGTGGACGGCATTTCCGTTGTTGGTCGCAACACCCAAGGCGTACGTATTATACGCTTGGATACCGGCGAAAAAGTGATCGGTGTAGACCGAATTGAAGGCTTTGTAGGTGAGGATGTCGAGGATGACGCTGCCGAAGAGGGAGATGATGCCATTGAACTAGATCAAGTCCCGGCAGAAGATCAGGAACAAACGCAAGAAATAATCAATGACGAAGACGATTTAGGAGACGAGGAATAAATGAGCAGGGTTTATAATTTTAGTGCAGGACCGTCCGCGTTTCCTGAATCCGTATTGAAGCAAGCCCAGGCCGAGATGCTGGAATGGCGGGACAGCGGTATGTCGGTCATGGAAATGAGCCATCGCGGGAAATATTTCTCCATGATTGCCGAAGAACTCGAAAGCGATTTACGTGAATTGCTGGCAATTCCGGCTAATTATAAGGTGTTGTTTTTACAAGGCGGCGCTTCCGCGCAATTTTCCCTGATTCCGCAAAATATCCTCAATGGTAGGACTAAAGCCTGTTACGTCAACACGGGCGCGTGGTCGGAAAAGGCCATCCAGGATGCAAAAGGTCAATGCGAAGTTATCCTCAGTGCCAGTGCAGAAGCTAGCAAATTTACGCATATCCCTGATGTGGCATCTTGGAGTATTGACCAGGATGCGGCGTATTTGCATTACACGTCTAACGAAACCATCCACGGGGTCGAATTTCAATCTATCCCTGACAGCAAGGGCTTGACGCTGGTTTCTGATATGTCTTCCAACATTTTGTCGAGACAAGTCGATGTCAGCAAATTTGGGATTATTTACGCCGGAACCCAGAAAAATATGGGGCCGGCAGGTGTGACCGTGGTAATCGTTAGGGACGATCTGGTTGGACTTGCAGCAAAAGGTACGCCGCCAGTATTCGATTATGCCCAGCAAGCCAAAAACGGTTCTATGCTGAACACGCCAGCAACCTATAACTGGTATTTGGTTGGATTGGTGCTGAAATGGCTGAAAGAGCAGGGCGGTGTTGCCGCGATTGAGCAGCGCAATATCAAAAAGGCAGCAAAATTGTACGGGGTCATCGACCAATCAACCTTGTACAGCAATCCGGTGGAAAAGTCCGTTCGTTCCAGAATGAACGTGCCGTTTATCTTGTCTGATGAAGCATTGGACAAGCCTTTTCTAGCAGCATCGGAAGCCAATGGCTTGTTTGAACTGAAAGGCCATCGTTCCGTTGGCGGTATGCGAGCCAGTATCTATAACGCCATGCCAGAATCGGGCATTGATGCGCTGTGCGAATTCATCAAAGAATTTGAACGGACGCACTAAGCCAAAACCAGTAAAGCCACCATTCATAAAGCGTAGTGATGACAGCGATCACACCCCTTAGCGAGTTAAGGGAAAACATTGACAAGATCGACCAGCAAATTTTGGAGCTGATAAACCAACGTGCGTCGTGTGCGATGGAGGTGGCGAAGACCAAGATTGCGTTGGGTGAGGAAGGTACTTTTTACCGTCCTGACCGCGAATCACTGGTGTTGCGGCGGATAAAAGACCTCAATCCAGGGCCGTTGCCAGACCAGACCGCTGTTCGTTTCTTTCGGGAATTGATGTCATCTTGTTTGGCATTGGAAAAACCTCTGGATGTCGCGTATTTGGGGCCAGAAGGCACATTCACCCAGCAAGCGGTGCTTAAGCATTTTGGCAATGCGGTCAAGGCAGTGCCGGTCACGACCATCAACGATATTTTTTCTGCGGTCGAAAACGGCAGCTGTCAGTTTGGTGTCGTACCCGTCGAAAATTCAACCGAAGGCGTAATCAGCTACACATTTGATCGATTCCTGGCATCTCCGTTGTATATCTGCGGTGAAGTTGAAATCCAAATTCACCAAAACCTGATGGGTTTGGTGAATGACAAAGCCAATATCAAGGAGATATTTTCCCATCAACAATCCTTGGCGCAATGCCGTAAGTGGTTGGAGAAAAGTTTCCCGCATGTCAAATTGACGGCAGTCAGCAGCAATGCCGAGGCTGCGAGGTTGGCTTCTATCAGCCCAAACACAGCGGCAATAGCAGGTAGACCGGCTGCCGAGCTTTATCATCTTGATATATTTGAAAAAAATATTGAAGATGAGCCAAATAACACCACCCGTTTTATCATTATAGGCAAGCAAATATCGACCTCAACGGGTAGCGACAAGACCTCTTTGGTAGTCTCTACCGGCAATCAACCCGGTGCTTTATACAAAATCTTGGAGCCTTTTGCGCGTTACGGCATTGGTATGCTCCATATTGAATCCAGACCGTCGCGGCAAGGTTTGTGGGAATATGTGTTTTTCATCGACATTGAAGGCCACGGCGAAGACGAGCAAGTCGCCAATGCCTTGGAGATATTGAAGGGCAATGTCAGTATGTTGAAATTGCTCGGTTCTTATCCAAAAGCTGTGCTTTAATGAACACTTACCTGATTTAATTACGTATTTCGCTTTGTCAGCCCATCATCCATGAATCAAACCCACACTATTTATGACCTCGCCGTCAGTGGCGTAAGGCAGCTTGTGCCGTATGTGGCAGGAAAACCCATTGAAGAATTGGAGCGTGAGCTGGGTTTGAGCAATATCATCAAACTGGCATCCAATGAAAATCCTTTAGGGCCAGGCAAGAAAGCCTTGGCGGCAATCCAAGCCACATTGCCGAAACTGAGCTTGTATCCTGACGGCAATGGTTTCAATTTAAAGTCCGCATTGGCAAGAAAATACGGTCTTAATGTTGATCAGATTACCTTGGGTAATGGCTCGAATGATTTGCTGGAGTTGATTGGGCGAGCTTTTTTAGCACCTGGACTGGAAGCGATGTTTTCCGAACATGCGTTTGCAGTCTACCCGATAGTAACGCAAGCGGTTGGGGCAACCGCCGTTATCGTCCCGGCATTAAATTATGGTTATGATTTAGTAGCGATGGCAACGCGGATTAGTGATCTTACCCGCGTGATATTTATTGCCAATCCGAATAATCCCACAGGAACCTTGCTGAGTCAGTCAGATTTACAAAAGTTTATTTCTGCGATACCCACGCACTGTATTTGTGTGCTGGACGAAGCCTATTTCGAGTTTGTTAGTAATCAGAAAGGGATAAATTCTCTTGACTGGCTTAAAACCTGTCCGAATTTAATCATTACCCGTACTTTTTCAAAGGCTTATGGTTTGGCTGGCTTGCGGGTTGGTTATGGTTTATCCAGCCCTGAGCTTGCGGACATCCTCAATCGCGTACGCCAGCCTTTTAATAACAATGCTTTAGCCTTAGCGGCAGCGGAAGCGGCGTTAGGTGATGATGAGTATTTGCAGGAAACCATCGCGGTAAATGCCCAAGGCATGTCGGATTTGACCGCAGGTTTTAAAGCCCTGGGCTTGGAATGGATACCTTCCGCTGGTAATTTTGTCTCCGTTAATCTCAAACAACCTGGACAGCCAATCTATGAAGCCTTATTGCGTAAAGGCGTGATCGTCAGACCAGTCGCTAATTACGGAATGCCTAATCATTTGCGGATTAGCATTGGTACACCTGCCGAAAACCAGTTTTTCCTCAAGGCCTTGGCAGATACGCTGGCTAATGTTTAACAAGCTTTGCATTATCGGTGTTGGCCTGATTGGAGGCTCAATTGCGCGAGCCGCAAGACAGCAGGATTTAAGCAAAACAATTGTGGGATTTGGCAGGGGAGACGATCTGCCTAATTTGCAAACCGCAAAAAAGCTAGGTGTTGTTGACGATTATTTCCTCGATATTGCTGAAGCAGTAGCAGGTGCTGATTGCGTTATTATAGCCACCCCAGTCGGCGCGATTGAATCCGTTTTTACCTTGCTTAAGCCATTCTGGAACAAAAACGCCATTTATACTGATGTAGGTAGCACCAAAACCAATGTAATTTCCACAGCGGAACGGATTTTTGGCTATATTCCCGATAACTTAGTGCCTGCCCACCCAATTGCAGGCGCAGAGAAAAGTGGGGTTAGTGCCTCGGTAGATAAGCTGTTTTTAAATAAACGCGTGATTATCACACCAGACAAAGCAACGCGTCCCGATGCTGTGCAAACCATGCGCGAGTTTTGGGAACGATTAGGGTCGCAGGTCGCCATTATGGCTGCAAGTCATCATGATGCCATCCTCGCCGCAACCAGCCATTTGCCGCATATTTTGGCGTTTGCATTGGTCGATATGCTGGGTCATAAGGATGAGCAATCGGAAATTTTCAAATACGCCGCCAGTGGTTTTAAGGATTTTACTCGCATTGCATCGAGCGATCCGACCATGTGGCTGGACATTTGTACGGCAAACAAAAATGAAATTATTCCGTTAATTCAACAATTAAAAGCCGAGCTAGATAAAATAGAGTCTTACTTGGCTAATAACAATACCGAACAGCTTTTTAATACTTTTACCTACGCCGGCAAGGCTCGGCAACGCTTTCTTGATCTCTACGAAAACTAAACTATGTCAAAATCAATTACTTTTATTGTTCAACCAGGTGGTCAATTACAAGGCGAGGCACGCGTGCCTGGTGACAAATCCATGTCGCATCGCTCCATCATGCTTGGCTCGTTGGCAGAAGGTGTGACCCACGTTAAAGGCTTTCTGGAAGCCGAAGATGCCTTGGCGACTTTGCAAGCTTTCCGCGATATGGGTGTGCAAATTGAAGGGCCCGTTGATGGTTGCGTAACGATTCATGGTGTGGGTAAGCATGGGTTGAAAGCGCCGCAAAAAGAGTTGTATCTGGGCAATTCGGGGACTTCCATGCGGCTTTTGAGCGGACTCTTGGCGGGACAGTCCTTTAACACTGTATTGACTGGTGATAAATCCTTGTCGGGTCGCCCTATGAAGCGGGTAACTGAACCCTTGGCTGCTATGGGCGCTGCTATCAAGACAACCGACAAAGGCACTGCACCCTTGGAAATAACTGGCAGGGCAGGGCAGTTGCAAGCCATTGATTATGTTATGCCGATGGCCAGCGCACAGGTTAAATCATGCCTGTTACTTGCTGGGATGTACGCCCAGGGTGAGACGAGTGTCACTGAGCCAGCGCCTACCCGCGACCATACTGAACGTATGTTGTCGGGATTTTCTTATCCAGTAAAGCAAGACGGCAGCAAAGTCAGTATTACGGCGGAAGGTAAATTGACCGCAACCGATATTGATGTGCCCAGCGATATATCATCAGCGGCATTTTTTCTGGTGGGTGCGTCGATTGCGTCTGGTTCGGACATAGTCCTTAGGCATGTTGGCATCAATCCAACCCGTACAGGCGTGATCTCTATTTTGCGCTTGATGGGTGCTAGTATCGAAATCTTAAATGAGCGCGTCGTAGGTGGAGAACCCGTAGCGGATTTGCATGTTGTTTCCAAGCCGTTAAAAGGTATAGATATTCCTGAAGAACTTGTACCTCTGGCGATTGATGAATTCCCCGTACTGTTTGTGGCGGCGGCTTGTGCAGAAGGTCAAACCCGACTGAGCGGTGCAGAAGAACTCAGGGTTAAGGAATCAGACCGCATTCAGGTTATGGCAGATGGCTTGCAAATATTGGGTGTTGATGCCCAGCCTACCGCAGATGGCATGGTCATCCAGGGTGGAGGGAAAATTAGTGGCGGTATTGTGACATCACATGGCGATCATCGTATCGCAATGGCTTTTGCTATCGCCGGATTACGCGCTAATGCGCCTATTACCATTTTAGATTGTGCCAACGTCAATACTTCGTTCCCTGAATTTAAGGATTTGGCAAAAAACTTGTGCCTTGCTTTGGTTTGTGAAGAAAATTCAGGCTCTTAATGATGGTAATGGACATTCCCGTTTTGACTATTGATGGGCCAAGTGGTGCGGGCAAGGGCACAGTCAGCCGAAGCGTGGCTAAAAAACTGGGCTGGAATTACCTGGATAGCGGATCCATTTATCGGTCATTGGCTATCTCCTTACTACAAAAGGATATTGATCTAGCAAATGTTAAGGATGTTGTGGCTACAGCCCAGGTTATGGATTTAGCATTTCAATGTGATGATGAATTAATCGTCAAATTAAACGGCGTAGACATAACAGCACAACTAGGTACAGAAGCGACTGGAAATGTTGCCTCTATAGTTGCAGCAATACCTGAAGTAAGGCAGGTATTGCTGCAAAAGCAAAAGGATTTTAAAAAATCACCCGGTTTGGTTGCAGATGGTCGGGATATGGGAACTGTCGTGTTTCCTGATGCCGACATCAAGGTTTTTTTGACGGCAAGTGCCACCAAAAGGGCTGAGCGAAGATATAAACAGTTGATGGAAAAAGGAATTGATGTTAATATTCGACAGATAACCAGAGAGATAGAAGAGCGTGACTGCCGCGATAAGGGACGAAAAACAGCCCCTTTAGCTCAGGCGGAAGATGCCCTTTTCATTGATTCATCTGCATTGACGATAGAAGCTGTCATTGAGCAGGTGCTGAGTTTAGTCCCGCAACATTTAGCTTTTTAAGCACGTGATTGCGATTTTTAACCTTTTTAATTAGATGAAGGTCTGTCTAAGTTATGGCAGTCCTGGGAATATGAAATGAGCGAAAGCTTTGCTGAATTACTTGAAGAAAGTTTGAAAAAGACTCAAATGAGTCCGGGTTCAATGTTGATTGGTACGGTTATTGATATCGAAAACGATATGGTCATCGTCAGTACACAATCCAAATCAGAAGGTGTCATTCCAAAATGGCAATTTCTGAATAACAATGGCGAATTAGAAGTCAAGATAGGTGACGAAATTGAAGTTGCCCTTGATTTATTCGAAGACGGTTTGGGTGCTACCCTACTTTCCAGAGATAAAGCAAAGAAAAACAAAGCCTGGTTCGAGCTTGAAAGTGCGTTCGAGACCCAAGCCACTATCATCGGTCAAATCAACGGTAAAGTACGTGGCGGATTTACCGTCGCTGTCGGTGCTTTACGCGCGTTTTTGCCAGGATCGTTGGTTGATGTTCGTCCCATTAGAGACACCACATTCCTAGAAAATCGTGATTTAGAATTTAAGGTTATAAAAATCGACCAAAAGCGCAATAACGTTGTGCTTTCCCGCCGTGCTGTGGTTGAAAAAGAATACAGCGCAGAACGTGAAGAATTACTGAAAACACTGGAAGAAGGTGCAATTGTCACTGGTGTGGTCAAAAACTTGACCGATTATGGCGCATTTATAGACCTCGGTGGTATCGACGGTCTGTTACATATTACCGACATGGCGTGGCGTCGTGTAAGACACCCTTCGGAGTGTGTTGAAATCGGTCAAGAAATAAAAGTTAAAGTCATGAAATACGATAAGGAAAAAAATCGTGTTTCATTAGGCATGAAACAAATGGGCGAAGATCCTTGGCAAAACATTGCCCGCCGTTACCCTGCTGGTTCACGCGCATTCGGTAAGGTCAATAATCTGACCGACTACGGCTGTTTTGTTGAGATTGAAGAAGGCGTAGAGGGCTTGGTTCACGTATCAGAAATGGACTGGACTAACAAAAATGTCAATCCGTCTAAACTTGTCCAATTGGGCGAAGATGTCGAAATCATGATCTTGGAAATTGACGAAGAACGTCGTCGTATTTCTTTAGGTATGAAACAGTGCAAAACCAATCCTTGGGATGAATTTGCAGCAACACACAACAAAGGCGATAAAATTACCGGCAAAATCAAGTCGATTACTGATTTCGGTATCTTTATTGGCTTGGATGGCGGTATTGACGGCTTGGTACACATGTCTGATATTTCGTGGGCGGAAGATGGCGGTGAAGCATCGGCGCGTGAGTTCAAGAAAGGTGATGAACTCGAAACGGTTATTTTGGCGGTTGATTCTGAACGTGAACGTATCTCATTGGGCGTTAAGCAGTTAGAACAAGATCCATTCCAAAACTTTCTGGCTACCACTGAAAAAGGTGGTCTAGTAAAAGGTGTCATTAAAGAAGTTGATGCAAAAGGTGCTGTGGTTACTTTGGCAGATAATGTGGAAGGTTACATTCGCGCTTCTGAAATTCAACGTGACCGCGTTGAGGATGCCCGTACTCTGCTAAAAGAAGGCGATGCGGTTGAAGCCAAGTTTATTGGCATAGATAAGAAAAGCAAGTCAATCTCTTTGTCTATAAAAGCGAAGGATAGTGAAGAGGAAACCACCACTATTAAGGATCATACCCAGCAAGCCGCTACAGGGTCGCCTACATTCGCTGATATTTTCAAACAAATAGAAAAATAAGCTATTATTTAGGGGTTATTCAAGTAATAATACCTAAAACCCTTTCGTTTTTGCAGGATAGAATGTGACTAAATCTGAATTAATTGAAGCGCTAGCTAAACGTCAACCCCATCTCGAACTTAAAGATGTGGAATTGGCAGTCAAATGTATCATAGAGAAAATGAACCAAGCCTTATCTACTGGTGAAAGAATTGAAATCAGGGGATTTGGCAGTTTCTCATTGCACATGCGTCCACCTCGCGTAGGGCGAAACCCCAAAACGGGTGAGTCTGTTCAATTGACCAAGAAATACGTCCCGCATTTTAAACCCGGTAAAGAACTGCGTGACCGAGTTGACGCATCCAGTAGTAGCTTCAAAATAATCGACTGATTAGCGCGATTTAAGTCCTCATAGAATACTAAGGCAGCGTTATTTTGTAATAACGCTGCCTTTTTATTGCGAGTTGCAATAACTCAAACCCACAGTGCTTGCCACTGTATCAAGTTTTTAAGAACGACATCTTAAAAATTCAAAGCCAAATCTGATTTGTGTCCAGCGACACACGCATCTTAATTTGATAAGTTAAGGTAATATGGTATAGTTGATATTAATGAGAATGATTATTGATACCTCTTGTTTCTAATAATCCTTTTCTGTTAATTATCAGGTGAAAACATGGTTATGGGATTGAAAAATTTGGTTATCGGCGATTTAGCCAAAATCGTTGGTTTTGAGCCGACGGGAAAACCGTATCGCAAGAAATTGCTGGCAATGGGCTTAACGCCTGGGACAGAATTTAGCGTTACTCGATTTGCGCCTATGGGCGATCCGGTCGAGATCAAATTACGGGGATTTGCCCTCACACTGCGTAGGGATGAAGCCTCGGTCTTACAAATCGAGAAACTTTAATGGCTAATTGCCTTACGGTAGGCGTAGTCGGCAATCCCAATTGCGGAAAGTCCACGCTTTTTAATGCGCTCACCGGAGCAAGTCAACAAGTTGGTAACTGGCCTGGTGTTACGGTCGAAAAAAAAACGGGTGAATACCGATTTAAAGATCAACTAATTCAAGTTATTGATCTTCCAGGCACTTATTCGCTGGAATCTTCCGACGATCAAGTGTCTTTGGACGAGAAAGTTGCCAGAGATTATGTTGCATCGGGCGATGCTGACCTCATTATCAATATAGTCGATGCCTCGAATATAGAACGCAATCTCTATCTGACTTCTCAGCTTATTGAAATGCAAGTGCCAATGATTTTGGCACTTAATATGATGGACGTTGTTAAGCGGCGGGACATCAAAATCGACCTCAAGCTTATGTCCCAACAATTAGGATGTCCTGTCGTCGCTATTTCTGCTGCAACCAAGAACGGCATACCAAATCTTAAAGATGTTATTAATAAAGCCGCGTTTGACAAGCCGATTCCCACTGCCACTATTCACTATTCATCTACCTTAGAACAAGCGATTAACGAACTTTCGGCGGCACTTAAACTTACGGTTCACCAGAAATCGTGCGATTTACGTTGGTTGGCGATTCGCTTATTAGAAGGCGATACCTTAGCTAAACAAATCGCAAATCCTGTCATATTGCCGTTGGTTTCAGAATTACAAAACAGGGTCGAAGCAGAAACCGATGATGAAATTGACATATTGGCTGCTGATGCGCGTTATGGCTTCGTTAACCAACTCACGCAATCCGCTGTTTGTCGATTAACTGATGTTGGCAGGCACACCACAGATAAGATTGACCGTATCGTATTGAACCGATTTCTGGGCATTCCCGTGTTTTTACTGGTCATGTACGCGATGTTCATGTTCACCATCAACATGGGTAGCGCGTTTATTGATTTTTTCGATCAAGTCGTCGGTGCGTTTTTAGTTGATGGTTTAGGAGAACAGCTTGCCAAACTGAATTTACCGCCTTGGCTAATCGTATTGATCGCCAATGGTGCAGGTGGCGGGGTGCAAGTGGTTGCTACCTTTATCCCGATTGTCGGCTTCCTGTTCTTGTTCTTATCAGCACTGGAAGATTCCGGTTACATGGCGAGAGCTGCGTTTGTGATGGATAGATTCATGCGAATGATTGGTTTGCCTGGCAAGTCATTTGTACCCATGATCGTCGGTTTTGGTTGCAATGTCCCTGCCATTATGGCGACACGGACATTAGAAAGCCGACGGGACAGGATTCTTACCAATCTAATGAACCCGTTTATGTCGTGTGGCGCACGCTTGCCTGTTTATGCTTTATTTGCCGCAGCCTTTTTTCCGACCGGCGGGCAAAACATGGTGTTTGGCTTATATCTTTTAGGGATTGCAGTTGCTGTTTTGACTGGATTGATTATGCGCCATACCTTATTTAAGGGTGAGTCGATGCCGTTCATTATGGAGCTTCCTACGTATCATTTGCCAACCATACGGGGAGTATTGACGAGAACCTGGGATCGGTTGCGATCTTTCCTGATCAATGCTGGCAGAGTAATTGTGCCGATGGTGTTGGTGTTGAATTTCCTTAATGCCTTAGGTACGGATGGCACATTGGGTCACGAAAACAGCAATAAATCCGTACTAAGCTCAATCGGGAAAAGTCTTACGCCGCTATTTAAGCCGATGGGCATAAGCAACGATAATTGGCCTGCTACCGTAGGTATTTTCACTGGAGTACTGGCAAAAGAAGCCGTTGTTGGCACTTTGGATGCTTTGTATGGACAGATGGGCGCAGCGACTGGCGAATCTATAGAGAAACCGGCTTTTAATCTCAGCATAGCCTTGCTTGCTGCTTGTAAGAGTGTCCCCGAAAATCTCAAAAAAATAGCTAACAATATTCTGGATCCATTGGGGTTGAATTTAGATAACGTGGAAGACATCAAGGAAGTCCAAACCGCCACTTATGCCGCCATGCAGAAGAGTTTTGATGGCAAGACGGGCGCATTCGCCTACCTGTTGTTTATCCTGCTCTACGCGCCTTGCGTTACCGCGACCGCAGCCATTTTCAGGGAAACCAACCTCAACTGGGCAGGTTTTGTCGTGCTTTGGACGACCGGAATAGCTTATATAACCGCGACCATCTTTTATCAAACAATGACCTATAGCCAACATCCTGAGTATTCCCTGGCTTGGATAGTGGGCTTAATACTGGCGTTTATTTCCGTGTTGTTCGGACTTTGGTTGCTAGGAAGAACCACGCGCACCGTACAGGTAAAGGAGGCTATGCAATGATATTATCGGATTTGCGGGGCTATCTTAAAGAGCAAAAGCGCGTAGCACTAAAAGACATGGAAATGCGCTTTAATGTTGATGCTGATGCCTTGCGCGGCATGTTAAGCAAATGGATCACTAAAGGTTACGTCAGAAAACTGCCATCAGGTACTTCATGCGGCACAGGCTGCTGTAAATGCGATCCAGCGTTAACTGAGCTTTACGAATGGATTGAAAGATAAGCCAGATAGCTTTCTAGTTACTCACTTTAAGAAAATAGAGCAAGCTACTGTTCACCTTAGTCTGTAGAAGGGATTATTCAATGCTTCCTCGCTGCTTCGAAAAGCCTAGCCAATAGGTAAAGTTAATCAGCGATAGCGATTTATTACAGCCACCGAAGTAAGTTTATCTCGACCAGTGAATGAGTGGTCGGATAAAATTGAGTCTTTAATTAAGCCCGATCTCCATAATCCCGCTTTCTGAGTTTCACTAATGCGCTAATATGGTGGAGCTTTATGAAATTAGGAGTCTACGTCGAGTCAATAACCCAGCCCATCCGCATATATAACTACTTTACGTACTAGGAGAAATAATAATGCCCACCCCCAAACACTGCCGACTGCTAATCTTAGGTTCAGGTCCTGCCGGTTACACCGCTGCCGTGTATGCAGCAAGAGCCAACTTGAAGCCAGTTATGATTACCGGTTTAGAGCAGGGCGGACAATTGACGACCACAACCGATGTCGATAATTGGCCGGGCGATGTTGAAGGTCTACAAGGTCCTGAATTGATGGACAGAATGCGCCGTCATGCCGAACGCTTTGATACCGAAATTATATTCGACCACATTCATACGGCGGATTTATCGGCCAAGCCGTTCAAACTGACCGGCGATGCAGGGGCATACACTTGCGATGCCCTGATAATCTCCACCGGCGCATCCGCACGTTACTTAGGTCTTGAATCCGAAGAAGCCTACAAAGGCAAAGGCGTTTCCGCCTGCGCCACCTGTGACGGTTTTTTCTACCGAAACAAAGAAGTAGCCGTCATTGGCGGCGGCAATACCGCCGTTGAAGAAGCCTTATATCTCTCCAATATCGCCTCAAAAGTCACCGTCATTCATCGTCGAGACAAATTCCGTTCCGAAAAAATCTTGTCTGACAAATTACTGGAAAAAGCCAAAAACGGCAATGTTGAGATTGTTTGGAATCACACCCTAGACGAAGTATTAGGCGACGACATGGGCGTTACTGGGCTTAGAATGAAAAACACCCAAGACGGCTCGACCAAAGGCGTGGACGTACACGGTGTATTCATCGCCATAGGCCACAGCCCGAACACCGG
>CAMAVM010000028.1 GCA_945861705.1 Methylomagnum ishizawai | reverse complement strand
CAATCTGGTATCTTTGTATCTGGGTTAGCTGTTTATAACCTTTCATAAGCTTCCTCATCTTTGGTCGGATTGAAAAAGCCTTGAACTATATCAGCTAACCTCTTTCAATCACGTTAAAATGAATTGCACTTATGAGTTGAATCTAAGAAGGGAAATAAGCTTTCAATAAAACTGTACACAAGGGGAATTTCTTTTTGTAGCAAGCCTGTGGGTCTGGATAAACAAAGCAACAGCACCTGACGATAACATTCTTCTGGAGTGCTAGCCTTATTGATATGATTGGTGAGGTCGGGTACTTTTACGTTATCTTTTTTTGATTTTACACTCAGCTTAAACAGCGAATGTAAGTCTATCCAAACCCAATCAGGAATCGGTAAGCCCATAATAAAGTGGCTTACAACCACACTACTCAAGCCTTTGATGCAGCGTTGCAGAGCCAACGCCAAACTTTTCCCCTGAAACCAACTGACTTGCCGATGTGTGAGTTCTTTCAGGACTATCCAGTAGCCAATCGTGAATTCCCGCTCTATCGAAGCCAATACTTGAAGTATTTTTAAGTCATTGTCTTCTTTGGGGAAAGCCGTCCTTATCAATCTGGAACGAAGATAATCTTCCATAATAAGCACTTTGGGACGCATCAGCTCCAACGCATCCAAGCGTAACTGAAACGGCATTTTAAGTGCATTAAAATCGGTGATGAAGTCCTGAATCAACCGCGTTGCCAAACTAGGATTAGCCGTTGGCAGCTCAAATAGCCACTGCTCCAAAGCCTTTGGCTCAAATAATTTTAGCCGTTCAGGTCGGGTTTCTTGTGCTGGAATAACAAGAAAAAAAGAATTTTTCACCTATTCACCGTAATGATTGTTGATCCTTATGATTTAGCCATAAAAACACTGATACCTAGTTTTTTTGGAATGTTTTCGTAGCCTGGACTCATCCTGCCCCCCCTTTTCTAGTCATCATCCCTTTGGACGGATTATAACCTAAGATTGCCAGCGTCATAAATACAATAAAAGCGACTAGCGTATAGATAAAGGTATGTTGATTAAACTGACCATACAAAGCAAAGCGAATTAACTCAACGGCTTGGGAAAATGGATTGTATTGTGCAAGTCGGTGCAGTAAGGCACTGGACTCCTTAATTTTCCATAAGGGATAAAGCGAGGTGGACATAAAGAACATCGGAAAAATCACAAAATTCATCACACCTGCGAAGTTTTCCAATTGTTTAATGAAAGACGATAACAACAACCCCAACGCGCCTAACATCAAACCCGATAAGACTAACGCTGGCAAAATCCAGCCATATCCTTGTAATGGCGGACGAATGTCATAGCACCAAGCGATCCCCAGAAATACATAGACTTGCAGCACGGAAACTGCTGTACCTGCGAGCAATTTGGACAACAGCAAAAACCAGCGCGGCAGGGGGCAGGTTAGCAAAATCCGCATACTGCCCATTTCGCGGTCGTAAACCATAGAAAGCGAGCTTTGCATTCCGTTGAATAGCTGGATCATGCCGCATAATCCCGGCACGATGTAGACTTCGTAGAGGATATAGGTTTCATACGGCGGACTGATCGCCAATCCCAATGCAGACCTGAACCCCGCCGCAAAAATGAACAACCAGACCAAAGGCCTGACCAATGCAGACACAAAGCGCTCGCGTTGGGTGACAAAACGCCAGCATTCGCGCCAGATGATGCCCCACATCGCACGCCAATAATGCAGAATTTTCATCCTTGAAGCCCCTGAGTTAACACATAAAAAGCATCCTTAATGCTTGATGTTGCGGTTTGTTGCAGGACATCATCAACTGTTCCAGTCGCTTTTACCTGACCTTTATGCAAAATAATGACGCGGTCATCGGGATAAATTTCGTCAATTAAATGCGTTGCCCATAACACGGCGATGTTGTCGTCCTTAGCTAAACTATGTACATGTTCGACAATATCCTGGCGACTAGGCACATCAAGACCGACCGTCGGTTCGTCTAGCAACAACAGGGACGGTTTATGCAACAAAGCCCTGGCAATTTCGACTCGCCGCCGATGTCCACCATTCAGTTGGCGGATTTTCTCCTTACGGCGATCATACATATTTAGCCGTTCCAATTCTTCTTGGATGCGCTGCTTGGCGAGCTTATGCCCCATACCATGTAAGGCCGCGTGATAGCCCAGATTCTGCATTACCGTCAGATCCATATCTAAGGTGGATTGCTGGAATACTACGCCCAATCTTGCCAAGGCCTTACTCGTTTGCTTTTTGATGTCAAACCTACATAACTCGATTCTTCCACTACGAGCATCATATAAACGGGTAATCAGGGCGAATAAGGTGCTTTTCCCTGCCCCATTCGGACCCAACAATACTGTACATTCACCCGATTGGATGTCAAAACTCACTTGATCTAAGGCTTTCTTGCCGCTGTAAGAAAAGCTCAAATCTTCGATAGATAAAGCTATTTCTTTGCTATTGGTTTGTCGTAAAGGCTGGCTCATGGCTTAACGGCAACCCCCCAGGGATAATTACCTACACCTAGCGATTTAGTTACCGTTAGGTTATCGAGATCAATAATGGATATATCGTTACTTACTCCATTCGTCGTATATAAGCGTTTTTGGTCGGGCGAAAACGCCAGATTCCACACCCGCTGCCCCACCAACAAATACTTTTCGACTTCGTAAGTTTTGGCATTAATAACAGCAACACGGTTGGCTGGCCCCAAAGCCACATAGCCACGCTTGTTTTCCTTGTCGATAACAACACCTACGGGTTGTATTTTATCCTTGGTCACGCCCTGAACCTCAAACGTAATGCGTTTTACAATCTGTTTGGTGCTGGCATCCACAATCGACAAGCTACTCGCCATCTCGGAAGTTGCCCAAGCAAACTTACTGTCCGAGGTAAATGTAACGGCACGGGGACGTGCATCGACCAGTGTATTCTCGACAATTATGTTGGTTTTGGCATCAATCCAATGCAGCATATTAGTTGTTTCAGACGCGCTGACAACCCAGCGGCTATCAGGGCTAACGGTAATGCCCTCTGGCTCTACGCCCACTTGAATCTGCTTGATGACCTTTTTTTTAGCGATGTCCATCACCGTCACCCTGCTATCATCCTCGTTGGAGATATAGAGCGTGTCACCTTTAGGATTGAGCGCGAACGTTTCTGGATCGTCGCCAGAAGGCAGCGTCCCGATTTCTTTCAGGGTTTCAGTGTCGATCATTTTGATGATATTGTCGTCGCTGGTAGCAATGTATATCACTTTATTGTCGGGACTAATGGCAATACCTCTTGGACGCTGTCCGACTTCCACAGTTTTAATCAGTTCGCCTGCTATCGGATCGACAATCGCCAGGGCATTGTCTTTTTCCAAGGTGACGAATACGGTTTCGGCTTGTGCAGAAGCCGCTAATATCAACAAAATAGCACTTAAAATCTGCTTATTCACCGCTTTTACTCCATTTACATTCTGTTTCTGGTTGATCGTAGCCCAACGTATCCAGCTCGGTTTTGGGATGCAAAAAGCCCTCAATCGGAGCAACCGCAACTAAAGACCGAGGCGCAGCTAACAACACCGGTTGACGCAATTGATGATCCCAAGATCGAAATGATAAGGATGTACCCTTATAACCTTGCAAAGCGAATTGGTCACTCAACAAGTAATCCTTAATAGGCTTCAATTCATTTGATTTTGCACGGGTTGCCGCTTCGCCAATCGCCCGGACTGCCAGATAAGCACCATAATCCTGTTCTTCCATCCACCGCCCTGCTTTTTCTTTGAAGCGGTTTTGAATCTGCGTCGCGCCCCATTGTTCATGCGCCCGATGCCATGAGGTTGCTACTAAGCCTTGTGTTCCGATAACAGGTCGTGGAATCCAGGTACGGTAATCCAGGTATTCACCAAACTCGCCTTGCTCATCGGCAACCACCAATACCTCGTAATCCTCATCAAGCTGGGTAAAAACAGCCACGTCGGATTGTGCGGTTCGCCGTGCATCAAAGGTATGTTCCCAGGTTTTTTCCTGGACAATCTTCATGTTGAATTTTTTGGCGGCGCGCTTTGTGGCTTCAGCATATAGTTTATCTTCCTCTGTGTTGCCGACAACCAAAAACCACTTCGTCCAGCGTTTTTTCATCATGTACTGGGCGAGTGCGTCGGCACGCATGGCGCGACTGGGCAACAGGTGCAACACGTTCGCACGGCAATCCTGGTTACGTAAGGCATCATCGATGGTCGCGACATCAAACAGCAAAATGGCTTTTGCTGCATCTAAATCAGCGACTTTATTGGTTACATCGGATGCTAAATTGGTAACCACAAAGGCATATTTTTTGGCGATTTGTTTGTTAAAAGTATCTACAACATTCCCGTCCACCGGAATGATGAATTTCTCCAGGAAAAACTTCTGTTTGGTGTATTCACCGGTTGTATTGTTATCTTCAATTGCCAGTTCCGCCCCTAAAACGCCTTTGTTTTCGATAACTGGATCAAGATTAGATAACACAGGACGTACTTTTTGGGTTTGGGTCAGGTAAGCAATTTTGATGACTTGCTTGCCTTTTGCAAACAAGAAATTTGAAGCAACTAGCTGAAAAATAATGAAGATAATCCAAGCTAATCGAGGTAACATCTTAATCGAGCGCATTTTCACGGGTAAGCATTAATGAATAAACAGCATTTATTCTAACGGATTGAACATATTTTTTTATTATAATCGTCAAATCTCGCCTTAACATTTGAAAAATATCACTTTAGGGTCGATACTAACAATAACTTCGTTATAAAACGCTTTCACTATTCATGTCGAAACCTACAAATCCAGTACAAACTGACGAACATTGGTCTAAAAGTAGCGCGTCTGCTCCATTCAAAACCAATAGACGTATGGGTATACGTTATGTCAGAAGTGATATTGGCGTTACGCTGCGGAAAATCGGCATGTTTGATTTCACTTTTGCAAACCAAGATACGTCGGTAAAGCTGATTGATATTAGTAGCAGAGGTGTGATGATTGCAACAAACCTAAAATTGCCCATCAATAAGCCGGTTTCTTTAACGATACGTTTTACCGACTTCAAAGAATTTGAAATTCCCAGTAAAGTTGTGCGTAAAACCCAAGGTAATGTCATTATTTACGGCATCAAATTTGATAAGGTCAATAATAAACTGGCTGATAAATTACTGGCAACGCAACGTAAATTATCCTTTACATAAGCATGTAATCCCTCGTTTTATAACCCGAATCTGTATTTTAGCTCATCCGCTTGCTTGCCACTTAATCAGCTAAACCACCATGACAAACCTCGTACTCAGCGATATGTATATCTATCCGGTCAAGTCACTTGCTGGCATACGGGTAACGAGATGGCAGGTGGTAGCAACGGGCTTTAAGTACGATAGAAAGTGGATGTTGATTGATGCAGAACGGCAATTCCTCAGCCAACGCCGTTTGCCACGAATGGCGTTGATAAAAACCACACTGACTGACAGTGAGCTTATCCTGTCTGCACCAGGCATGGACGATTTATCCTTGCCGCTAGAACCAACGATGGGCGACATTATCAATAGCACGATCTGGCACGATCACGTCGATACCATCACCGTATCTTTCGAGGCGGATGCTTGGTTTAGCTGTTTTCTGCAAATAGAATGCAGACTGGTCTACCAACCGGATGCTGCCATTCGCCCTGTTAATCCTGACTTTGCCAACCCAGAAGATCAAACTGCACTTTCCGATGGTTTTCCTTTCCTGCTGATTTCTGAAAATTCGCTGGTCGCATTAAATAAAGCCATGCAGATCAATTTAGCTATGGCTCGTTTCCGTCCTAATTTGGTAGTTTCGGGCTGTGATGCTTTTGACGAAGATTTTTGGCGGCAAATTACCATCGGTACTATCGGCTTTCGCTTACCTAAACCCTGCTCGCGCTGTTCTGTGCCAACTATTGACCCAGCAACAGGTAAAACTGGCAAAGAACCACTCACCACGCTCAACCGCCTCAGAAAATGGCAGCATAAGGTTTATTTTGGGCAAAATGCCCTGCACGATGGTTTAGGAATGCTATCAGTTGGAGATAGCGTACAAATCAACCTTACTGGCACTCAGCAACCGCCGTTGTAATCGTCCTGATTACTGCTGACTTAATCACCCATATCAGGCGTATCGGTATCTAAAATACCGCTTTCAACATTTCTTCTGGCTAATTCAGCCAATGCTTCGTATTTTACCCTAAAGGCATCGAGATGAATTTCCTCAAGCTCCTCAATATCTAACAAGGCGTTGTGCGCTCCCTTAGTTGCCCTGATTAATTCATCCAATTTGATTTGAATGGCTTCCGTATCGCGGTTTTGGGTGCTTTGAATGAGAAAAACCATCAAGAATGTAATAATCGTCGTCGCTGTATTGATAACCAATTGCCAGGTATTGCTGTAATTGAACATAGGCCCTGTGATTATCCAGAGCAGAATGGTTGCTACGGAAAGCACAAATACGATAGGCCGACCACAAAATCGTGAAGAAGCTTTGGCAAACCTTGAATACCAGGTTGTTTGTTTCATAAGATGTTACTCGCTGAATGTTAGATGAGTAGTATTACCTAGCAACTTCACTACCCGAAAGCCTGATAATACCCTAATACCTCGGCTTTACTGAAATAGTCAAATCCAGTAGTATTCCTGCCAATGCTATTAAAAAATCTGACTCGACAAGCTTTTCAGGTATTCTTGCAGATAACCTATACCAACACGTAGAATCCATGTCCATTAACGATACGCAAACCCCAGCCAATTTCATTCGCCACATTGTTGCCGACGATCTTAAAACCAATAAGCACAATGGCAAAGTCGCCACCCGCTTTCCGCCAGAACCAAACGGCTATCTACATATTGGTCATGCCAAATCCATCTGCTTGAACTTTGGGATTGCCGCTGAAAATAACGGTACGTGCAATCTCAGGTTTGACGACACCAATCCTGAAAAAGAAAGTATCGAATACATGGAATCCATCGAGCGTGATGTGCAGTGGTTGGGATTTGCATGGAATGGCTTGTACCACGCTTCCGATTATTTCGAGCAACTTTATCAATATGCCGAACAACTCATCCAGCAAGGTCAGGCTTATGTGGACAGCTTATCGGCTGAAGAAATCAGGGCTTATCGTGGCACTCTGACCGAACCCGGCAAGCCTAGCCCAGACCGCAACCGCTCTATAGAAGAAAATCTCGACTTGTTCAGGCGGATGCGGGCAGGTGAGTTTGCCGACGGGCAATATGTGTTACGTGCAAAAATCGACATGGCATCGCCCAATATCAATATGCGCGATCCTGCCATTTACCGAATTCGCCGTGTGCATCACCATCGTACTGGCGATACCTGGTGCATCTATCCCATGTACGATTACACCCATTGCATTTCTGATGCGCTGGAAGGCATTACCCATTCCTTATGCACGCTGGAGTTTGAAGACCACCGTCCGTTGTACGATTGGGTATTAGAACAACTAGATACCCCCTGCCATCCGCAACAGATTGAGTTCGCCCGTTTGCAACTGGAATATACCATCGTCAGTAAACGCAAACTGAATCAACTGGTGATGGAGAAGCACGTCAATGGCTGGGATGATCCCCGAATGCCAACTATTGCCGGACTACGCAGGGCAGGTGTTACACCAAAAGCAATCCGTGATTTTTGTGAGCGTATCGGCCTGACCAAACAAAATTCATGGATAGAAATGTCGGTGCTGGAATATTGCATCCGTGAAGACCTGAATGAGAACTCAGCACGGGCGATGGCGGTGTTAAATCCGTTACGGCTGGTGATTGATAATTACCCAGACGGCAAAACCGAGCAACTCATCATCAGCAATCATCCGCAAAAGCCAGAACTCGGTAACCGCGATGTGCCGTTTAGCAAGGTGATCTTGATTGAACAAGATGATTTTGCCGCTTGTCCGCCGCCTAAGTTTAAACGCTTGGTAGAAGGTGGCGAAGTCCGGCTGCGCGGTGCTTATGTTATCCAATGCAACGAGGTCGTGAAAGATGATGAAGGCAATATCATCGAACTGCGTTGTACTTACGATCCAGACACGCTCGGCAAAAACCCCGAAGGTCGCAAGGTGAAAGGCGTAATCCACTGGGTTTCCGAACAACATAGTCTGCCAACCGAAATAAGGCTTTATGACCGCCTATTTACCGTTCCGAATCCCGACAATGAAGACAACTTTCTGGATGCGATAAATACTGATTCATTACAAATTCTTAGCGATTGCCGCATCGAAGCCAGTCTAGGCAAAGCCACAGCCGATAGCCGCTACCAATTTGAAAGGACAGGCTATTTTTGCTTCGATGCAAAAGATAGTGGGAACGGCAAACTGGTATTCAACCGCACGGTGACGTTGCGGGATGGTTGGGTGAAGGATTGATTTGACAAAGTTTTACATCACAGGCTTTCCTGGTCTTATCGTCAAATAAAGACTTTTCCAACAAGCGTAGGCGTTTATAATGTGCTTTTCATTTATTAATTAAGAGGTCGATTAAAATGCAAAAAACTCATATTCAAATTCTTTCCGCTATCTTTGCTATTGCCATAGGACTAACCATGTTTTCACTCGCCAATGCTGCCTCCCCAGAAGAAAATAAAGCCGCAGGCGAGAAATTCCTGGCTGAAAATACCAAAAAAGCTAATGTGAAAACCACTGCGAGTGGCTTGCAGTACGAGGTTTTGACTCCAGGCAAAGGCACGGCTCACCCTGCTGCCACTGACAATGTAACAGTCCACTATAAAGGGACATCTTTGGACGGCAAGGAATTTGACAGCTCCTACAGCCGAGGCGAACCCACTTCTTTCCCGTTAAATGGCGTTATCCCAGGTTGGACAGAAGGCGTGCAACTGATGACCGAAGGCGCAAAATATAAGTTTTATATCCCCTCAACCCTAGCCTATGGCGAAAACGGTGCAGGTGGCGCTATCGGCCCTAATGAAACCCTGATTTTTGAAGTTGAACTGATAAAAATCAATTAATTGGCGTTATAGTTTTCACAATAACGGGATAATTTTGTCCACATAACTCCTGTTTAAAGCCTTGCCAGAAGCAAGGCTTTTCTATTTTACCGATGTCTACATACCAACTTTTCGCCACTACCCCAAAAGCAATGGAAGACATCCTCGCGGATGAGTTACGCTCGCTGGGTTGTGACAAGGTTAAATCAACCATTGCTGGCGCATATTTTGAGGGCGATTTAGCTACCGCTTACCGGATCTGCTTGTGGTCGAGAATCGCCAACAGGGTATTGCTACAACTCAGCACGTTCAAGGTTACAAGCCAGGACGACCTGTATCAGGGCGTACAGAAAATCAACTGGTTTGAACATCTAAAGCCAGAAGGCAGCTTTGCGGTGACCTTTAATGCGAAGAATTCACAGGCAATCAACAACACCCATTTTGGCGCATTAAAGGCCAAGGATGCTGTCGTTGACCAGATGCGGGCAAAGTTTGAAAAACGCCCTAATATCAACACGGAACAGCCCGATATTCGGATCAATGTCAACTTGAACGGCGAAACGGCTGTATTAAGCCTGGATTTGTCGGGAGAAAGCTTGCACCGCCGTGGTTATCGTGACACCACCATCAAGGCTCCCATCAAGGAGAATCTGGCGGCTGCGTTGCTAATCCGTAGTCGTTGGCCTGATATAGCAAAACAAAACGGCACCTTGATCGACCCCATGTGCGGTTCAGGGACTTTATTGGTGGAAGGTGCGATGATCGCCGCTGATTATGCGCCGGGTTTGCTACGGGATTATTACGGCTTTATCGGCTGGAAAAAACATGACGCGGATTGCTGGAAAGCATTGCTGTTTGAAGCGCTGCAACGCAAAACCGCTGGCATAAAGCAGTTACCGATGATTGTCGGCTTCGATAAGGACAGCCGCAACATCAACACGGCTCTTACCCATATTGCTAACGCTGAGTTACAGAACAAAATCCATCTTGAATGCCGCGATATAGGCGATGCTTCACCAGCCTTAAGCTGGAAACTAGGCTTGGTTATCTGCAACCCACCTTACGGCGAACGCTTAGGTGATGAGCAAGAAACTGCCGATCTGTACAAAAAATTTGGCGATTCGTTAAAAGCACATTTTAATCATTGGCAAGTGGCGATGATTATCAGCAATCCCGAATTAGGTTTTCGTCTAGGTATCCGTTCGCAAAAACCCGTCACTTTTTACAACGGCGCATTGGAATGTAAATTACTGCGGATGACGATTGAAGAAGCTGCATTTTTCATCCCTAAACCCAAATCCGCAGAAGAACGGATTACCCAGATAAACGAAACGATAACAGCCCATCAAGATGAAATTGAAGCTGAAACCAAAGTAAGCAAAGGACGCGAATCTAGGATAGAAGCCACCGCCAATACAGATATAAGTGAGGGGTGTGAATTGGGAGCGGTAAGTTTCGCCTACAGGGATGTAGGCGAGGGGCGTGAGTTGGGAGCGGTAAGCTTCGCCAACCGCTTACAAAAAAACCTGAAAAAACTAGCCTCTTGGAAAAACATAAATAACATCAATTGCTATCGAATTTACGATGCCGACTTACCCGAATACGCCGTCGCTATCGACTTGTACCAAGGCAAAGAAACCTGGATAAATGTCCAGGAATACGATCCACCCAAAACCATTGATCCGTTTAAAGCCAATCAACGGCTGGCTGAACTGCTTGCAGAAATCCCCAAAGTCTTAGGCGTTGCATCTAACCATGTATTTTTAAAAATACGCCGCAAGCAGAAAAATACCGATCAATACCAAAAACTGGGTGATAACAGGCATTTCCATATCATTGAAGAACACGGCTGCAAGTTGCAGGTCAATTTTGAAGATTATCTGGATACCGGTTTATTTTTGGATCACCGCCCTATCCGCTTACTGATCCAGCAGCAAGCAAAAGGTAAGCGTTTCCTGAACCTGTTTGCTTATACCGGCAGCGCAACAGTCCATGCCGCAGTTGGCGGCGCAACGGCTACGGCTACGGTGGATATGTCCAATACTTATCTCGATTGGGCAAAGGCAAATCTGGCATTAAACACTACCAACGGCAAACATGAATTTATCCAGGCCGATTGCCTGGAATGGCTGGATGAGGAAGCAAAACATGCTCACCCCAGGCAATATGACCTGATTTTTCTCGACCCGCCGACTTTTTCTAACTCAAAACGTATGAGCGACGTATTCGATATACAAAAAGACCATGCCTTCTTAATCAAGCAAGCGGTTACCTTATTAGCTCCCCAAGGAATCCTCTATTTTTCCACCAATTTTCGGCGATTTACATTAGATAAAGCTGGATTGACGGAACTCAAAATTGAGGATATAACCGCAAAAACCATACCTGAAGACTTTAGCCGCAATCCCAAAATCCATTATTGCTGGAGGATTCAGCATGAATCGTACCGTTAAAATCCGAGTTACTGGTCGAGTTCAAGGCGTTTACTTTCGCCGATTTACCAAAAATAAAGCTCAGGATTTAGGTGTAAAAGGATCGGTGCAAAACATGGAAGATGGTCGGGTCGAAATTATTGTACAAGCTGAGGCAGATACCTTGGAATCCTTCATTCAATGGTGTCACAAAGGCCCGATTACGGCGCGGGTGGATCACGTCGAACTCATTGAACTACAGGTGAATGAAGTTGAATTCAGCTCATTTGAAATTATTTAACTGCATCGAGGGCTTATCGCGGCTCAAATCACCCAAAATTATTGCGTTTTCAAAATGGCTACAATCCTCAGCCATTATGAAATGGCTTTACCTTACCGCCTTAAAACCAATATCCGTCCGATAATAAGCATTATCCCAACGAATATTTTTTACCTGTTGATAGGCTTTGGTTTGGGCTTCCTTTATCGTATCGCCTAAAGCACAGACACACAGGACGCGGCCTCCGGCGGTTACGATGATATCGTCTCGTGTTTGTGTACCCGCGTGAAACACCTTGACATCGTCCATTTCCTGTTCCGGTAAACCTTTAATCACCGCGCCTTGCTGATAGGTATCAGGATAACCGCCTGCCGCCATGACGACACCTAGTGCCGCCCGGTCGTCCCAATCGCTGGTAGTTTTATCGAGTTTGCCAGCCAGTGCCGCTTCACATAATTCCACAAGATCGCTTTTCAAGCGCATCATAATGGGCTGAGTTTCGGGGTCGCCGAAACGGCAATTGTATTCCAGCACCTTGATGGCACCATCAGGGGAAATCATCAAACCTGCGTACAAGAAGCCCGTATAAGGATTGCCGTCTTCCGCCATACCTTGCAAGGTCGGTGCAATGACTTCTTGCATGACACGCTGATGTATCTCAGGAGTGACTACAGGTGCAGGCGAATAAGCCCCCATTCCACCGGTATTAGGACCCTGATCGCCATTATCTCGTGCCTTGTGGTCTTGCGAGGTTGCCATAGCCAAGGCCTGTTTGCCGTCTGCGATCACGATAAAACTGGCTTCTTCGCCTTGCAGGAATTCCTCGATGACTACTCGACTTCCGGCAGACCCAAAGACGTTGCCTGAAAGCATATCTTCTACGGCATTAATGGCTTCCTGTTCGGTCTGCGCCACCACAACGCCTTTGCCGGCCGCCAAGCCGTCTGCCTTTACCACAATCGGCACACCTTGGGCTTTTATATAAGCGATTGCTTGATCTTGATCGGTAAAGCTTTGGTATTTGGCAGTCGGGATGTTGTACCTGACCATAAAATCCTTACAAAAACTTTTGGAACCTTCCAGTTGCGCCGCCTGGGCTGTGGGGCCAAAACATTGCAATCCAGCCTGTATGAAGCTGTCAACTATACCCATCGTTAACGGGACTTCAGGACCGACAATGGTGAGGTCGATTTGTTCTTGCCTTGCAAATACCAGCAGCCCAAGTATATCCGTCGCAGCAATTGCCACATTTTCCACGCCCGTTTCCAATGCCGTCCCAGCATTACCGGGCGCGACAAAGACTTTCTCAACTTTACGAGACTGCTTAACTTTCCAAGCCAAGGCGTGTTCACGCCCACCGCTACCAACTATTAAGATTTTCATGAATTAGGTTCAGAGTACAAAGTTCAGGGTTCAAGGTGAAAGGCGTAGCTGTTTTGTGCCTTGCGCCTTTAGCCTAATTTTAATGCCTAAAATGCCGCATTCCGGTAAATACCATTGCGATATTATGTTCATTCGCCGCTGCGATAACTTCATTGTCTCGCACCGATCCACCAGGTTGGATGATGGCGGTAATGCCCGCTGCGGCGGCGGAATCAATGCCATCCCGAAACGGGAAAAATGCGTCGGAAGCCATTGCCGAACACGCTACCTGCAAGCCTTCATCAGCGGCTTTGATGCCAGCGATTTTGGCTGAATAAACGCGGCTCATCTGCCCTGCCCCGACTCCAATCGTCTGCCCATTTTTGGCATAAACAATGGCATTGGATTTGACGAACTTAGCGACTTTCCAGGCAAACAACATATCTTGTAACTCACTTTCACTGGGTTGACGGGTACTAACCACGGTCAAATCGGCGGCACTGACTTCGCCCAAATCTTTATCTTGCACCAATAAGCCGCCGCTGACCTTTTTGTAATCTAATACACCATGCTTAAGCTCAGTAAATTCACCGCATTGCAAAACGCGCAGGTTCGCTTTTTCCGCTAAAACTGTTTGTGCTGCTTTACTTATTGACGGGGAAATAATCACTTCCACAAACTGCCGTCCAATGATCTCAGTAGCCGTGTCTTTGTCCAATTCTCGATTGAAAGCAATAATGCCGCCAAAGGCGGAGGTAGGATCGGTGGTGTATGCCTTATTGTAGGCTTCTAAAAGCGTATCGCCCTCAGCAACACCACAGGGATTGGCATGTTTGACGATCACGCAGGTAGGCCGATGGGTGAATGATTTGACGCATTCCAAAGCCGCATCGGCATCGGCAATATTGTTATAGGAGAGTTCTTTGCCTTGCAGTTGCGTGGATGAACCGATAGTTCCCGATGTCGGATTAAGTTCGCCATAAAAAGCGCCTTTTTGGTGCGGATTTTCGCCGTAACGCATGGATTGCTTGTGATAAAACTGTAAATTCAGGGTTTTGGGGAATTCATCTTGAGATACCTTACCCAAATACGTAGCGATGGCAGTATCGTAATGGGCGGTATGTTGAAAGCATTTTAGTGCTAGATTAAATCGGGTTTCAATTGAAAATCCTTGTCCCGATTTTAATTCTGAAAGCGTTTTTTCATAATCAGATGGATTGACTACCACCGCCACATCACGATAATTTTTGGCTGCGGCACGGAGCATGGTAGGTCCGCCAATATCGATATTTTCGATAGCCGTTTCTAAATCACAATCGGGCTTGGCAATGGTGCTTTCAAAGGGATATAAGTTGACCACAACCAGGTCTATCGGTTGGATGCCGTTGGCTTGCATGATGTCATCGTCTACACCTCTTCTGCCCAAAATGCCACCGTGAATTTTAGGGTGCAAGGTTTTTACCCTGCCGTCCATCATTTCTGGAAAACCCGTGTAGTCAGCCACTTCAGTCACTTTGATCTGGTGTTCGGTGAGCGTTTTTGCGGTGCCGCCCGTTGACAAGATTTCTATGCCTAATGCGCTGAGTTCGCGGCAGAAATCCACAATACCGGTTTTATCGGAGACACTGACCAGTGCGCGGGTAATTTTTTTGTTCATGACAACTGATATGAGAAAGATAGAGGGGTAGGGTCAAAACTAGCGACAGCTTTGTTCTCTTAAGATAATCCGTATAAATCCATTTTTTTCCGCAGTGTGCTACGGCTTAATCCTAGTGCCTTCGCTGCTTTACTCTGATTGTGACCAGAGTGTTCCAACGCTGCTTGTAAAAGGGGTTTTTCCACTTCTCCCATTACCATCGCGTGCAAATCCACTATCTCATGACCGTTTAACTGTTCCAGATAACGCGAAACCGTCTGTTTAACATGCACACACAAAGGCGTACACAAAACTAAATGATCGTTTGCATCGATAAGTTCATTGCTTTCCACGAATGTATCCATAGTTTGCAGCACTATCGTTATTATTATAGGGTAAATGCTGACTGTATCAGCACCATCTGCTGGTTCGGTTGGGTAGCTTGGTTGATCGTTTGCTTTATGTCCTGGCTAATGAAATCCAGATGCTTGAAGTACCAACTGATATGTTTCCGAGCTATTCTAACACCAGTCACATCACCGTAGAAACTGTAAAGTTTCTCAAGATGGGCAATTAATGTCAGGTAAATTTCTTTTATCGTTGGTTTTTCAATGACTTTTCCAGCATTGATAAAGCAATCTATTTCTTTAAAAAGCCACGGATTGCCTTGTGCTGCTCGACCTATCATAATCGCATCAGCACCGGTTACAGCTAGCACAAATTGGGCTTTCTCAGCAGAATCAATATCGCCATTGGCGATAACGGGAATACTGACCGCTTGCTTGACTTGCTTGATGGTCTCGTACTCAGCCTGTCCTTCAAATTTACAGGCACGAGTCCGTCCGTGGATGGTCAGGGCGGCAATACCAGAAGCTTGTGCAATTTGGGCGATGGCTACCGCGTTACGGCTTTCAGTATCCCATCCCGTGCGGATTTTTAGCGTAACAGGAACATCGACTGCATTGACCACTGCATCCAAGATTCTTTTCACCAATTCGGCATCGCGCAAAAGAGCCGAACCTGCCGCCACCGCGCAAACTTTTTTGGCAGGGCAGCCCATGTTGATGTCAATGATTTGGGCATCACGTTGGACATTGTAAATCGCGGCATCGGCCATGTGCTTCGGGTCAGTGCCGACAATCTGCACGGAACGCAAGCCCGTTTCACCTTCATGGTCGGCTTTCAGTAATGTCTTTTTATTATCACGTAATGCCGGATTGGAAGCCACCATTTCGGAAACCGCCAAACCTGCACCGAAGTCTTTGCATATACTTCTGAACGGGCGATCACTGATTCCCGCCATCGGAGCCAATATCAAGTTATTGGGCAGGAGATAAGAGCCGATTTGCATGATTCGCTAACAAGAAATTACTTAGCTTCTTTATCGGTATCTTCATTCCAGATCGGATTATCTCGGTCTTCTGCTTCCAGCTTAACAACATCTTCTTGGTAAATATGCCAGAACGATTTGTCTATCTTGGCATTGCTGTAGCCTTCCTTTTTTTCATGGGTAAACGGACACCACCAGTTTTCGACCAGTTTGACTAAATAAGCATGCCACTCAAAAACGGCAACGCTAACGGGACAATACCACGTGCAATTCAGTATCCAATACAGCTTATATTGCGAAAGGCTAAAGCCAAAACTGGGTTCCATCGTAATCTGGTTTTTCATAGTGTAGCGATGGCTTTCCTTAGCGGGTAGATAATCCGTAAATTTTTTGACATTCTTAGCGCCGACCATCCACAAATGGAAATAAGTCATATACGCGCTGGCAAATATAAACGGTAATGTGACTATCGGTGCATAGACAAAAAACAAGCCAATTGTTCTACGCCATACAGGCATCTGACTATGATTTTTGCCTATGTCAACGCGGTTAGAACAGCTATCACATGCTTTCATTGACTTAATTTTCCTCTTTATTAGTGTTGGTTTGATGGATGTCGGATGATGGACGATTCAGGTAGATTAACTGGTAAATACTTTGGCAACCTGCACAGCAAAAAGACAGCAACTCTTTTTCGTTTTTCAGGGTAAAGCCTTTTATTTCCACAGCTAAACCGCAAAGATCGCAGTTTTTCTCATATTTTACCGTGGTCACAAAGTTGCCTCAAGGATTTATAGGCTGGCTGAGACGGTGCAAAAAAAAGTTTTCAAATAGGCTGTTTCCGGTATCGCAGGATCAATTGGGTGATCGCCGCCCTGCCCTCCGCAAGCAAAAAACGTCAGATGGCGGTCAATATGCCGTCCCGATGAACGCAATATTTCGTGCAGGTTTTCGGCACTTAAATGATACGAGCAGGATGCTGAAATCAGAATGCCATTTTTTACCAATACCTGAAGCGCAAGCTGGTTTAATCGGCGGTAGGCTTCATAACCTTGCTTGAAATCTTTTTTGCGTTTAATCAACGCCGGTGGATCAAGCACTATTATGTCATAGAGTTGTCCGTCTTGACGCGCTTGTTTGAGATAATCGAAGACATCACTGCGGACGAATTGCATGTTATTTTCAACACCATTGAGTACAGCATTTTCTGCCGCCAAGCCCAATGCGCCTTCTGAGGCATCGACACACACGACTTCCGTAGCTCCACCCAAAGCGGCAGGGATGCCCCATGCACCCGTATAGGAAAACAAATCCAATACTCGCTGGTTTTTCGCTATAGAAGCCAACTGTGCGCGGCTATTCCGGTGGTCATAAAACCAGCCAGTTTTTTGTCCACCCAAAATATCTATTTTGAACTTCGCACCGTTTTCTTCGATTATCAAAGGTTCTGGGAGTTCACCGTGAACGACGCATGATTCCAAATCCAAGCCTTCCAGTTGCCGTTGGCTGTTGTCGTTTTTCAGGACGATTGCCGTAGGAGAAAACAATTCCATCAGCGCGGTAATTAAGCTATCTTTCCGCACTTCAATACCTGCGGTTGTGATTTGCACAGACAGCACAGAACCAAAACGGTCTATCACCAAACCAGGCAAGCCATCGCTTTCGCCATAAACCAGTCGATAGTAGGGTTTGTCGAACAGTTTTTCTCGCAACACCAAAGCCGTGGCAATACGTTCCTTAAAAAAATTGACTCCGCATTTAAAGTTGCCTTTTCGTGATAGCAACCTAGCACAAATCAAACTTTGCGGATTGATGTAGGCTGTACCCATTACTTTGCCGTCACTGGCTTTTACCTGCACCAAATCACCAGCGGTAAATGGCTCAAGTGGCGAACGAACCACATCAATCTCGTTGCTGAATACCCACAAATGACCTTGTCTAAGACGCTTGTCCTCGTTTTTCTTTAAATAAATTTCGTCGTGCGCCATTAGTTAATAAATAAGGTCAAAGTTGTAGCCCCCTATAGGGGTTTTAGGCGCAGCAATAGTTAAGCTAACTGCCACTGTTGCATCAGGTGCAATAGCCAAATGCTTACCCACACCGGAGATATGGTCTTTCGGATCAAAAATCCGTTGCGCGAATATTTGTTCGTTGTAATCGAGCAAGGTCAGTTTAATATTTGGTAAGCGTTGCTTGAAGGCTGCCTGATTATTGATAACCGCCTTGAATGTTATCGTGTTATCGCCATTAGGTTTAAAAGAACCTTGTAACACAGCAAATTCATCAAGATTTTGGTAATCTGCTAAACGACAACCTAGCCACCGACACAGCTTTTCCAAAGCGGGACGATAGGAAGTATTTTGGCTCAACTTGCCACTCTCGAAATAGAGTAATTGCCCAAGTAAAAGTAGAGAACCTGCAATAAAGCCTACAAACCAGTTGACGTTAACTGGTTTTTTTTCAGCCTCCCAGGGTAATCGCTCTGGTGCAGGCTCGATTATCGCAGGGCTGCTGTTAGTGAATCTGATTTTGCTAACAATGCTGCTAATGCCCTGAATATCCCCTTCGACAGAGTTGTTCTGGGGCTGGTCGAAAGCCTCAGGAGAGCTTTGTCGAACTAACAGCGGGGGCAGTTTGCTCAGGGTTTCCGTAATGGAATGCTGGTTGATTTCAGGCATTCTTTTGGGACTAGGCTTTTGATTAAAGTCCGCTTTCGGTATGTATTCGGCTTTCGCTTCCGTGACTAATGCGGTAGATTTCTCATCCAATAATGTCAACGCATTAAACTTTTTTTTACAATCGCCACAAAATATCTGTGCTTTTTTTCCGCGTAACTGCTTTTTCGTAATCGGAAAAGTTTTTCGGCAATCAGGACATTGGGTAAACATCTTTATTAATGCTTAATGCCTGTCAATCTCACCCAATCCTCCTGTTGCACAGGCTTATTTAGCGGCAGAAAAGAATGATAAGCGTCAATAACAGAATCCGCCTGTTCAGCCAAAATGCCCGATAGAACGAGTTGACCTTTTGAAACCACCAAGTCCGTTATCAATCCGACCATTTCAATCAACGGTTTCGCCAGGATATTGGCTAAAACTACATCAGCCTTTGTATCAGCAAGCGAAAACTGCTCCGGCAGACAGCACACGATTTTATCCTGCACATTATTTTTTTGGGCATTGCTTTCAGTTGCTGTGATCGCTTGGGGATCAATATCAACTGCATAGGCGCGTTCTGCACCCAGCAATAATGCTGCAATAGCTAATATACCTGAGCCGCAACCATAATCGACCACGGTTTTGCCAGCTAACTCGTGACTCGCCAGCCATTCAAGACACAACGCTGTGGTGGGGTGCGTTCCAGTACCGAATGCTAAACCTGGATCGAGAATCAAACATACGGTATTCGCTTCGTGCTGCTCTTGCCCAGTTGGGCAAACCCAGAGCTTATCGGCAAATTTCATCGGGCGATAATGCTCCATCCAGGCACGTTCCCAAGCTTGATCTTCAATCACCTCAAACTCCCAATATTTTAGGGAATCTTGTTGAAAATGCTTAAGCGTTTGGCTTCTTATCTGTGCTGGATCGGCAGTTAACTCGTACAGCGCAATAACCCGCGTGTTCGTCCAGATTTTAGTTTCACCGATTGCCGGCTCGTAAACCGGTTCGTCCTCGGCATCCATATAAGTGACCGATACCGCACCCAAATCGCTGAAATAATCGGCGACTTTGGGCGCGGTATCTTCGTTAGTAATGACTGATATTTGATGCCAAGCCATAAGCTATCTATATAAAAAACATGGATCTTGACTGAATTGCGCGGTTTTACGAAGCATTAAAATCAGGTTATACCCAATTTCTTTTCCAAATAATGAATATTTTGCCCACCTGCCGTAAAGGCGCTGTCATTCATAATATCCTGTTGCAGCGGGATGTTGGTTTTAATGCCGTCGATGATAATTTCACTGAGTGCAGTGTTCATCCGTGCAATGGCACTTTTGCGGTCTTCACCATGCGCTATCAACTTACCTATCATGGAATCATAATACGGCGGGACTTTGTAGCCGTTGTAGATATGGGTTTCGCAACGTATGCCTGGGCCACCGGGCATGTGGAATTGGTCGATAGTGCCTGGGCAGGGCATAAAAGTCCGTGGATCCTCCGCATTCAAGCGGCACTCGATGGCATGTCCGGTAAACCTTACTTGCTCTTGCGTGAGGGACAAAGGTAAACCTGCGGCAATGCGGAGTTGCTCCTTAACAATATCAAAGCCGGTAATCATCTCAGTAACTGGGTGCTCAACTTGCACGCGGGTATTCATCTCAATGAAGAAGAACTGACCCTTCTCATACAGGAACTCGAACGTGCCGGCACCCAAATAGCCAATATCAATACAGGCCTTAGCACAGCGTTCACCAATCAGCTTGCGCTGTTCTTCGGTAATACCTGGCGCTGGCGCTTCTTCCACGACTTTCTGGTGGCGGCGCTGCATGGAGCAATCGCGTTCGCCCAAATGTATCGCATTGCCGTGGGAATCCGCCATCACTTGGAATTCGATATGGCGCGGATCTTCCAGGAATTTCTCCATGTACACCGTGCTATTGTTGAACGCGGTTCCCGCTTCCGCTTTGGTCATGGCGATAGCGTTGATGAGCGCGGCTTCGGTATGGACGGTACGCATACCACGACCGCCACCACCACCCGCTGCTTTGATGATGACCGGATAACCGATTTCATGTGCCAGTTTGAGGTTTTTCTTGGCATTATCACCGAGCGGATCGTTATTGCCTGGCACACAAGGAATGCCTGCTGCCAACATGGCATTTTTGGCGGAAATTTTGTCGCCCATCAACCGTATCGTATCAGCATTAGGTCCGATAAACACAAAGCCGCTTTGTTTTACTTTTTCGGAAAAATCGGCATTTTCTGATAAAAATCCATAACCTGGATGAATGGCTTCCGCGTCCGTTACTTCCGCTGCACTGATAATAGCGGGAATATTCAGGTAACTGTCAATGGATGCCGCAGGGCCTATGCAAACGGATTCATCAGCCAAGCGGACATGCTTTAAGTCCCTGTCAGCCTCGGAATGGACGGCAACAACCTTGATTCCCAGCTCTCTACAGGCACGCAATATACGCAGTGCAATTTCGCCACGGTTGGCGATAACTATCTTATCGAACATGATTTCCCGTCCAGATGTTATTCAATGATGAATAAGGGTTGACCATATTCGACAGGTTCAGCATTTTCCACCAAAATCTTGGTGACCGTGCCGCTTTTGTCCGCTTCGATCTGATTAAGAATCTTCATGGCTTCGATAATGCACAGGGTATCCCCTAATTTCACCGAATGGCCGACCTCTACAAAATGCTTTGTACCAGGCGAAGCAGACCGGTAAAAAGTCCCCACCATAGGCGATTTGACGATGTGTCCTGTTATTGCCTCTTCTGCTGGGGCTATTGTCACAGCCGCAACCTGACTCACTGGCGCGTGAACCTGAGCAGGTGCATAAGCGACTGGCGTAGGTGCGGCAGAATAACGGCTGATACGAATAGCTTCTTCGCCTTCCTTAATCTCCAGCTCGGCTATGCCCGATTCCTCTAAAAGTTCGATCAATTTTTTTATTTTTCTAATGTCCATCGGTTTTATTTCTCGTGTTTGTTGTTTTTTAATAAGATTATGTGTTGATGGGCGGCTTGTAAAGCCAGCTCGTAGCCAATTGCACCCAGCCCACAAATAACGCCAACTGCTATATCGGAAAGATAAGAGTGGTGTCTAAATGGCTCACGGGCGTATATGTTTGATAAATGTACTTCAATAAATGGGATTCGAGTTGCCAATAAGGCATCACGAATGGCAATACTGGTGTGGGTAAATGCCGCCGGATTGATAATGATGAAGTCAACTTGGGTGTGGTAGGCCTGATGTATCAGGTCTACCATTTCATGTTCGGCGTTATTTTGATGAAAATGTAGCTGATGGTTTAATTCTGCTGCCATTTGCCCTAAGCTTTGCCTGATGTCGGTTAATGTTTTATTACCATAAAGAGTAGGCTCGCGCAGACCTAATAAATTAAGATTGGGGCCGTTTAATACGGTAATTGTCGCCATGACCACACTACTGTCGGGTTAAAATGAATTTTAGCGGCTAATTGTGCCTACGTTCACGGATTTTGTCCAGATTTGAGCGCATATTTGGACAAATCAACTAAGCAAATAAGCAATCTCTGTCGAATTAAGTCGCAAGATGAACCTTAGCTTATGATTAAATTAGCTATTTTGTTATCTACTGCGAAAAAATGCAAAACTATAACAAGCTTTAGCCCTAACAAGGTGTGCCTTGCACCATAATGGACAGCTAATTTCATTTTAAGTCAATATGTTATAGATTTCATACTAAGGATTTTATTTACTCGCCAATCAGGGTAGTATTGTCACAACGTCATCTCTTGGAAAAAACATGCCTCACAGAAACTTCAAAAAAAGCAAACCCACCCCAACTATTTGCACACTCCCAGACTTAGGGATGGAAAAGCAGCACCTAATGGCTGATTTTCAGCGCTATTACGGTCACAGGCTCGGTCGGGATGAAAATTGTAAATCCCTGCATTATGCTTACGAAGCCTTATCATTAGCGATTAGCGACCGCTTGATAGAACGCTGGAAAAAAACCTACAACGCCTATAAAGAACAAGACTGCAAACGCGCCAATTATTTGTCCATGGAATTCCTGATGGGGCGTACGCTGAGTAATGCCATGATTAACTTAGGGTTAACGGATGTTGCCACAAAAGCCATGTATGAGCTAGGGTTGGAAATGGAAGAACTTATCGACAGCGAATTCGATGCGGGTCTGGGTAACGGCGGCTTAGGCCGTCTCGCCGCGTGCTTTATCGACAGTTGTGCCACCTTGCAGTTACCTGTTACCGGTTACGGCTTACGTTATGAATACGGTATGTTTTCACAGCTAATCATCAATGGCGAACAGGTAGAAAAGCCCGATCATTGGCTGCGGAACGGCAATATCTGGGAAATCGAACGCTTTGAATACAAACAAACCATTAAATTTGGTGGTCATACTGAAACGCATATTGATGAACGTGGTCAAAAACGGGTTTGTTGGGTTGATACCCACGACGTACTGGCAGTGCCTTACGACACGCCCATTCCCGGATACCAAAACGGCACGGTCAACACCTTGCGTTTATGGAAAGCTACGGCAACCGAAGAGTTTAATTTGCAGGAGTTCAATGAAGGCGATTATGCCGAAGCTGTCGCCGCGAAAAATAGCGCCGAAAACATCACGATGGTGTTGTATCCCAATGATGCCAGCGAAAACGGCAAGGTTTTACGTTTAAAGCAGCAATATCTATTAGCATCTGCAAGCTTACAGGATGTGCTGTCAATCTGGGTTGGGCGGCATGGCAATGACTTTACCGATTTCGCCGCAAAAAACTGCTTTCAGCTTAACGACACGCATCCCAGTATTTCGGTAGCCGAGCTGATGCGCCTACTCATGGACATACATGGACTGGATTGGGATCAAGCATGGGCAATCACCCGAAACACCATGGCTTATACCAACCACACCCTATTGCCGGAAGCCTTGGAGCGTTGGTCGGTCAACCTGTTCAAGCAGTTATTGCCACGGCTGCTAGAAATCATTTTTGAAATCAATGCTCATTTCCTTGCTGAAGTTTCCGCTCACTGGCCTGGCGACAAAGACCGTCTGGCTCGAATGTCATTGATTGAAGAAGGCTCCGAACAACAAGTCAGGATGGCATATCTGGCGATAGTCGGGAGCTATTCGGTTAACGGCGTTGCCGAATTGCATTCAAAGCTATTGCAGCAAGGGCTGTTCCACGATTTCTACGAATTGTGGCCGCAAAAATTCAATAACAAGACCAATGGTGTTACCCCAAGGCGTTGGCTGGCTTCGTGCAACCCTGAATTGGCTACTTTAATCACCGAAACCATCGGCGATGGCTGGCTGACCGACTTATCTTTGTTAAAAAACCTTGCACCTTATGCTGATGATAAGGCTTTCCGCAAGTGCTGGCAGCAAATTAAGCAAAGCGCAAAACAAAAGCTGGTTGAACTTAAGAAACAGGAACACGATGTTGACTTAGATGTTAACGCCTTGTTTGATATTCAGGTCAAACGCATCCATGAATACAAGCGCCAACTGCTGAATGTACTGCATGTCATCCATCTTTACGACCGCATTAAGCGCGGCGACACCGAAAACTGGACGAATCGTTGTGTGTTGATCGGCGGCAAGGCCGCGCCAGGTTATTTCATGGCGAAAAAAATCATCAAATTGATCAATAACGTCGGCAGTGTCATCAATAACGACCCCGATGTAGGCGACAGGCTTAAGCTGATTTTTCTCCCAAATTACCGCGTTTCGGCGATGGAAATCATCTGCCCAGGTGCTGACCTATCGGAGCAAATCTCAACTGCCGGCAAAGAAGCTTCCGGCACCGGCAACATGAAATTCATGATGAACGGTGCGCTCACCATAGGCACGCTGGACGGTGCTAACATCGAGATTCGCGAAGAGGTCGGTGACGAGAATTTCTTCCTGTTCGGTTTGACCGAAGAACAGGTTGAGGCCAGCCGCAACCATTACGATCCGGTAGCAATAATTGAGCAAGATGAAGACCTTAAGCGCGTGATGAACCTGCTCGAATGGGCGCATTTTAACCAGTTTGAGCCTGGTATTTTTGATGCATTAATTGGATCAATGAAAAGCCCACACGACCCCTGGCTAACCATCGCCGATTTCCGCAGCTTTATAGATGCACAAAAACGCGTCGAAACCGCTTATCAAGACACCGAACGTTGGACTAGAATGAGTATCCTCAACTGCGCCGCCAGTGGTAAATTCTCCACTGACCGAACAATTACCGAATACAACAATGAGATTTGGAAACTGACACCTGTCAAAGTTGATAAATAATTTATAACGCCGAGAACGCTTCAGAGCCAAGCCAGGTAATACTTGGCTCTGAAGTTAATACACTATGAGTAAAATCAATTTGTTAAGTGTTCCATTAATGCTGAACAACTCTTGGCAAAGTCTTCGCTTCGGCTATCCAAGCGGTCACTTGGCTTAATGACGGCGTGGTTTTCGCCAGATGTTTTTCGTCATTGATTTGCGCCATCGCTTTTTGGAGATTTTCGGCATTGCGTTGTGCCAATTCGGGTACGGTGTCTACGCCTGCGGCTTCCAAGAGTTCCGAGAATTGTCCGGCAACACCCTTGATGCGGAACAAGTCAGCGTGATTTACCCAGGTCAAGATCAATTTGGAACTAATGCCTGTCTGTGTAGACAGTTCGTCACGACCTTTGACCGTTGCACCGGATTCAAGTAGTTTTTCTACCGTGTTAATACCAGCAGCCTTAATCTTCTCGGCATATTGCGAACCGATGCCTTCAATATCTTCAATTTGTGCCATTAGCACCTCCTAATTTGGTAAGATGTTGGTTCAAATAGCCTGAATGGTCGCTCCATTCTGCTACGACCAATATTAACATCAGTTTAGCCGCTAAGTCGCCATAAAATGAATTCAGCCACTTGATGTAAACCATCCTAGAGTAAATAGGGATTAGCGTTTTTATCGCATTCAAGCTACTTTATCCAGTAAATTACCGATCAGTTAAAGCCAATAAATCATGACCATAACAGCAGAAGCATTATTTTCAGCAGCAAAAAACGTAATTCCCGGCGGGGTCAATTCACCCGTCCGTTCTTTTAGTGGCGTTGGCGGCACGCCGGTATTCATCGACCATGCCCAAGGCGCTTATATCTACGACAGCACGGGCAAGCGCTATATTGACTACGTAGGCTCATGGGGACCAATGATCTTGGGTCATGCCCATCCCGAAGTGATTGCGGCAGTTAAAACCGCCGCCGAAAAAGGCTTAAGTTTCGGCGCACCCACGGAAATTGAAACCCTGTTGGCTCAAAAGGTTTGCGAGTTAGTGCCGTCGATCAATCTCGTCCGTATGGTCAGTTCTGGCACGGAAGCCACGATGAGCGCGATTCGCTTGGCGCGTGGTTACACCGGGCGGGATAAAATCGTCAAATTTGAAGGTTGCTATCACGGACATTCTGATTCCTTGCTGGTGAAAGCCGGGTCTGGCGCGTTAACGCTAGGCGTACCGAGTTCACCTGGCGTTTCTGCTTCCGTCGCGGAAAGCACGATTACACTCACTTACAATGATTGCGATGAGGTAATAAAGGTATTTGCCGAAATAGGCGAACAAATCGCCTGTATCATCGTTGAACCCGTGGCTGGCAACATGAATTGCGTACCACCAGCCCCTGGATTTCTTCAAACCCTGCGGGAAATTTGCGACGAATACCATAGCGTATTGATTTTTGACGAGGTCATGACTGGATTTCGCGTGTCATTGTCCGGCTCACAAGGGCTTTATGGCATCAAGCCCGATTTGACTACGCTCGGTAAAGTCCTGGGTGGTGGAATGCCGGTCGGGGCGTTTGGCGGACAACGTAAAATAATGGAATATCTCGCACCTTTAGGTCCGGTTTACCAAGCCGGAACGCTTTCTGGCAATCCCGTCGCAATGGCGGCTGGACTGAAAACACTGGAATTGATTACCGCGCCCGGTTTTTATGAGGCACTAACCGCAAAAACCGAAAAACTCACGTCTGGTTTGAAAGAACGCGCTAATAAGGCTGGAATTGCGTTCACCACTAATAGCGTGGGCGGCATGTTCGGCCTGTTTTTCAGTAATGAAGAAAAGATCAGCAGCTTTGCCCAAGTGATGGCTTGCGATCAGGTCTTATTCAAACGCTTTTTTCATGCGATGTTGGCAGAAGGCGTTTATCTCGCACCTTCCGCATTCGAGGCAGGATTTGTCTCAGCCGCGCATTCTGATGAAGACCTGGAACAAACGCTGGCGATTGCCGAAAAAGTGTTTTCCCAGTTAACGTAAAAAGGATCAGTTCGATTGACCATCACGGAGTTCATTAACAACCTGCCACCCTGGATAATCGCACTCGTCGGCATAATCGTCGGCGCAGTGCTGATGCGGCTTTTCAGCCACAAAGATAAGGTCATCATCCAGCAACTGTCGATCAATATTGCCGTTTCCGAAGAAAAAATCAAATATCTGCAAAATGCAGAATCCGAATTGAAGCTGTATCAACAACTGTTGACAACTGCCAAAACCAAAAACGCGGAGCTGCAAACCCGTAGTGCGGAACAGGAAAAAAGTGCTTACGAAAAATTAAAATTATTACAAGATGCTGAAATCCAGCTAAAAACACAGTTTGAAAATCTGGCGGGCAAGATTTTTGAAGACCGCAGCAAGCAGTTTGCCGAGCAAAATAAAACCAGCCTCGATCATATCGTCACACCACTTAGGGAGCAACTGGGCGAATTCAAGCAACGGATCGAGACCGTTTACGACAACGAAAACAAAGACAGGATTACGCTTCGAGAGGAAATCGTCTCACTGCGACGCGATACCGCCAAAATGAACCAGGAAGCACTAAACCTCACCCGCGCCCTGAAAGGCGACAAAAAAACCCAAGGCAATTGGGGTGAGATGATCCTGGAAAAAGTGCTGGAGCGCTCAGGACTACGCAAAGGCATTGAATACGAAACCCAGGGCGCATTCCGCGACGAGGATAACCGCTTGTTTAAGCCCGATGTCATCATCCATTTGCCCGACAACAAGGATGTCATTATCGACTCCAAAGTCTCGTTATTGGCTTATGAACGCTATTGTTCAGCCGAAGACGACCAAGAACGCTTGATCGCATTAAGGCAACATACCGCCGCAGTGCGAGACCACATTAAAAGCCTGAGCGACAAGGATTATTCCGGCTTGCATGGCATCAAATCGCTGGATTTTGTACTGTTGTTCATACCGATAGAATCCGCTTTTGTCGCCGCATTCCAAGCCGATGAACGCTTATTTACCGATGCGTTCGAACATAAAATCATCGTCGTCACGCCAACAACCTTGCTGGCAACCTTACGAACGATTGAAAATATCTGGCGTTACGAACGGCAAAATGAAAACGCCAGAGCAATCGCCGAAAAAGCCGGCATCGTTTACGACAAGATACGCGGATTTGTGGAAGAACTCGACAAGCTGGGCAAACAACTCAGCACTGTCCATACCACTTATGATGGTGTGATGAACAAGCTGACCCAAGGCAACGGCAACCTTATCCGCCAAGCCAGCAGCTTTGTGGATTTGGGCGTAAAAGTGAAGAAATCCTTCCCTAAAAGCATCAGCGATAGAGCAGGAATTGAGACGGATGAAGAATAAACCATACTGAGATGTGTTCGCTTATTTTCCCACTTCCATAACAATAGTATATTCGTGGTCAGCGGAACTGGTTTCCAGCACCTTATGCCCATTAATCCGACACCAAGCAGGGATGTCCTGCATCACGCCAGGATCGGTGCAGATGACTTCCAGTTGGTCGCCGGGTTGCAGTTGTTTGACTTTATCCTGGGTGCGAATCACGGGCAACGGACATAACAAACGCCGCGCATTCAGCACTTCGCGGATCATATTAGCCATTCCTTCGGCATTTCACCTATCGCTAGGGGTTTGACCTGAATTGTCCGTTCCGAACCGTCTTTCTCCATGATCGCCATATCGACCTGTTCCGCATCACGACCTTGTCCGTAACGGGCGACAATGCTGGCGGCTAGATATAAGTCTTCGGCGGAAGGTGAGCCATCCAGCAACGTCAATGGCCCAGTATGGCTGGTACAGTACATACTGACGTAGTCCCGTTTGTAACCTTGCATAAAGCGACCTTCACCTTCTTCCCTGGCGACTATCAGTTTAAAATGCGGCTTGGGGCGGATGTGCCTGCCAACTTTTAACAGCATGACATCATCCAGTTCGTAATCCCTGCTGTCCCGTGCTTTCCACAGATCGACCAGCTTTGCCGAATAGCTTTTATCGGTGAGAAAGCAGCACCCTCCCGCTGGTTGGGAATACTCATCATAACCGAATTTTTTAGCCATGCTGATTTGCGGTTTGCGGGAACGTCCTGTTATGGAATGCAACTTTTCTCGATCAATCCAGCCTTCCCTTTCGGGCAGTGTTGCAGGTAAGTTAAGCGCACACAGGGGACGTAACAGCAAATCGTCAGCGCCCGATTGCTCGGATATGATGGGCATAGTCCATTTACGCTGGGACATCGGCCTTTGTCCGATGACTTCACCCGTGATAATGAAATCAAAATTGTTTTCGACAATCCACTGCTTGGCCTTACCCACCATAAAAATCTTGCAATCCAGGCACGGGTTCATGTTCGCGCCGTAGCCGTGCTTGGGATTAATCAGGACTTTCTTATATTCTTCAATGACATCGACGATGTGCAACTTGATACCTAATTGCTCGGCAACCCACAAAGAATTATTGCGTTTCGGTTTAGCTTTATCCTTTTCACGAATGGCATGGGTATGGCCTTCCACACAGAATCCGGTGAAAAAGTTGATGCCTTCTACGTGAATGCCTTGCTCCATGATGGTTTTCGCCGCCAGCATGGAATCGAGGCCGCCAGAGATGAGGGCGATGGCTTTGCGTTGTTGGTTCATTGATTAAATTGCGTAGGGTGCGCTCGGCGCACCTTTCAAGGGTAAATGATGTACAAAAAGTATTTTATGTGGCTATCCATTTAAAAAATTAAGTTCTGGAAAGAATTTTGTAAATACCTCATTATTTGGAATAGTATTTATTAATTCCTTCATAAACTCATATTTTTTATCCTTTTTACCTTCAGATTCAGCAAATTTATTAAATACCTCTGAGCCATCTACATAGTCGATGATATCAAAAGGTGAAGTTCCGTTTTCCAGGGCAATTTGGACTGGTTTAATAGAAGGCTTTGACCTTACATTTATACCGTTTATGAAAATTTTAAGCTGACTATCCCAATCTTGATTTTTATATAAGTTGAGACCTTTGCACAAACAGCAGAAACTCCGGCTGACTGGTCAAAAGCCGATTTTTTTGAATTGGCATTCACCTTAATGGGCGGTATTCGGCTGAAATACGCATTTATCTCGCCATTTTTCATAAACCCTTGGCTATTTTTCGCGGTT
>CAMAVM010000027.1 GCA_945861705.1 Methylomagnum ishizawai | reverse complement strand
TCCAATTCCTCCAAGGCTTCGTGGTGTTTGACAAGGGCATCGCTTAAACTGGTTTGGGCTAGGTTCTTCCAGGACATAGGCTATTGCTCGAACTTGAATAAAGGCTTATTTTACCCATTTTGGGGCTTGAGGTCGTGCAAAGGTCTCATGAAATATAATGTAATTATTTGGCCGTGTACTTTAGATGTGTGGAATAAATAATCTTTATTGTGAATTAGTTGCACCAAATAAAACATTTTTTGATGAGTTTTGCACACACTCGCATTAAGACATTCAGCTAGGACATTGATTTAAGCCGAATAACTACGCCGCTAGGGGTGTGACAATTTGTCGCACCCACATGACGTAGAGAGAATGTTAGACTAAGCCTAGAATTGCAGTCTTCATTGGTACATCAGTTAGCACCCTTCCCCTCTAATGCGGGCTATTGTTTAGTCCGCATCTTTTTAACGAGGTCATCATGAAAAACGGCTACACAGCTATGAATACCCCACCAGACACTCGTATCGAAATTGACAAGCGCATTGCTTATCATCAAGCAGGACATGCCGCAGCTATTTACCTGGGCAATAAGCAAAAACAATTGCCCGCCGTGCATTTTCAAATCATTATCAAGCCACTGGAATGGGAAGGGCAAGCAAGGGGTCGATTCGCGTGTCCGCACGGCAAATACACGGCAAAAGTTGAAGGCGGGCGTTTAATTCAAAGCTTGCCGATGTCGTTTGCGGAAGCCACGCAGTATTTTTCCTGGCCTGAGCAAGAGCAGTGTTTGTGCGCTTTTGAAGCGGATGTTATCAATTTTCTGGCAGGGTCGTTGGCTGAGGCAAAATTTGTCGCATCACGCGATAATGAGGTTTTCAATCCCAATTTAGTTTATCTGGGGGCGCTAAAGTTTTATGGTGATGGCTCAGATCTGGAAGTCATTACTGAATACTTGGAGTGCTTTATGCTGCATAAGACAGAGCGTGACCGAAAATTAGCAGAATTGTTTTTGGCGGCTTTCAGTTTCGTCAACAAACGCTCGAATTGGAATGCGATTACTGCACTGGCTGAATTTATTTTGGATACGCCCAGGGAGGATTCTAAAGACATCATCCAATGCGAGGACGTGATTTCTCTGTTGGAGGCATCCCGTTTAGCGGCTTAACTCTTCACGGCTACCAAATAGTGCCGTGCCTATTCTGACGATTGTAGCACCTTCAGTTATTGCAGCTTTTAGATCATCTGTCATACCATAAGAGAAGGTATCTAACTCTGGTCGATTGAGATTAACAACGGCTTGAGCAAGTATTTTATAAGGTAAACGTTGCTGTTCGTAATCGTCTTGTGGTGCAGGAATCGCCATAACACCTCGCAGCTTTAATCGGGGTAGTGCGGCTACTGCCGAACATAACGCCGGTAATTCTTCTAAGCTAATCCCTGATTTACTCTGTTCGCCACTGACATTAACTTGCAGACAGATATTCAAAGGTGGCAAGTTATCTGGTCTTTGCTCGCTTAAGCGTTTGGCAATCCGCAAGCTATCAACACTGTGTACCCAGCTAAAATACTGGGCGATCAACTTGGTTTTGTTGGATTGGATCGGTCCGATGAAATGCCAAGTGATATCGTAAGCACCGAGTTTTTGCTGTTTTAGCAAGGCTTCCTGGCAATAATTCTCCCCAAAATGGCGAAGTCCAGCTTGATACGCCGTTGCAATGTCGCTTGCAGGTTTGGTTTTGCTTACCGCCAGCAATAGAACATTTTTTGGGTTGCGCTTGCACTCATGGCAATATTCTTCTATCTGACTACGAATAGCCGTTATGCTTTGGGCGATGGTCATGATGATGGTTGTTTTAGTATCTTCTAGCGATTATATAAGCAATCTGGCTTTAAAAAAGCGCAGAGTTGAACTATTGTTAGTGGATGATTTGTCCCTTTCTTTTTTGTTCCAGGAGTAAACATTGGATATTGCCGAATTACTAGCTTTTTCAGTCAAAAATAACGCCTCGGATTTGCATCTATCGGCAGGGTTGCCGCCGATGATACGGGTTGATGGTGATATTAGGCGAATCAACATCCCCGCGCTAGAGCATAAGGAGGTCCACGCGCTGATTTATGACATTATGAACGACAAACAACGTCGGGATTACGAAGAATTTCTGGAAACCGACTTTTCCTTTGAATTGCCGGGGGTGGCGCGGTTTCGGGTGAATGCGTTTAATCAAGAGCGCGGCGCGGCGGGGGTGTTCAGAACAATTCCGTCCAAAGTTTTATCGTTGGAAGACTTAAAAGCGCCTAAGTTTTTTGCCGAACTGACCACGAAATCACGCGGTCTTATCTTGGTGACCGGCCCCACGGGTTCCGGTAAATCCACCACCTTGGCAGCGATGATTAATCACATCAATCAGAATGATTATGCCCATATCCTGACCGTTGAAGACCCTATCGAGTTTGTCCACGACAGCCAAAAGTGTCTGATTAACCAGCGCGAAGTGCATCGAGACACCCACGGCTTTAATGAGGCCTTACGTTCAGCTTTACGGGAAGATCCCGACATTATTATGGTGGGCGAAATGCGTGATTTGGAAACTATTCGTTTGGCATTGACGGCGGCGGAAACCGGTCACTTGGTGTTCGGTACTTTGCACACCACCTCGGCGGCAAAAACTATCGACCGTATAATCGACGTATTTCCTGCCGCAGAAAAAGATATGATAAGGTCTATGCTTTCTGAATCTTTACAGGCAGTTATCTCACAAACCTTGCTCAAGAAAACCGGCGGCGGTCGTATTGCCGCCCATGAAATCATGGTGGGAACCTCGGCCATTAAAAACTTAATTCGTGAAGCCAAGGTGGCGCAGATGTATTCCGCGATTCAAACCGGACGTAAGGAAGGGATGCAAACATTGGATCAAAACCTGAAAGACCTCGTCGATCAAGGTTTGATCCATTCCAAGATGGCGATGAGCAAAGCCGTCAATAAAGATATGTTCCGTTAGGATTAAGATAAGATTATGGATTTTAAAGCATTATTGGAATTAATGGTAAAACGGCGGGCATCCGATTTGTTCATTACAGCGGGTAGACCACCGACCATGAAAGTCGATGGTGCATTGGTTGAAGTCTCCAAGACTATGCTGACCGCCGAGCAATCCCTCATAGTTGTGTTAAGCCTTATGGATCAGCGGCAAAAAAACGAGTTTGAAAACACTAAAGAATGTCAATTTGCCATCGGTTATCCGGGTTTGGGTCGGTTCAGAATTAGCGCGTTTACCCAGCGCGATGCGGCTGGTATGGTATTGCGGCGGATTGAGAACCAAATCCCTGATTCCGACGACCTACATTTGCCGCTCATTCTTAAAGACTTGATTATGGAAAAGCGCGGCTTGATTATTTTTGTTGGGGCAACTGGCACGGGTAAATCAACCTCTTTGGCTTCGCTTATAAAGCATAGAAATCAAAACAGTAGCGGACATATTATTACTATCGAAGATCCGATAGAATTTCAACATCCACATTTGGGTTGTATTGTTACCCAACGCGAGGTGGGGATTGATACCGAATCCTATGAAATTGCCTTAAAAAATACGTTGCGGCAAGCACCTGACGTTATTCTGATCGGCGAAATCAGGACGCGAGAAACCATGCAAAATGCAATCACTTTCGCTGAAACGGGGCATTTGTGTTTATCGACCTTACATGCTAACAATGCGAACCAGGCACTGGACAGGATTCTGCATTTCTTTCCAGACGAGATGCACGACCAGTTATGTATGGACTTGTCGCTGAATCTGCGTGGTATCGTCGCACAACAATTGATTAAACGCGCCGATGGCAAAGGTCGTTATCCTGCTATTGAAGTATTAATCAACACCCCACTTGCCAAGGATTATATCCGCAAAGGCGAAGTCAATAAGCTTAAGGAGTTGATGAAAAGTTCCCGTGAACAAGGTATGCAAACCTTCGATCAAGCCCTATTCGATTTGTATACGGCAGGTAAGATCAGCTATGAAGATGCCTTGAATTCAGCCGATTCCAGAAACGAAGTCCGCTTGATGATTAAACTGGGCGCTACCCAGGCAGGCGGGTTTGATAATGACGATATGCTTTTAACTGAGACGGAAAACTGAACCTTTGCGGCTCAGTTTGTAAAATCCAATTCTCGTAGTATCTGATCAACAATTGCCCAGATATTCTGCTACTACATTCCTGCTAATTGCGGGCTGGAAAAACACCTTGAAGTGCAATGCAAGTCGTCATGCCAAGATAAGGTTGACGATTATCAAAGGCTTGGTTTGATCCTGCGGTGCCAATGACTGTTGTTGCGGTCGATGAGATTGAAGAATCCGCCAAGGTTACATTGGCAACACCAGGTTTATAGGATTTTTAGCACCAGATTTTGCAAGAATACTAGCTTGTGGTTTAGCCGATGTAGCTGCTGCATTAGTACCTCTTAAGGAAGACACAATTGTGGTAGCAGCCCCATGAGTATGTGTTGGTAAGTTGGCTGATGTTAGCGTAACAGATTGCTGGCCGCCTTTTTCTCCTAAAGCTACTGATGTAAGACCAGTGCCGACACCCGCCCCAACGACCGACCTACCGCGTAAATCAGGCAATGCAAAAGTTGTTTGACCGTTACCACCATAAGTGGTGCCTAATAAAGCAAATAGGGCTTGGTTTGTATTAATGGGCAATATTTGGCCTGATGTTTCGGCAAAACCTATCGGGCAAAAATTGAAAGCAAATGTGCAAATCTCCCCTAGAAATGGTTGACTACCACAGGCAGCAACTGGAAGGGAAGTGCTGGCTAAGACTAACGGTAAAATCGCTTTTTTTAATAAGTTGTGCATAAGGAAGTCTCTTACTCCAATGTTGATTAAAGGTTAAATACAAGCGTAATAGGTTCTGTAGAATGTTCAAGTTAAATTACCGCTGATGGATATGCGCTAAAATAAAAGCTTTTGTTATTCAATAAGTAAAACTATATATCCAACTGAGATTAAAAGCACAGCGCATTAAAAAATATCGTCAATTTTAAGCACTGATAACGTCACCTAACGCCAACAAAACCTGCTCGCAATGTCCCTTGACGCTTAGTTTGCGCCACTCCTTTACTAATACACCTTGAGGATCAATCAAAAATGTACTGCGTTCAATACCTCTAACCTGTTTGCCGTACATGTTTTTCATTTTGATGACATCAAATAACTGGCAGAGAGCTTCGTCCGCATCGGAAAGCAGGTCAAACGGGAACTCTTGTTTGCATTTGAAGTTTTCGTGAGATTTGAGTGAATCCCTGGATACGCCGATTACAACCGCATTTAAAGTCGTAAATTGTGCGATGTTATCTCGAAAATCCTGACCTTCCAGCGTACAGCCTGGGGTGCTGTCTTTGGGGTAAAAATACAATACAACTGTTTTACCGTGATAATCGCTTAATTTAATGGTCTTATCGCCAGTTGCTTTTGCTTCAAAATCCGGCACAACATTGCCGATGGTTACAGTCATGGTGTCCCTATCTCTTTATCGGTTCAAGAATGGCATCAATATTCAGATGATCGCAAAAATCCAGAAATTCTTCACGCAGCGATAAGAGATGCAATTGCGGGGGCACCAAAATCACTAATTTGGTTGAGAACACGGGCGTTTGAGCATAAGGAGCTAGATAAGAACTGCCCGTTATTTCTTCTATTTCAATGTCACGACCCAACAGAAATGATGTGATGGACTCTATAATACTTTCCTTATCTAGGGAAATAGTTTCCAGGGTATAAGGCACAGAGTCCTTGCCTTTCTCCCTAGCTTCAGTACGTAGCGTGTGAATTTTTATCTCCATGCGCTTTTGGATTAAATCCAAAGCACTTTCCACTTTGGCGATCTGATTCCAATTCCCTTGAATTAACAAGTAGCTGGCAGTAGACTGACCAAGACGTGACGATCTGATTTCCACCACACTGCATTTGCAATCGCGGACAACGGGCAAGATTTCCGCAATAAAATGGGTGTGGATTTTTCCTACAGCAGTAATGGTTAGTTGCATGATTTTTCGAATTGTTGTTTTGCGGATTTTATCATCAAACGGGAAAAACTTGATTAACAAAGATTATTTCGTAATGCCAGCACACTTCACCTTCCTAGTTTTCAGCAATAGATGTATCCTGAGAGTATGAAAAAGCAAAAGTTGGTCGTTGCCATATCTTCAAGAGCTTTATTTGATCTGGATGAATCCCATGCGGTTTTTGAAACCCAAGGCAAAGAGGCGTTTTGTAAATATCAAATAGACCATGAAGACGAGATTTTAGCGCCAGGTTACGGATTTTCCTTGGTAAAAAAATTCCTGGCTATCAATGACAGCAGCCCTAACGAGCCATTGCTGGAAATTATCCTGCTGTCCCAAAACAGCGCCGATACAGGGCTTAGGATATTCAATTCCATCGCCCATCATAAGCTGAATATCACCCGTGCCGCCTTTACCAGCGGCGTTTCGCCTTATGCGTACATGCCCGCGTTTGGCGCACACTTGTTTTTGTCGGCGAATGCCGATGATGTCGTCAAAACCCTGGATGCTGGGTTTGCGGCGGCGACGATAATGAGCGGGTCTTCCACATCCAATCAAAGCCAACAACTGCGTATCGCGTTTGATGGTGATGCGGTGTTGTTTTCGGATGCTTCCGAACGGATTTATCAGGAACAAGGTTTGGCAAAATTTGCCGAGAATGAACGGAATGAAGCGAAAAATCCTTTGCCAGGGGGGCCATTCAAGGATTTCTTAGCACGCTTGCATCATATCCAGATGCAGTTTGATCCCGATTGTTCGCCGATTAGAACGGCTTTGGTCACAGCGCGTGCAGCCCCTGCTCACGAGCGCGTGGTCAGGACGCTCAGGGCGTGGGGCATTCGTATTGATGAGGCGTTGTTTTTGGGTGGAATGTCCAAAGGCGCGTTTTTAAAGGCGTTTGGTGCGGATATATTCTTTGATGACCAAAAAGGCCACTGCGAGTCGGCGGCTGTGCATGTGGCTGCGGCGCATGTGCCGCATGGAATTACGAATATAAAAAAATGAAGCCAGGGTGTATTCCATGCACCAAAAAACGACATATACTGTTTGCTGAACGTATTAATTGGCTTCAAACATCGATGATTGGGTGAGTGAAACACATCCAATTGCCAGTTGCTTATTTATGCACCCAATCCGCGCCCAAAGTCCCTTGCAGGCTATCGAGATAATCTGGGCTGGAAACCTTAGCCAACATCCGTTCGGTTTTCGCCAGTTTTTGGGTCAATTCTGCATAACTGGCTGAATCATATCGGTCTTTGTCGGTTAGACAATGTTCGATGTGATCTTTATGACGCTGCCAAAGTTGGCTATCACGCTGTTGTTTGATTTTTAATCTTTCCTGATACCAGTCGCTTTGCAACAAATAATCACGGGTGAACAGGCTGCGGATTGCTGAATCGGCTATAGTTTTGCCTTCGTATTCGCCATGCGCCATGATGTGCAGCAAGGCTTTCAGGGGAGGGCAGGCATCGTCAATAGAGCCATCTTCAAAATACTGCTGTGCGACCCGTTGTTGCGCTTCGTAGACGTTGTTGATGCCATCGACATAGCTGTCCATATCCTGCGTTTCCGGTTTGAGCATGGCTTCGTCGAATACGGCCGTCGGGTAATTGAACACCTTGCCGAACACGGTATGGACAAAGCGTTCCGTAATTCGGTAGCCTAATCGACTGGCATAAATCGTCTTGCCTTGGTATTCAAAATCGTCGAGTTTTTCTAATTGTCCTTGTGCAATTAGATAGTTAGGGCAGCGTTGTTCAACGGGCAATCGCGACCAGATTTCCGGTATCAACAGGCTGATGTCATGATCGATGCGGCGGTTTGAGCCGATGAATCCGGCGGCAGTAGAAAAGCCGCCGTAGCCGCATAATATAAATGATACCAATGCCGTGTTGAGGTCGGCGGTTGCAGATACGGCATTGAATGGGCCTTTGGTGAGCGCACCTTCTGAGCCTGCGCCCGTCGTGGAAGGCGATTTGCCGGTCAAGCTGCAAATAAAATCCATGAACAACTCAGGCAATTCCTGATAATGAATGGGGTTGTAGATAGCCAGTGGGCGGATACCTGCGGCGAGGTCGATAGGATTGTTGCGGCGACCTGTCAACACCGAATTGACCGGAAAGTACACGGCTTGGTCGTAGCGCAAGCCACGGGCAAGACGGGTGGACAGTTCCGCGACATAACGCATCTTGGGATCTAGAATGTCGGGTCGAACCTGCAAATAACGGACATTCTGGCTGGGTTTGCCATCAACCAGGCGTGGATGGGCGGATGAAACAAAATATTGTCCATTCTTTGCCCGTGCCGCTTCCCGGATCACCTGTTGCATCGGCTCACTGAATTCCTCAAAGTGGACAACATCTTCCAGAAGTTCTTTGGCATCTTGGGTGTCAAGCGGTTGAAAATTAGAGATAAAATTGCCTTTGCCAGAAAAATCCAGTTCAGTTTGCAAATCCGACCCACGATGGATGGCATCGTCAGGACGCTGGAAAAAACTCTCTTCACAGTTATTGACCAGCTTAACGCTGAGATTTTTGTAATCGGGATTCAATCCGGTTAGATAGCGCACTGGCACAACGGTAGATGCACTAATGTCATCTTCCATTTGCAGCTTTTCCGAGGCGACAAAATCTTGCCGCAATTTGAATACCCGCCATGCGCCGTTTTCGTCAAAACCAACTCGTAGATAGCTTGCTCTCAGCTTTCTGCCATGAAATTTCAGTTCGTTGCCCGGTTTGCCATTGACCAGATCAACTGAAAAATGTTGCCGCCAATTTAAGCCCCAGTCTTTTTTATAAAAGCGTTTAACCATTAAGGTCAAGCCCAGAATATGCTGGGGAATTTCCTCCAGCCATTGGTTGTAAGCGTCAGAATAATCGGTGGCGGAAGGGGTCAGTAGTTTAATGACCGAGCCCAGTGTGCGTTTGCTGCTCAGTAAACTGCGCTGGTCGCTGCCGTGCAATTTGGGGTCACGAAAACGGTTGGAATAATCATGGTCGAAAATCTTGCCCACAAAATCCATATCCTTATTGAAATCTTCGACGAAGAAATCGCCGGAAATGACTGCGCCAGCAATGGATTTGGAGATTTCAGACTTGCCGCCGCCCGAAACCGTGCTGGGCTTATGGCAAAACGTACCCTCAGGATAAGTACCGATCAGCCGCCAGCTAGGTGCGTGTGGATGACGTTCCATGTGTACCCGAAAGCCATTCGGGTAGATATAGGTGTGATTAATCAGTAATTTAAGCGATTGCTGGTGGTTATCTTGTAACCAGCATATTTGTTGATCCTGGATGTTGATTTGGGCATCGGCAGGGACGAACACGATGTCGGGATGGCATCTATCCACGCCATAACCGGCATCTTTCCGCTCCATCAAGCCGTCCAGCAATTGGCTGGCCTGTTCAAACGTCGGTTTGGGTGCTAGATCAGATGCGCTAGGGATATGGATTTCACCCAACACAACGCGTGGGAAAGCCAACGCACCGCCTGAATGTTCTTCTTCGCAATCGCCAAAAAGATTGCTGGCGTAGCTGATTTGGGACTTGATTTCTTTTTTGCTGTAGCCGAAATAATTGTCGGCAATGATGGTTACGATAATGCCCTGCATGTCGCGGCAGACCAGCTTGAAAGGCTTGCCGTCGTTGTACAGTTCATTTTCATTCTGCCAGCACATGCCGTCTTTGCGTTGACGGGGCGTGGCATCATCAAAATGCGGCAATCCCAAGGCTTTTTTGTTGCACAACACTAGGTGTGGGGCAAGGATGATGCAGCCGGTATTCCCCGTCCAATGGTCAATATCCAGGGCGGAGTCGTTGTCTGGCAGAAATGGATCGCCAGCATTACCGAAAATGGATTCGACAAAATCTAGGTTGGCAACCAAACCGCCGGGTGCAAAAAACCGGATTTCCATCGTTTGTGCAGGGTTGTCAGGGGAAACTGCCGGACGTACGATAGGTCGTTGCAACAATGATACCCACAGCTTTGCGGGATTACTTTGCTTGCTCGTAAACGGTAAGCACAGCAATTCATCAGGCGGCGACAAAGCCATTGCCAAAATCGCGGCATAAGCGACTACAGGCACTTCAGATTTATCAGCAGGAACGGGCAGACCACCCGCCGCGATATGAAACACGCCTTTAGTCGTGCGCTTATCGTTCTGTGGATTATGCAGAACGCCTTGTTGGATGCGGTAAGAATCAATATACGCCGAGTGGAATTCATCGCCGTGATAAGGCAGGGAGAGTTCCCGTGCCAGCCCTTTTTGTTCTAGCACAAAGGTTTCACCAGGAATACGAATAGTTTCGTTAATGCCGTTACTCAGCAAATAACGGTTAAGAAAATCTTCAATACGTTGGTCGGCAGGGCAACGATATTGGGCGAGCAAGCGGCGTTGTTGGGAGTATTTTTTTAATAAACCATTAGCAATATCAAGATATTGTCTGTCATCATCCATTTCGCAGGTCGGTTGACCCAACGCCGCGAGTTGCAGGTTGATGTGATGGTATTTTTGTTGCCGCCGATCTTTTTTCTGGCTTATTTCTGGCGGCATCGTTCTTACGTTCATTTATTGCTGACTCCAAAGCTAGATTGGTTATTGTAATTATTGTTATGACTATAATTCAAAAATAGCCGTCAAAGCTAAGAAAATTTTATTGGTAGTTGCATTTTAGAGTACAAAATGAAGTAAAAATTAGTGATTAATTAACGATAAATCCAGCATCAACAATGCTTGGCTTACTGATGAAAGCAATCTTTTCCAGTATAATCCCCACTATTTTAACGTAGAACGGTTAGGCAGCATGTCGAAAATTAATAAAGTGGTCTTGGCTTATTCTGGAGGTTTGGATACCTCCGTTATCCTCAAATGGTTGCAGGATGTGTATCAGTGTGAGGTTGTGACGTTTACAGCCGACTTGGGACAAGGCGAAGAAGTCGAACCCGCCCGCGCAAAAGCTAAGGCAATGGGCATCAAGGAAATTTACATCGACGATTTGCGGGAAGAGTTTGCCCGTGATTTCGTTTTCCCCATGTTCCGTGCCAATACGGTTTACGAAGGCGAATACCTGCTCGGCACCTCGATTGCACGTCCCCTAATCGCCAAACGCTTGATTGAAATCGCCAATGAAACCGGTGCGGAAGCCATTTCGCACGGTGCAACGGGCAAAGGTAACGACCAAGTGCGTTTCGAGTTGGGTGCTTATGCCTTACGTCCCGACATCCACATCATCGCGCCCTGGCGGGAATGGGATTTGACTTCACGCGAAACCCTGATGGCGTACGCCGAAAAGCACGGCATTCCGGTGGAAATGAAAAAAGGCAAGTCGTCGCCTTATTCCATGGATGCGAATTTGCTGCACATCAGCTATGAAGGCAGGGTGTTGGAAGATCCTTGGACAGAACCCGAAGAAGATATGTGGCGTTGGACAGTTTCACCTGAAGCCGCACCGGATAAAGCGACTTACCTCGAATTAACTTACGTACAAGGCGATATTGTTGCCATCGACGATGTGGCTCATAGCCCAGCAGAACTCATTGAAAAGCTGAATAAAATCGCTGGAAGCAATGGTATAGGCCGACTGGATATTGTTGAAAATCGCTATGTCGGCATGAAATCACGCGGTTGTTATGAAACCCCGGCGGGAACGATCATGATGAAAGCGCATCGTGCCATCGAATCATTAACGTTAGATAGGGAGGTCGCGCATTTGAAGGATGAACTCATGCCGCGTTACGCTTCGCTGATCTACAACGGCTATTGGTGGAGTCCTGAACGGCTTATGTTGCAAACCATGATTGATGCCTCACAAGCCAACGTCAACGGCAAAGTGCGCGTTAAGTTGTATAAGGGCAATGTCGTTGTCGTAGGTCGTGCATCTGCAACAGATAGCTTGTTCGACACCAACATTGCCACCTTTGAAGACGATGGCGGCGCGTACAACCAAAAAGATGCTGAAGGTTTTATCAAGTTGAATGCCTTGCGGATGCGGATAGCGTCGGCAAAGCGTTCAAAATAAGTGGACGGGTGAAATCTCTAACTTGATTGATAGGGCGGAGTGGCAAACCTAGGTTTGCCACTCCAAAAACAGCTAAATAGTGGAAACAAGCTAGAATTATCCTTGTATAATCACAATCCCGATAGTAACGACACAAATGTTTTAAAGCGGTGATGTCCAAACAATAACAGTCCCTTCAGATTTTATGAAGCGGACAAAAATAACAGGCGACATGCAAGAGAAACGCACAGAGATTGTTAAATTACAAGGGGTTGTGCGAACTATCCCTTCCCATCAGCAGTTGGTTAAAGCCAACCGTTTGCTGGTGAGTGCTGTGTTTCTGTTGATGGTAATTGTTTTGGTGGTCGGTTTTGTGTTCATCCCCAGTTCGGATGTCATCAATAATTATGCAAAAATCAACACTGCCACGATTGCCGCCCAAGGCACAGATCCCGCCGTATCCGCCGAAGTCAACACCTTGAAAGGCCAGCTTATCGGCTTGCTCAGTGGTTCAATTGAAGGCAAGTTAAAGGCGCTAGAACAAAGCGTAAAGTTAGGCTCAGTCGATAATTCCTTGGGAACGATAGCCGATCTTAAAAATGACATCAAAGTGCTGCGTTCCTATTCAGATACCCCCAAAAAATCAGAAGCAGTGGTTTCCAACGTGCAACTGGCAGAAGAAGTCTCTCATCTTAAACACCTTATCTACGCCAGCCTTGCCTCTTGTGGGCTGATGTTTGTGGCGGCGGCAGGAGTTTGGGTTAAATACCGTAAGCGCTTGCCTTATAAGGAAATTAAGAAGGGGTATTTGGGTAAGCGTTGATTTATTTTGCAGCTATTTTGACGACTATGTTGCCTTGTCCTTAGATGTTTACGAATAGTTCAAAGACAGCGGCAGCATCAAAACATTTGAGGAGGGGTTGTAAACCCAGCCTTGCGCGAGTGGCTTTACTCAAAACTAGGCTATCTCAGCTCAGCTGCGTTTGAAGCTAATAATAGTCACTTAGTGGAGCGTCCATGAAATCGCGGCAAGATCAACTTATTCGATGCGTATGTTAAAGCACATGGCGTAAATTCGTAGGCGGATCTTGACCCGCCCGTACTTAACTTATAAAGATTTAAATGTGAAATTAAATGATGAATCGTAAATTAATATATTCAGCTATATTTTATTTATCGTTAACCTCATGTGCTTCTCAGATTACAACAGCAAACTCTCTTATAACGACCGTGTACGTTGCTAAACAATCAGAAGTGATGGAGTCGCTTAAAAAAGTCGTAGGTAGTATGGAAAATTATTACCTCATTCCTAAAAATAAAAACGAGATAATTGTCCAATATGATCCTTCCAATCCTGTCATGGGTAGTGCAAGCGTTTTAATAAGTTTTGTCTTGGCATCGGGGTTAAAAAGTGATGGTGAAAGTGTCACCGGAATAGAGCTTGTTTATACGGATGTCACTCCTCTTTTTAGCCAAGATACTACATTTAGTGGCGCTGATCTTATTGACCGCCTAAAATCACCTTTGGATGATTACTTGCACTTCAAAAGAATACAAAAATATCAAATTCAGCGTTATTAAAGTCGAGTAGGGTACGCGCCGCGTACCTTTTTTAGGCTTACTTCACACGGAACATTTTGTAGTGGTATTCGGAGCATACCCTACGAACTCTTGAAAGAAGTGCTAAATTCATTAGCAAATACCCTTGTATTTCTACACAAATTGTATATACAATGAGCCATGCAGTTTGAATGGGATGAACGTAAGCGGGTTACCAACCTTGAAAAACATGGCCTCGATTTTCTTGATGTCGCCGAAGTTTTTGAAGTTTCCCATGTTGTTGTCCCATCCACAATTAGCAGCGAGCTGCGTTTTCTTGCTATAAGTGTTATGCAAAACCGCTTTGTTACGGTTGTCTACACGATGAGAGGTGAGATAATCAGGATTATTTCTTTTAGGAGATCACGCCATGAGGAAAGACGAAAATATCATGAGTTATACGATGAATGAGTTGAAAGCGAAACGCGGCGAGAGTCTTACGGATTGGCGCAAGGTCGATGCAATGAGCGACAACCAGATTGATGGGATCATTGCCGCAGATGACGATGAGCGCGACTTTTCGCCCGACTGGACGAAAGCTGAACTGGTGTTACGGGAATCTAAGCAATCTATTAACTTGCGCCTTGACCGCGATATTGTGGAATTTTTTAAGGGGCAGGGGCGAGGACACATTTCAAGAATGCAAGCCGTCTTGAAAGCCTATGTTGACGCACATCAGCCTAAAACATAAGTGATAGAATTTACCGCACAATATTCTGATGCACCTGTCATGCTAGGTTTTCTCAAATAGCAGACATAAAAAAACCGCCTTCATGCAAGATTAAGGCGGTTTTTCGGGAGAAGAATTTTCTTCTTATTTAGTGCTGATGTACTTATACAAAGCATCAATCGCCATTTCTTCAGTGTAACCTGCTTTAGTTACAGCTGCATTTTTCATGATTTCACCCATTGCTTTTGGCATACCGCCTCGACCATTTGTAAGCACTTCTTCAAACTTTGCGCGATCCAAAGTGCCTGCTTTGATATTTGCAGTTAATTGTGGGTTGGAAGAAATATCATGACAAGTGCCGCAACCACGACCAAAAGCACGGTCATAGATTTTTTTGCCGATATCAGTCTGTTCATCAGCGAATACTGATCCGCTCAATGCGATTAACGCCACACCTGCTAATGTTCCTAATGTTTTTCTCATGTTGACCTCTCTTGGTGGATAAAAAAGAACCCAAGCATGTATCCCTTGTGGTTCGGTTGGTTATTATAAGGGGGAAAGGATAAGAAATATAAGCACATAATTCAATTGTTTTATTTCAAAATCCGCTTTTTATTTTCAGCGACCTTATTATCGCTAGGTAGTATGAACTCGAACTGAATGCCATTACAGCTGTAAAAACCCTGCTCCTGCTGAAAAAATCTGGGGTCAGGGGATTAAAAGCAAGCGCTTAACCCTGCACATCCCGATTTTGTACATCTAGTTTAGGAAAGGTGTAAACACTTGATTTTAAGGGTGCTGCCCAAACCATTTAAGCTTGTTATGTAAGCACACTACAGTGCCGATAATGATAAGTGTCGGTGCTTTAATATGTTGATTTTTAACCAAAGTTGGTAAAGTTTCTAATGTGCCGGTAAGCACTATTTGGTTGTCCGTCGTACCTTGTTGTATGAGGGCGATAGGTAAGTCCTTGGGGCTTCCGTGTGCAATCAGAGAATGACAGATTTGCTCCAGCCCGATCAAGCCCATGTAAATAACCACGGTTTGATTGGGCAATGCCAGTTGCGTCCAATTGAGGTTAACACAATCGTCCTTGAGATGGCCGGTCACGAACACGCATGATTGGGCATGATCGCGGTGGGTTAGTGGAATGCCCGCATAGCTGGCGCAACCTGATGCAGCGGTAATGCCAGGAACGACTTGAAAATGAATACCTTGTGCCATCAAAGTTTCGATTTCTTCGCCACCACGACCAAAAATGAATGGATCGCCGCCTTTTAAACGAGCCACCCGTTTCCCCGCTTTCGCCAAGTCAGTGAGCAATTGGTTGATGGAAACTTGCGGTAAGGTATGGTTTTGCCGTTGTTTGCCGACATAGATTTTTTCTGAATCCCGCCGCGCCAGGTCGATAATTTCCGGTGACACCAAGCGGTCATAAACCACGACATCGGCTTGCTGTAACAGGCGCAAGGCGCGAAAAGTCAATAAATCCGCCGCGCCTGGACCTGCACCTATCAAATAGACTTCGCCATTGTTAACAGTACCATCGTAATCGTTAAGTGCTTGTTTTAGAAGTTGTTCGGCTTTCTGTTCATTGCCAGAAAAGACTTGTTCGGCAATGATGCCCTGGAAGGTATTCTCCCAAAATATTCGTCGTTGTGGGGCTATGTTGATGCGCTGTTTGACCTTATCCCTGAATTTCTCAGCAAGGTTTGCTAACCGACCATAAGCAGGCGGAATGACGGATTCTATTTTAGCCCTGAGCAATCGTGCCAAAACTGGGGCAGAACCGCCGGAAGACACTGCTATGACAATAGGGGAACGGTCAACGATGGCAGGAAAGATAAAGCTGCTAAGTCCAGGATTATCGACTACATTGACAGGAATTCCCTGTTCTGTGGCTGTGTTGGCAACCAGTTTGTTAGTTTCTATATCGTCAGTTGCTGATACGATCAGCTTGAATTGCCGTAAATCAGCTTGTGCAAAAGCTGTTTGTTGTAAGGTCAATGAATGGGAATCCTGCATAGCCGCTACTGTTGGGCTAATGTCCTTGGCAATCACGGTAATGTTTGCCCCGGCGCGAGATAACAATTCGATTTTACGGGCGGCAATGTCGCCAGCGCCTACGACAAGGCAATTTTGCCCTTTCAGCTTGAAAAAAACGGGGAAATAATCCATTACAGGTGCAACGTTGATTGAGATGAAGGTGTTATTATAGGCAATCTCTTATGCAGTACGTTAGAAATTGGCAATGACAGATATAACCTTAATTGAATGCGACCTGGAAGTGGATGCCAGCGGCTTAAACTGTCCGTTACCGTTATTGCGCTTGAAAAAAGCTTTGATGGAAGTGCAAAGTGGCGACGTGATCAAAATTATCGCCACCGATCCTGCCGCACACTTAGATATTGGTGTTTATGTTGAGCAAACCGGACATCAGACACTTGAATTCACTCGGCAATCCAATGTGCAGGTGTTTTTTATCAAGAAAAAATGAGTGAAAATTTTTGGTTAGTGGGTTAAACCTGTCTATTTGATGACCTTTTAGGCTTATGCCTGTAAATCGCGTGTATTTTGGATTGCAAACCCAGGTTTGCTACTCCGCTTATCAATCAAGTTAGAAATTTCACCCACTACCGATTTTTGTAATCCACATATTCTCTATTTTTGGAACTGTTGATTCGGGCAATTCTCCGTTCTTAAACTAATAATCGACCAGTTAGCTTGTTCAGCATAGAACCTTAGCTTTTCGTCAGGATCAACTGCGACGGGATTGTCCACCCGCTTCAGCAAGGGCAAATCATTATGCGAATCACTGTAAAACCAGCTATTTGCGAGGCTTTCCGAAGACTGCTCCAGCCAGGCTTCCAGTAGCTTGACTTTACCTTCCTGGAAGCAGGGGATTCCGGTAAAAGTGCCGGTATATCTGCTGTCCACAAAATCTGGCGTGGTCGCCAATAAAAGGTCAATGCCGTAGAGCTTGACGATAGGTTCGGTCACGAAGCGATTGGTGGCAGTAATCACCATCAGTGTGTCACCACGTAAACGATGTTTGTCGATAAGCTGTTGGGCTGGTTTTAAGAGCAGTGGTCGGATGATGGTTTCGATAAATTCACTGCGCCACCGACAAAGGTCATCAGTTTTATTATCCGCCAACGGCTTCAATGAAAAATGCAGGAATTCAGTAATATCCAGCGTTCCTTGCTTGTAATCGCTGTAAAATTTAGCGTTGGCTTCTTCGTAATAAGCCTTATCAACTATGCCTTGGTCAACCAAAAACTGCCCCCAAAGATAGTCGCTGTCATCGGCAATTAGGGTATTGTCTAAATCAAAAATCGCTAAACTCACAGGCTACCTGTCTTTTAAAATTAAAGGGATATGCTATCTAGCATCTGGGCATTTTTTGTGGAACAATGGCATCATTAATTGAAATCCATTCTATTTCTCGATTTTAGCATACGCAGGCTGTAGAGATGGGAGTGGTAAAAGACAAAGGTTTTTTTAACATGATCGACTCAAAAGGATACCGGCCCAATGTCGGCATCATCCTTTGCAATGACGAGGGTCGCGTGTTTTGGGCAAAACGGGTGGGTGTGGACTTGTGGCAATTTCCGCAAGGTGGCATCAATCCAAATGAAGACCCTGAGACAGCGATGTATCGTGAATTGTGGGAGGAAACGGGGCTGCAAACACAGCACGTCCAGGTGCTTGGGCGAACGCGCTATTGGCTGAGATACCAGTTGCCTGACCGCTACATTCGCAAAAACTCCATTCCGTTGTGCATTGGACAAAAGCAGATATGGTATATGTTGCGCTTGGTTAGCCATGAATCCAATGTGCGTTTTGATCTTTGCCCTAAGCCCGAATTTGATGGCTGGCGCTGGGTGGACTATTGGGAGCCGCTTAAGGATGTGGTGTACTTCAAACGCAAGGTTTACCAACGGGCGATGACTGAATTAGGAGCTATTCTCACTATTGATTCAGTTCCAGTGGATGCGTCAGGCTATCTGACTCTGACGAATGAAATCAGCAAAAATAAACCTAGGTTTCAATAACCTTTCGGGTTCGCTTGCAAGCCCTTTAAGGGTTCTGGCAAGCGGACGATATCGGAGTTCATACTGCCGTCAGCGTATAGACTAATCCAACGATAACCCGGAGATGTGTCGTCTAAGCTAAAACGTTCGCTTTGGGGCTTGAACTGAAAACAGGTAGAGGGAGTGGTCAATATCCGCACAGAATCGACCTGAACATCCATAGCCTGATGAATATGACCATTGATGATGGTTTTCACCATTGGGTAAGGCTTGATAAGGTCGAATAACTCCTGGGCATTTTCAATTAGCATCGTATCCATCCAACGGCTTTTGGTGGGTAGGCAATGATGATGGACGGCGATAAGGGTAAAGAGATCGGGGTTATTTCTTAAACACTCGTCCAGAAACGCTAATTCTTCAATCGACAAGTAGCCGCCTTCAGAGCCTGGAATTTGGCTATTCAGGCTAATGATTTGCCAATTTCTCAACACGATATGCTTCCGGCAATTAACCTGTTCCGTGCAAAATACTTCTTGCATAATGTCGAAATCATCATGATTGCCGGGTAAGCAAATACAAAGAATATCATGCGCTTGAAGCTTGCTTAGAATGTGCTTATAACTCGCTGGGCAAGGATCTTGAGCCAGATCACCCGTGACCAGGCACAGGTCAAATTTCCACTTTGAGCTAAAAGCGTGTTCGAGTACGGCATTGAAATAATGCGCCGTATTAACACCTAACAGCGTTGCTTCCGGCGTAGCTAGGATATGCGGGTCGGTAATCTGCAATATCGAAAAGTGAGAGGAAGATTTACCCATATCTTTCTGTCATTCAATAATTTTACAAAGCACTTTGGAGTTTCTTTCTGGGCTGTAAAGCGTTTTTAGCGATTCAGGAAGATTGTCTATCGTCGAAGGTTGGAAACCCCGCTCAATAAACCAGTGCGCCGTTTGCGTTGATAACAAAAATAGCTTCTTAAGCTTTAATTGCTTGGCTTTTTGGCAGACGTGATCGAACAATCGCTGACCCCGCGCTGAGCCTTGATAATCAGGATGTACTGCAAGGCAAGCAATAGCGCCAAATTGACCTTGTTCATCGGAATGCAACGCCATACAGCCGATAATAAGGCCGTCTATGTCCAGGACAATATAATCCGCGATTTCCATTTCGATTTTTTCCCGTGAGCGTTTTGCCAGTTTGCCTTGTTGTTCCAAAGGTTTGATAAGCTCCAGGATGCCGCCGATGTCGTCGAGCGTGGCGGTACGCAGTGCTTCAAACGGCGTTGAGCTTATCAGAGTCCCTACGCCATCATGGCTGAACAGTTCCAGCAGCAAAGCACCATCGACGTTCCTATCAATCAAATGAACGCGCTTTACCCCCGACTGGCAACTTTGGATGGCGGCTTTAAGGGGTAGAGCAATTGTGTTTGGCATATCTTTGTGCTTTTTTAAAAACAAATTCGCTTCGTCGCTAGTCATTTGACGAATGGGCTGATTATTATCAGGATTTTTGATGTTTTGTTCTGTGAGTAAGATCAATTTTTCCGCTTTTAGAGAAATCACCACCGCCGTTGCGACCTGTTCAGCAGACAAGTTAAATACTTCACCCGTAGGTGAGTAGCCGATGGGCGAAATTAAAACCACATTTCTCTGCTCCAGTTGTTGCTGGATGGCGTTGCTGTCGATACGGCGCACCTCGCCAGTGTGGCAATAATCAACACCATCAATCACGCCTAAAGGTTTGGCGGTCACAAAATTACCGGATGCTACTTTAAGGCCGCTACCTGCCATCGGCGAATTCGCCAAGCCCATCGACAATAAGGCTTCGATTTCCACACGCACCGTACCCGCCGCTTCTTTTACGCACTGTAAGGCGACATCATCGGTAATGCGAAGGTTGCTATGGAAACGGGCAGGGAGGTTCAGCCTTTGTAAGCGTTGGTCAATTTGAGGACGAATGCCATGCACCAACACCAAACGTATGCCTAAGCTGCTCAGTAAGGCGAAATCATGGACGTGGTGATCGAAATCCTCAGCCAGCACCGCCTCGCCGCCAAAAGAAATGACAAAGGTCTTGTTACGATGGGCATGGATGTAAGGCGATGAATTCCGAAACCAGCTTACAAAGTCGTTATGGGATTCCATATTCGTTTATTGATGCTCGCTTGTTGTGGTGTGACTGGTTTTATAATCGTCAATTAAGGCTAGGCAATAATTATAACGGTCTTTTTAAAGACTACTTGCCAAATATATGCGGTTAAGAAGGGTAATTTTTCACTCGAGTTTTAGCAGGGTAGGGTGGGCAGGTTTTTTTGCCCACCGATTTGCATCGCCGATTTATTCCATGTGGGCAGAAAAGCGTTGTCCACCCTACCTGACTTCAAATGTCACATAACCGTCATGTCAATACCCTCAAGGGCATAAATGTGGCACTACATCTTTCGCCTTTTGCCTTTGGTCTTGCACCTTAATTATCCGTCACCGCCCCTAACGATGCCGAACTCACCAACTTGGCGTATTTTGCCAATACACCACGGGTATAACGTGGTGCAGGTTGTTGCCATTGTTCTGAACGGCGGGCAATTTCGTTTTCATTGACGTGCAAGGTCAATTGATTGGTTTCGGCATCTATGGTGATCTGGTCGCCGTTTTGGACGATTGCCAACGCGCCGCCGACGTAGGCTTCTGGCGTGATATGCCCAACGACAAAGCCGTGTGTACCACCGGAAAAACGTCCATCGGTTATTAAAGCAACTTCCTTGCCCAAGCCTTTGCCCATGATGGCGGATGTGGGGGAAAGCATCTCGCGCATACCGGGGCCACCTTTCGGGCCTTCGTAGCGGATGACGATGACATCGCCTTTGACGATTTCGCCGTTTAATATGGCTTGTAAGGCTTGTTCTTCGGCATCGTAAACTTTGGCTGTGCCAGAGAACACTAAGCCTTCTTTGCCGGTAATCTTGGCAACTGCGCCTTCGGGCGCAAGATTGCCGTATAAGATGACTAGATGGCTGTCTTTTTTGATTGGATTATCCAAAGAGCGAATCATATCTTGCTGATCGGGATAAGGTTTTACGTCCGCAAGGTTTTCCGCCAGGGTTTTACCCGTAACAGTCAGGCAATCGCCATGCAACAGGCCGCAATCCAGCAATATTTTCATGAGCGGTTGAATGCCGCCAATTTCAATCAACTCTGCCATTTGGTATTTCCCGCTGGGTTTTAAGTCGGCGAGCATGGGAACGTTTTTACCGATGCGGGTAAAGTCATCCAAGTTAATATCAACGCTGCTGGCATTCGCCATTGCCAAGATATGCAGCACGGCATTGGTTGAGCCACCGAGCGCGATGACCACCGTGATAGCATTTTCAAATGCCGCCTTGGTCATGATGTCGCTGGGTTTGATATTGTTTTTTATCAATTCCATCACTGCCGCGCCTGCGTGTTCGCAATCCAGGCGTTTGTCTTCTGAAATAGCCGCTTGCGCGGAACTGTTAGGCAAGCTCATACCTAAGGCTTCTATGGCGGAAGCCATCGTGTTCGCGGTGTACATGCCGCCGCACGAACCCGCGCCAGGGATGGCTTTGGCTTCGATTTCTGCTAATTCGGCATCATCAATTTGGTTGTTGGCTCGTGCGCCAACGGCTTCAAATACGGACACGACATCCAGTTTTTTGTCTTTGTGGCAACCGGGCATAATGGTTCCACCGTAAACAAAGATAGCCGGACGATTCAGCCGCGATATAGCCATCATGCACCCCGGCATGTTCTTGTCGCAGCCGCCGATAGCAACAATGCCGTCAAAACCTTGGCAACCGACGACAGTTTCAATCGAATCGGCAATGACTTCGCGGGAGACCAGCGAATACTTCATGCCTTCCGTACCCATCGAAATGCCGTCCGAAATAGTGATGGTGTTGAAGATGACGGCCTTGCCATTGGCCTTATTGACACCTACTGCCGCATCGTCTGCCAGTCTATTGATGTGTATATTGCAGGGCGTGACCATACTCCAGGTCGAGGCAATGCCGATTTGCGGTTTGCTAAAGTCTGCTGTGGTAAAGCCGACCGCATGTAGCATGGCGCGGCTAGGTGCGCGTTCCATGCCGTCTACGACTTGGGACGAAAAGGGGCGGGTTTTGGTGTCGTTCGAGTTAGACATTAATGTCGATTTCCTGGGAATAGTGAGGAGCAGAAGGTTTTATTTAGGGTTAACTGTTATCAGAAACGATCCCAATTATTTTTACGTCGCCAAGCTAACTTTGGCAGAATAAAGCCCAAGAACACGCCAGCTAAGGATAAAAAGCCGCCATATAAGAACCAGTCCTGGGCTGCTCCATCTTTTAAGGCATTGTTTTCAAGTTTAAGTTGTTCCAGTTCGCGTTTAACATTCACCACTTCTTCTTGTAGTTTGTCGCGCTCATCTTTTATTTGGATTTGGTTTGATGCAGACTTTTTTATCTCAGTAAGCTCCCGATCCAGCCTGTCACGCTCTGTTGCCAAGGATTGTTCTAAGGGAGTGTCTGGCGTGACGGCTATTTTAAGTTTAGCCATTTCAGCTTTAAGCGTACTGTTTTCGGATTGTAAAGATCCTAAATTTTTGGATATGATGCCAGGTTGCGTCTGGCTGGGCGGTGTCAACAGGGTGTTTTTGCTTGCGATGAAGCCTTGCATACCATCTATTAATTGAATGTGTGAAAAGCCAGTTTTGACGTTTTCGTTTAATACTTCTACGGGGGTGCCTATAGGCAATAGGCTTATAACTCTGGCTTTGTTGCTTTCTTTGCTTCTGAGTGGGATATCATTAGTATTAGTGACATAGACTGTCTTGGCGTATGCGGGGGTGAAACTAATAAGTTGAGTGATAAGTAAAAAGAAAAAAAAGCGAAGTTTTTTCACATGAGCCTCTGGCGTTGATTACGTGATACCGTTAAATATAGCTCTATTTCGCACACAATAGAAATTCAAGGAGTGCTTTTTGTGCATGTAAGCGGTTTTCCGCCTCAGCAAAGACGATGCTTTGTGGACCATCCATGACCTCGGCACTGACTTCTTCGCCGCGATGAGCGGGTAAACAGTGCATGAATAGCGCATCGTTATGTGCCACAGCCATTATTCCAGAATTGACTTGGTAATCTTTAAATGCCGCGCAACGCTGTTTTTGCTCCTCTTCTTGACCCATACTTGCCCAGACATCGGTAACAATTAGGTCAGCATTTTTTGCGGCGGCTATTGCGGTATCAAAAAACTGAACGTGCTCACCCGCATTATTTGCAATGGTCTTATCAGGCTGATAACCCGCCGGAGATGCAATATTGAGCTTGAAATCCAGCACCATTGCAGCATGTATATAGGAATGGCACATATTATTGCCATCACCAATCCAGGCGACAGTTTTGCCTTGAATGTCGCCGCGATGCTCGAAATAGGTCTGCATATCAGCAAGCAGTTGGCAGGGATGCTGCTTATCGGTTAGTCCGTTTATCACAGGGACAGATGAATGCTGGGCAAAAGTGGTCACTGTTTCATGCTTGAAAGTACGGAGCATAATGCAATCGACCATGCTGGAAATAACTTTTGCGCTATCTTCCAGTGGCTCGCCACGACCGAGTTGGGTATCTCTGGACGATAAAAACAGGGCGTTGCCGCCAAAATGCGTCATACCTGCTTCAAAAGAAATGCGGGTGCGGGTCGAAGATTTCTCGAAAATCATCGCAAGAACCTGTCCTTTTAAAGGCTGATAATCAGGGTTGCGATGATTTTTAAGCTCGATAGCACGGTTGATTAAGCCGCGAAATTCGCTGGTGCTAATATCAAGTAGGCTTATAAAATGTCTAGGCTGCATGGTCACTAACCGGTGAAAGTTGTTCTGTAAATTGTCCAATCAGCAGTGCAAGCATATCTATAAGCTGCTGTATTTGCATGTCATCAATGATTAATGGTGGTAATAGGCGGATAACTTTGTCTTGCGTCACATTAATCAACAAGCCGTTTGCCAGTGCTTTTTGCACCAGTTCGGCACAAGGTGTGTCGAGTTCGATGCCGATCATCAAGCCTTTATGACGAATTTCGATGATATGAGGATTATTTTGCAATAGCCCTGCAAGCCCTGAACAAATGGCTAAACCTTTGGTTTCAGCCGTAGCGATGAGATTATCTTTATCCAAGGTTTCCAGCACGGCTAAAGCTGCGCTACACGCCAGCGGATTGCCACCAAAAGTCGAGCCGTGATTACCCGCCGTGAATAATGTTGCTGCTTTGCCCGATGCCAAACACGCGCCGATGGGTACGCCATTCCCCAAGGCTTTAGCCAAGGTACAGACATCGGGAAGAATGTCGTTATGCTGGTAAGCCAAGAATTTGCCTGTACGTCCCATCCCGGTCTGGATTTCATCTAGCATCATTAGCAGATTGTGCTGGTTGCAAAGTTGGCGGATGTTGTTCAGGTAATCGCTGGCAGGGATGTTAATCCCGCCTTCACCTTGGATAGGCTCAACTAAAATCGCAACAATGTTTGGATTCAGTTCGATAGCAGATTTGATTGCGGCAATGTCGTTATATGGCACACGAATAAAACCTTCGACCAGCGGCTCAAAGCCTTTTTGTATCTTGGCATTGCCAGTAGCACTGAGTGTTGCTAAGGTGCGACCATGAAAACTGCCATCAGTAACGATGATGGCAGGATTGCTTACGCCGAGTTCGTGAGCAAATTTACGGGCAAGCTTAATCGCCGCTTCATTTACTTCCGCGCCGGAATTGCCGAAAAACACATTGTCCATGCCGCTTAAGTCAATCAGCTTATCAGCTAACTGTTCTTGCACCGCGATTCGATAAATATTGGACGTATGTAGCAACTTTTCACTTTGTTTGCAGATGGCTTGGTGGATGGCAGGATGAGCGTGACCCAAACCGCAAACCGCAATACCAGACAAGGCATCAAGATAGCGTTTGCCATTTTCATCCCACAGCCATGCGCCTTCACCGCGCTCAAAAGTGACGGCTAAACGATTGTATGTGGGCATAACGTGACTGCTCATAAATATCCACCTGAACACAAAAGGGCAGTGAATGACTGCCCTTGAAATAAAGTGCCTGTTAGCACTCGGAAAAACCCTTGATTATAATTTTCAATACACGGGGAAGCAAGCCTATTTTTGTAAAACTTCCTGTTCGCTTATGATAAAATTAGCGTAATTATTTTTTTGGAGAGTGGTACGCACATGAATGTTAATGAAAGAATTAAAGACCAGTTAGAAAACAATCCAGTCGTTTTGTATATGAAAGGGACACCGGATTTTCCGCAATGCGGTTTTTCGGGTCAGACCGTGCAAGTGTTGAATGCTTGTGGTGCAAAATTTATGCACGTCAATATTTTTGAAGATCTAGAATTACGCGATGCGCTGAAAGTGTATTCCAGTTGGCCGACTTATCCTCAACTTTATGTCGGTGGAGAGTTAGTAGGTGGCTGCGATATTGTGACTGATCTGTACCAAAAAGGTGAGTTGAAGGCAATGTTGGCTGCGGTAGGCGGGGTAGAAGCCTAAATCCGAAGTCGTTAAGTCTGATTTGTTGCTACTTCAGTATTAGCTCCATTTGCTTCCAGCGGTTGACGATTAGACAAAACAACTCGGCGGTTTTTTCAGCATCATAAAGTGCTGAATGGGCTTTTTCATCTTCCCATTCAATGCCTGCGGATTGGACTATTTTAGATAATACAGTCTGTTGATAAACCAGTCCACCCAGCGTGGCTGTGTCGAAAGTGCTGAACGGATGAAATGGACTGCGTTTTGTTTTAGTACGATGAATGGCAGCATTCAGAAAAGCAATATCAAAAGCCGGATTATGGCCGACCAAGATGGCGCGGTTGCAGTTATTACGCTTGATGGCTTTTTGGATTGGAGTAAATAGCAGATCTAGGGCTTCTTGCTCTTCAACTGCCATACGGAAAGGGTGGTGTGGATCTATGCCGTTAAACTTAAGGGCAGCATCATCCAGTTCGGCATTTTTAAAGGGTATGACGTGTGTTGAATAGCGTTCCGTCATAACAAGGTTGCAATTGGAGTCATACTCGACAATCACCGCAGCAATTTCCAACAACGCATGTTTTTTAGCGTTAAAGCCGCCTGTTTCTGTGTCAATGACAACTGGGAGGTATCCTCTAAAGCGTTTGTCGAGGGGGATTGCGGGTGTTGTCATCAGCGTGAATGGATGGCTAAATTAATTGATTGTACGATGAGTTAGGATGTCGCAGGATATTCCGACTTGTGGTATGTTAACCGTAGTTACAACAAAACAAAAATAATAGCGACTTAGGGGCATAAAATGCGAAAGAAAAAACAAGTGGTGCAGGCAATCGGTCTTGCGTTTTTTTCCTTTTTGGCAGGTTGCGCGACAACCCATAATGCCAGCGATCCGCTGGAAGGCTGGAATAGGGGGGTGCAATCATTTAATGATGATTTCGACCAGTACGCGATGAAGCCGGTAGCAAAAGGCTACAACTGGATAATGCCCCAGTTTGCCGATCAAGGGGTGTCCAATTTCTTCAGCAATCTTAACGATATTGGCGTAACTGTTAACGATTTGTTGCAGTTTAAGCTTGAGCAGACGGGTTTGGATGGCGCACGTTTTTTGCTTAATTCAACGGCAGGTTTAGGTGGCTTGATTGATGTCGCCTCTATGATTGATCTACCTAAACATCATGAAGATTTCGACCAAACCTTAGGTGTTTGGGGTGTTCCAGCCGGACCTTATTTCGTATTACCGTTGCTAGGTCCAAGTTCGCCCAGGGGTGTGACAGGTTTAGTGGGCGATGCCGCCTTAAATCCTGCGACTTATGTCGGGTTCGGTGCATTCCCCGGCATGAGTAATGGTGTAGAAGCAGCTATCTCAAGCGGAATGTACGTTGTTAACGCTATAGACAAACGCGCCGATAACTTAGCGACTGAAAAAGTCGTGTCAGAAGCGGCATCGGTGGATCGCTATGAGTTCATCAAGAATGCCTACTTTCAAAGACGAAACTTCCTGGTTAACGATGGCAACCTGCCAGAAGGCGATGGTGATCCACTTGACAACTCAGAAGACGGTAGTCTAGCACCGCTTGATCCGCATCCGCGCTAACTTGCTAATACACGGAACGCTGCATTATTGATTCCCCGTATTTTCCCAAGCAATAAAAAAGGGGCATAAGCCCCTTTTTTGCAGTTAACATTCTGCTAACTGCTTAATTAAATTTGCTGAAATACAACAAAATCCCCGCCAAACCGATCACGATTAATGGCACGGCAAAATAGCCATGTTGAGGACCTTCGGTTGGTCCGCCAGCACTGGATTTTATGGCTGGATCATTCGATGAATCATAGGGTTGCCCTTTTTTTACCGATGGCGTGGCGGATGAAAACAGCATTGTAAGCTCACTAAAACTTTGGCTGACGACGTTATTTCGAGATTCCAAAGGCAAAAAACTGTTTGCTGTAACAGGGAAGCTGGATAAAGCAGACAGGATTAACGTAAAGCTTAAGAGCATTTTCATATTTTTTATCATTCTTATCTCCTCTTTTATCGAGATTAATAGGTTCTGTCCTTATTCAAATTGAAATAGTAGTCCTACATTCAGCGTAACAGGATTTATTGAAAAAGCGATTATTAACTTATGGCTACTGAACTTGCCAGCAAATCGTCTCATTCGCTTTAAGTGGCGTAATCGAAATACCGTTATCACCATAGCTTGCAGCCACGTCCCAACTGGTTTTTTCCAAGGTAATCGTATCGGTATTTCTAGGTAAGCGGTAGAAGTCGGCACCGTAAAAGCTGGCGAAGCCTTCTAATTTATCCAGTGCATTCGCCGCTTCAAAGGCTTCGGCATAGAGTTCCAAGGCGATAGGTGCGCTGAAACAACCGGCACAACCACATGAAGATTCTTTGAGATTAGTCAGATGTGGTGCGCTGTCGGTACCCAGAAAGAATTTAGGATTGCCGCTGGTGGCGGCTTTTACTAATGCTAAACGGTGTTGTTCGCGCTTCAACACGGGCAAACAATAATGGTGTGGACGAATGCCACCGACGAACAAGGCATTGCGGTTATACAACAAATGCTGCGGGGTAATGGTTGCGGCTACATTCGTACTGGTCGATTCAACAAACTGCACGGCTTCGGCTGTCGTAACATGCTCCAAGACGACGCGTAAATCAGGGAAATGTTTGATGATATTCGTCAGATACCTGTCTATAAACATCCGTTCCCTATCGAAAATATCACAATCCGCATCTGTCACTTCGCCATGTATTAGCAGCGGGATTTGGTGCTTTTCCATTGCCGCAAACAGCGGATAAGCCGCAACAATATCGGCAACGCCCAAATCAGAATGTGTGGTCGCGCCTGCTGGATAAAGCTTGAAGGCATGGATATATTCAGATTCCGCCGCTTTTTTAATATCCGCTTCCGTGGTTGCAGCAGTCAGGTACAATGTCATAAGCGGCGTAAAATCCACGCCCATCGGCACTGCCGCCAGTATTTCATCCCGGTACGTCAATGCCTGATCGACCGTCGTGACCGGCGGCTTCAAATTGGGCATGATAATGGCACGGGCGAATTGCCTTGCGGTATGCGGTAACACGGTTTTCAAAATCGCGCTGTTTCGGACGTGTACATGCCAGTCGTCTGGGCGGGTAATGGTTAATGTTTTCATTATTTGCGGGGATGTCTGTAAAATGCCCTGTTTGAAGGCGAATGCTATTGTATATATGAAAATTAATAAAATTTTTTTTAAAATATCGCTGGCGATCATTGTTGCTGCTTTGTATGGATGTGCTTATTATCCGTTTTGTTTGTTTGGGTGTACCAATAAATATTGGTATGAGCGGATAAAGCGAGAGGAGGAAAACAAATGTAGTAGCCAGCCGCCTCCTGCAATTGATAGCTGCCTTGAGCGATTAAATAAAGGATCATACGAAGATTACGAGATAATACGCAAACGCACTGTCGGCAAGCAATAGTGAGTGATACTTTTCATAGTCAACCTCACTTGAAAAAACAAATTTACACCCCATCATTATCAGGTTAACAGTTCTTCTTTGGAGCGATTATGCCAATATACGAATATCAATGCCAATCTTGTGGGCATGGGTACGAAGCCTTACAAAAATTCAGTGAAGCAGCCCTGACTGAATGTCCTGCATGCAAAAAGCCGGAGTTAAAGAAAAAAATTTCCGCATCAGGATTCCGGTTAAAAGGTGCTGGTTGGTATGAAACCGATTTCAAAAGTGGCAGCAAAAAGAATGTTGCTGGTGAATCAGCAAGTTCGACCAGCACAGCGAGTTCAACCAGTTCTAGCGACTGAAAATCCTCATGAAGATGGGTGTAACCACACCCTTTTGTCCATTCCACATTAAACTAACAATCCAGAGATTACTATGCGTACCCACAAGTGCGGAGAACTTAATAAACAACAACTAGGAGCAACCGTCACCATCTGTGGATGGGTGCATAGACGGCGGGATCACGGCGGCGTGATATTTATCGACCTTCGGGATCGTGCTGGCCTGGTGCAAGTGGTCGTTGATCCTGATGTGGCTGATGCTTTCGCTATTGCAGAACACGTCCGTAGCGAATACGTACTCGCTATCACGGGAATCGTGCGAGACCGTCCTCAAGGTACGAGTAATACTAATATGATTTCTGGCGAAATCGAGATACTAGCAAAGCACATTGAAGTGCTGAACGAATCAGAAACACCGCCTTTCCCTATAGAAAGTGAGATCGAAGTCAACGAAGAGCTGCGTTTAAAGTACCGTTATATCGACTTACGCCGTGTTGCCATGCAGGAAAAAATGAAAGTGCGCCGCGATGTCACTCGGATGCTGAGGAATTTCCTGGACGACCACGAGTTTTTTGAAATTGAAACACCTTATCTGACTAAGGCAACACCTGAAGGCGCACGGGATTACATTGTGCCTAGCCGCACCCACGAAAATTCATTTTTCGCCCTGCCACAATCACCGCAACTTTATAAGCAAATCCTGATGGTGGCGGGGATGGACCGCTATTACCAAGTCGTGCGTTGCTTCCGCGACGAAGACCTCCGTGCCGACCGTCAGCCCGAATTCACCCAGCTTGATATTGAAACCTCGTTCATGAACGAAGACGAGATCATGACGATCATGGAAGAGATGATCCGCCAGTTGTTTGCGAAAGTGATTAACGTAGAACTGGACGCAAAATTCCCGCGCATGAGTTATCAGGAGGCGGTCTCCAAATACGGCATTGACCGCCCGGATTTACGGATTCCGCTTGAGTTGGTCGATATTGCCGACGACATGAAAGCGGTTGATTTCAAGGTATTCTCCGCACCAGCCAACGACCCTAAAGGTCGTGTGGTCGCCATGCGTGTACCTAACGGCGGCGAAAAACTCAGCCGTAAGGACATTGAAGACTTGACCAAATACGTTAGCATTTACGGTGCCAAAGGCTTGGCTTATATCAAAGTCAATGACCTTGCTGCTGGTATCGAAGGTTTGCAGTCGCCTATCGTCAAATTTGCCCCTGCCGAAGTCTGGGCGAGTGTGCTGGCAAAAACTGGCGCACAGGATGGCGATTTGATCTTCTTCGGCGCAGACAAAGCTAGTATCGTCAATGAAGCGATGGGCGCGTTGCGGGTAAAGCTCGGCCACGACTTAAACCTGATAGAAGGCGAGTGGAAACCCGTTTGGGTCGTTGATTTCCCCATGTTCGACTGGGACGAAAAAACCGGACGCTACAACGCCATCCACCACCCGTTCACCGCGCCCAGTTGCTCGGTTGAAGAACTGGTCGCCAATCCAGGCACAGCCTTATCGCGTGCTTATGACCTGGTGTTAAACGGCACAGAAGTTGGTGGCGGCTCCATCCGTATCAACCGCCCCGCCATGCAATCGACCGTATTTGAAATTTTAGGCATTGGCGAGGAGGAAGCGCGGGAAAAATTCGGCTTCCTCCTGGATGCGCTGAAATACGGTGCGCCACCACATGGTGGTTTGGCGTTTGGCCTTGATCGACTGGTCATGCTGATGACCGGTTCGACCTCCATCCGTGATGTCATCGCCTTCCCCAAAACCCAATCGGCGGCCTGCCCTTTGGTCAATGCGCCAGCCGTGGTGACGGACGAGCAGTTGAAGGAATTGGGGATAAGGTTGATTAAGCCAGCGGGGAAATAAAATTGTAGGTTGGGGTGAACTTGTG
>CAMAVM010000026.1 GCA_945861705.1 Methylomagnum ishizawai | reverse complement strand
CAATGGCAAGAATGGTAAGGCTATCGCCTGCGCCGCTATGCGTAAACTCATTCATCTTAGCTTTGCTATCTTGAAATCAGGCGAACCTTTTGATCCTCTTTTCGCAGTAAAATAAGCCTTGACACTTGGGTTTTAAGACGGTATCTACAGAACTACCTACTTGCTTTTAATGCTATCCAATTCTTCACATGCCGTCATACAAGTAGAAGCCGCCCTATCGCAAGTGTAAGAAGAACCTTGGCATGTGGTCATGTCTCTTGCACATTGAGCCTTGCATTTAGCCCCTTCAACCGTCGTAGGTTTAAAGTTGCCCCCTGCTGCACAGCCAGTAATAAGAATACATAGAGGCAAAAATAGAATTAAATATTTCACGATTCAATTTCCTTTTATGGGTATGAATAAACTCGAAGGTAGACATAATAGTTGAAAAGCATTGCACAGAATGTTTATATTCCATAAGGCGGAATACGCTTTTCGCCATTCCTCTTTAGGGACTTGTTTGGCAACTGAATAAAAAATGGAATCTCGACATCTTCCATTCGCGGACGATCTTTCACATTCTGCTGCACAAGATGAATTTTCTCATCGTTTGGGAATAGATATAAATCTACACCAACAATCCAACATTGTCCGGCGAACTCATTAACAAGATAAGCAATTCGATTTAGTTCGTCGAGAATTTTCTCAATAGCTTTGGGGTGATTCCCTGGAGAAACTTTCTCTAGCATCGCATAGTGCGCCACCATATCCGCAGCGTAGTAATAACTATTACCCACTGTATCAGATAAGTAGATTTTCCACCTTTCTTCCTGCTTAACTTTCTCGAAACCACATTTCATCATTTCGATGGAGTAGTGGAACGCAAAATCGTTTCTGACATCATTGAGACAATTTGAGTTACTAAAGTAACCTTTAATATCCTTCAAAATTATTTTTGCTTCGTCATCAAACTTCGATTCCCACAACTGTGAGACTCTTGACTTAAAATATGCCTTTTCCATGAATTTCCAAAATTCGTGCAGTTTTCCCGCTAATATCTTCGCTAGCATCAACGCTTGCGATATGTGAACTTCTTTGAGAATCTCAGGCTGTTTTGGGGCATTTGACGCCCAAAAGAACAGCTTTTGTAGCATATTGACTTCATTAGCAATATGGGCAATTCCAAAGAGAAAGACCCGTTCCGTCTCAGGCATGGCTAATAGCCGGTCTTGCGGTAATTCCAATAAATTGATTTCTATCATGCCACCCAACATTTTTAATCGTTCCCACGCTCTGCGTGGGAACAAGGACGAGGAACGCTCCGCGTTCCGTACACCGCAGAGCGGTAAATCTGCATTCCCACGCAGAGCGTAGGAACGATCTTAATTAGTTAGGTCTATCATACAACCCCATCTTTCTTCATCATACTACGAATGCCGCGAATGGCCTGACGGGTGCGGTGTTCATTTTCGATTAGCCCGAACCGGACGTGATCATCCCCATACTGACCAAACCCGATACCGGGAGCTACCGCCACTTTCGCTTCCAGCAACAGTTTTTTAGAAAACTCCAATGATCCCATCGCTTGATAGGCTTCAGGAATTTTTGCCCAGACAAACATGGTCGCTTTCGGTTTTTCAACCGGCCAGCCAGCCGCGTTTAAGCCTTCGCATAATACATCACGCCGTTTACTGTACATATCGGAAATTTCCCGCACACACTCTTGCGGCCCTTCCAGTGCAGCGATGGCAGCAATTTGAATTGGCGTGAACGTGCCGTAATCGAGATACGATTTAATCCGCGCCAATGCCGAAACCAGTTCCTTATTGCCGCACATGAAACCAACACGCCAACCGGGCATGTTGTAACTTTTGGACATGGAAAAAAATTCCACAGCAATATCTTTAGCACCTTCCACTTGCAGTATCGACGGCGCAATATAACCATCGAACACAATGTCGACATAAGCGATGTCATGGACGACCCAAATTTTATGCTCCTTGGCGAGCGCGATTATTTTCTCAAAGAAATCCAATTCCACGCACTGGCTAGTCGGGTTGCCGGGAAAATTCAGGATCAGCATTTTGGGTTTCGGCCAGCACTCGACGATGGCTTTTTCCAGTTCCTCGAAAAAATCCACACCCGGAATCAACGGCACATGCCGCACATCAGCACCGGCAATCACCACGCCATAAGGGTGGATAGGGTAAGCGGGATTCGGCACCAGCACGACATCGCCGGGCCCCAATGTAGCCAAAGCTAAATGCGCCAGCCCTTCTTTGGAGCCGATAGTGACTATCGCTTCCGTTTCAGGGTCTAAATCCACATCAAAGCGGGTTTTGTACCAGTTACAAATAGCCCGCCGTAACCTTGGGATACCTTTGGACATCGAATAACGGTGGGTATCTGGCCGCTTGGTCGCCTCCAACATCTTATTGACGATATGGTCTGGTGTGGGCTGGTCAGGATTGCCCATGCCGAAATCAATAATATCTTCACCTGCTGCTCGCGCTTTGGCTTTTAGCTCATTGACGATATTGAACACGTAAGGAGGTAAACGGCTGATGCGGTGAAATTGTTCCATGTTTACTCTTGAGAAATGCGGATTGTGTGAAGTTATTAAAACGAACTAAGGTACTGTTACCCTTACAAGATGTCAAATTGGTTTAAATGCTGTCTTGATAAAGTTTCGTAGTAGCACTGTTGTAATTCCTAAGTCATTCTTAATTGCCGTCTTTCAAACAGCGTTGCAATCAATAAATAAAGCAGCAACAACGCCCCCGCCAATAAACCAGGCTGCCAGAAAATCATCGGCTGTAATTGCAATTTAGCCTGATAAAGCCCCAAACCTAAGGCTATATACGCCAAAATCCTCAACACATCATAATCGACCGGATAATAAATCCGCCCCAATAGATAAGACACTATCGCCATACCCGCATAGCCGATCAAGTGCGCCCAGGCTGAACCCATATAGCCGTACACGGGAATCCACCAGATATTTAGGACGATAGTGAGCGCAGCGGCACAAAGGGAAACAAACGCGCCAATTAAGGTGTGGTCGGTCAATTTGTACCAGATTGATAGATTGACGTAGATGCCTAAACACAAATTGGCAAGCAGTAAAATCGGCACGACATCTAAGCCAACACGAAACTCTGGCCCGACAAAGTATTTAAAGAAATCAATGAATAAGGTGACTAGCAAAAAGATAAATACACAAAAAATCACAAAAAACCGCAGCACTTTTGCGTAGATGGCTCGCGCATCACTGTTTTGCGAATAAGAAAAGAAAAACGGTTCGGCAGCAAAGCGAAAAGCTTGGATAAACAAGGACATCAAGATAGACAGCTTGTAACATGCGCCATAAATGCCCAGCATTTTCATATTGGTCGCCAAATCGTAAGGCAGCAATTGCTTGAGCAATACGCGATCTAGCATCTCGTTGATAATGCCCGCAAAACCGATTATCACCATCGGCAGGGAATATTTGAGCATACGACCAAATAACTTTTTATCGAAACCCCAGCCCAAGCCCAGAAAAAGCGGAATCAACAAGAAAAACTTGCATACGCTGGCGATTAAATTAGCGATAAAAATATAACCCACTCCTAACGCCGGATCGTAAAACTGGGTGATTAAAGGATAGGTTTTATCAGCATAGAGTTTAGGGCAATACTTGATGAAAAACAGGCTTAAACCTACCGTTATCAGTATTTCAGCGATTTTAATCCCGGCGAATGAAAAAGCTTTATCTTCTGCACGTAAACGCGCAAACGGTATGGATGAGACAGCATCTAGGATGAGGATTAGGCTAAAGCAAAGCACGTATTCGGGATGATCCGAATAACTTAGCAGATTAGACAACCACGGATTTATCCACAGGATGAGGGCAAAAAAACCTAAGTTTATTAGTAGGATAAACCATAACGCTGTGGCGTAAGCCTTATCTTTTTCGGTGTTTTCTTTGTCGCGGAAACGAAAATAACCGGTATCAAACCCGAATAGCAGCACCACCGAAAAAAATCCTGCGTAAGCATAGAACTCCGCCACCACCCCGTATTCTGCCGCAGAGAAATAATAAGTATAAAGAGGTACGAGCAGGTAGTTGAGGAAACGCCCAAAAATGCTGCTAAGTCCGTAGATAGCCGTTTGGGAGGCGAGTTTTTTGATGATACCCATGTAAATGTTTAGGGGATATGTGGCAGTTCTAGGAATAGATAAGTAGGGTATGCACTGCATACCCTATCCCAAGCCGAATAATTATGTGGCATCCAAAAGGTACACGATGCGTACCCTACTCGGCTTAAATACCGGCAGTGTTCCATGATGGTTTTAATGATGAAAACAAACTGTCTTCGAGACCTGCCGCCAAGTTAACATGAAAGCCACCGTAATAAAGCAATCCGTTGTCAGGTAACGCATATATTGAAACAGGTTTATTTGCCGTTAATGTTTCAGTAATGAATTTATTGCCTTTAATGTTTGTTGATTGAGTTGGGTGTGGATTTTTGTAACCGTTCATTCGTTGTTTTAACGGTTGAACAGTTTTGCCAACATACATTACGGTATCCTCCGAAATAAATGCATACAACACATTTTGAGAAGATGCAATATCATCCAGTGTGAACAGTACCTTCCCCGAATCCAAAGTCCATCCACCAACTTGCCGGAATCCCATATTTTTTAAACGTTCAATTGGCGATAAAATTTTCATGGAGTCCTAACTATAAATAATTTTTCCCGCCTGCAAAGTATGCGTTACCCGCCCTTTAAACGTCTGCCCCCAAAACGGCGTATTCAACCCTTGGCTACGCCAGTTTCCAGAATTCACCTGCCATTCCTGTTCAGGATCAAAAACACACAAGTCGGCAGCAAAGCCGGGAGTTAATGCACCGCAATCTAATTTTAATATTTGGGCGGGTTTTAAGGTTAGCGCAGCGATGCCTTGTTCAAGGGTTATGGCACGTTCCGCCACTAGCTTAAGCATTAAAGGCAATAATGTTTCCAGCGACGAAATGCCCAGCTCGGTTTCCGGGAAAGCACCGAGTTTTGCATCCAGGTCATGTGGTTGATGGTCTGAGCAAATGCAGTCAACGGTGCCGCTTGCCAAGCCCTCACGCAGGGCTGCCTTATCGCGATTCGTGCGGAACGGCGGCAAGACGTGATACGCACTATCGAAAGGGATCATGTCGTCTTCGGTCAGATGTAATTGATGAATGGCGACATCGGCGCTGACTGCCAAGCCGTATTTTTTGGCTTGGTGGAGCTTGATGACTGAGCGTCTGCTACTGATCTGACCGAAGTGGACGCGGCAACCGGTCAATTCGGCTAATTCCAGACATTGTGCCAAAGCGATAGTTTCTGCGGCATCGGGAATGCTAGGTAATCCGTAACGAGTTGATAGCTTACCTTCATGGACGCAGCCGTTATTTGCGAGCCAAACATCGTTAGGTCGAAAGATGAGCAACAAGTCATGGCTGGCGGCATATTCCATTGCTCGCCTAAGTACCAGCAGGTTTTTCACCGGCTGATTAGCGTTACTGACCGCTACGCAACCGGCATCTTTTAAGGCAAGCATGGCACTTAGCTCGATGCCTTCCAGCTTTTGGGTAAGTGCGGCTATCGGCAAGATTTGCGTATAGCCGGATTTTTCCGCTTGGTCCCTAATAAGCTCGGCAACCGCACGGGCATCGATGACAGGGATAGTGTCCGGCTGCAAGCACATCGTGGTGATGCCGGATGCGGCGGCGGCGGCAGTTTCGCTGGCGAAAGTGGCTTTGCGGCTTTCTCCTGGTTCGCGTAACCGAGTGCTTAGGTCGATAAAGCCTGGGCAGACGATTTGGTTGTTGGCATCAATTATCCTGTCCGCTTTAAACCCGGCGGGTTCATTGGTTACCGACGCTATTTTGCCGTCGGCAATATAAACCGAGCCGATTCGGTCAAATTTGTTAGCAGGGTCGATAATCCTACCGTCTTTGATGAGTATGCGTTCCATCACAAACTGTCCTGCTTTTGCATCGCCATTGCCATAATTGCCATACGGATGGCGATGCCGTTGCTCACTTGTTTGAGGATGACTGACTGCGAGCCATCCGCGACATTTGAGTCGATTTCCACGCCCCTGTTGATTGGGCCTGGGTGCATGACTATCGCATCGGGTTTGGCAATTTTTAATCGTTCTTCGGTCAGCCCAAAACATTTGAAATACTCACTTTCGCTGGGCAGCAGCGCGGCACTCATGCGTTCTTTTTGCAAACGCAACATGATAATCACGTCAATATCTTTCAAGCCATCGGTGAGATTGTGCGAAACCGTCACACCCATCGTTTCAACTTGTGCAGGCAACAAGGTTTTAGGCGCAATGACGCGGACTTCTGCGACACCTAGCGTATTGAGTGCCTGAATATCCGACCTTGCAACACGGGAATGCAGGATGTCACCGACGACGGCAACCCGCAAGTTTGCGAAGTCGCCTTTCATCTGCCGGATGGTGAACATATCCAACATGGCCTGGGTAGGATGGGCGTGTTGCCCATCTCCGGCATTGATAACGCTGACGTTGGGTGCAGCATGTTGAGCGATAAAGTGCGCCGCACCGCTAATGCCGTGGCGCACAACAAACATATCGACATACATCGCTTCCAGATTACGGATGGTATCGAGCAGGCTTTCTCCTTTCGAGGTTGATGAAGTGGCAATGCTCATGCTTAACACGTCGGCTGACAAACGCCGGGCGGCGAGTTCAAACGTCGTGCGGGTACGGGTGCTATTCTCAAAAAACAGGTTGACGATGCTTTTACCACGTAGCAGCGGAATTTTTTTGATTCGCTGGTCTTCCGTGCCGACAAAAGATTCCGCCAAATCCAGGATTTCTATCAATAAAGCTTTATCTAGCCCTTCAATGGTTAGAAAGTGTTTGAGTTTACCTTTCGAATTTAATTGTAAGTTATTGGACATCATTGAGGCGCGTTGTCATTCAGCCAAGTCTGCAAAATAAGTTGTGCCGCCAGTTGATCCTGGACTGCCCATAGCTTTGTTGCGCTTAGGTTTACCTCGTCAAATAGCATCTGTTTGGCTTCAAAGGTGGATAGGGTTTCATCTTGCTGATGTACAGGCAGTTGGTATCTGCCTTCTAGTTGCCGACAAAATTTTAGCATACGCGGCGTGATAAGGTTGTCTGTGCCATCCATTTGTTTGGATATGCCAACGACCAAGCCGATAGGTCGCCATTCGTTGATGAGTTTGCTTATGCCCATCCAATCTGGATTTTGGTTGATGGAACGTAAGGTTTGCAGCGGACTGGCGATACCTGTCACTAAATGCCCGACCGCAACCCCTATTTTTTTACTGCCAAAGTCAAAGCCTAGATAGGTTTCATCGTGCGTTTTGCTCTGTAACGGGTCTTGCTTCACGGGGTATCCCACGATGTCAACAATGCCCTGCTGGCGTGGTCAACTGATTAATATCAATGCCGATTTGGCTGGCGGCGGCATTCCAGCGCTGATTTACGGGGGTTTCAAACAAAATCTGTTTGGCACAAGGTGTATTTAACCAGGAATTACTTAGCATTTCTTTTTCCAGTTGCCCTTCACTCCAGCCGGCATAACCTAATGCGATCAAATATTTTTTCGGACCTTCGCCTGCCGCAATCGCCTCTATCACGTCACGGGAGGTGGTCAAGGAAATATCCTCCGAAACCGGCAACGTCATATCCCAAGTCCCACAAGCATTGTGAACGACAAACCCCCTATCCTGCTGCACTGGACCGCCGGAAAATACCAGCGTTTCTGCCGTCTCTAACACAGTGGCAGTTATATCCATTTGTTTAAAGATTTCACCCAGTTTCATCTCAGCAGATCGGTTAATCACAATGCCTAATGCACCTTCTTTGGTGTGCTGGCATAGATAGGTAACGGTGTGATGGAAAATGGGCTCTATCAAGCTCGGCATGGCGATGATGAATTGATTATTGAGATAGTTTTCACTCATTTTAGCAATCCTATTTGCTGACGGTAGCGGTTATTATGGCGTAGTCATTCCTGATTCGTCAGAAAATTTCCATTTTCGAGTGATAACCAAGACATTGACTTCCTTAAGCAGGTCGCTAGGTAGTGCCGAAAAAGGCGCACTCATCCTGACAATTCGCTTTGCCGCTTCATCAAGCGCAGGGACACCTGAAGATCTGGATATCCGAATGCTGTAAATACTGCCATCCGCTTTTATACCGACATCCATGGTTAATGTCCCAGAAAAATTTTTCTGTTGGGCGATTACAGGATAATTCATGTTTCCTGTATGTTCGACTTTCCGCTCCCAGTCTTTCACATATTGTGCAGCAACATATTTATGAGCACTTACGGAATTAGCAAACTTGATTTTAGCCTGATCGGAGCTTTGTTGCTTGAGCCTGATTTCAGTACCGTATTGCGTAATCTGCTGTTGCAAGGTTTCCGCCGTTAACTGTGGGTGCTTTTCCGTGTCGTGTGTCGTCTCAGGATGCTTCTCAGAAACGACTTTTGCGACCGCTTTTTGTTGCGTGATGAGTTTTTGTTTAGCTTTGGGTTCTGCAAGTGCTTGTTCGCTTTTCTCAATCTGTCTTTTTTGACTATTACCCTGACTAGCTATTCTTTGTGCTGGCGGCTGTGGCTTTTGGGCTTTTTCACCCGCGCCTATCTGATTATCCTGAGCTAAGAATTTTGCTTGTTTGGGTGCTTTCTTAGCGGGTGTGCTGACTAAGGTAACATCTATTGAACGACTGTTCTGGATGGGCGGCTCAGGCTCACTAAAACGGATGCCTAGCACAATAATGATATGGATGATGGCCGCTATAAATAAGGCCACCAATAACCTATCATTATTAGTTATGGTACTTGTTGAATCGAAAGTCGCCAGATTTGCCATCATTTCAACGCAATTTCAATATGATCCATCAACAAACCGCTGATATTCAGACCGAACTGTTTGTCTAACTCCTGTACGCAGGTTGGGCTGGTGACGTTGATTTCAGTCAGAGTTGATCCAATGACATCTAAGCCCACGAATACCAAGCCTTTTTCCCGTAACGTAGGACCAACTTGATTGGCAATCCAGCGATCTTGATCGGTTAGTACCCTGCCCTGACCCGTTCCGCCAGCCGCCAGATTACCTCGGCTTTCGCCGCTGGCAGGGATACGGGCAAGACAATACGGCACGGGTTCGCCATTAATCATCAGGATGCGCTTGTCACCGTCTTTTATCTCAGGTAGATATTTTTGCGCCATTACCTGACGGCTGTTGTGCTGAGTCATCGTTTCCAAAATCACGCTTAGATTAGGATCGCCCTCACGCAAATGAAAAATGGATGCCCCGCCCATGCCGTCTAAGGGCTTGACAATGATTTCACCCAGCTCATGCAGAAAATGCTTAATCCTGCTGGCATCTCTGGTGACTAAAGTTTCAGTGCAACACTGCGGAAACCACGCCGTAAACAGCTTTTCATTCGCATCACGTAAGGATTGCGGCTTGTTGACCACGTAGACACCTGCATGTTCCGCCAGTTCCAACATGTAAGTCGCATAGAGATATTCCTGATCGAACGGCGGATCTTTTCGCATGAGGATGACATCAAGCATGTCAAGTGCAATATCTTGTTCGGCAACAAAGTTAAACCATTGCTTTTCATCACGTTGCACCGTCAACGTTCGGGTTTTGGCGTACGCCTTGCCGTTCCTTAGATAAAGACTACCAAGTTCCATATAATGCAATTCCCAGCCTCTAGTCTGGGCTTCAAGTAACATGGCGAAGCTGGTATCTTTTTTAATGTTGATGCGGTCGATGGGATCCATGACCATGCCCAATTTTATTGGCATTACTGTCTTTCCATAAGATTTTGAGTGATTGTTCCCTTCATTTTATAGATTGTTATTTACCTTGAAAAGAATTTTTGGTATAAAGATGGGCTAATTTTGAATCCAGACACCCAGCTAGAGGCTAATCATGTCCAGAGTATGTCAAGTAACAGGTAAACAACCTGTTGTAGGTAACAACGTATCACACGCTAACAATAGAACCAGAAGACGTTTTCTTCCCAACCTGCAACACCATCGGTTTTGGGTGGAAAGCGAAAACCGATGGATTCGCTTACGGGTATCCACTAAAGGTATGCGAATTATCGACAAAAAAGGTATAGACGTTGTTCTGGCGGATATGCGTAAAAACGGCATCATAGCTTAAGAGGACTAAAACATGCGCGATAAAATCAAACTTATTTCCAGCGAAGGCACAGGCCACTTTTACACCACTACCAAAAACAAGAAAACCAAGCCTGAAAAAATGGAGATCAAAAAATTTGATCCTGTTGTGCGTAAGCACGTTATGTACAAAGAAGGTAAAATCAAGTAACTCTTTGCTTCTGCATACCTGATTTTCAGGCTTTTAGCATCATGTAGGCTGGGTTGAGGTACGAAACCCAGCCGTAAGACAGGGTTTGCAAACCCTCCAATCTTCGGATGTGTAATTTCCTGCCCGACGTAATCCGCCACATCTACGGACATCGCATTCGGCAGATTGCGTCGCACCCATAGCACCATCAAAGCGGATAGCCCGGATGTTTGCGCGCCTAATCTACGGCATTAGGGTTTACCCGATGCAAACACCTTAGTAAAAGCCTGGATAACCTCCCGTACAATCTTACGTTGCGGCAGCGGCAAGCTCAAATACGCTTCAATCGTTTCCCGTTCCCGATAATCCAAAGCCTCGTCCCATTGTTTCCGTTTAGTGCGGATAGATTCTGTCGCTTGTTCGCCAAAGCGGAGGGTATGCGGTTCTATTTTTAACCACTCCGCCAACACCTGTAACTTTTCCTGCGAAGGAATCGCCTCGCCGCGCAACCAGCGGCGCACTGCTTGTACTGTCACTGACCGTCCCCAATAACGGGTATTGAATTCGCGTTCCAATATTGTAGGCCGGAGCGAGTATCCGGCATCCTCAATGGCTTTGCGTAAGCGTTGGCTAAACTCTGTTTTCTCATCCATGAACAGAAAGTTAAGTTTTGTTGCGACTTTATAACAACTAATTGTTCAATTTAATATAAACTTACTGTTCATTTATTGATGAACATTTAGTTATGGCAAAAAGCCTGCTCGAACAACTTCCCGAAATTGTTGCCAAGGGGCGGCAGACGGCTGAAAAAATACTGGAAAACCTGGAAGGCCGCCATCGTATCGGCCTGCAAACCCGTGAATGGGTATTGCCATCAAAAGACAGCGTGGCGACAGACTGGATTACCGCCAACGACAGGCGCGTACACCTAAATCCCCCTCTCCCAGTGGGAGAGGGTCGAGGTGAGGGCGAACAATGGCACAACCGCCTGATTTACGGCGATAACCTGCTGGCGATGGCGGCCTTGTTGGCGGGTGACGACAACACGCCCAGCTTGCGCGGCAAGATCGACCTGATCTACATAGACCCACCGTTTGATTCCAAAGCCGATTACCGCACTAAAATTACTTTACCCGGTGTGGAATTGGAACAAAAACCCACCGTCATCGAGCAATTCGCCTATTCCGATACCTGGGCGGACGGCACGGCCTCCTATCTGGCGATGATTACCCCGCGTTTGATCCTGATGCGGGAACTGCTCAGTGATACGGGTTCCATCTATGTGCATCTGGATTGGCATGTGGGTCATTATGTGAAGTTGGTTTTGGATGAGGTGTTTGGACGTGAAAACTTTGTTAATGAAATTATTTGGCAAAGCGCAATTGGTGATACATCGGCTAAAAACAAAAAATTTATCAAATCTCACGACACTCTGTTTTTTTATCGAAAGAATGATGCCAATCCTATTTGGAATGATGTTTTTCAAGAATATAGCGATGCAAGTGAAAAGCTATATTCAAAACGAGATGAAATTGGTTATTACCAGATGGTATCTGTAGATAATCCAGGTGGTGGAGGTTATATCTATGATCTTGGATTTGGTGAAACTATGCCAAAAAATGGTTATAGGATGCCAAAAGAAACTGCACAGGAATGGATAAAGCTGGGGATTCTTCAAGCAGAAGCAAACAAAGTGCCTCGCAGAAAGTTATATAAAAGCTCCGATGGCGTACGCTGCCGTGATGTTTGGGTAGATGTACGCTCATTACAAGGCAGTGAAAGTATCGGTTATGCAACGCAAAAACCGAGTTTGCTGCTCGAAAGAATTGTTGCGGCTTCTACAAATACAAATTCGACAATCGCCGACTTCTTCGGCGGCTCAGGCACAACCGCCGCCGTTGCCGAAAAACTAGGCCGACGCTGGATCACTACTGACCTTGGCAAACCCGCCTGCATGATTATGCGGAAACGCCTGATCGACCAGAACGCCCAACCGTTCTTGTACCAAGCCATCGGCGATTATCAGGTGGAAGCGGCAAAAGCCAGTTTGGGGCGGCAGTTTAAGATCGGTGATTTGGCGCACATCATCCTGCAATTGTACGGTGCATTGCCCTTGCCGTTGGAGGAAAATCCAATGCGAAATCTGGGTTATCTCCCCTCGCCCTCAGGGAGAGGGGTCGGGGGTGAGGGTGATATTTCCGCCGCCATGCCCTCACCCCAGCCCTCTCCCGCGGGGAGAGGGAGTAAAACGTTGGTGTTCGCCGACTCGCCCAACAAACTCACTGGCACGGCAACGCTGAAAAAAGCCATCGCCCAGCGCGATACCTTGATGGGCGGTTGGGATAAGGTGGTGGTGCTGGGCTGGAATTTTGAGCCGTCCATCGGCGAAACCATCACCGCCCTGAACGACGACAAGCTGGAAGTGTTGGTGATTCCGCCGGATTTGTTGGATCGCTTGAAGAAGAAAGGCGGGTTGGAGAAGTTGAAAGGCACGGTGCGTTTTGCCAGTTTGCAGTATTTGACGATTAAGCCTGTCCGTCGTGTAGGGTGCGCTCCGCGCACCATCGCCACTCAAGGTGCGTACAACGCACCCTACGATAGCTACGAAAGTGAAGAAACCCTCACCATCGAACTCGACAACTACGTCCTGCTGTCCCCGGAAGCCATCAATCTCGACGAAGCCAACCGCGCTAAACTGCAAGGCATTATCAATAGTGAACCCTTGGCGTTGATCGAATACTGGGCAGTAGACCCCGGATTACGACGGCCAGTTATTCCGCTCGGTGTGGCAAGATTATCGCGGCAATACCGAAAATGACGGCGACCCGCTACGGGTAGTTACACAAGCCCAACTTACCGTACCCGCTAAGGCAGGAAACCGTAAGGTCTGTGTGCGGGTAGTGGACGTGTTTGGGTTTGAGGCGGAAGTGGTGGCAACCGTAGCGGAAAATGATAAAGCCTGATCTTGGCAATTGCCATTGTGGAAAATCAGGCCGCAATCAACGGACGAACGGCTTCGAGACTGTCTTTCAACTCGGTTTGAGCGATTTTAAGGTCATAACTGGTCTGCAAATTCAGCCAGTACTGGGGTGTTTGCCCCAACGCACGGGCAAGACGCAACGCCAGTTCCGCCGTGACCGGACGATCCCCTTTCAGTATATGCGACACCCGCATCGGCGAAACACCCAACGCATCGGCAAATGCCGCCTGGGTCAAGCCGAGTTCGTCAAAGGTTTCACGCAAAAATTCGCCCGGATGAATGGGCGGCAAGCCATTGTTAGTCATAATTTTTCCTCAGTGGTAATCAACTATTTCAACATCAAACGCATCGCCATCGGTAAAGCGAAAACACAATCGCCATTGCTCGTTGATGCGAATGCTCCAGCAGCCGTGCCGATTGCCGCCCAGACTTTCCAAGCGGTTAGACGGCGGCAAGCGCAAATCATCTATGCGGTTAGCTGCGTCCAGTTGTGTAAGCCGCATTGCCGCACGGAGCCTTATATCGGATGGCAAACGCCGGGATTTGCCTGTGGCAAAAAAGCGTTCGGTTTCCGTATCGGCGAAGTTGCGTATCATAGGAATCAATATAAACATTTTGTTTATGGCTGTCAATTAGCCAGTAAGGAATCCGCATGTCTCAATTGGAATTAGCCAAAGGTCTTACTATCAAAACCCAACAACTGTGCATCGGTCTGGAAAGCGGCGTTGCCGATCTGTTTGATCTGGTGACACCAACGACATCGGAATTGTTGCACTGGTGGTTTGGTGAGGAGGCGTGTGCCATACGTCGCCTGAATTTTCATTCAGGGCAAAAGCAAGCCATCCTGAATACCATTGTCGCCCATGAAATTTATAAGGCCAACAATTTAAAAAGCCTTTATCAACACGCCGCGCCAGATGCTTTATTAACAGGCACACGGCTGACAGAAGTTTCCCAAAGTAAGCATAATCACCCGAAATATTGCCTAAAAATGGCAACCGGCACGGGCAAAACCTGGGTGCTGCAAGCATTGATGATCTGGCAGTTGCTTAACAAGAACGCGGCGTTGGCGCATGGCTTGGATGATGCGCGTTTTACCCGGCATTTTCTGGTCATCGCGCCTGGGTTGATTGTTTATGACCGTCTGCTGGATGCATTCTGTGGTAAGCAGGTGGAGGGTATGCGGGATTTCGCCAGCTCCGATATTGCCCAATATGCCGAGTTGTTCATCCCAGAAAACCAGCGTGACACGGTGTTTGCGTTTGTACGCGGCAATGTTTGCAATAAAAGCGAAATCGGCCTGAAAACCACGGGCAACGGCATGATTGCGATTGCTAATTGGCATCTGTTGCAAGAAGCGGGTGAGGAAGAGCCCGACGAGGCCGAACTGGAAACGCCGGGGGCGACAGTTGACCCGCAAGCCATCATCAATGCCCTGTTGCCATTAATGCCGGGTAAGGCAACAGGCAATAGCCTGGATGTGCTGGATCGGCGTTTTGCGCGTGGCAATGTGCTGGATTATTTGGCGGATTTACCGGAGTTAATGGTGTTTAACGATGAGGCGCACCATATCCATGACTTCAAGCGCGAAGGTGAAACGACCGAGGTGGAATGGCAAAAAAGCCTGACGCGTATTGCGACAAGCAAAGGCCGACGCTTTGTGCAGGTGGATTTTTCAGCTACACCTTATAACGATGTGGGTTCTGGCAAGAATAAGCATAAGGTGTACTTCCCGCACATCATCGTCGATTTTGACCTGAAAACCGCAATGAAAGCCGGATTGGTGAAGTCGCTGGTGCTGGACAGACGCAAGGAAATCGGTGCATTGCCTTTGGAATTTAAGGCGGAACGCGATGAGGATGGCAATCCGGTTTTGAGTGCTGGGCAACGGGTGATGTTACGCGCTGGCCTACAAAAGCTGAGGAAGTTGGAGGTTGATTTTGCCCGTATCGACCCTAGCCGTCATCCAAAAATGCTGGTGGTGTGTGAGGACACTACCGTATCGCCGTTGGTGGTGGATTTTTTCCGCGATGAAGGTTTAGCAGAAGACGAGGTTATGGCTATTGATTCCGGCAGAAAGGCGGAACTGGGCGAAAAAGACTGGGCTGTGGTGCGCGAACGCTTGTTTGATGTTGACCGACACGCTGCGCCGCGAGTCATCGTCAGCGTGTTGATGTTGCGGGAGGGCTTTGATGTCAACAATATTTGCGTGATTGTGCCGCTGCGTTCCTCGCAAGCTCAAATTTTGCTGGAGCAAACCATAGGGCGCGGGTTACGGTTGATGTGGCGGGATGCCGATTATGCCGACAGCAAACGCGAAAATCGGGAACGTATCGCCAAGGGACAAGAGCCCAACAGCCTGATTGATATTCTGTCGATTGTGGAGCATCCGGCGTTTCAATCGTTTTACGATGAATTGATGCGGGAAGGTTTGGTAGGTGTTACCAGTGAGGACAGCGACGATACCAGCAGTGTCGGTGATTTGATTTCTGTCGGCTTACGTGAAAGCTACGAAGAGTTTGATTTTGCCATTCCGTTTATCCTGCGCGAGGCCGAGGAAGGCTTGGAGCATCACGCTCTGGATATTGCATCGTTGCAGCCATTTTCGGCGATGAACCTTGCTGAACTCAAGACATTATTAGGCAAAGGTGATGTGTTTATATCTCAGGATTTGCAAAGCAGCACCTTGTTTGGCGATTACCGCGTTGATGGCGCGGTGATGAATGTGGCGGGGTACAACGATTTTCTGTCGCGCTTGACACGGCGTATCGCCCAAGCACTCAGCCAACCGTTGCCAAAAGGCAACAAGGTTGCCACACATCTCGCCAATCCTTATCTGCAAGTCAATACCGCTGAACTGGCCGGATGGCTGGAAAGTTATATCCGCCAGCGGCTGTTCAACATGCCCTTTGACCCGTTACTTGATGAAAACTGGCGTTTGCTGTTATTACAACCAATTGTCGATCACATCGTCAAAGTGGTGGCTTTGGCGTTGATTGAAGCGGAACACAAGCCGCAGGTCGGTGCAAGCGAGATGCGTTACCGTTTGTTGTCGGAAGTGGGCAAGTTACCGATGCGGGAAAGCAATTCGCTTCCGGTCAATAAGTGTATTTATCCACGCTTGCCTTATCCTGCCCGGAATGGTGGCTTGGAAAAAGCCTTTATCGAATGGGCGGACAAAGACAGCAGTGTGCAGGCGTTCTGCAAAATCAGCGAAACGCGCCATGATTTTGTTAGGCTGCGGTATGTGAAGGAGGATGGGTTACCCGCTTTTTACTCGCCGGATTTCCTGTTGCGTACCGATAAGGCAGTTTATCTGGTGGAAACCAAGGCGCAAGGCCAAGTTTCATCACCCAATGTGCAACGGAAACTGAAAGCGGCGGCGGCTTGGTGCGATAAGATCAATCTTCTGCCGGAGCAAGAGCGGTCATATATGGCTTGGCATTATGTCTTGCTGGGCGAAAGCGTGTTTTTTGAATGGCGGGATAAAGGTGAACATTTGGCAGCCTTATGCGAGTTTGCCAGGGTGCGTGCTTCGGTTTCTCTGGCTTCGCAACAAAAACTCTCATTTAGCTAGTTTGATAACGGTTTTGGTGCTGATTCGGAAAGCCTACACGCAGTATAGCTTGCAACCTCGTGCTGAAAGCTTCGGTGCTACCGCTTTCTTTAAACCACAAGAAAATCCTGCGAATGGGGCAACATGCCCAGTCCCGCTTCCAGCCTGGCAGGTGTTGGCAATGATCGGTGCATTATTTGCTCTTTGTTAACCTGTTCAAAATCTCTTTCAGCCGTTCCAATTGCTGAGTCAAAACTTGGCACTGATTTTCTGCTTGTTCTTTTTCAGCCTGTAGTTTTGCGGCATTTTCCGCAAGAGCGCTATTACAATGCGTTAACCTTTCATTTTCAGCTTTTAACGCTTCTATCTGTGCTTCAAAGCCAAAAATAGATATAGCTGAATCAGCTTCATGTTGACCTATTTGAGAAATGGTATGTGGAGGATCTGCCGGATGGGTGGATTCCATCAATTGATCAGCCTCTTCAATCCCCATTCCAGCTTCCAATACAAACGCATTAAAGCCATCTTTTACTAACAAAAACGCTCCAGCCTCGCTCGCTTTGCCATTTGAACAAACCACAACAATCTGCTTTTCCTTAGGCAATTCTTCGATACGCATCCGTAATGACAATAATGGAATATTAATACTATCATCAAGATGCAAGCTGTCATACTCGCGTTGCGACCTGACATCCAGCACAATCGCGCCATTGCTTATCGCATTCGATAAATCATCATGCGAGATAAATTGCAGTATAGGTTCTTTGATTTGCATTGAAAAATGCTTCTTTTCCAATTGAATCAGGCTAACATCAGAAAGTGCCGTGATTGTTTCCTGGGATGGATAATTGGTAGTCAAATACTCTTCGCCAAAACTTTCACCTGCACTCAATCTAATCTTGCCACCATCCGCCAGCGAAGGTCGAGAAAGCAAACACTGACCTTTTGTTACAACGTAGAAATTATCTACCACACTGCCGCCATCAACAATGACATCACCCTTTGCAAAATGGGTGGTTTTCAAGCTCATCAGGATTTTCTGTAAACTGGAGGGTGGCAGTGTTTGAAACAGTGGCAAGCGCAATAAGGTTGTCATCCAGTCGTCAGATGCTTCATCTGACTCTTCGGTGATCGTATAGCTTTGATCTTCCTGATAAACCGCAGGCGGCGGATTATTAACCACCTCTGCATTCAAGCGCACAATTCGTGCTGTTCCATTAACCACAGCATCAATTTTTCTCGGAAGTTGATGCGCCAGCGCAAACTTTGCAGATTCACTTTCTGAAGTAATCACGTCAACAATAAGCCCCTCCGCCTGTAGCGTCACACTGCCATCTAGCAAGTAAACTAAATCGGAATGGGTATCGCCCCGCTTGAATATAGCTGCATCTTGAACTTGCTCCACAGTTATATTCGTGCATAATTCCTTGAATGCTGCACTTGGAAAAGTGGCTAAAGGTATGAGTTTACGAAGTATGCGATGTTCTTCTGGATTTGTATTAACGGCCATTGCAATCACTATATTGAGCAAAATTATGACGCTTCATCCACTAAAAAAATGCTGACAAAGTACGCGCCTTGTATTAAACGTTTTTGTACCTATATTGTCTATCACAAGCGTTTAATAACCCTGGAAAAACTATGATACACAGCAAATTTGTCAAGCCACTGATTTTTCTTATCTTTTTATCTTCTATCCTGGCTTTTAGCCCCGTGTGCCTTGCAATTGGGCTACCTGCGTTTACCGAAAACCAAGCATTACCTACTTTAGCACCCATGTTAGAACGTAGTATGCCAGCGGTCGTCAATATTTCGACTTCCACAAAAGTTGAAGGCAGGGAAAATCCATTGTTGCAAGACCCTTACTTTCGGCAATTTTTTAATGTCCCTAAGCAATCACGTCAAAAAAATAGCTTAGGTTCTGGCGTTATTATAGACAGTGATAAAGGTTATGTGTTGACCAATAACCATGTTATCGACAAGGCCGATAAGATTATGGTGACGTTAACTGACGGTCGCCAGCTTAATGCTGATTTAGTCGGTACCGATCCTGAGGCGGATGTAGCCATTATTCGCATACCTGCCAATAATTTGACCGAACTGCCGATTGCTGATTCCAGTCAACTAAGAGTCGGCGACTTTGTGGTTGCCATCGGCAACCCATTTGGTTTGGGACAAACGGTAACATCAGGCATTGTCAGCGCATTAGGCCGTTCAGGGCTGGGCATTGAAGGCTATGAGGACTTTATCCAAACTGACGCATCCATCAACCCAGGTAATTCAGGCGGTGCGCTAGTCAATCTCAAAGGTGAATTCGTGGGGATGAACACCGCGATTTTGGCACCGAGCGGCGGCAATGTCGGTATTGGCTTTGCTATTCCCGCCAATATGGTGATAACCATCAAAGAATCGTTAATCAAGCACGGCGAAGTCCGCAGGGGCTTATTGGGTGTCACTACCCAGGATTTAACCCCTGAGCTGGTCAAAGCCTTCAATCTGGTCAACATACAAGGTGCTGCAATTAGCCGCATTGAAAATAATTCACCTGCCGAGAAAGCGGGGCTGGCTTTAGGCGACATTATCGTTTCCGCAAACGGCAAGCCCATCAAAAACAGCCATGAGATACGTAATATTATCGGTTTGCTGCAAATTGGAGATAAGGTAGATATTGAGTATTACCGTGGCGATGAAAAAAAGGAAACCACTGCTGTCATAGGCAAACAGGAGCGTCCACAGCAAGCGGGAGAGAAACTACATAGCAGATTGCAAGGTACCGTACTCGGCAATACCCAACGGGACCAGGTTGAAGGTATTGTCATCGAAAAAATCAACACGGCTTCGTATGCCTGGAAGATTGGCTTACGTCCAGGTGATGTTATTGTGTCGGCAAACCAGTATCGGGTGCATAATCTGGCTGAATTGAAAGAGGTTGTTGACCCCAAATCAGGCTTGCTCTTGAATGTGCAACGTGGGCAAGAATCGTTTTTGGTCATGTTGAATTAAGCTCAGGAAAAGGATTGCTCGGTAAAACAGGTAATAAATTGCTTGTCTTACTGGGCTTCTTGGTTATTTAATAGCCAGGATTCCTTTTCATCTACCAAAATCGTGAACACAGAAAAACAATTCATCCCCTTAGCTATTGCCGTATTGGTTATTTCGGACACCCGCACTGAAGCTGATGATGTTTCCGGCAAAATTCTGGTTGAATGCCTTGCAGATGCCGGACATCAACTGTTTGAAAAAGCCATCGTCCCAGACAATATCTACCAAATAAGGGCTGTTGTTTCCAATTGGATTGCAACAGAAACCGTCAATGTCATCATCAGCACAGGCGGAACGGGCGTAACGGGACGTGATGGCACACCAGAGGCCATCACGCCCTTGCTCGATAAAGTACTGGATGGGTTTGGCGAAACCTTCAGGATGCTGTCGTACCAGGACATCAAAACTTCGACCATCCAATCACGCGCCATTGCTGGAGTAGCTAATGCCACCTATATTTTCTGCTTGCCCGGCTCGTCTGGCGCATGTCGTACCGCATGGAATGAACTTATCAAAGCGCAACTAGATTTTCGTACCCGCCCCTGTAATCTGGTGCAGCTTATGCCTAGACTGATGGAGAAATGACATGAAATCGGTGTTTTTAGTGCTAGGTTCTTTATGTGCTTTCGCAGGTGTTGGCTTGGGCGCATTCGGCGCACATGCCTTGAAAGCCAGCTTGAGTCCTGAATCTTTAGCCGTCTATCAAACCGGAGTCACTTACCAAATGTGGCATTCTTTGGGGTTGATTGCTATTGCTTTAGTGCAGCAACACATGCCCGATTCAAAACGTGTTGCACTCGCGGGTTGGTTGATGTTTCTTGGCATCCTGTTATTTTCGGGTAGCCTGTACTTGTTAGTCCTGCTCGACATGCCAAAACTTGGCATGATAACGCCTATCGGAGGGGTCTGTTTCCTGATAGCTTGGTTGCTGCTTTGCCTGTCCGCCACTCATAATAAATCTAAAAAAAGGTACGAATAATGCGCGATGCCAATCCTCAAACGATTTACCTGAAAGATTACCAAGTACCTGATTACCTTATCCATACCGTAAACCTTAACTTTACGCTTGACGAGCAACAAACCCGGGTCATTTCCAGGCTTACCTTAATCCGTAATCCCAACAGCTCATCATCGGAAACCGCGTTGATTCTGGCGGGTGAAAACCTCAAACTGATTCGCATCGTCCTCAACGACGAGCAAGAACTAACTGAAACGAACTACCACATCACGCCGGAATCATTGATTATCCATGATGTTCCACAGCAAAGAGCCTTCACACTGACCATTGAAAACGAGATCAACCCGAAAGCCAACACCGCTTTGGAAGGCTTGTATTTGTCCAATGGCATGTTATGCACCCAATGCGAAGCAGAAGGTTTCAGGAAAATCACTTATTTCCTGGATCGTCCTGATGTGATGGCGAAGTTCACCACTACACTCGTTGGTGACAAAGACCGCTATCCGGTTTTGCTGTCTAATGGCAATAAAATCGCCCACGGTGAAGAAGGGGATAACCGTCATTGGGTGACGTGGGAAGATCCGTTCAGCAAACCTTGCTACTTGTTTGCCCTGGTTGCAGGGCAACTGGAATACCTGGAAGACAGTTTTACAACTTTATCTGGGCGCAAAGTTGGTTTGCAGATTTTTGTCGAACAACATGATATCGACAAATGCGCCCATGCCATGCAATCCTTGAAGAATGCCATGGATTGGGATGAACACGTCTACGGTCGGGAATACGATCTCGACTTGTATATGATCGTCGCCGTCAGCCACTTCAATATGGGCGCGATGGAAAACAAAGGCTTGAATATCTTCAACACCAAATTCGTCCTGGCTAGACCCGATACCGCAACAGATTCTGATTATGAGCATATCGAAGGCGTTATCGGCCATGAGTATTTCCACAATTGGACGGGTAACCGCATAACCTGCCGGGATTGGTTTCAACTCAGCTTGAAGGAAGGCTTCACGGTATTCCGTGACCAAGAATTTACGGGAGACCGCACATCAAAAGCGGTAAACCGCATCGAAAATGTCAATATGCTAAGGACGCGGCAGTTTGCTGAAGATGCCGGTCCGATGGCGCACCCCATACGCCCCGATGCGTATATAGAAATCAATAACTTCTACACCTTGACGGTCTACGAAAAAGGCGCGGAAGTCGTGCGGATGATACACACACTGTTGGGTGCGGAAGGTTTTCGACAAGGCTGTGACCTCTATTTTCAACGCCATGACGGGCAAGCCGTCACCTGCGATGATTTTGTATCGGCTATGGAAGCTGCCAATAGGATTGATTTAACGCAATTTCGGCGTTGGTATGGACAGGCTGGCACACCCACAATCAATGTTGAGCAGGCTTACAACCCAAGCAGCCAAACCCTGACCTTATCCATTAAGCAAAGCTGTCCGCCAACCCCAGGCCAAGCAACAAAACAACCCTTCCACATTCCCATCACAGTTGGTTTGATTGATAACAACGGCGGCTCTGTAAAATGCAACTTGCAAGGTCACGATGGCGAAAATGACGAGATTATCCTGCAACTTACCGCCTCTGAACAAACCTTTACCTTTACAGGATTGGCAGGAAAACCCGTCATATCCATCCTGAGAGATTTTTCCGCACCCGTCAAACTGGTCATGGAACGCAGTCTTGATGAATTGGCATTCTTATTAAGTTACGACAGCGATACGTTTAGCCGCTGGGAGGCTGGGCAACTGCTCTCTGGTCAGATCATCACTGGATTGATTGCTGATGTACAACAAGGCCGACCGCTACAACTCGCTCCAATTATCATCACTGCCTTCAAGCAAGTGTTGTCGCAAGCGTGGGATGATTTGTCCTATTGCTCCCTATTATTAGGTTTGCCTTCGGAAAGTTATCTCGCAGAACAAATGCAGGTTGTGGATGTAGAAGCCATACATGAAGCCAGGGAATTCGTCGTCCGCACGCTTGCTGAACAATTACAACCAGAGCTGGAAGCCTTATACGTCAGCAATCATCGTGACGAGTCAGGGCAATTCGATTCCGGTGCAATTGGCCGGCGGCGCATTAAAAATGTTTGCTTGAGTTTCCTCAGCCGCTTGGATGACGAAAAAATCCAACAATGGTCCGAGCAACAATTCAGCACTGCTAACAACATGACCGACCAAATCGCCGCGTTAGCGAATATTGTCAATCATCCGCACCCAGCAAAGCAGGAATGCTTGACGCAGTTTTACCAAAAGTGGCAGCAAGAAGCGTTAGTTATCGACAAATGGTTTGCCATCCAAGCATCCAGCCCCATGCCGGATGCTTTTGCCACGGTCATATCTTTGACCGGACATCCTGCCTTCGATTTAGCCACGCCCAACCGCGTCAGGGCAGTCATCGGCTCATTCAGCCAAGCCAACCCACTACATTTCCATACCATCAACGGGCAAGGCTATGAATTCCTTGCCAACCATGTTATCGCACTCGACATCCTGAACCCACAGGTCGCCTCCCGTATGTTAGGCCCATTAACTTCCTGGCGACGTTTCGACGAAACCCGCCAAACCCTCATGAAAACGCAGTTGGAGCGGGTGATGAACTGTCCTGCGATTTCAAGGGATGTATATGAGGTGGCAAGTAAGAGTTTAGTGTAAATGGATTGCTTGTAACGCACTACACCTGAACAATAAATCCGTCATCCGGCATGGATTGGCGGCGAGGATTCATATCCTCTTCCATGCTTCCTCCATCCACGGAAGTCGCCGAAATCGGTAGTGGGTTAAACCTGTAACTTGATTGATAAGGCGGAGTGACAAACCTAGGTTTGTCACTCCAAAATACACGCGACTCACAAGCATGAAGCCAACAAGTTCATCAAAAAATACAGGTTTAACCCACTACCCCGAAATCCAGTCAGGTAGGTAAACAGTGTTTTTTCTGCCCACCGTTTTGTCGATAAAAGGCAAGCAAAAAATAAAACTGATTGCCTACCCCACAGGAATTTCGACTCCGTTTTATCCCCCGTCCCCAATATTCTCCCACATGTACATTCCCGACTCATGCAATTCCAATTCGTGTAATTGTTTTGTTGCAGCAAGGTGTTTGGTGCGTAGCGCATCGAGTTCCTGGGCGAATTGTGCTGCCGTTACCGCCGCTGCATCCTGCTTCGCAGCAAGCACGGCGATCTGCACATTCCATTCTTTAAGTTGATTCGTTAATACTTTGATTTCTTCGTCTGTTATTTTCATGACTCATTCCTCCGAGACATTGGCTAAACAGTTTATTAATCGAATACGATCAGGAGTAAGTATCTCTTATCCAAAAAGAGTTCCAAATCACTATGAGTAGTTCAGAGCCTAGGTGTGATTTACTCATGTTGCTAGCTGTTGTGCAATGACAGATTACGGTCATTTTCTGCCAAAAATTATCCAGTAGCCGTAGCCATATTTTTGATGTTCAGCCGGACGCTATATATTGCAACGTCACAGTCCCGCAAAATTCCGTCCATCGTGAATAATGCGCCTCGTGCCTCGGCATATCCTATGCTCTGGCATTCAAATAAACCTCGCATTAGCGGTATATTGATTTTACCGAATCATTCAAAAAATGTTGCGTACGGGGTAACATACCTAATGTCGTTAAGTTAAATCATATTTTGGAGTGCAAAGCTCGCTTTGCCCTTGTCCGTCACAGGCAAAGCGAGCTTTGCACTCCAGTCTTGCTATCTTTAGCCCTTAACATAACGGTATTGGTAACATCCACTTCAGCGCATTTTAATAAATATAGAAAAATCAATGTCCACACACCACCAAATCCAAAATCTCCTATCCTTCATCGACTCCAGCCCAAGTCCCTGGCATGTCGTCAGCACCATAGAATCCCTGCTTAAGCCCTTTCAATTTACAAAACTCGATGAAACAACAAGATGGCAGTTACAGCCCGGTGGTCGCTATTATGTCGTACGTGATGATTCCTCCATCATCCTGTTTGTACTCGGAACAAAACCGTTGCTTGACTCGGGGTTTAAAATCGTCGGCGCACATACCGATTCGCCAGGATTACGGGTGAAACCCAATGCAATCAATGGCAAGGACAGCTTATTACGATTAAATGTCGAAATTTACGGCAGTCCGATTCTTGCCACCTTTACCGACCGTGACTTAAGCCTTGCCGGACGGATTTGTTATCGGAACGATCAGGGCGAAATCGCTAGTCAGCTTATCAAATTTGATAAACCTTTGTTGCGCCTACCTAATTTGGCAATCCACATGAATAGGACTGTCAATGAGGATGGCTTAAAACTGCACAAGCAGAATGAATTGCCGCTAATTTTATCGACCTTATCAGAACAACAACTGCCGCCGGATTATTTTTTAAGCTTATTGGAAAAGCAATCCGGCATCAATTCCGCGCAACTACTGTCTTGGGATTTAGCTGTATACGACACCCAAAAAGGCGTAATTTGGGGAGCGCAGGAAGACTTTTACAGTGATAGTCAGTTGGATAATCTGGCTTCCTGTCATACTGCGTTGCAAGCATTACTGAATGAAGCCGTTTTAAGTGAAAACGGAAACACCTTGGTTTGTGCGTTCTTCGATCACGAGGAAATTGGCAGCGAAAGCAAACAAGGTGCTGATGGAAGTTTTCTTCCCGATGTTCTCCAACGTATTACCCTAGCCAGCTGCGAACACCAGGATTTTCCTCGGATTATGGCGAAAAGTTTTCTTATCAGTGCTGATATGGCACATGCTTATCACCCCAATTTTCCCTCAGCTTATGACCTTGAACATAAAGTAATGGTCAACAAAGGACCTGTAATCAAGATCAATGCGAATCATCGTTACAGCTCTGAAAGCATTTCACAAGCCATGTTTATCGATTGGTGCAATCAAGCCGATATACCTTATCAATACTATTCGCACCGATGCGACCTGCCCTGCGGCAGCACCATAGGACCCATCACCTCAGCCAAATTGGGTATCCGTTCAGTCGATGTCGGTAGTCCAATGTGGGCAATGCACAGTATTAGGGAGAGTGCTGGGGTGTTAGATCATGACTACCTGATTAAGGTGTTGCAGCGATTTTTCCTGGACACACGTTAAGCTTTAGGTCAAAAATTCCCTCACTGGCAAACTAATGCTTAAGCAAGGCTGAATTTGTCTGAAAAATAAGCTATAGTTAGGCGAGATTTGTAATGAAACCATCAAGTTTCATTACTTGTTCAAAGTCATTACTGCATTTGATTTTGAAACTACACATCCATACCGTGAACCCGTTTTAATAAAACCCTAAAACACCTTAAGCAAGTGAAAATTTGCCCCACACTGACAGCGGATAAGCAAGCACACTAAAGAAATGAAGGATATTTTCTTAGCCAGAACGCTGATATGTATTGCATTTTTGTTTTCGCATAGCGTTATCGCTGACGACGCTAATCTTGAATACAAAATCAAGGCTGGCTATCTGTATAACTTCACCAAATTTATCACTTGGCCGGCAATCAATGGCGCAACCTTCAATCTGTGCTTGTTAGGTGACGATCCTTTTGCTAGTGATATTGACGCTATCGAAAAAAAATCCGCTTTTGAACATCCAATCGAAGTATTAAGGCTTAGGGAAACCGACTTCTTATCGGGTTCTAGCATGAAAACGGACTGCCACATCCTTTATGTTAGCGCCTCAATTGATCTAACAATAGTTTTTGCAAAAATTCAAACCAGCCCAGATAAGGCTAAAATCCTTGTGGTTGGTGAAGGCGAAAACTTTGCCACAGAGGGTGGGATGATAGGTTTTGTCAACCGGAATGGCAAAATTAAGCTGCAAATTAATCTGCATTCAGTCAAACAAACTGGCTTGAAAATCAGTGCCAAATTGTTAGAAATCGCTGAACTTATTAAGGAAGATAAGCCATGATGAATAAAATCAGCGCGTTATCTATCAACAGTAAGCTATTATTTATATTGCTATTTTCCAGTGCAGTATCCCTGCTGTTTGCTGGCGTATTTTTGATTTTACTGGAACTTTCAGAATTTCAACGCACAACCAAAAATGATTTATCCGCTTTGGCTGCGATCATCGGCAATCGCAGCACTGCCGCGTTGATGTTTGATGACCGGAATTTAGCTACCGAAAATCTGGCTGTCTTCAATAATATTCCTGCTGTTCAAATCACTTGCTTTGTATGGCGATAAGAACACAGTCTTTGTCGGCTTGTCGAAAAACACCAAGTCCGATCATGCTTGTCCAAAATCCATCGCTGACGAGAAAACTCGCTTTGAAAACAAACAGTTGATTGTTGTTAACCCTATAGTAATTGACAAGGAAAAACTCGGAACTGTTTATATACACGCGGATTTGTCTCTCGCTTATTGGCAAAAAATCCGATTTATAGGTGTATTGTTTTTGGTGCTAGTGGGTGTATCCTTACTGACATTTTTTATCTCAAGACCGTTATTAAGACTCATATCCAGTCCCATAAAAAGGCTGGTAAGCACCGTCAAAAAGATCAGCAATACCGGCGATTATTCATTCAGGGCAGTTAAACTGAGCAATGACGAGCTGGGGGTATTGGTTGATTCATTCAATAGCCTGATTGAAACCGTCGAAACCCAAAGCCATGCTTTAACACAGGCAAAAAATCGCTATTTGACGCTCTACGATGATAACCCAACAATGGTTTTCAATATTTCCAGAGATGGCGTTATTGTTTCGGTGAATCTTACCGGTGCCAAACAACTGGGCTTGACCGTAGAAGAATTACAAAATTGTTCCATTTTCGATTTTATCCATTCGGATGATTCGACCTTGATGCAAGACTTGATCGAGCGTTGCTTTGCCAACCCGTTGCAGGTACACAATCAGGAAATGCGTAATATCTGCCACAACGGACGTATTATCTGGGTTAGGGCGACAGCGCGATTGGTCGAAAATGAACGGCAAGAAAGCAGCTTGTTAATTGTTTACGAAGACATAACCGAAACCCGCTTACTGAATGAACAAATCGCTTATCAAGCCGACCACGATGCCTTAACCGGATTAGCTAATCGCAATAAATTTGACCGTTATTTGAAGCGAGCAATTGTTTTGGCGCATCAGGATAACACTGAACATGCACTGTGCTACTTGGATCTCGACCAGTTTAAGATCATCAACGACACCTGTGGCCATTTGGCGGGTGATGAACTGCTCAGGCAATTGGGTGAACTACTGAGAAAACACATCCGGCAATATGACTTTGTCGCCCGGCTTGGCGGTGATGAATTTGGGTTATTGATGTACAACTGCTCATCCAGCCAGGCGTATCAAGCCTGCGAGAAATTGCGCGACTTGATCAAGGATTTTAATTTTGCCTGGGATGACCGGCGCTTTACCATTGGTGTCAGCATTGGCGTGTCGTCCATCAATATTGTCAGCGGCAATGCAGTCGATCTACTCAAAGAGGCCGATGCCGCCTGTTATGCGGCGAAAGAAAAAGGCCGGAACCGAGTCCATGTCTTCCGTCCCGACGATGAAGCCCTGGCGATGCGTCGGGGCGAGATGCAGTGGGTGGAAAAAATTCGCCAAGGCTTAGACCAACACCGCTTTCTCCTGTATGGACAACCCATCGTACCCTTGCTTGATAGCAACGAAGGTCTACATTTTGAAGTGCTGCTCCGCTATCGTGATGACCGGGGCAATATTATTCCACCGGGAGCCTTTTTGCCGGCTGCCGAACGTTACAATTTAGCCTCCGAGTTGGATCGCTGGATCCTCTCCACGCTACTGGAATGGTTATCCGGTAACCCCGAATTTGTCAAAACCTTATCGCTATGCTCAGTTAACCTGTCCGGCTTGTCACTTTCTGATGAATCCATGCTGGAATTTATTTCGGAACAATTCAAAAAGTGGGCCGTCCCCACCAATAAGCTCTGTTTTGAAATAACAGAAACCGCCGCCATTTCCAACTTATCTTATGCAACCAATTTTATTCATCAGTTGAAAGAACAAGGTTGCCTGTTCTCTCTGGATGATTTCGGTAGTGGCTTGTCGTCGTTTGCTTATCTAAAACATTTGCCAGTGGATTACCTCAAAATTGATGGCCTGTTCGTCAAAGACATACTTGATGATGAGGTCGATCTAGCGATGGTTAAATCCATCAATGAGGTAGGTCATGTGATGAATAAGAAGACTATTGCTGAATTTGTTGAAAATGAAGCTATCTTTAATCTACTTAAAACACTCGGTATTGATTATGCACAAGGCTACGGCATCGGCAAGCCTGTACCTTTGGATGAACTTAAACCGATAACATCTCTATTTGGCAGTATCGAAAAATGAGCTTTAATCGGCAAATAATCCGAAACTGTTTGGCATTAATCCTTACCGTCAGTTCTAGCGTTATTTATGCCGCTGACGATATGGAAGCCTATTTTTCCATGTCCCCTGCCGAACTAGCCGAAACATCCGTCAGCATAGCTACGTGGACTCCTCGACCCAACTTCCGGTCAGCAGGATCGACCAGCGTGATCTCCGCAGAACAAATCAGGACGATGGGTGCAACTGAGTTGCATGAGGTTTTGGAGACTGTTCCGGGTATACACGCAAGCCTACAACCCTTGTCGAATGACCTGCATTACAATATAAGGGGTATCGCAAATAAAAATAACTCCCAAATATTGTTCTTGCTAAACGGAACGCGTATTACCACGGCGTTTCGGGGTTCAACAGAATCTGCCCTGGATATACCGGTAGCCGCGATTGAACAAGTAGAAGTCATTCGCGGACCGGGTTCTGCTGTTTATGGTGCTGATGCGTTTGCGGGGGTTATCAACGTTATCACCAAAAAAGCTAAAGACATCAATGGCACTCAACTGGGTGTACGGGCGGGTAATTGGGATACTCAAAGCGGCTGGGGGCAACACGGAACTCAGTGGGCAGGATGGGCTATTGCTAGCAGCATACAATACCAACATACTGGGGGCGATAGCGGACGGATTATTAAGGAAGACAGCCAATCCCTCATTGATAAGGCAATAGGAACAAATGCTTCCTTGGCTCCTGGAGCCATGAACACCCAGTTTAAGTCCTTAAATACGCACCTGAATCTGCAACGCAAACACTGGGATATTGGCTTTTGGGCTTTTAATGGCTTCGACATAGGCACACGGTCAGGTGCTGGCGGCGCATTAGATACTAAAGGTATCGGCGAGAGTGCTCAATACATGGGCGATATGCGGTTTTCAACCGAAGATTGGTTTGATGATTGGGAATTTTTGGCGCAACTCAGTTACTTACATTCTGATGTCAGTGCCAAGGTCAATATCTTTCCCGACAACGTACGCTTACCTATAAATGCCATTGGCAACATAGACCAATCCAATCCAACACAGCTTGCTCTTTTTTCCAGTGGTGTCATTGAAAATATCAGGCATGTCCAGAGAGTTCCGTCTATCAAGCTAAGTTCAGTCTATAAAGGTCTGGACAAGCATCTGTTTCGTTTAAGTGCAGGATTCAGGTATGAAGACCTTACTTTTAATGATTTTTCTAATTACAGCTACGGAAAACCACTACCCCCTATAGTGAATGCCACCTTAACGGATAAGTCTGGCACGGCTTTTGCGTATTTGAAAGATACCAACCGGACAATTGGCTCCTTAATGCTACAAGACGAATGGCAGATTGCTGAGGATTGGCAGTTAACTGCTGGGGTGCGGTACGATCATTATTCTGATTTTGGCAGCACTGTTAATCCCAGGTTTGCCTTAGTGTGGGACATCAACGAACAACTCACTAGCAAACTGCTTTACGGCAAAGCCTTCAGAGCACCCAGTTTTTTTGAGCTTGGTCTGCAAAATAGCACTGTAAACCTTGGTAACATGCTTTTAAAACCAGAAACTATCAATACCGTTGAATGGGCATTTGATTATCGACCCTTCTCATCATTAAGAACCGCTCTCAACCTTTACTACTATCACATCGATAGCCTGATAACTATCTTACCCATCAGTAAAACGGTCTCTCAATATAACAACTTTGGTAATCAAGATGGTTACGGTACAGAGCTGGAATGGAACTGGAAACTGTCCGAACAATGGAGCTTATTGGGAAATTATGCCTGGCAATATGCACGCAGTGATGTGACCGGAATGAGGATAACCTACGTGCCAGAACATCAAGTTTACTTTGCTGGCGTATGGCAATTTTTACCCCAATGGCAACTTCAAACCCAACTGAACTGGCTAGGCGGCAGAACACGCGAAGCGGACGACACAAAACCATTGAAAGATTATGAAACTATAGACTTCACTCTACGGGGTAAAAAGCTTTGGGGACATATTAATCTTGCTGCTTCGCTTAGGAACGCGTTTGATGCCAATAACCTGGAACCGGCAGGCATTAAAGAGCTACCCGTCAACCTACCTTTACCAGGACGCAGCTTTTATCTTGAAGCCTCTGTTGATTTTTAATGATCATCCCTTGAGACAATCAGAAATATTTTCTAACACGGAAAGCCAACTTATAGATTTCAATTTGGCTGATGACGTAGAGTTGATTTTAATCAAGGCGTTTTATACTCAACTTGAATCAGACGCGCTTTTTACAAGCTTATTGAACAGTTTACATTGGCAAGAGGAAGATATTTTTATTTTTAGCAAATGGGTTAAAGTGCCACGTTTAATGTGCTGGTACGGAGATCCTGACGCTTATTATCAATATTCTGGTGTTAACCATCAACCAAAACCGTGGACTTTAGAGTTGCAAAGTATCAGGGGAAAAGTGGAGCAGCACTGCCAATGCACTTTCAATAGTGTGCTGGCAAATTTATACCGAGATGGCAGGGATTCTATGGGATGTCATACTGATGATGAAAAGGAGCTGGGGGTAAATCCCGTGATAGCATCTTTGAGCTTAGGTGAAGAACGCCTGTTTAAAATGCACCATAAAAAAAGCAAACAGTCATTGAATATTAACCTGCAACATGGCGATTTGCTGGTGATGGGCGGGACTTGTCAACAGTATTGGTTGCATTCAGTGCCTAAAACTAAAGCACTCAAAAAGCCACGCATTAATTTAACGTTTCGGAAAACCCAAAGGACTAAATGATTCTATCTAAGGCTTTCTTCATTCAACCTCTCTGATCAGTCGTTACCCGCTAGTTGTCTGGCATAAAAAAACCCAAGGTGTTGAGGCCTTGGGTTTGGGTGTTAAGTGCTT
>CAMAVM010000025.1 GCA_945861705.1 Methylomagnum ishizawai | reverse complement strand
CCGGTGTTCGGGCTGTGGCCTATGGCGATGAATACACCGTGTACGTCCACGCCTTTGGTCGAGCCGTCTTGGGTGTTTTTCATTCTAAGCCCAGTAACGCCCATGTCGTCGCCTAATACTTCGTCTAGGGTGTGATTCCAAACAATCTCGACATTGCCGTTTTTGGCTTTTTCCAGCAGTTTGTCGGACAAGATTTTTTCGGAACGAAATTTGTCACGGCGATGAATGACGGTGACTTTTGAGGCTATGTTGGACAGATATAAGGCTTCTTCAACGGCGGTATTGCCGCCGCCAATGACGGCGACGGGTTTGTTCCGGTAGAAAAAACCGTCACAGGTGGCGCAGGCGGAAACGCCTTTGCCTTTGTAGGCTTCTTCGGATTCAAGACCTAAGTAACGTGCGGATGCGCCGGTGGAGATAATCAGGGCATCACAGGTATAAGACCCTGCATCGCCAGTCAGTTTGAACGGCTTGGCCGATAAATCCGCCGTGTGGATGTGGTCGAATATAATCTCGGTATCAAAGCGTTCGGCATGACGACGCATTCTGTCCATCAATTCAGGGCCTTGCAGACCTTCAACATCACCGGGCCAATTATCGACATCGGTTGTGGTCGTCAATTGTCCGCCCTGCTCTAAACCGGTAATCATCACGGGTTTCAAGTTGGCTCTTGCTGCATACACGGCAACGGTATAACCGGCAGGACCTGAACCTAAGATTAGCAGTCGGCAGTGTTTGGGGGTGGGCATTAGGATTCTCCAGATATAAAATCTAACTATCTCTCAAAATACTTAGCAAAAACAGCACCAGTTAGATTCTAACTGACGCTGTTTCAATTACTGAGACGTGTAAAATGGTTATTGATTCTGTTTTATCACCACTTTAGTACCTGTGTCTATACCTTTGACACCTTTGCAATAAACCTGAGCATCGTATGCTTCGGCACCTGGCGTTGACGACTTGGATTTATTGACTTTCACTAGGTAAACCCCAGTCCCTTTAGCCAATTTCACTGAACGGCTGTAAGTATCATCGCCATCTGATTTATCAGTACTCAGGGGTGAAGAAGATGAACTTTTTGAACCTTGGATGCTTATTTTTGATGGATTAACCGGAAGCAAATCCTTCACGGATACCGAAAGGTATTTAGTTCCCTTAGCACAAGTGACTTTATAGGTATCTGTTCTCGGTTTCCCCGAAGTCGCTTTGCCGACTGCGCCAGTTATTGGCAATACACAGACACCACCAATCATTTGATTCGGCAGATTGCACGCCGAAGGAACTGGTGTGGGTGCTGGAACTGGGGTTGGGGTTGGAACTGGAGTTGGTCCATTAATCAGCGTCTTAAGAGCGGCAAGATTGACTTTATCGGCATTGTACGCAGCTTGGTATCCTGCCTTCAGGTTTCCCTTGCTCTCATTACCTGCCATGCCAGTATGACAGCTCTGGCAATTAGTGACATTTATACCTTTGCTAATAGACAATGCAAAAATTTCGGCTGTTGCTAAAGCATCAGTTACCATGCCCAGAGATACCGACATCAAGAGTGCAGTAGACAAAAAATTTCTTAACAAATTTATTTTATGCATAGCTTGCCCCACACATTATTTTATTATTCACAAGTAAACCCTCTAAAATTATCGTAAGCGAAATAACCAATCTTAAAATCAGAACTTTTAATCGCACCAACAATCCACTTTTAAGAATGATTGAGGGCAGACTAGCGGCTAATAATTAAACGATGCTTAAATCGAAAAAATAAATATAACACTGTTTAATAAAAGGCTCGCTTACTTTCTACTTCTGAAGCCTGTCATAATATTGCGAATGATGGCTTCAATAACTATTAGCTCACTCTGAACTTAATCCTGCCTTTTAGCCCACCCTATACCCGCCTATTGATTTACAATTCCGTACAATTTTCCGTAAATGCCTTTTTAGCCTTGACCGCCTTATAAATGAATAAACCCGTAACGCCCAGATCCAAAGCACGGAGCAATACTGATGTTTTGCCCAACCGCAAGCCGCGCAAAGGTGCTCCGCGAAAATCGGTAAATTCCGTTCCGCCACAAAATTTCCGACAAAAATTGCTATTCATAGCGGCTGAGACCTTAGCGCTTGCTGCGGTGGTAAGCTATGGAATTGTCGTGGTGCTGGGGAATGCTGCCAATGGCTTTTCCGGCACCAGTTTTCTGGGCAGTTTGCTGCCGTTTGCAGTGGGTGTTATGGCGTTGATATTGGTATCAACCATTTTTCTAGTTGGCTGGTGGAAGCTGCGGTGCTATTTAAAAGCCCATTCCGAAGCTTTTGTTCCGATAGCCGCAATCGGTGTGGTTTTGATAGTCGCAATTCTTTCTTGGCAAGATAGCTTCAGGCTATCTATTGGTCAATTTCGCACCTTGGTTGGCGGTAAGGAAGAAGCCAGTCGAGTCACGCTCAACCACCAAGTGTTTGCCGCTTATCGACGTTATAATTCGACAGGCTTAAACAAGATGATGCAAAGAGCAGAATCTTATAACTCCGCTATTGCAGAAGCCGCTACGGAATTCGACGTAGACCAAAACCTGCTACAAGGCATTGCCGCAACAGAATCTTCTTTCAAACCCAGGGACAGTAATGATGGCGGTCACGGTTTATTCCAGATCACGGCAGTGCCTAAAGCCGTGTTGGAAGAAGCCAAAGATCATTTGAAAACAGAGCAATTATCCTTATACGATCATCGCCATAACGCTTTCATCGCCGCCATCACATTCAAACATTACTTGGCAGAGATGAACAATGATGTGTTTCTGGGCTTGCTTGCTTACAATATTGGTCCAGCCAATGGTGGACTTCGCTTTATCATGAAAAAATACGGCGTGACTGACTTCATCACCATACAGCCTTATTTGCAGTTGCTGCCTCGTGATTATCCGATTAGGGTGTTGTCGTACGCTTTGGCTTTTCGACTTTGGCAAAAACAAGGTAAACTTCTGGCTTACGAAGCAGGCAATAATGCCATGCAAATTCAACGCTTAGGCGTACCGGGGTTGCCGTAACAATGGCCTGTATGCTTTTGGTTTAATGTAACTATTTAGTATAACGGTTAATATTTTGATAATTAGATTGGCTTTATTACTGATTTTTGCCGCAATTGCCAATTTTGTGCTGGCAATCGCTCTTGATCAATTAACGTTAACGAGCTTTTCTGTGTACGTATCAAACCTTGGTTCAATAATGCTGCTATGCGCTTTTTCCCTGTTATTGCTAGCGGGTTTATGGACGATATTCAGATTAATGCTAACCTCTATCTGCAATTATTTTGCTACCCGTCAGCGCATGGAAAGGAGATTGCTGTTTTATACTAGCCAGCACAATCGCCTAAATCGGCTTTTCCATTTCAAAAAAGTGCGCTTGCTGTATATCAGCCAACAAAAACGCAAAAGCCTGCTAAAAAAGCATGATAAAAAATCTGCAAGCCTATGAAAATACTACAAAATAAGATTGATAACATAATTAATATTATCCATTCAATAAAGGTTAAAAATCTTGACTGGCGATCTGAAAACCAGGATCAGCAAATAAAACTCACCCATAAAAAAGTTCTTGCTGACAAAGCATTAGCCGCAGAATTAACAAAAAGAAGTGTGCAATTAGCCCACGAAATTAATTTGCTGAAAACGCGTCAGCACTCAGAACTTGCGATGTTGAAAACGCGCTGCAATCAAGATGTCAAAGACTATCAACAATATCTGCAATCATTACAGCAACTTAAGTTGGTGATACTACGCAGTTATGCACACCTACCAGATGCTATCGCACATACCATCCACCATCATGCAAAATCCTTATTAAACAGCATGTGGGAGGCGGAAAGTTTTGAAGACCAAATAAACCACGAAGCACAGCTCATAAAATTTATGATGACAGTGCATGAAGAAGCTCGGCTTCACCTATCTGGTGCGTTAGATGAAAAGCTACCAGAGAATACTTTAAAGTTAATTAATCAACAGAATAGCCAGTCATTGGCTCAATATTGAAATAGTTCGATGGCTTATAACTGTTTGATTTCAGTCGAACTCAGCTTGAAAATATCAAGCGTAACCCCACCTTATCCATTATCGCGGGAACAATGCTTTTATATTCCGGTCTTTGTGTTTATGAAAGAGCGACTAAACTTGCTCCACAACAATTTGCAATAAGCGTAATACGAAACGCGTTTGTTTATTTCCCATAAAACCAGCTATTATTACATTTATGTAGACATACCCACTTGCTGTAAACGCTTGTGTTGCGATTAAACGAGAGATATTTTATGTGAGGCTATCCCAAAATGACGAATGAGACATCTAAACCAATAGCAAAGACAGGCTCGCAAAGCAGTACAGAAGTCGAACACGATGCTGACGATATTTTCGAGGAGGGTGAATTTGTGCCGCTAGTTGATGGCATCGAAAAAGAAATCATCAAAAGAGATACCCGCAGAAAAATCGAAATTTATTGGGAAAAAAAACAATTAAGAGACCAATTTGACGATTTTGATGATTCTGAATTTGATTTTTAAGTCGTAGGCTTTTATTGCCCCCCAAAAGAATCAATACCAACTATTGATAAAAGCCAGTTAACCTTTACCACGCGTACGCGTTCGAGTGGCTGATTTTATATCTACCGTTTCCAATGACTCAAAACGTTTTTCGATAAACTGGATAATCAAACCAGCAATATCTTTGCCGCTGACTTCTTCTATACCCTTTAATCCCGGTGAGGAGTTAACTTCCATAATCACAGAACCATGATTAGAACGCAGCATATCAACGCCACAGACATTCAAGCCCATAATTTTTGCCGCCCGTACGGCAGTAGAGCGTTCTTCTGGCGTTAGCCGCACTAAGGACGCAGAACCACCACGATGTAAATTAGACCGAAATTCACCGTCACAGCCCTGCCGTTTCATTGCCGCCACCACCTTATCTCCGACCACAAAACAACGAATATCACTGCCACCTGCTTCTTTGATAAATTCCTGAACCATAATATTGGCCTTCAAGCCCATAAAAGCTTGGATAACGCTTTCTGCGGCATTGTGCGTCTCGGCCAGCACTACGCCAATGCCTTGCGTGCCTTGCAATAATTTTATGACCAACGGCGCACCGCCCACTTGGGCGATAAGGTCGGCAATGTCATCTGGATTATTGGCGAATCCGGTCACTGGCAAACCGATACCTTTACGGGCAAGCAACTGCATGGAACGCAACTTGTCACGAGCGCGGGAAATCGCCACTGACTCATTCAGCGGCAATACATTCATCATCTCAAACTGGCGCAGTACTGCCGTGCCATAAAAGGTAACAGACGCACCGATGCGGGGAATGACCGCATCAAAATCCGTTAATGCTTCGCCGCGATAATGGATGGATGGATTATGCGAGGTGATGTTCATATAACACCGTAAAACATCCAATACTCTGACCTCATGACCGCGTGCTTCGGCGGCTTCGACTAAGCGTATGGTCGAATAGAGTTTGGTGTTGCGGGACAAAATTGCGATTTTCATTAATCAGCGATCAATCTAGGGCGATAAGGGCGCATATTCTGGCATGAAATAGGTGAAGCTGCATTATAGATGTTTAGCGTCACAGTTAAGACCATGTGTCATAGCGATTTAACTGACCCCGTGGTATATCGAAGGAGTTGCATCACACAGCTTAGGTTTAAAGGCTCATTCCTGAGAAAACGACACCAAGCCGTTGTTATAACTGGTTGTCAATTTTACCTTTGGCATACCTCATAGAAAAATAGCCAACCAAAGCTCCCCATAACAGCATGTAGAAGCCATGAACCATAAATTCAGCACTAAAACTATTTACATGCCTGTAGTAATCCATAAGGTCATCGGCCAAGATCAACGCTAAAACCAAATAAACTGAAATCTTTAGTTTAATTTTGTGTTCATAGAAATAGCCAATCCCTAAAATAATGAAGCCCGTGAAAAACCGGATGCCACTGTGGACGAGCATCTCCCAATTAAAGATGTCAATTTTTAATGCTGCATTCACAAAATAAAGCAGAATCAATCCCACAAAAATGGCAATGCTGACTAATTTCATAATGCACTTATTTCTTAAGGTAATTGAGTCAAAAAACTGTCATTCTGGAAGGAGTTGCCGAAATCCAGAAGGCAAGGTTGCTTTGAGTTAGTTGCGCCTTTACGAACAATTTGTTTGCCTGATTTAAATAGCAACCTACCCGCCAACTTGGGCGATCCAATCTTGCAGATTGTAGTAATTGGTAATCCGGGCGACTTTGTTGTCACGTATCTCGAAGAATGCACCAGCAGGAAGATGGTATTCTTGCCCTTTTGCGTCAGGCAGGCCTTCATCGGATTGGATATATTTGCCTAAAACGACAAACTCCGCAGCAGCACGCGTGCCATCGGCTGTCGCCATAATCACCATATCAACCAGTTGCTCTTTATAGTTGAAATTCATGCAAGCCATGAATTGCTTGAAGGCATCCTTACCGATTTCACGTTTGCCCTGGTTGATGTCATGGATGACATCATCAGTCAGCAGGTTTAAAAAAGTGTCCATATCGGCGCTGTTGAAAGCAGTATAGTATTGTTCTATAAGGTTGATAGCTTGTTGATTCATGACTACATCGTTAAGTTAAAGGTAAAAAGTATTTTATAACTGGTTTCTATTTTGATCGTTCAGCTCGTTTCTGCTTTCTTGCTGCCCATTTCTTGCTGACTTGATAACGCCAGTAGGAATCCATGCCAATGTAGCCAGCAAGCGAGCATAGCAAACCTAAAATAAGGCAACCCAGCAAGAATGGCCCCATCACCGTTCCCAAGCCAGACCACAACCCTTCTAAAGAGAAGACGAAATCATCAGCAGGTGACGGATGACCTGAAAAGCGAAGACCAACTCGGTAAGCAAAATAAAACAGCGGTGGCATGGTGATAGGGTTGGTTATCCACACCAACGCTACCGAAACCAACAGGTTCGCGCGGAAATAAATAGCGGCGGCGGCTGCAAAGGCCATTTGTGTGGGTGTTGGTGCCCAGGCGAAAAAAAGACCGATGGCAACGGCTGCTGCGATGGAACGTCGACTAATATGCCAAAGATTGGGGTTTTGTAATTTATCACCTAAAAATTGGAGGTTTTTGTTCTTACTAATGACCTCTGGATTTGGGATGAATCTGTGGATTAATTTTTGTATAAATTCCTTAGCCATGTGTGTTCTTATAGTTATATTTTTGGCTAAGTTTACCAGATTTCCAACCTAAATAATTAGCACATTCAATGGTTGTACGCATCCTATTTTTTCTTGCCGGAATATTGCTTGTCCAACAACCGTCGGCATTGCCAGAACTTGTTTGGCTGGTTGTGGGTGTCGCCATTGTAGGTGTCCTGGCGTGGTTGCGTTATTGGCGTTGGGTGTTTTTCCTGTCTGGTGTGTTATGGGCGGTTATATTTGCTTCGGTTAGATTAGCAGACCAATTACCGGAGTCGTTGGCAGGTCAGGATATTCAGATTAAAGGCTATATTGCTGATTTGCCAGAACATGAAAGCAATCATGTACGCTTTAATCTCAAGGTGGTGAAGACCGCGCACAATGTCCCCAATAACTTAAGACTAACCTGGTATTACCCTGATCAGACCATAAAAGCGGGGCAACATTGGTCGTTTACGGTCAGATTAAAACGTCCACATGGCAATCTTAATCCCGGCGGTTTTGATTATGAACGTTGGTTATTTGTCGAGGGCATAGGTGCTACCGGTTATATCCGTACCAAACCGCAACCTAAGCTGTTGGATAGCGGTTCTACCCAAACCAGCCTGTTGGTTTGGCGGCAACATATCGCCGATCAATTAGAGCAAATACTCGCTAATAGTAGCAACCTACCGTTGATTAAAGCGTTAACAATTGGCGATGGCAACAGTCTTTCTGCTAACCAGTGGGACATATTCCGCAAAACTGGCACAACCCATCTGATGGTTATTTCCGGCTCACATATTGGTTTGGTTGCCGGGCTAGTGTATTTATTGGTCATCAGGCTTTGGGCTTGGACAGGTATTTTGGCATGGTCTCCCCAGAAAGTCGCGGCTATCGTGGCGTTAGTGACAGCCATATTTTATGCGGGCTTAACGGGCTTTTCGGTACCTGCACAGCGTTCGGCATTGATGATTGCTATCGCTATGGTTGCAGTAATCCAGCAACGTAATACTCGACCTTACCACATCCTCGCTGTTGCCTTATTCGCCGTCCTGATTGTTGATCCACTGGTCGTATTATCGGCGGGATTCTGGTTATCGTTTATTGCCGTTAGTTTGATTATTTATACTATCGCCGCACGTTTAGATAAACCGAGCTTTTTTCGCGGCAGTATCAAGATCAACTGGGTGACTTCGGTAGGATTAGCACCGTTATTATTATTCTTTTTCCAGCAAGTTTCGCTGATTGCGCCGTTAGCCAATTTAATCGCCGTACCAATCATCAGCTTAATAATCGTCCCATTAGCCTTGCTTGCTACTTTGGTTATGTTAGTAGTACCGATAGCTGCGGCAAAAATATTCCTAGTCGTGGATTTTGCATTACAGGGCTTATGGTGGATTCTAGTCAAATTAGCCGATTTGCCCTTATCGACCATAAGCCACACCCAACCATCATGGTGGGCATTAAGTTTTGCTGTGCCAGGGATACTATTACTGTTCGCGCCTAAGGGAATACCATCTCGGTGGCTAGGTTTGATGATGCTGTTGCCTTTGATTTTCACCCAATCAGACAAAATAGCATCCGGCGTTATCAAAATGACCTTATTGAATGTCGGACAAGGCTTATCGGCGGTTGTACAAACAACAAATCACGTCCTGGTTTACGATACGGGCGCGAAGTTTTCTGCGACCAGCGATATGGGGCAAAGCGTTGTCGTCCCTTTTTTACGTAATCAAGGTACTGATAAGGTTGATACCTTAATTGTCAGTCATGGCGATAATGACCACATTGGTGGGGCTGCTTCCTTGATGACCAGCATCCGCACCGAAAAACTATTGACCAGCGTACCGCAGCTATTGGGTAATTATTCCCCAACTCAGTGCAAAGCGGGGCAATCCTGGTCTTGGGATAAGGTCACATTTTCCATCATATCCCCGCAGATTGGCACTAACTCATCAGAAAATGACAATTCCTGCGTTCTACAAATTCACACACAACAAGGTACTGCACTATTAACTGGCGACATTGAGGCGACGGCTGAGTCGTGGCTGGTTGAAAATTATAAAGATGCGCTGAAAGCCGATGTCCTTATTGCACCGCATCATGGCAGCCAAACCTCGTCAACAGCCGCGTTCTTGAAAGCGGTTAAGCCCAGTGTTATCTTGATTCCAGCAGGTTATCGCAACCAATTCGGACATCCCCATGAAGAGGTTATTGCACGTTACCGAGATTTGCATATTAAGTGGTTCAACAGTGCTGACGAGGGTGCTATTTTGCTTAACTTTAATAAGGCTATATCGATTGAATCATGGCGAGTGACCGAAGGAAAGTACTGGAACTACAAAAAATAATCGGATTTTCAAGATATTTCTGCCGAATCGATACAAAAACCCATGACCGAAAATGTCTGTGGCATAACCAGCATGAAAGGCTCTGTTTAGCCGGACGGGGCATGTTGCCCCGTTCGTAAGGTTTCGACGTGGCACAAAAACGCCACCGTCGGCAAAACGTGAGTGACGGGGTAACATACCCCGTAACGCATTCGTTGCTATACCCCACCAATGTAAAACAGGTGAGCGATGCTGCACGACAGCGAGTAGCCTGGTGGAGCTTGCGGAATCTGGGTTTTCGTTGCTCCGATGCCCCGTATTACGTTGCACTTCATACGGGCTACTTGTCAATTCTTAATCCCCGTCCCCCGATGCAACATAACCAAACTAAATCCTGCCAACAACACTATAAACCCCGCAATCATCATAAACGCCAGTTGAATATCCACATCGGTTACGCCGATCATACCGTAACGGAAGGCGTTGATCATATACATAATGGGATTGCCCATGATGAGGGTTTGCCAAATACCAGTCAGCATATCGACGGAATAAAATACGCCACCCAAATAGCTTAATGGCGTTAAGACAAAGTTGGGGATGATAGAAATATCGTCAAAACTTTCGGCAAGAATCGCGTTGATGAAGCCTGCCAGGGAGAATAAGGTGGCGGTCAGGATGGCTACAGCAATGGTAAGTCCTGGGTGCAACACCACAATGTCGGCAAATAGCATAGAGATAAGCGCGACAACGATGCCTACCAACAAGCCCCTGAAGATGCCGCCGCTGATATAACCGGTCAAGATTACCCAATTGGGTACGGGCGCGACCAGTAATTCTTCGATGTTGCGCTGGAATTTGGTGGAGTAAAACGACGACACCACATTCGAGTAGGAATGGCTGATGACCGACATCAAGATGATGCCAGGGACGATGTAATCCATATAGCTTGCGCCGCTGATCGTACCGATCCGGTTGCCGATGAGTTTACCGAAAATGAGGAAATACAAGGCCGTGGTAATCGCTGGCGGCAACAGGGTTTGCGGCCATATCCGCAAGAAGCGGTATACTTCTTTTTTGATGATGGTCTTTAGGGCGATGCTGTAGTTCATTGTTTAATAGCCCTCACCCTTGCCCTCTCCTTTATGCCCTTGGGGTGCTGGGGGAGAAGGGGTTATTTGTGGTGTTGGGTTGTTTTGTGATGACTTGGAGTCGATCAAATCCATAAATAATTGCTCGAGGCGGTTGCTTTTGTTTTTTAGGCTGAGGACTTTGATGTTTTTCACGCTTAACTGGCTAAATAGCTGGTTAAGCCCGACCGCTTTGGGTACGGAGACATCCAGCACTTTGTCACTGGTACGTTCTACATGGCAACCTTCCAGTACGGGTACAACCGCAAGCGGCTCGGCCAAATCCAGCACAAAATGATCGACATTCAACCGCGCCAACAGGCTTGCCATATCGGTATTTTCAACAATTTTACCCTGGTCGATAATGGCGATATTGCGGCACAGGCTTTCGGCTTCTTCCAAATAATGTGTGGTCAAGATGATGGTGGTGCCTTGTTGGTTGACTTCTTTCATCAATTTCCACATGGAGCGGCGGATTTCGATGTCCACCCCTGCGGTCGGTTCGTCTAATATCAACAGCTTAGGTGCGTGTACCATTGCCCGTGCGATCATCACGCGGCGTTTCATGCCACCGGATAAGCGCCGGGAAATGCTATTGCGCTTGTCCCATAAATCCATTTGTTTCAGGCACAGTTCTGTCCGTTGTAGTGCCAGTTTGCGTGGCATTCCGTAGTAACCGGCTTGGTTCAACACGATGCCCTGCACGGTATCAAACTGGTTAAAATTGACTTCCTGTGGCACCAGGCCGATGCAACTTTTGGCTTGCTCGCGTTCCTTAACTAAATCGTGCCCAAAGATGCTGACCGAGCCACTGCTTGCTGTCACCAACGAGCTGATAATGCCGATTGCGGTAGACTTACCTGCGCCATTTGGACCGAGCAGAGCGAAGAAATCTCCGGCTTGAACTTCCAGGTCGATGCCTTTTAAGGCGACAAAACCATTTTTATAGGTTTTCTTAAGATTGCTGATGGATAATGCCGTCATGTTGCAACTATTGCTTAACGTGGATACTCAAATCAGTTAAATTAGACTGAACAGCTAAATAACTGGATTATTGTTTATGCTAATGACTCGGCATTCTATCAGATACAGCCCACAGAAACTTCTAAAATACCCGAATACCTTGTGGGTAGTGGGTTTAGACTGTGTTTTTTGATGGGCTTGTGTGTTTTGGAGTGCAAACTTAGGTTTGCCACTCCGTCCTATCAAACAACGCGTTATGGGTTTTCCCCACTACCCAACTCTGACCTGCACATTCATCCATAGCTAAAACAGGATTTTCATGACTAAGAAACCACCCCGCTGTGTCGCTGCTGTAGACCTGGGTTCCAACAGTTTTCACATGATTGTTTGCAGCTTAAGTGATGGCAAATTGCAGACGGTAGACCGCCTACGTGAGATGGTCAGATTGGCGGATGGACTCGACAAAAAAAATGTGTTGGCTCAAGACACCCAAAAACGGGCATTGGCTTGCCTGGAGCGGTTTGGGCAACGTATCCGCGATTTTCCGCATGAAAGTGTCAGGGCAGTAGGTACTAACACCTTACGTAAAGCCAAGAACGCCCAGCAATTCCTGGAAAAAGCAGAACAAGCCTTAGATCATCCTATCCACATCATTTCCGGTATTGAAGAAGCGCGGTTGATTTATCAAGGTGTAGCGCACAGTGTCGGTAGCACAGGTGATCTTAGGCTAGTCGTTGATATAGGTGGCGGTAGCACGGAATATATCATCGGCAAGGAAGACATCCCCAAAAAGAAAGAAAGTCTATCTATGGGCTGTGTGACCATGAGCAAGCGTTTTTTTGCTCAAGGGAAATTATCGAAAAACGATTTTAATAAAGCCATCTTGTTTGCCGATCAACAACTTGAACCGTTCCAGAAAAAATTTCATCGTAAACACTGGGATCAAGCCATAGGCTCTTCAGGAACATTTCGCTCGATTGATAAGGTGCTACAAGCCAAAGGCTGGAGCAATAACGGCATAACCTTAAGCGGTCTTGAACTTTTGGTCGCGCATATTAGACAGTGTACTCACATCAATGAACTGAATTTGCCTGACTTGGATAATGAACGCTTACCGGTATTTCCAGGTGGTGTCGCCATTGCTTATGCCACCTTCAAAAACCTGGACATTGAGCAAATGAGCGTGGCTGATGGCGCACTGCGTGAAGGGCTAATCCAAGATTTGTTGGGGCGCATTTATGACCATGATATTCGCTCGGCTACTGCAAAAACCCTGGCAGAGCGTTATCACACTGACCAACAACATACTGACCGGATTAAACAGACGGTTAGCTACATGCTTATGCAATTGAATTACGAATCCTGTTTATTCAACAACGCACAAGCCGCACAATTTCTGGATTGGGCTGGGGAATTGCACGAAATTGGTCATGATATTGCCCACAATCAATACCACAAACACAGTGCTTATATCATCGAACATGGCGATCTGGCTGGCTTTACCAACCAAGACCAACTGCTGTTAGCCACCATCATCCGCTATCATAAGCGCAAGTTTTCGCGTAGCCATTTTAACGAACTACCTGCACCTTGGAACAACCTCGCCGCGTTTATGACCATCGTCCTACGTCTAGCTGTTGTGCTGCGCCGTAATCGCCAGGAACACGATTTGCCCGAATTTAGGATAGCCATTACGAAATCCAGAATTGAACTACGCTTTCCAGGTGACTGGCTACTCAGCGCACCGCTTACTCATGCTGATTTAATCCAGGAAGCGGATTATCTAAAAGCGGCTGGATTCAAATTGGAATTTTCCTGATAGGCGATGAAAACCTTATTACGACTGCCTTTGTATTGCCTTGCCGCACTTATCATGATGGTTGCGATGCTGGTTTTCTTTGGCATTAGCGATCAACCGGATCTACCACTTGATTGGGCAATAACGCAAGCGGATGTAAGTCGTGCCAAAAAAATTCTGCGTGAAGGCTCTAAAACCAGACTGGATGAAATCGGTACGATTGAATTAAGCCAAGCAGACCTTAACCTGTCCGCCAATTATCTATTAAACCGGTTTAGCAAAGGCAGGGCATTGATTTCTTTAAAAGAAAATAAGATAAAGTTTATCGTCACTGCTACTTTACCGGAAAATTTTCTGGGTAAATACCTGAATATTACCTTTCGCTTAGGCAATGAAAACGGCAGCCAACTACCCACGTTGACCAAGTTTAAGGCAGGTAAGCTATTGTTACCTTCCAAAGTTGCCGCTTTTGTTATCGAAACCGTCATCAAACACACGCCTTTAAATGAGTATCTGTTGTTGGCGACTGATCCGATCAAGGCGGTCGCCATCGACGACGAAAAAATCACCATTACTTATCATCCCAGCAAATACACGCTAAAAACCGCGCGTGAGCTACTCACCCACAATACCACCGATCAAGCCACTGTTTACCAAAACAAAATTGTCGAGATTACCCGTCAGCACGACCCTGATTGGCGTTTATCGCTGGCTGACCTTTTTCAACCTTTGTTTGCGCTTGCCTACCAACGATCTAGCTTAGAAACTGCGGTTGAAGAGAATCGGATTGTTATAAATACCATTAATGATTATGTAAACAACTCAAAAAACACGCAATTTTCACCTTATTACCCCGCTTTTTTATATAAACGTATCGATCTAGCCCAACATTTCATCGGTGCCGCAGCCATTACCGCATCGGTCAATAGCCAAATGGCTGAGGCATTAGGGGAAGAAAAAGAATTACAGGATGCCCAAAGTGGCAGCGGTTTCAGCTTTGTTGATTTGACAGCCGATAAGGCTGGCACACGCTTTGGTGCATTAGCAATTGCTAATCCAAATTCTGCGCGGAAATTGCAACAAGCCATGTCTACCATAAAAGACTACACGGATTTTATGCCTGATCCCAGAACCTTGCCTGAACACATGGACGAAGCCACGTTTACAAAACGTTATGGCTCAGTTAACAGCGAGGCTTATCGGAAAGTATCAGCAGAGATTGATGCGCTGATTTCAGCGACATCTATCTATTTGAAGTAATAGCAGAAATTAAATGTAGATCAAGTCAACACCGAAAGTTACTATAGCTTTTAGTACACTTCCACCAACCTTGGTAGTCGTAGCATAACCCGACAAATGTTGAGCTATGCTACGCCATATTTTACTGCTTTAGTTAAAAGTACTACCTGCGGTAGCTGGCAAATGCGGCATTTTTTGCTCAGGAAATTCACCCGTCAAGGCATTCAAAAACGCCACTATATCTGCAACTTCTTCTTTCGATAATTCCTTATCCAACTGTAATTTAGCCATTATTTTAACCGCTTCATCCAGGGTTTTAACCGCGCCATTATGGAAATACGGCGCAGTAAGCGCGATATTACGCAAGGTTGGCACTTTAAAGCGATGTTCATCGCCAGCCTTTTTGGACACTTCTGCCAAACCTAAGTCTTTATTAAAGTGGTACTTGGCTTGATACATGCCATTGCTATGCACTGGGAATAACTGGAATATGCCAGGACCGTTAAATGCAGGGCCACTGTGGCAACCCGTACAACCCAGTTCCGCCACCTTATTCATGCCGCGTACTTGCTGGTCGGTCATCGCTGATTGTTCGCCAGATGTATACTTATCGTACGGGCTGTTTGGGGTAATCAAGGTTCGTTCATAAGCCGCAATCGCTTTGGTTGCGGTATCTTTGGAGATAGCATTACCGCCAAACGCGTCAGCAAAGGCTTTTTGATAGCCTTCAATAGAATTCAAACGGGCAACCACATCATCCCAACTTTTCATGCCCATTTCGATTGGATTGGTCACAGGACCCGCCGCTTGGGCTTCCAGGCTTTCTGCTCTGCCATCCCAAAACTGCACGGTATTAAATGCCGCATTCCATACGGTTGGCGCACTGCGTCCGCCGGTTTGTCCGTTAACACCAATCGCAACCGGGCGATTATCTTCCCCGCCCAGCATCGTATTATGGCAGGATGAACACGATACCGTCCCTGTAGAAGACAAGCGCGGATCGTGGTATAGCATTTTGCCCAGCTCAACCTTCGCAGGTGTAGTGGGGTTATCACTAGGCGCAGGTGCTTCCGAGGGCAGCACGTCCCATGCTGAAGCTACAGAAACCGAACTTGCCAAGGCACACACCGTTAACAGAAAATTAAACTTAGTCATACTCTCCTCCAATTATTATTATTGATAGTCAGGCTACTTATACTACTAGGCATAAGCAATCCAGTAACTTTTTATTCCACCCGAATTGTAGAATATAAAATCGGCTAGGTACAATCAAATTACACGTAATGATTTGACCAAGGCGGACATCAAAATATACCGCTTGCAGAAAAAATTAGCTTGACCACCGAACTCTACCTAGAAGACAAGTGGGCATTTTTGGGAAGCCTCCCTACAACGCCCTATGCTCCTGACATATTTTTCCGCTATCGTCTTCAGTAAGCGCTTCCCTTGTCAGTCCACACAAGTGAACATCTGGTGATACGGTAAAATATTGGCAGGTTTTGCAAATCCCAAAAGACTGTGATTTGTTCGACTTTTGTAGAGCGGTTAACATGCTTACCAGCATTTCATCGTAATTTGATAATTTATCACTCACCAGTAAATCAGCCGCTTGATCGAACAGCTCAGTCGGTCTGGCTTGCTGCAACATTGCTTTGCCGTTGGGTAATAGACTTAAATGAACAACACGGCGGTCAGTGGTATCCGTAGTTTTGTTGACGTAAGCTTTTTTTTCCAATAACAGCAGGGTTTGTGAGACCGTTCCCCGCGTCATACCCAAGTAATTGGCAAGTGCAGCTGGGGTATCGCTGTATTTATTGCACCGTGAGAGGTAGTCCAAAATCTGTAAATGCACCGATTGCAAGCCAAATTCGGTACATTTTTTACGTTCTTCCGAGCGTAGCAATGCCGACATGCGTTCAATTAGATCGAAAACGGTAACTTTTTCCATAGCTTAACGCGGTCTGCTGATGGCAAGTTGACAATAAGGTGAGGGTATCATAAGCTTTATGTTTCGATTCGATACTTTATAATCGGCTTTTTTCGGAGTTAATTATGCCACTTTCTCACGTTTATGACACTTACGCAAAAGCTGCAAATGGAAGAATTATGCATTTTGATGTGGTTCTTGATGAGCAAGATCAGGACAAAGCGTTGCGATATGCCAAAGAATGGCTAACCAGCATTGACCATGCAGATGCGCTTGTAACCCAGGAAAATTGCGCGTTTTGCCACAGTGCCGAAGCACCGCCGGAATTGCGTAAGCAGATAGACATCCAGGGCTATGCTATTTACAAGCTTGAGGGGTGTCCTAAATAAAGCTTCAAGACAACTTTTTAGGTGTGGAGTCGCAATCTACCGCTTAATAATCACCGGTCTGTTCGGAAGTTCATTAGTATTATCTGAATTGGCTGGAAAATGAGCAGCCAGTAGACTGGTTATTTCCGCAATACCTTGCAATGATCCTTCCCGAAACCGCTTATCATGAAATTCTGTTTGGATAAGTTGGGCAATTCTATCCCATTCGGCTTGTTCCACGCGTTTGCTGATACCACGATCAGCCAAGATATGGACTTCGCGGTCGGCTAACTGGACATAAATCAACACACCGCTATTTTCCTCGGTATCCCATACCCGCAGGTTTGAAAAAACTTGTGCAGCGCGATGGCGTGCTGCCATGCCATGCCATACCCAGCCTGGAGCTAATGAGTTTTCTATGGCAAAGCGGAGTTCGCCGCTGTGTTGGGATTCTGATTGCTTGACGGTGTTTTCAATGTTGTTCAATACGTCCTCAGGAAACGACAAGCGCCAGCACCACGGCGGCATGAACGCATGTTTAAGCCAGCGCGATAATTTCACCATGAACCGGATGCGCCTCCGCCGCCAAAACTGCCTCCGCCACCGCCGCCCCAAGAGCTACCACCACTGCTACCTCCGCCCCAAGAGCCGCCACCTCCGCCATAATAGCCCCCTCCCCTATTCGACCAGCCACCGCCGCCACCCGAAGAATGGGCGCTGGTTAAAAAGAAGATAATAAGACCAATAATAATGGCACCTATTCCAAAACCCAGGAGGAAATAAGCCAGTGCGCCACTACCTATGCCAGCAATTAGCCCTCCCGTTGTGCGACCAAATAGGGACGACAGCATTGAACCTGCAAATAATCCGCCAAATAACAGGAAGATAAATCCGCCTTCGTCTTGTTGTGAAGTGTTTGTTTGTGTGGCTTCGGGGGCTGGTAACTGTTCACCGTCAATCAAGCTGATAATCTGATCGACTCCGGCATCAACCCCGCCAGCTAAATCGTCATTCTTGAAATAAGGTGTAATAGTTTCGGAAATAATTCGCTTGGCAATGGCATCGGGGATTACGCCTTCCAAACCATAACCGACTTCAACCCTGAGTTTGCGGTCATTCTTGGCGATAATCAAAATCAGACCGTCATCCACACCCTTGCGACCTATGCGCCATAAATCACCTACTTTAATACCGAATTCAGCAATATCTTCGGGTTGTGTAGTTGGTACGATCAACACGGCAATCTGACTGCCTTTTTTGGCTTCAAAGGCTGCTAGTTTGCTTTCTAACGCTTGGACTTGACCAGGATTAAGCGTTCCCGTCAGATCAGTTACGCGCTGTTCCAGCTTGGGAATTTCGACATACCCCCAAGCTGGAGCAAGCTGGCACAATAAAATCAGCCAGAACACCCACCCTAATTTGGCAAACGACCTGCTACTGTGCGAACTATCGGTTTTCATGCTGCAATCAGGCGAATATCCTCAGTTACTGACGTACAGGTTCAGCCGGAATAACGGGTGCAGGTAAGGTCATCGGTTGTTGCGGAGCAGCGGCAGGTGCGGGTACTGCGGCTGGCGCTGGCGCACCAAAATCGACTTTAGGCGGGATAGCTATCGCCTGTTCATTTTCCACCGTAAAGCTGGGTTTGGTTTTGTAACCGAACATCATCGCAGTCAGGTTAGTAGGGAATGAGCGCACGGTGATGTTGTAATCCTTAACCGTTGAAATGTAACGATTACGCGCAACCGTAATACGATTTTCCGTACCTTCCAATTGCGCTTGTAAGTCTCGGAATAAGCCATCGGCTTTCAATTGCGGGTAATTTTCCGCGACCACCATCAATTTTGACAAGGCGCTGCTCATCTGCCCTTGCGCGGCAATAAATTTCTTGAAAGCTTCTTCGTCATTAATCAATTCGGGGGTCGCATTGATCGAACCAACCCGCGAACGCGCATCGGTCACTTGGGTCAACACGTCTTTTTCATGTGCCGCATAACCTTTGACCACATTCACCAGATTTGGCACCAAATCGGCACGACGTTGGTATTGGTTTAACACTTCTGCCCAAGCGGCCTTGATTTCTTCATCGGAAGATTGGAAGGTGTTATAGCCACAACCCGAAAGCTGCAAGACGACAAGCAATAGCAGTGGAAATTTTAATAACTGCATGAGTTGGATAGGCATTTTGTTCCCCTAGCGTTAAAGTTGTTGAACAACTAATGAGCGATAAATACGATGAAATTCGGAATAATAGGTCCAACTTACAACATTCTGGGTAATCTTAACAGGTTTTTGAAAAAAGGCAGGTTGTCAGCGGATAGGTGAGCCATCCTTGGCTCATAATGATTAAAGCGTTTAGTACCCGTTACAGCAGGATAACTAGCAGTAATACGACTAAGGGGTAGGCTAAAAACCGTACAAATTGTAAGCGCATCTTGAACTCTAGATTGGGTTATAACAAAAGGTTTAGATTATTAAAATCCGGCGTTTATTATGGAATGCGATTGCTGAATTTCAACTGAATGAAAGACCCGTGTTAAAACTGCTATGTAAAATCAAATAGCACGGCAACAATTTAAGCACTGTTAAACTTATTATTTATCCTGTTATTTATCATGGCTAATGCAAAATCGACCAAATCAGGCATATTGGTATCAAGGTGCAACGCATCGGTTTCTCGCCGCAACCAGGTAAATTGCCGCTTCGCCAGTTGACGGGTGGCGATAATACCCTTATCTATCATCGTAGCTTCATCGTAATCGCCGTGCAGATAAGCCCACACTTGCCGATAACCTACCGCCCTTATCGACGGCATTTTTTCTGTCAAATCGCCACGATTAACTAGCATTTCAACTTCTTCAATAAGGCCCTGCTCCAGCATGTGATGGAATCGACTGGCGATAATGTCATGCAAGGTCTTTCGCTCTTTTGGGGCAACAATCAATTTGATTATTCGATAAGGAATAGCTTGTTGCACCTCGGCAAAATAAGCCGTCAACGGTTTGCCAGTGATTTCATAGACTTCCAGTGCGCGTTGGATGCGCTGCGGATCATTGGGATGAATTCTGGCAGCGGATTCTGGATCAATGTTTGCAAGCCGTTGATGTAATGCCTCTTTACCTAGGCTTATTAATTCAGCATCCAATTTCGCCCTAACAGCAGCATCGGCTTCCGGCAGTTCAGCAAGCCCGTTGTTCAAAGCATTGAAATACAACATCGTACCGCCGACCAGAATCGGTAAACGTCCACGCTGGCAAATTTCTTCCATTAATGCCAAAGCTTTATTCTTGAACTGTCCAGTGGAAAATGATTCTCTAGGGTCGAGAATATCAATCAAGTGATGCGGTATGCCACCCCTATCCGCTAACGTGGGTTTTGCCGTGCCTATATCCATGCCACGGAAAACCAATGCTGAATCGACGCTGATGATTTCGCCATTAAGCGTTTGCGCCAACTGCACGGCCAATTTTGATTTTCCTGAAGCCGTTGGGCCCATGAGGAAAATGGCGGGGGGATAGTTGTCTTTCACCATTACTCAGAAACTAAAGTAGATTTCATCCACATTTGGGGGAGAGGGTTTAGATAAGAACGATAAAGTAACTGCAGCTCTATTATCGCATCGACCTTCGTTCTCAGGTTGATAACATTGCCAGCATCCCCGCTTAACATCCCGTTAATGTAGATTGTGTATAACACCTTGGGTGTAAATCGTGGACTCACGGATTGCACATATTTGAGAATATATTATGACATTAAAAACAAGTAGTTATCTAAACAACGGGGATTTGATGAAAACAACTAGAATAATAAACACTCTAAACCTTAATTTTCTTGTATTAAGTTTACTGCTAATCGTTACTCAAAAAGCGGGGGCTGAGTGTGTATCTGGCTCGATAACTTTGAAGGCACCGCTGTATACCGCCACTGTCGATGCTTCTCGAATGATCACATATCAGAGACTTATTGGTAATGTCGTTAAAAAAGCAGCCTTAACAAAAGATTGCGTCGGTTCTACCATTTATACAATCACCGGCACCAAAAGCTTGCCCTACCCCGATGGCACTCGGCTGGTGGTAGTCGGAAAAAATGTTTTCAACTCGCCAACACCCGCAGCACTGGCCTTGACCGTGACCAATGGTTCTATCGACAGCATTGTCACGGCAGCAGGTACTCAAACCGGCATAAACACCGATTCCTTTGGCATCTATTTAAATTCAACTATGGTCATGAGGGTTAAGCAGCCTTGGAAATAATGACTTGAGCTTAACATCCGAATCATTGCGGAATCGGTCTTTTAATGTTTGAACCGTCGTGTTGAGCTTGTCGAAGCACTCACGCCTTTCGACAGGCTCAAGGCGAACGGACTTTAAAGCTTCATAAGGCCGAATCAATAACCGCATTGGTAACACCCTCATGGAGAGCCTGCACAGCAATTATTTTGCAGGCGCAGCTTCCTTTGGACTCTCAACTTCTTTTGGCGTTTCAGCCGCTTTTTGAGCCTCTATCGCTTTTTGCGCTTCAGCCGCTTTTTGGGCTTCAGCGGCTTTTTGCTTTTCCGCAGCCTTTTTCTTTCTTTCTTCAGCTTTATGCGCTAGCGCAGCTCTTTGCTCCGCCGCACGAGTCGAAGAAATCCCGCCGCTTTCATAAGCTTCTTCAGCTTGGGTAAGTGCAGGCGACAAAAGTGCTAATACCGCGCAAAGACATAATGGCAATGACATTTTGATTGATTTTATAGTTAACATAATCACCTCTTAATTTTAATTAAAATAGTTATTCAAATTTAACGCAACCCCGTAATTCTGCAAAAATATGAGCCATTTATGGCTTATAAATAGCCAATTAACATCGCATATTTCCTTAAATTAAGGATACAACCTGCGGCAGGGAAACCACAAAAGTCGTGCATAGTCTAGCGGTTTACGCTGACTTTGGGAATGCGACAAATTGTCACAGCTTGGACAGCGCGGATGTGGTGAACACAGTGAACCGCATCCTATCGGACTCGTTGCACTTCATACGGGTTACTTCCCACGCAAAAAAAACTTATCCAGGTCATTGGTCGATAATTCCACCCAGGTTGGTCTGCCGTGGTTGCAAACACCACTGTTTTCAGTGCGTTCCATGTCCCTCAGTAAGGCGTTCATTTCGTCAATGGTCAGTCGTCGATGCGCCCGTACCGCGCTGTGGCAAGCGATTGTCCCCAGAATATGCTTGCCGTGATCTTGCATCCGGTAACTTAAGCCGTGTTGGGCAAGATCAGCCAGAACATCACAGATTAAGGTTTCCATATCCGTGTTGTTCATTAGTGCTGGTACAGCTCGTAGCACAATCGTATCAAGTCCAGAACGGTTAATCTCAAAACCTAACTCCGTAAATAAATCAACGGCTTGTTCAGCAAGATCAGCATCTGCCGGGCTGACATTGATTTTGATGGGTAAAAGCAAAGGTTGGCTAGGCACTGTGCCTTGTTGGGATTGCTGCTTTAAGCGTTCGTAAAGCACCCGTTCGTGGGCGGCGTGGGCATCGACCAAGATAATGCCGGTACGGGTTTCCGCTAAGATATAGATATTGTGCAAATGGGCGATGGCAAAACCCAAGGGCGGAAAACCCTGTTGACCGACGGCTTGTTCTGGCTTTGCTGCATCGCCAGAATTTGTTCCAGAATACAGTTTGGCATAAGCTTGAATCGTCTCCTCAACTTGATAAGGCAATGCGGACTGTGCGGGTTGGTAAGTCGAATAAGCTTCGTTGTGATTAGCTCTGCTGCCGATAAACGCATCATTGGCACTGCTTTGGGTAGCTTCTTGCTGTTGATTATTGTTGAATGGAGGGTGATTAGCAGCAATAATGTTGACCGTGTGGTGAGCAGGTCTTACCTGCGCCAATGCCCGATGTAGCGCGGAAAACAAGAAATCATGCACTAACCGCCCTTCCCTAAACCTGACTTCCAGCTTTGCCGGATGGGCGTTGACATCAACCAAACCAGGATCAAGGGTAAGATACAACACAAATACCGGATGCCGCCCATTAAATAAGACATCCTGAAACGCCTGTCTGACGGCATGAACAATCAGCTTATCCCTTACCAAACGGCCATTCACGTAGAAAAACTGCATGTCTTGTTGGCTGCGCGAAAACGTCGGTAAACCTACCCAACCTGTTAGTTGCAATCCTGATGAGGCGACATCGATTTTTATCGAATTATCCAGAAAAGCCGAGCCACAAATACCCGCAATCCGCTGTTGCTGCTCAGTTTCTGTTGCAGCCAGCGGCAGGTAAAAAATTTCTTTTTGGTTGTGGGATAAGGAAAAACCAATGTCAAAACGGCTTAATGCCATCTTTTGAATTAAACTCTCGATATGGGCAAATTCGGTTTTTTCGGTTTTTAGGAATTTTCGGCGAGCGGGCGTGTTATAGAATAAATCCCGTATGTCAATTGTCGTGCCTTGGGGATGCGGATCGGGTTGTGGATCAAAGCCTACTTCTGATCCATCAGCAGAAACCATCCACGCACATTCGGCTTCAGCAACACGGGAAATCAATGTCAACCGTGAAACGGAGCTGATACTAGGTAAGGCCTCGCCGCGAAAGCCCATGCTGGCAACGCGTTCTAAATCTTCAAACGAGGCGATTTTGCTGGTGGCATGGCGGGATAATGCCAAGGACAAATCCTGTTTGACGATGCCACAGCCGTCGTCCCGGATTCGAATACGCTGCGCCCCGCCCTGCTCTATGTCGATACTGATCGTGCTTGCACCTGCATCGAAACAATTTTCAACCAGCTCTTTAACCACCGACGAAGGCCGTTCAACCACTTCACCGGCGGCAATCTGGTTAATAAGTTGGATGGGCAGAATTTGAACGCGCATTGAATAACCTGGAATTAAAACTTCATTCTAACCGACCCAATGGAGAGTGGGTAGTTTGCGGTGAAAGTATTGTTACCCACGTGATGATAAGGCTTGAGAATTTCTTCTATGCTATGCCTAATTTACCTTAAGCTGTTGATCTAGCGCCCATAACACATGCTCTTGCACCAATTCAGATGGATACAATAATTTAGCCTTTAGTGCGTCAATAATAGCTTCGGACTTGGGCGCATTGCCTAATGCTACGGCGATATTTCTGAGCCAGCGTTCATAACCAATACGGCGAATCGCAGAACCTTCGGTTTTGGTCAAAAACTCTTGCTCCGTCCAGGCAAATACCTCCAATAATTCTTGCGTATTTAACCGATGTCTGGGGTTAAAGTCTTTTTCGTCCGTTAATCGGGCAAACCGATTCCACGGACAGATAAGCTGACAATCATCGCAGCCGTAAATACGGTTGCCTATCAGCGATCTTAATTCTTCGGGAATCGAACCGTGCAATTCAATGGTCAAATACGATACACAACGCCGTGCATCCACCTGATAAGGTGCAACAATGGCTTGAGTTGGGCAAATATCCAAACAAGCATGACAATCGCCACAATGTTCCGTGGCAGGTTTATCGACAGGCAAGGGCAAGTCGGTATAAATTTCGCCGAGAAAAAACCACGATCCGGCTTTGCGGTTAATCAGGTTGGAGTGTTTGCCTATCCAGCCCAAGCCTGCTTTTTCTGCTAAGGCTTTTTCCAGCACGGGTGCGCTATCAACAAACGCGCGGTAACCAAAATCGCCAATTTCAACCTGGATAAGGTCGGCTAATTTTTGCAATCGATTTCGTATGAGTTTGTGATAATCACGACCTAGGGCGTAGCGGGAAATAAAGGCCGTCAGCGGATTTTCCAGGGAATTCCACATACTTTTCGCTGATTCAGGCAAATAATCCATCCTTACAGAAATAACACGGCGTGTTCCTGGATGTAATAAGGCGGGTCTGCTACGCTTATGACCGTGCCGCTGCATATAATCCATAGTGCCGTGGTAGCTTTTAGCTAACCAGTTATCCAGATGGATTTCGGCTTTGGATAGCTCAGTGTCTGTAATGCCAACTTGCTGAAAGCCGAGTTCTTGTCCCCAAACTTTGATTTGGGCGGCAAGACTTATCATGTTTTCAGGATTACTTGTAGCCGTCATAGGGTGCTGGATCAATAAAAAGAGATCACTAAAATACCATGCAGAAATTGCCCACAAAGCTATATACCGCCGCTCAAGTCAGAGAATTAGACCGTATCACGATGGCAGAATGCGGCATTCCTGGGATTGAGCTTATGAGCCGAGCCGGAAATGCCGTCTTTAGGCATTTACGAATTAAATGGCCGAATGCTAAATCTATCGCGGTATTTTGCGGTTCTGGCAATAATGCTGGCGATGGCTACATTATAGCCGGACTGGCGCAAGCGGTAGGCTTGAAAGTGACGGTTTATGTGTTTGCTGATCCTGAAAACCTTAAGGATAACGCGTTCATTGCCTACCGTGATTACATTAAATCTAAAGGCACAATCACACCCTTTCAGGCTGACCAGGCTATCAATGCAGAGGTAATTGTTGATGCCCTGTTTGGAACGGGATTAAGTAAGCCGATAACTGGAGTTTTTGCACAAGCCATTCAATTAATTAATAAAAGTCAATCTAATGTTATCGCTGTTGACGTACCGTCGGGCTTAAATTCTGATACCGGAAGTGTCATGGGTTGCGCGGTAAAAGCAGCATGTACAGTGACGTTCATCGGCTTGAAGCAAGGCCTATTTACCGGATTAGCGGCAGATTATTGCGGTGAAATTATTTACGCATCCTTAGCCGTACCCAAGGATGTATTCAAAAATGTAGTCAGTAATATTTATCGGGTAATCAAAAAAACGATTCCCCCTCGCACTCGCTGCGCCCATAAAGGTGATAACGGGCATGTGTTGATTATCGGTGGAGACCGTGGTTATTCAGGTGCAGCTAGAATGGCTGGCGAAGCAGCGTTGCGCGTAGGTGCTGGCTTGGTGAGTGTAGCAACGCATCCCGAACATGCTGCGCTATTGAATCTGGGCAGACCAGAATTAATGTGTCATGGCGTGGAAAATACGGAACAGCTATTGGGATTGCTCGATAAGGTCGATGTGGTTGTCGTAGGACCAGGCTTAGGGCAAAGCAAGTGGGCGGCTGAATTGTTCATTGCAGCAATAAAATCAGCCAATATGTTGGTCATTGATGCTGACGGCCTCAATCTTTTAGCACATGTTTCTGAAAGACACCAATTGTGGGTGTTAACACCGCATCCAGGTGAGGCCGCACGACTATTACACTGCACCAGCAGCGACGTACAGCAAGACCGCTTTGCCGCCGTTGTTGCACTTCAGACTAAATATGGCGGCATTGCTGTCCTAAAAGGCGCAGGAACATTGATAGCAGGTCATGATGAGATAGCGGTGTCCACAACGGGAAATCCAGGTATGGCATCGGGTGGAATGGGGGATGTGCTTGCTGGCATGATCGGTGGTTTGATAGCACAGGGCTTTTCTCCCAAAGATGCGGCGCAACAAGGGGTTTATTTGCATGGCATGGCGGCTGATCTTGCTGCCGAACAAGCAGGAGAACGCGGCTTGTTAGCCAGTGATTTGTTTCCATACATTAGGCAATTGGTCAATTAATGCAGTCTGTTTTGCAAAATACCGAGGCTACTGAGCAATTTGGTGCCGAACTTTTTCAGTCATTACCTTCAAAATGCCTGGTTTTTCTGCATGGTGAGTTAGGCGCAGGCAAAACAACCTTAGTCAGGGGATATTTACGAGCAGCAGGATACACAGGCACTGTTAAAAGCCCTACCTACAATTTAGTCGAAGAATACACAGTAGTAGGAAAGCTAATTTATCATTTTGATTTATATAGACTTAATGACCCTGAAGAGTTGGAATGGATAGGCATTAACGATTATTTCACTCAGGATTGTGCGTGCTTTATCGAATGGCCTGATAGAGGTAAAGGATTTTTGCCGACACCGGATAACGTGATTACATTGACGGTTATTGAGGCTGGTCGATTAGTCGAAATGAATGCGTAGATCAGGCGAAAAAAGCCTTAAGACTTGTGCTAAGTACAAAATCGATGTGATAAATCAAGCCATTGCTTTAAAAGTGTTCAATAGCCACCCCTCATTGTTTAAAAAATATTTTCATCTAGCTATTTAAAAACAATAACATATTGCTATAATCTAATTTAGATTATCACCAATTTGGATTAGCTTATGTGGCGCGGTTGTAAGGAAATAATTCTTGTGTTTCTCGTCCTGGTATTTTCAGCATCGGGATACGCGCAACAAATACGTGTTGGTTCAGTACGTTACCCAACTGATGCTGGTCGAGCAAAGATAATATTTGATGTCACATCTTCCCCTAAACACCGCGTTTTCGTACTGGATAATCCCTCTCGGTTGGTAATTGATGTCAAAAATGCCCAAGCAGGTCGCGGTTTAAATCAGCCTTCAGCAGCACATCCCTTGTTTGCACACGTACGCGCCTCTGCAAAAAATGAGTCTGACTTACGAATAGTAATTGATTTAAAACAAAATGTGACAGCAAAAAGCCATAAATTGGCTAGCAATAACTCAGATAATCAGCATTTAATTATTGATTTGCTCAATAAAAATGCGGTAATTGGTGCTGATAAAAGCAAAAAATCCACAGAAAAACTGGCATCTAACAAATCAAGCAGTCTCGATGAAAAAATCGGTACAACAACAAAAACATCTCATGCCAAAAGCAAACGTACGGCAAATAAAAAGCCGCATTTTGTAATCGCAATTGATGCGGGTCATGGCGGCGACGATCCCGGTGCAAAAGGGGCAAACGGCACTCACGAAAAAATAGTTACCTTAGCAATCGCAAAAAAACTCCAAGCCTTAATTAATGCTCAGGCGGGGATGAAGGCAAAATTGGTACGCAAGGGGGATTATTACGTCGGATTGCGGGAAAGAATGAAAATTGCCCGACAAGCTGGTGCCGATTTATTCATTTCGATCCATGCTGATGCTTGCCAAAATCCTGAGGTAAAAGGAGCTTCTGTCTACACCTTATCCAGAAACGGGGCATCAACCGAAGCGGCTCGCTGGCTGGCGAATACCGAAAACGCTAAGGAGAAAGTGGGCGGTGTTAATCTGGATGATAAAGAAGAGGTACTGGCTTCAGTATTGCTAGATTTATCGCAAACGGCAACGCAACAAGCAAGTGCCAGTCTGGCAAGTAATGTGTTAAAAAATTTCCAAAACATTGGGGACTTGCATTACAACACGGTTCAGAAAGCGGGTTTTGCGGTGTTAAAATCACCAGATATTCCTTCCATTCTTGTTGAAACAGCCTATATTTCAAACCCTTCGGATGAACTTAATTTAACCAGTAATCGTTATCAAACCAAAATGGCAAATGCCATTTTTAAGGGTGTACTTAATTACTTTGACCAGCTAGAACCTTCTGAAGTCAACAGAATGGCAAAGCTTTGATAATGTCATATTAAGTTTTAAAGTTTATTGTTAATCAACTAATCGTAACAAATCGAGCCAAGCTAATGGAATTAGAAACAATTTTTGAACTCATCAACACCAATCCCGCCTGTTATTTTGTTGCAGGCATTGTGTTGGGTTATTTTTTACGTGGTTTTGTTTTGCGAGGTTTAGTGTTGGATTCTTCGAGCAAACGACCAAGCCGCTACCAACCCAAAAAAACCGATACCTCTGTTAAACGAGCAGGCATCGTGGCGGATTCAAACGAACCGCCTTTTGAATGGAGTGACAAGACCGTAAAGGCATTTACATCACAACGAATCGGCAGTATTGCATTAGATCAGCACAGCAATGAGTTTCAGTAAATCGTCAAAAAATAAGGTGTTTCAGGCTTAAACGCAATAACCACAGCTATATAAGATCGTCGAAAAACAGTCAGTTAACCCATCTAATACCGTTAAATTAATTGAACATTCACTTCATGTAGCTGGATATTGATGATCCTAAGTGTCGCCAACACCGCCGCAAACACTTGGTTGGCATGGACACCACGGGTCTTGCGGATGTCACCGTCACAATCCCAGGTTATCACGCATTCCGTCAATGCGCTGGTCAACCCGCCTTTGGGGATACGCACTTCATAATCTGCCAACCTGGGCAGGGCGTAATCGTACAATGCCAACACTTTTTCGATGGCGTGGATAAACGCATCATAGCCACCATTGCCGAAACCCGAAGCCACATGCTCCTTACCGTTAATGCTGACCCGTAAACTCACGGTAGATTCTAAGTTAAATCCGCTGGTAATCGAGCAATTCAACAGCTTGATATGCTGGTAATCTTTGCTTGCCAACACATCAGCGATGATGAAGGGCAGGTCATCTGCCGTGATGGTTTGCTTGGAATCGCCTAGGCGAACAATCCGATCCAGGACTTTTTTCTGGTCTTCCTCGGATAACTCCAGTTCTAGTTGCTCCAGATTTTTCTTCAAGGAAGCCTTGCCGCTCATTTTCCCCAACGCATAGCTGCGAGTGCGGGAAAACCGTTCCGGCCCTAGTTTAGTCTTGTACAAACCGCCTTTTTGATCACCATCAGCATGAATACCTGCCGTCTGGGTGAACACGTCCGCACCGATGATCGGCGCATTGGCGGCAACGCGCTTGCCGGAGAAAGTCTCCACCATATTGCTGATCGCCACGATATGACTTTCATCAATGGCAAGCTGTAGGTGCATCTTGTCGCGCAACACGACGGCAACCTCAGCCAACGACGCATTACCCGCCCGCTCGCCCAGGCAATTGATCGTGCAATGGATGGAATTCACACCCGCACCTACCGCCGCCATCACATTGGCGGTAGCCAATCCATAATCGTTATGGGGATGGAAATCAAATTGTAATTCGGGATAACGGCTGCACATATCGCTCAGGCTGGTGAATACTTCATCAGGCGATAGTACACCCAGCGTATCGGGTAACATGAAATGGCCGATTCCGGCATGACGCAAGTTGTCCACCAATTCATAGACATAAGCGGGTTTATCGTGATAACCGTTAGACCAGTCTTCCAGGTACACATTCACCTTCAACTCTTTGTCCAACGCATAACGGATGGTTTGGAGAATATCGACGGTATGCTGCGCTAAGGTTTTGCCCAGTTGTTCATGGCAATGTTTTTCGCTGCCCTTGGTGAGCAGGTTGATAACCTTACCGCCTGTTTCCTTGATCCAATCCACGCTTTTGGAATGATCGACAAAACCTAGGACTTCAATACGACCATCGAAGCCTTCATGCTTAGCCCAGTCGTTAATGCTTTTCACCGCCTCTTTTTCACCTTGCGAAACACGGGCAGAAGCCACTTCAATACGGTCTACACGCAACGACTGCAATAAGGCTTTGGCTATGCTGACTTTTTCGGCAGGCGTAAACGAAACCCCTTGGGTTTGTTCACCGTCGCGCAGGGTGGTGTCCATGAGTTGGATGGTTTGGGTCATTACAAGCCAGTTGATTTATAAAGAAATTTACGGTAATTAATTTTTAAGATCAGCAATTTCAACGACGGCTTCGCCTTTTGACAACAATTCTTGAGCACGCGGAAATAATTCGGTAAACAACGCTTGCAAACGCTTATTGGTTACATTGCCACACGTTAGCCAAAGTAATTGTGGGGGCGTTCCCATACGCAAAACCAATTCCACGAAATCGCTGTCTTTGCTGATAATAACTGCGCTTATTTGCCGAGCAGCTCGAAAAATCTCCAAATCCTCAGCATCCCGCAATTGTAAATCCCGTAAGGCATAGGCTTCGACACCAAATGTTTCGCTTAACCAACTTGCCAACAGCGGCGGAAGTTGCGCATCGATCCAATAGATCACGCAACTAGCCGTTCAAGGTTGGCACGACGGGCCGCATACAGCAAGCAAGCCCGGATATCTTCTTGTTCAATGTCTGGAAAATCCTGCAAGATTTCCTCAAAGCTGACACCTTCTCCTAACATTTGCAAAATGTCCGCAACCCTTATTCGCATACCGCGAACGCAAGGCTTGCCACCGCATTGCAATGGATTATAGGTAATTCGGTTTTCGATATTCATAATTAATTTCCTCTTTGATCAACATATTCAATCATGAGGCGAGCCTCGACCAGCCCTATTGAACTGCACATACCATAAATTTTATTTGACAAACCCTTGTTCGAGCAAATAATCTCGCCCAGCACCTTCAAGCTTGTAATGACAGCCTTGTGGCATTATATATTTTGTACCCTTGATAAGGCTTTTCTTAATCAGTGCGTTTAAAATGTGTTCACACTTCGGAATTGAAATACCAGATTTCTGGGCGATAGCATTCACTAGGTAACCAATTTCTGTGTATTCTTTCTCGTCTAACCCCCAGAATGCCAACAAGATTGAATCTTCTTCACTTGTTGGGACATTTGCCTTTTCGCCTATGCTAGGGTTTTGGCTAGAGTTCGTTTTGTACAATTTCAAAAAAGCATTCAATTTAGCTTGGGCTTTCCCCCCATTTTTGGGTATGACATTGAGGTCTTTGGCAAGCTGTTGTAACAAGTCGGACGTTCTACTAGAAGCGTCGGGTGATTCGATTTCAATACACGAAAGGGTACCAAGGGGACCTGGCAAATCTTTGCTTTTCATGTTTGAGCCAAGTATAGGGTAAACGCGTCTTTCTAGCCCCCAAGCTGCACCAAGCTCGAACATCACCCAATTAGAATTTAAGCTTTCTTTGGATACCAACGCTATTAATGCCGGTGCTTGATTTATGTCGGCTTTCAACAGTTCGGCGATGCTTTTTCCAAGTTCTAGCTGATGCCCAGGAACAGAAGTGCACCGTATATCGCTATCCTCTAGCGACAACCCAGACAGCAACATCTCGACCAAGGCACTAGCTGCTTCATGATTTTGATGTGAATGACTAATAAATATTTTCACTCTCTGGATTCCAAAATTTAAGTCCATAAGGTGCAATAACTAAAAGGCAGCGCCGTAATGTTAGTTACTTCAACCATGTGTAGGGATACGCTTCGTTATTCCGCCCTACGTACTGGCATGGAATTCTCTCGATTAAATGCCTACGCCCACAACCAAGGAAAAGTCTTCTTGTGCCGTTCTTCATACGCACTAATTTTATCGACATGCTTCAGCGTCAAACCAATATCATCCAAACCGCTTAACAGATTGCCTTTGCGGAACGGGTCAATATCAAAGGAAAAGCCATTACCCGCTGGAGTAATCACTTGCTGATTTTCCAAGTCAACTACAAATTGGACACCTTCATTGGCACTAATTTCCGCCATTAACGCAGTCAACTGCCGGTCATTTACTTTAATAGGAAGAATGCCATTCTTAAAACAATTGTTATAGAAAATATCGGCATAACTGGTTGAGATGATGGTGTTAAAGCCATAGTCGGCAATCGCCCAGGGCGCGTGTTCACGGGAAGAGCCGCAACCGAAGTTATCGCCCACAACCAGGATTTTTGCACCTTTAAAAACGGGTTTGTTCAATTCAAATTCGGGGTTATCGCTCCCGTCATCATTAAAGCGCCAGTCATGAAAAAGATGTGCACCGAAGCCGCTGCGCTCAACGCGCTTTAAAAACTGCTTGGGGATAATTTGGTCGGTATCGACATTGCTGCGGTTCATTAAGGCCGCAATGCTTTCGTGTTTTCTGTATGGTTCCATATTCGTTGCTTATCCGAAGTTTCTGATATCGACAAAATGCCCCGCCGCCGCCGCCGCCGCCGCCATAGCTGGAGACACCAAATGCGTCCTGCCACCTTTGCCTTGACGGCCTTCAAAGTTGCGGTTGGATGTGGACGCACTGCGTTGGCCTTTGGTCAGTTCGTCGCCGTTCATCGCCAGACACATGGAGCAACCTGGATCACGCCATTCCCAACCAGCTTCGATAAAAATCTTGTCCAACCCTTCGTCTTCAGCTTGGTGTTTGACATGATAGGAGCCCGGCACGGCAATCGCCTTGACGCCTTTGGCAACTTTAGTGCCTTTGGTCACTTCTGCGGCAATGCGGAAATCTTCGATTCGGCCATTGGTGCAAGAACCAATAAACACCAAATCGACGGGGATGTCAGTCATTTTGGTGTTGGCGGTCAAGCCCATATAGGCCAAGGCGCTTTCGCACGCTTTGCGTTTGCCTTCGTTGTCGAAACTTTCCGGTGCTGGCACGCAGCCATCTACGCCTATCACTTGCTCAGGCGAGGTTCCCCAGGACACTTGCGGAGCAATATCAGCAGCATCCAAGGTAATAATAGTGTCGAATACCGCGCCTTCATCACTAGGAAGGCTTTGCCAGTAAGCCAGTGCTTGATCCCACTGATTACCTTTGGGCGCAAATTCCTTACCTTTCAAATATTCGTAGGTTTTTTCGTCCGGCGCAACCAGCCCTGCCCTAGCACCGGCTTCAATCGCCATGTTGCACAAGGTCATGCGACCTTCCATCGAAAGCAACTTGATCGCTTCGCCAGCGTATTCGATAACATGACCTGTGCCACCTGCCGTACCTATTTTGCCGATAATTGCCAAGGCAATATCTTTTGCGGAAGAGTATTTGGATAACTTGCCATTCACCTGCACCAGCATGGTTTTGGATTTTTGCTGCGGCAGGGTTTGCGTCGCCATAACATGTTCGACTTCGGACGTGCCGATACCAAACGCGAGCGCACCAAATGCACCGTGCGTAGCCGTATGGCTGTCGCCGCATACCACCACCATGCCTGGATGCACAAAACCATGTTCCGGCACGACCACATGGATTACGCCGTTGTTGGGGTTTTTCATGTCATAGAGATTCAAACCATTTTCCGCGCAATTCTCGGCCATTACCTCGACCTGTTTTCTGGCGATAGGGTCAGGAATCGGCAGATGGCGATCTTTGGTCGGTACGCAATGATCCATCGTCGCCAGAATGCTATGTGGATTGCGGACTTTACGGTTAGCCAGCCGCAATCCTTCAAAGGCTTGCGGCGATGTCACTTCGTGCATCAAGTGACGGTCTACATAAATCAAAGGAGCTTGCCCGTCCACTTCAACGACGAGATGGCTGTCCCAGATTTTTTCGTACATGGTTTTTTTCATTGCTTGTTCCTAAACTGACTGCGGTTTCCACATCGTTGTTTTACTTGATGCAGAAAAGTAGAAATACCGATAGCCGCACATTATCCCTTAAATCAGGCTGTTATTGCAATCTGGCTACGTAACGATAGTGCTGATAGTTTTATTTAACTAAGCTGCATACCCATTGCTTATCCCTAAGTATCTGTAGTGGCTGGTAATCGCTCTTGTAGGACATTTTTTTACACTGTTTTATCCAAAACCCCAGATATATAAACTCCTTATGCAATTTTTTAGCTTGTTCTATCTGCCAAAGCACCGCATAAACGCCCAAGCTATAGCTGGAAAATTTCGGCTCAAAAAAAGTGTAGACGGCTGATAAAGCATTATTCAATTGGTCAACCACGGCTATTGAAGCAAGCTCGCCGTCGATTGAAAACTCAACAAAATGGGTGTCGCACCAGGAACTCTTAAGAAATCGCACGTAGTCTTCCTGACTGGATTCAAACATTGAACCATCACGATGCCTAGCCGCTTGATAACGAAGATACATGTCGAAATGGGCTTGTTCGAACTCAGCCGGTTTAATGATGACTTGGGTATTGCTATTTTTTTGCAAACAACGTTTTTGACTACGACTAGGGATAAATTCTGTCGCTTTTAGCCGCACTGGAATGCAAGCCGAACATTGCGAACAATGCGGCGAGTAAACCTCATCGCCACTGCGACGAAAACCTTGTGCTATCAGCTCCGAATAAATGCCTGTGGTCATTTCAAACAAGGGATGCACAAAGGCAGGTTGCGCCTCCTCATCGTCAATATAACTGCACGGATGCTTTTCGCTGAGAAATAAAGGGATGGAAATCATAGGCTTTGCCAAGCTGATGATTCAGGGAATTCATCACAATATTGATTAAGCAAGTTGGTAAAATCAACCCTGGCAATTTCCTCAGCCCCGAAATTAATGAGATGCCGCGTACTTACCTGGCAATCTACCAGCTTATAACCCCAGTGCTTAAGTTGCTCGACCAAACTGACGAAAGCCACTTTCGACGCATCGGTTTTGCTGAAAAACATCGACTCCCCAAAGAAAACCCGACCCATTGCAATACCATATAAACCACCGACCAACTCTCCGTTTAACCAAGTTTCTGCTGAATGGGCATAGCCTGATTGATGAAGATCGTAGTAAGCCTGATAAATACCTTGGGTAATCCATGTACCTAATTCATCCTTACGAGGCATAGCACACGCGTTGATAACATCAGCAAAAACCCGATCAAATGTTATCGTAAACTTTTGTTTTCGTAAGGTTTTGGCTAAACTGCGAGAAACAACTATCTTATCTGGAAATAACACCAATCTTGGATCAGGTGACCACCATAAAATCGGCTCATCTGGACTGTTCCAGGGAAAAATACCTAAGCGATAAGCATTCAGTAAACGGGCTTTTGAGAGACAACCACCCACTGCAAGTAGCCCATCCGGTTCGGATAACGCACTGCTTATCGGCGGAAAATCTTGTTCGGGATGACTAGGATCAAGCACCGCCAATTTCATTTTCATGGGTACAAAAGACTATAATGCGACAGAGTTGCGCTTAGATTTTGACTGGTTTTATCAAAACCATTAACCCACCAACTCATCCAAATACTTTTCCGCGTCCAATGCCGCCATACAGCCTGCACCTGCTGAGGTGATGGCTTGTCTATAAACCGAATCCATTACATCGCCCGCCGCAAATACACCTTCCACGCTGGTGCTGCTAAAGTTTCCGG
>CAMAVM010000024.1 GCA_945861705.1 Methylomagnum ishizawai | reverse complement strand
GTTCGAACTACAATGACGAGTACGGATAGCGGGGAGTTCAATCTACGAGACAGGCTTTAAGCCTAAGGATGGGTACGACTTCCCCGTTACCCTCCCGATGATCAACCGAGGATTCTGACCTTTTGAGAGCTCAGAATCAAGATATAAGGTTGTTTTCGGGCTCTCGTGGCCTAACCATAGCGCAATCACGCTGATGTCGACACTTGCGCAGTGTGGTAAAGACGCGATCGACTTGACGAGAGCCCAGTTGCTGACCCAGCTGTTGGCTCCGAGTACCGACAAAAAAGGGCAAATTGGCATGATCCTGCACCTGTTGGCGGCGGAGCGTTCGGTAACGTAATAAGGCCGCTGTCACACTGGGATGTAACGGCAACTGGCGGGACTTGTTAAACTTGGTTTGCCGCACGGTCAACAAACCCTGCACCAAATCCACGTCCGTATCCAAAAGATGAGTGGCCTCGGACACGCGCAGGCCAGTCGAAGCCAGCAGTCCAAACAGCGTTTCATAGGTAGCCGCGCACAAGCTACTTTTGGCACCCCGTTGACATGCGGCGGCGAGCAAATCAATGATCTCTTGATACTGATAGATATGCGGCATTTGCCAGCCGGGAACCGGACCAAAAACCGATTCGTCGGGCATGGCGGTGCCGGTTCAAATTGCTGCAGATAACGGATAAAGGGCGCAATAACTTGAACCGCCTTGCCCATGCCTCGGGTTTATGGCGGCCTTGTTTATCGAGCCTGGCTCAGTCGCTCATGATATCCAAGGTCAACAGCCCAGCCCAATCCGGACTATCCACATAACGGGCAAAATCCACCAAGGGCAGCTCTGAATGTTTCAACTGAAACCCCAGGTGCCGCCGCTCGGCCAGATAATCCTGAACGCGTATTTGTAGTGTGATCGGTGTGTTCATGATGCACTCCCAGACCAAGGTAATGCAACGGCTGACAGTTTTCAGCTGTCTAGTTTGGCATAGATCAGCGACGTGTCGAGAGAGCGATGGCAAAGAATATCAGCAACCTCCTTCAGCGAATCACCCTTCTCCAATAAACGGCGTGCCAGGGTATGGCGGAGGGCGTGGGTTCTACCATGATCAAGCCCAATACGGCGATACGCATCTCGAATAAGACGGTGAACCGCATCGGGACCAATGGGTACATCATGGGGTGCAAGGCGGCGCACAAAAACAGCCTGATTGGTTGTCCGTGGTCGCTCATGACGTAGATAGTCAGCAATCGCCTGGCCGGTAGGGATTGGCAACGGCAGAATATCCTCGCGGCGCGACTTGGTACTTCGTAGTGTGACCGTACCGGATTGCCGGTCAATGTCGGTTAATGCAAGCTTGGCAATTTCGTTGGCTCGCAACCCCAGGTCCAGGGCGCAGCGAACCATCGCATAGCCGCGCCGACAGGATGGAAGCTCAGGAGGAAATGCCTTGAGCAGGCGATCGATCTCATCGTCGGTGAGCGACTTTGGTAAGGTAGCTAAATCCAATGGACAGGTAATGCGATAACACCACTGAGCGCATGAATATCATCACCACCGGCGCCTCGATAGCGAAAGTAAGCGCGTAAAGCGGCAGCGATTTGACTGGCTTTTGTAGACGAAGCGCGATATTTTAACTGCTCAGCAAAAAACTGACTAACATCGTTAGGTTGTAACACTGAGAAAGCCACCTCAGCACTTCCGAAGCGAGTCTGCAGAAAATTCAGCACAATACGCCGATAATTACGGCGTGTCTCGCTTGCCAAACCTTTCACATCAGTTAAGTAATCGTCAAAGCACTCGACTTCCGCAAGAACTGGATCGGCTGGACTAACAGGGAATGGGATGATGCCCCGATCACGTAAAAGGCGTAAAAAATGACCACAAGCCGCTTTGAGATCGGAACGGGTATGAAAAATAGGCCGCAGGCAGTTTCAGTTTGGCAACTAGAAATTGGGTAACTACGGTTTCATCGAATTCCCCGATTCTAAGATGGTTCAACCCCATCCACAGTCCTAAATGCACGAACCCAGCGAGGTAATGTTCTGTCGTTTCATCTGCGTATCGGCACTTGGTTAAATAATCCAGATAAATCAAAACGTAAGGTGTGATCGGACTATTGCGCAACCAGCGTTGAGCGGCAGGCGGAAGGTGTATGGTGGTTGATCTCATGGCAGTCTCCAGAAATGGATTAAGAAATATCCAATCCAAACGACTGCAGAATTTATGTCCAGTCTTTTAGGCAAGGTGCCTTGCTAAAGCTGCTAATTACAAGCTATAAACCATTCAGAAACAAGTTTCTATGCATAAAAGGAAACTTCACATAATGGCCGTTTGTATATTCCAGTGAAAACCGCCATCGATTATGATTCAAATCCACCACCGATTACGATACAAACCCGCCACTCAAAATGATCGAAACTTTGGTATGTTTATCGACTGTTCCCGACCCTTAGCGGTAGTCCATGGTGCTAATTCAACTTTCTCCAGACCGGACACTCAGGCGATTGCCTTATTGAGTTTGTCGATTCGATCAGCTTTGTATCGCTCCGATTTCCTGTCGCCGCCCTTGGTCTTGGGTTCAACCCGTCGGCCTAGTTGGTCTTGGATGCACTGTTTGAATCGGTCATTGCCCAAGACCCAGGCCTTGTTGGTGGCATCTCGGATGTCGTTGATGGATTCCTCAGGGATATGGTGCTTAAACAAGTCGCGATAAGCGGACTGGCGGGTGGCTTCCGATGCCCCCAGACGCAGGTATTCGACATGCGGCGCAACCAACCAGTCGACTTGCCCTAAGGCGTTAGCGCCATAGCTCGACCACTGGTAATCGGCGGGGCCATCCACCATCCCCGCCCGCACCGGGTTCAATTCGATGTAGCGCATACAGGTCAGCAAATAGCTTTCCGAATCGACCAAGGTCGCCTTGTAGCGGCCTTCAAACAGGGTGCCGGTGCGCCGGTAGCAATAATTGTAGAATTGCACATAATACCGCCCCAGCATTTGCATGGCTTTACCAAGGCTGTGTTCGTGCTGAGGCGTAATGAGCAGGTGGACGTGGTTGGTCATCAGCACGTAGGCGTGGACCGAGCAGCCGTGCTTGGCGCAGGCCTGTTCCAACTTGTCAAGGTAGAAGCGATAATCGACCTCGGCGCAGAAGATTTCAGCGCGGTTGTTGCCCCGGAGGATGACGTGCTGGGGTTGACCGGGGACGGCGTAGCGGGGTAAACGGGCCATTGCCTGCTCCTTGTTTAATAAGGCGGGCATTGTACTTGGTTAATCGGCGTTATTCAATGGAGTCTGACCCCATTGATTCTGGCACGACCGATACCACCATTACCCAGTACGTCTACGACGAACAAGGCCGCCTCCTGGGTGAATACGACTTCTTTGGCAACCCCAAGCAAGAGACCGTCTACCTCGGCGATCTGCCCATCGCCGCACTCACCCAGACCACCACCCTCACCGGCCCTGGTGCGGTCATGGTGGATAACACCGATACCGCCAATGTCACCGTGGTCGGTGCTTGGCCGTCGGAAACCACTGTCGCAGGCTTCCAAGGCACGGATTACCAAACCCACATCGCCAGTGCAGGCACTGATAGCTTCACCTGGACGCTCAACCTGCCCACGCCAGGTAAATACTATATCCAAGCCCGTTGGACAGCCGACTCCGTCCGTGGCTATGATGTCAAATACACCGTTACCGGCACAGACGGCGTAAGCAGCAAACTCATCAACCAGCGCACCACAGGCAACACCTGGACTAACCTATGGGTAAAAACCGTTGCCGCCCCCGGCATCGTCACCGTTAAGCTCAATACCAACAGTACCGGCAAAATAGCCGCCGATGCCGTCCAAGCCCTGCCTGTCGCCATCGCCACCAGCGTCAACTACGTGTTTGCCGACCACCTCGGCACACCCCGTGTCATCACCCGTGCCACCGACAACCAGATGCTCTGGCGCTGGGACAATGCCGACCCGTTCGGTGTCACCCAACCCAACACCAACCCCGCCGCCCTCGGCGCATTCACCTACAACCCAAGATTCCCAGGTCAACTGTATGACGCAGAGACCGGGCTGTACTATAATTACCACCGCAGCTATAGCCCAGGCACAGGGACGTATACCCAGTCCGACCCAATTGGCTTGGGTGGGGGGATTAATACTTATGCCTATGTTGGGGGGAACCCGGTCAATGCGGTAGATCCATTGGGTTTAAGCCCAGGAACAGATGGAGCACCTAGTCGTGGAATCGGTGGCATAGTTGAGGATATTTATGATGCTCTTTGTCCTCCAGATAAGCCATGTCCACCATGCAAGACGATAAGTGGGAAAATTGTTCCTGTCGGAACTGTTGCTTATCGTCCCTTAGATGTTATTCCAGACGATGTAATGGAACATGGTGTTTATGGTTCACACCACAATATATTCATTGCCAATCAAAACCCTAATAATTGCCAATGTTTTTGGCAAAAGCAAAAGTATGTTCTTAAGACTCATGAATTACCGCCCGATGCTATACCTATAGAACTTTTTGCAAACTAAAAATGAGGTTAACAATATGCTGTATAAGCAAAATGGCATAGCAATACAAGTTGGAGATCACGTAATAGTAGAAGGTAATGTAAAAGGGACGGTTGTGTGTGATTATGACCAACAGAAATGCCTTGAGGGATATGAGGATTGGCTGACTAAAGAGACCCTTATTGGCGGTGGCACTTTGTCTAAAGGGGTAATGGTTAAAACTAATGAGCTTGGTTTTATTCATTATCCTGATGAAGACGATAATATTATTTGTGCTTACCCGTAAGTCGGAAGCGGCGTTAGCCGTGTTCCGACGGATGTACCCCGCCGATCTTTTTTGTATAAAGAAAAAGGTGGAATATTTACTTTTCCACAAGATAAAGAACTAGCTTGTATGCCAGTAAACAAAGAGCGTTGTCTAGTTGATACGTCATTTATGGGGTCGAAAGCAAGGGCAGCCGAGTAGGGTACGCATCGCGTACCTTTTGGATGTCACGCAATCATTCGGCTTGGAATATGGTATGCGGTGCGTACCGAACGCGTGACGGGGTATGTTACCCCGTCACTCACGTTTTGCCGACGGTGACATTGTTGTACCACGTCGAAACTAGCCTTGCCGACCTGTTGCGGAAAATTTCAACTCATTGCGGACAATTGCCAAAAATTTCCGCCAGTTTCCCAAAGTGTCGCAAAATATCGGTTAAAAGGAGGGCAGGATAGGTGAAGTTGGCCAACCATTTCATGGTTTGCCCACTTCACACCCCTTATTCGCGCTGTGCGCTCAACGGAAACCCTGCCTTACCAGAAGGTAATTGACTTAGGTTTGTTTTAACAGCCCCAGCTAAGCAATGCCCTCAACTGTGACCATATCGCCGAACCGTTCAAAATCCCTGGCGTTGTGGGTCAACAGGCAGGGGATGCCGTAAGTGAGCATGGTGGCGACGATATTGGCGTCGTGGACTTGCTTGCCGCCGATTGGGTGGTTTGCCATCAAGGCAAGCAATTGGCTCGTGACGGTGGCACTGTCGTCCGCCACCTGGAAGTGTTGCTCAAGGTAGCGTACCCGTTCAATGACAACCTGAATGGGCGACGGCTTGGCAAACCGCGTACGGCGGGTCAGTTGTAGGGCGTGGTTAGCCGCGCAACCTGCAACTGTGTGCAAGCTGTCACTGGCGGTCGTGCGCGGCGTAACCCGCCGCATGGGATTTAAAGGCATTGTGCAAACTAAGCGAGTAGCCTCGATGGAGTGTAACGGAATCGATGGATCGGAGGCTTCGTTTATCCTCGATTCCACTGCGTTCATCGAGGCTACTTGCTGAGGCTTGTGGGTAATCAGGAAGTTTTATGTCATCTGATGTTTGGCCTTCTGGCGTTAACAGCGAACCAAATGATGATTTTAGTGACCTAAAAACAAGGCCATAAGGTGCGCTTATAGGATGTGCCGAACGAAGGGAGGCGCATCGTTCGCGTTGTTTGGGCAAGACAACCGCGTACGGCAATGGTATGGACTCCTCCTTCCTGACGGCACGAACGCGTGACGGGGTATGTACCCTGTCACTCACATTTTGCCGACAGTGGCGTTGTTGAACCACGCTGAAACCCTACGAACGGGGCAACATGCCCCGTCCCGGCTCAAGTCACCGCCATCGATGCTTGGCCGTCGGAAACCACCAGCGCAGGCACTGACAGCTTCACCTGGACGCTCAACCTGCCCACGCCAGGTAAATACTATATCCAAGCCCGTTGGACAGCCGATTCCGTCCGTGGCTATGATGTCAAATACACCGTTACCGGCACAGACGGCATAAGCAGCAAACTCATCAACCAGCGCACCACGGGCAACACCTGGACTAACTTAGAGGTCAAAACCGTTGCCGCCCCCAGCATCGTCACCGTTAAGCTCAATACCAACAGTACCGGCAAAATAGCCGCCGATGCCGTCCAAGCCCTGCCTGTCGCCATCGCCACCAGCGTCAACTACGTGTTTGCCGACCACCTCGGCACACCCAGAGTCATCACCCGTGCCACCGACAACCAAATGCTCTGGCGCTGGGACAACGCCGACCCCTTTGGCATCACCCAACCCAACCAGAACCCCGCCGCCCTCGGCGCATTCACCTACAACCCACGCTTCCCAGGGCAATTGTATGACGCAGAGACCGGGCTGTACTATAATTACCACCGGAACTACAGCCCAGGCACAGGAACTTATACCCAGTCCGACCCGATTGGCTTGGGTGGGGGGATTAATACTTACGCATATGTCGGCGGGAATCCGGTAAACTTCGTTGATCCGGAGGGGTTGAACCCCGCAATACCAGTTATTGGCCCGATATGCGCAACGAACCCTATTCTTTGCGGGATAGTAGTTATTGGCGGCGGCGGTTGGTGGGCGATTACACATCCGATATCGCCTCCAGATGATGGCATTATTCCTGATTCCGTTGATAGTGAAACTATTAGCGGAGAAAAGTGTGGTAAATGGATGTGTGAAGAGCCCGGTCAATATGATAAAGTTGGAACACGAAAAGAAGTGATACGCATGGGTTGGTTCGTTGCTTATGGTATTGACGAAGCCGATGCAGTTTACAATTGGAAAAAATTAGTCCAAAACTCAGCCCCCATTGGCTACAATGCAAGACATATTAAACCGAAACGCTGTAAAAAGCTGAAGTAGTTTATGGAATCTACATACTTAAATGTGGATTGTATTTTGCAGTCAAATCAATCCTTGGCAGACATTATATCGTACCTGCAAGACGACATATTCATTCTTTGGAATGAATCAAATGATAAAGGGAATTCTGTTGGACTAGAAACAAAACTCATTGATACAAAAACACCACAAGCAGATATCTCAAAATTTTTAGATCTATTTGAATCTTTGCCAGCTACTTTGGCAATAATTTTAAAAAACTGCAATGAAAAGATTTTTGATATTGGTTTTGAAAGTGGAACTCAGTTGGATACTTTGATAGATTCGTCAACGGTAATAAGGTTGTCTCAATTAGGTTTTAGCATAGGTATTCGCATATATCCACCGTATGACCGATCGGCGGATTAAAGCCGCGTAACACGGTAAGGCAAGGCGCACTAACTGAAAGGCAGTGCGCCGAATTGAACCATCCTATGCGGCGCAATCCGCTTCCACCCTTGACTGGCTATGCCTTGCCTTGGCAAAACCGTGCCAATATACATAATGCCCTGGATTATGCGAATAAGTCGGGGCTGCTTTCCGCACCCCTCTTGTTCGCATAATTTGCACTATGCAAAATGGCACTTGTTTTGCCGGGGCGCACCCTCCAGAATCTTATTTGAGCGTCCGCTTAACGGAAAATTAGTTGTTGGCCTCCAACTACTGGTTTGGGTCGGATTCAGCCCGACAGTACAAATTAATTTCTGAGCATCAGATCAAGTTCTGAGCTTTACAACGATCTAATCCCTAAAATTCTCAAACTGCAAAGGCATTTCCAGTTTTTCTTCCTTTAGCATCTGGATGACTTCCTGCAAATCATCGCGTTTTTTGCCCGTGACCCTGACTTGTTCGCCTTGGATAGCGGCTTGTACTTTCAGTTTTTTGTCTTTTATCAATTTAACGATTTTTTTGGCGAATGCACTATCAAGCCCCTGCTTCAAGGTGATTTCCTGACGCATGAGCTTACCGCTACCTTTGGCATCGCCCACTTCCATGCAGGCAATGTCCACACCGCGACGGCTCAATTTCGCGCACACGATGCTGAACATCTGCTGGAGTTGGAAAGTGGATTCGGAAATCATGATGACTTTGTTATCGGTCAGCTCGAAGCTGGAGTCTGTACCCTTAAAATCGAAGCGCGTACCGACTTCCTTGCTGGCTTGGTCGATAGCGTTTTTGACTTCGTGTGGGTCGAATTCGGAAATAATATCAAATGATGGCATGGCTTTAGTCGTCGTGTTAGTTAGCGTTAATTCATTGTTCTGGTTTAGTTATATCGGCAATTGCCTGGATACGCAAACGGCGGATAGCTTCACCAATTTCTGCGCCTTGCAGCTTACCATCCATCAAGTCTGAGGTATCAACGGATGCTGCTACTTTCGCTGCTGTAAACAAATAAGCCGCTTGCGGGTAAGGCTTATGTTCAAGCCCTGTACGGCCTTTGGCATCTGCCTCGCACGCCAGCAAGAATTCGGAAAACTGGTTATGCTGTTTAAACGCACCTAAAGCGTTCAACAGGTCAACCAAAGTTGATGGCTTTAATTCCGTTACCTTATGGCAATGGGTGTGATATTGCATCACGTGTGAAGCTAATGACTTGAAAGCATTAGGTACACGTAAACGGTCGCACAAAGCCTCCAAGACGGGCAAGCCCTTGGTTTCGTGTCCGTAATGATGGGGCAGATTGTCCTTGGGTGACAACGCCTTACCCAGATCATGCACCAAGGCAGCAAACCTGACTTCGGGCTTAGGCGTTAATAATGCCGCCTGTTCTAAGCACATCATGCTATGCAATCCGGTATCAATTTCTGGATGGTATTTTTCCGGTTGCGGTACGCCAAACAGGTTATAAATTTCTGGAAAGATTTTTTCGAGTGCGCCGCAATCCAGCAAGGTATAAAAAAATGCGGAAGGTGACGTTTCATTTAAGGCTTTGAACAACTCTGCCCAAACCCGTTCTGGCACCAGATGATCGACTTCTCCTGCATCGACCATCCCTTGCATCAATTCCTTTGTATCTGTTGCCAGCTTAAATCCCAAATGATGATAACGTGCCGCAAATCGGGCTACTCGGAGGATACGCACGGGGTCTTCTGCGAAAGCCGGCGAAACGTGCCTAAATAGCCGCTTGTCTAAGTCATCCTTCCCGCCATAAGGGTCAATGACCTCGCCTTCTGGAGTCAAGGCAATGGCATTGATGGTTAAATCCCGGCGCTGTAAATCCTGCTCCAATGTAACGTCAACATCCGCATGGACGATAAAACCTTTGTAGCCCGGCGCGGTTTTTCGTTCGGTTCTTGCGAGCGCATATTCTTCATGGCTTTCTGGGTGGAGGAAAACCGGAAAATCTTTACCCACCGCACGAAAGCCCTGCTTAACCATGGATTTCGGCGTTTCCCCAACCACGACCCAATCGCGCTCCTTTACCGGATAGCCCAGGAGCTGATCGCGGACAGCACCGCCAACGAGGTATTTTTCCATCAAATAAATAATGCGAGTTTGAACGATGTTTAGGATAGCATAAACCACTTCAAAAACGCATAATGACGGTCTATTCTGGATTTGCAACTTAGCGTATTAAGGGGAATTATTTGATAGGCATTATCTTTGCCAGCTTATTGTTAGGAATGGTGTCGGGCGTATTAGCTGGGCTGTTTGGTATAGGAGGTGGTTTGGTGATTGTGCCTGTACTGGTGTTTCTATTTACGGCACATGGACTGCCTACCGAACTGGTCATGGTGATGGCTATCGCAACTTCGTTGGCGACTATCATCCTTACCGCCACTTCTTCCGTGCTTGCCCATCACCGATTAGGTTCCGTGCTATGGGATAAGGTATTTAGGCTAGTTCCTGGGGTTATCTTGGGTGCAATCGTGGGTGCGGCCATCGCTGGACATATAAATGCCGGATTTTTAAAGGCTATTTTTATCCTCTTTTTGCTGTATGTGGGCATTCAAATGGCCTTAGAAATACAACCTAAAACGGGTTCTGCCGATTATTCCAGGCAGATTGATTTTAGGGTGGCAGGGGTAATCGGGCTATTATCCTCGTTGCTAGGCATAGGCGGGGGAACTCTGACAGTGCCTTATTTGGTGCATTGTCGATACCCCATGCGTAATGCGGTCGCCATCGCCAGTGCCTGTGGTCTGCCGATAGCCGTTACTGGCACAATAAGCTACATGGTTTTGGGTATGAACGCTCCCAACTTACCAGAATGGAGTTTTGGTTATGTGTATTTGCCGTCTTTCTTCGGGGTTGCGATAGGGAGCATTTTTACCGCACCATTTGGTGCAAAGCTTGCCCACAAGCTGCCTGCACAACAATTAAAACGCTATTTTTCGTTGTTAATTTTTGTTTTGGCAGCTAAGTTGATGTGGTATTGAATTTTAGATATCTCGGAATAAGTTCTTCGACAGGCTCAGGACGAACGGTAATGAACTGATTTTAGTAGCTTTTACAGCTAATCGCTTAATCCCCTAACAATCTGAGCGATTGCCACGCCAATATCCGTCGGCGAATTCACCACTTCGACTCCAGCTACTCTAAGCGCGGCAACTTTGCCCTCTGCTGTACCTTTGCCGCCCGTAACGATAGCACCGGCATGACCCATACGCTTACCAGCAGGCGCGGTTTGTCCAGCGATATAAGCAACAACAGGTTTGGTGATGTGGGCTTTGATGTACTCGGCAGCGGCTTCTTCGTCACTGCCGCCGATTTCACCGACCATGACGATGCCTTTGGTTTGGTCGTCTTCTTGAAAGCGAGATAAGACATCGATAAAGTTCATGCCGCGTATGGGATCGCCGCCGATACCGACGCAAGTGCTTTGCCCTAGCCCTTCACGGGTGGTTTGGTGGACGGATTCATACGTCAATGTACCTGAACGCGAGACGATGCCAATCGAGCCAGGAAGATGGATTTTGCCCGGCATGATGCCGATTTTGCATTCGCCTGGGGTGATAATGCCGGGGCAGTTGGGACCGATTAATAAGGCATCAGAACCTGCCATAGCGGCTTTCACTCGCAACATTTGTAAGATGGGAATGCCTTCGGTGATGCACACGATAAGTTTAATGCCCGCATCGACGGCCTCTAGGATGGCATCTGCCGCGTAAAAGGGCGGCACGTAAATCATGCTGGCGGTTGCGCCTGTGCCGTTTACTGCGTCTTGTACGGTATTGAACACGGGCAACCCTAAGTGCTGTTCGCCGCCACGTTCTGGGGTCACGCCGCCCACTAGCTTTGTACCGTATTCCAGCGCACCCTGGGAATGGAACGTGCCTTGTTTGCCGGTAAAACCCTGGCAGATGACCTTGGTGTCTTTGTTGATTAGGATGCTCATGCCACTTCTCCTGCCAAGGCTACAACTTGTTCAGCGGCATGGGCTAAATCGTCTGCTGCATAGAGATTAAGCCCAGTATTGCTTAATAAAGCCCTGCCTTCCTCGACATTCGTCCCTTCCAGGCGGACAACGACGGGTATTGTGACATGGACTTCTTGTATTGCCGCTAAGATGCCTTGTGCGATTACATCGCATTTTACGATACCGCCGAAAATATTCACCAATACGGCTTTGACGTTATGGTCGGAAAGAATGAGTTTAAACGCTTCACACACTTTTTCCACATTAGTGCCACCACCAACATCAAGAAAGTTGGCAGGTCTACCGCCTTTGAGCTTGACCAAATCCATCGTCGCCATAGCAAGGCCCGCACCATTTACCATGCAGCCGATATTGCCCTCCAGAGTGATGTAGTTAAGCCCGAATTGTTGGGCGATATTCTCACGCGCGTCTTCTTGCTCAGGATCTTTTAACGCCATTATGTCTGGATGTAACGCCAAGGCATTATCATCGAAGTTGATTTTGGCATCCAGCGCCATTAATTCGCCTGTGCTGGTTACGATCAGCGGGTTAATTTCAATCTGGCTGGCATCTTTTGCTAAAAACAAGTCAACCATGCCGCGCATGATTTTTTCCAAGGCTTTATGTTGCTGTCCTTTTAGCCCCAAAGCGTATGCAATATTCCGACATTGGTAAGATTGCAAGCTCGTTATGGGGTTAATTATTACCGATTGAATTTGTTCTGGGGTCTCGTTGGCAACCGCTTCAATATCCATTCCACCCGCTGCCGAAGCGATAAATATCATCCTCTCACTGTTTCTATCGACGAGCAAACTGAGGTATAGCTCACGTTCGATAGGATAGGTGTTTTCAATTAGCACTTGGTTGACGGGCAATCCAACTGCATCTGTTTGGTGAGTAATTAGCTGAATACCCAACATTGCTTTGCTAATATCAGCAACTTCAGCACCGGATTTGGCAAGTTTAACGCCACCTGCCTTGCCTCTGCCACCCGCATGAACCTGGGCTTTAACGACCCAGCTTTCACCGCCAAGTATCTTGGTAATTTCGGACGCATTCTCGGATGTAGTTGTGGACTTGCCATCAGGAACAGGTATCCCGTATTCCAGAAAGAGCTGTTTGGCTTGATATTCGTGGATGTTCATTGATTATTCCTGGTTTTTGGTGAGCAGTGCGCTTGCTACTCTGGGTAATTACACAAGTTTCGGCTATAGTTATGATAACCGACAATTCCGGCTAAGTCCCTGAAAAGCGTAATTCTAAATACCATAATGCACATTAATAACCCAAAGACGATTTACCCTTGCCCTTTTTCTAAAGGTTATGGGATGCCTGCCAAACAAGCCTGGCAGTTACTGAATGTTTATTACATCTATCGTTTTATTCTTGCTTGTTCTTTTAGCCTGCTGTTTTATTTGAAATTTGGGTCTTTGTTATTCAGCCCGTTTGACAGGTTATTGTACGCTTACAGCAGCGTGACCTATTTGCTGTTGACCCTCATTCTTGGCATTTGCATCTTCTGGCGGGTTCTGGGTTACAGCCTGTTGGCACAGCTACTGATTTTTACTGACATCATTATGCTTACCTTGCTGATGCATGCTTCCGGTGGGATCGGCAGCGGCATAGACATACTGCTGGCGGTTTCGATAGCGGCAGGGGGATTATTAATTGGTGGACGTTGTGCCCTGGTATTTGCAGCCCTTGCCAGTTTAGCGATATTGACGGCGGAGCTGTATGCCGCACAGAATCAATTGCTTGCCAAAACCAATTACACCTATGCAGGCATGTTGGGTGCTACCTATTTTGCCATCGCATTGTTGTCACTGGTTTTGGCGCGACGTTCAGAACAAATGTTGCAGCTTGCCGACCAGCAGGAACACACTATCATCCAACTGGAAGAGCTTAACCAGTACATAATCCAGCATTTGCAATCCGGCATTATCATTGCCGACGAACAGCAAGTCATACACGTTGCAAATCAGGCGGCATTGCGATTGGCGAATTTGTCCCTTACGCCGCATAAATTGAGAGGGCTTTCTGGGCATTTGTCCCAACAGTTTCAAAATTGGTTAAACGCGCCAGAACACAGCGTAACGATGTTGCAATTGTCAGTGGAAACCGAAATCCAGTGCCGTTTTATGACCTTACCGACCCATCAGCAGGTGTATTACATGATTATTCTGGAAGATATAAGCTTATACAATCAACGCTTGCAACAAAGCAAATTGGCTTCCTTGGGCAGATTGACCGCCAGCATTGCCCATGAAATCCGTAACCCTTTAGGTGCTATTAGTCATGCCGGACAATTATTGTCGGAATGCACCCAGTTGACCAGCCAGGACTTGCGTTTGACGAAGATCATCACAAGCAATTCCAGCAGGGTAAACCAGATTATTGAAGATATTTTGAATTTATCTAAAAGGACGGATTCTGTGCGCGAAAAAATAGATTTGGCGCACTGGCTGAATGATTATCTGGATAATTTTTATATCGAACACACAGACGCTAAAGATACATTTAAACTCTCGTTAAACGATACGCCTATGTGGGGGTTCATCGACCCTGGGCATTTAAAGCAGATTATGGATAATTTATGCCAAAATGCCTTGCGCTATGGAGAGCCAGAACGGGGAGAAATACAGATTCAAATGCAACACGACCGCCACGGCCCTTGTTTGGAGGTCATAGACAATGGTGCTGGGATTGCTCCTGAACACCTCAAGCAGCTCTTCGAGCCATTTTTCACGACTTCGCCTAGCGGCACGGGACTTGGGCTTTATATTTCCAAAGAATTAGCGGAATTAAATCAGGCAAAATTAAGCTATTATTTAACGGATCAAAATCGTAGCTGCTTTCGGCTATGTTTACAGGATGCAAACTTGACCACTATAGAAATATGAGTAAAGCACTGGCTTTGATTGTTGATGACGAACCCGATATACGGGAGTTGTTGGAGCTGACTTTAGATAGAATGGGCATTCAAACGCATTCTGCCGAAAACATTAAAGATGCCAAGGCATTGCTGCAACAAAAATCGTTTGATTTGTGCCTGACCGATATGCATTTACCTGATGGTAACGGGCTGGATTTGGTCGAATATGTTCAAAAACTGTCCAATCCGTTACCCGTTGCCGTCATTACCGCACACGGAAGTATGGACACCGCTATACTAGCGATGAAAAAAGGCGCATTCGATTTTGTATCCAAGCCCATTGATTTAGCTGGCTTAAGACAGCTTATCAGCAGCGCATTAAAGCTTTCTGACTCTGATACGCCTAAAGAACGCCGAACCCGAAATACCTTATTGGGCGATTCTGCGGTCATGCGTGATATTCGTTCAAGAATTGATAAGCTGGCGCGTAGCCAGGCTCCCGTTTATATTAGCGGGGAATCAGGTTCAGGAAAGGAATTGGTGGCGCGGTTGATACATCAACAAAGTTCTCGTAGCGACAAAGCATTTGTTGCGATTAACTGTGGAGCCATTCCCAATGAATTGATGGAAAGCGAGTTTTTTGGACATAAGAAAGGCAGTTTTACCGGCGCTGTCAGCGATAAAAAAGGCTTGTTCCAGGCTGCCGACGGCGGCACCTTGTTTCTCGATGAAGTGGCCGATTTACCGCAAGCCTTACAGGTTAAGTTGCTGCGTGCTATTCAGGAAAAGAAAGTCCGTCCAGTGGGTGAACAACTGGAAATCGCAGTTGATGTGCGCTTGCTCAGTGCCACCCACCGTAATCTTGCCGATATGGTTAAGTCCGGTGTATTCAGGCAGGATTTGTATTACCGAATCAATGTTATCGATCTGGTTTTACCGCCCTTAAGAGAAAGATCTGCCGATATAGCTATGCTGACAGAGTACGTATTAGCTAAGTTAACCGCAGATAGCAAAAAACCTGCCATTTCAGCGGCTGCGTTAACTGCTCTGCAAAAATACCGCTTTCCTGGCAATGTACGGGAGCTGGAAAATATCCTGGAACGGGCATTAGCCTTATACGATGGCAACACCATAGACGAAGATGATCTTAATTTACCCTTAGTTGCAAGCAACTTTAGCGATAATGATTCTGAACAGCCTGACTACGATCCTGCTGTGGAAAGCCTAGAAGACTATCTGGATGGCATAGAACGTAAAGCCATTACAACGGCTTTGGAAGAAAACAAATGGAATAAAACCGCTGCCGCGAAACAACTAGGGCTGACCTTTAGATCATTTCGCTATCGCTTAAAAAAGCTGAATATGGAAGAATAATTTAAAGGCTAAAGAAACAATCGTGCTTGACAGATGTACTAAAGCCTTTTTCTAATTTTCTTGTTTACTTTACAGAGCCTTAGTCTTAAACCTGATATTTTTTCATGCCTTCAAGCTTAGTGATGCCAGCTTTTATTTTGGCTTCAACACCCGCATTCAACTCGTCATTCTTATAAACCTTGTCCACTAGATTTTCCGTAACTAACGCTTCTTTTATCCAGCGTTTGGTAAAGCGATAGTTACTGTAGTTAGTTGCTACTTCACCTGTTTTAGGATCTTTCAAGCCAGTGCCTTTGATGGTTTCGGCCACAGCCGCAACAACTGGTGCAGGTTTAGTTTCGGCTACAGGTTTAGATGCCGCTTTTGGTGCTGATGTTGGTTTAGATGCTACTACTATTGGTGCGGCTGTCGGCTTAGGTGCAACTTTCGGAGTCGGTTTAGGTGCTGCTGCTACCTCGACAGGTTTCTTTGCTGCTGCAACCGGTTTAACGGCGGCTGGCTTGGCGGCTACTGGACTAATCTTTGCAGCCGGTGCTTTTGGCACTTCGGTTACGGTTACCTGTTGCTTAGGTTGAGCCGCTGGTGTGGATTTTGGTGCTGTGCCTTCTGTTTTCTTCTCATTTATAATGACGTAGATAACATAAGCAACAAATAATGTAGTTAATACAAACAACCCTTCTGTCATAACGATTCCCCATCTTTTAGATTAATTGTTTATCTGCTGTCCATTAAATTTAGAAGCCATCCATGCAACTAGCAAACCCTCTCGCCATGCCTAAATATAACAGATGCAGGCAAATTTGTTAAATTCAATTGAACACAATGTCCAAACAATTTGGTTTTTTGCTAATCACCAGGATAGCAAGGCTTAATTGTATACTAGATAATCCAAGTTTTCACGATGCAATCATTTGATGCTAACACTAACATCAATGACGATTACCAAGACCAGGTAGCCGCTGCGCCAATCCCATCGCATGTTTAGACAATAAGGCTTTTGCAGCAGGTAAGTGATCCAGCGCAGCAAGACCAATATTCCTGGCTGCGGCAACTGCCAGCCAGTCATTGGAAAACAGTTTTACCAACGTGTCGGTGAAAAAGATAGTGTTGCGGTGGTCTTGTTCGCGTGCGCTTACATACTCGTTTAGGAATGTTGCTGAACCTATGTCTTCGCCTTGCTCGTGTTGTTTGAGGATCATGTCCGCTAATTGCACGACATCGCGTAACCCTAAGTTAAATCCTTGTCCTGCCACGGGATGTAGTTGATGGACAGCGTTGCCAATAATAACAGCACGACCTGAGTGCATACGATCAGCGCGGATAAGTGAGACCGGAAATGCCCGACGTGGTTCGGCTAAAGTGAGTTGCCCAAGCCGATAGCCGAAACAGTGCTGTAAGGCTTCTAAAAAGTCGTCTTCACTGCCTGACATAAGCGAATCCGCGTCTTCTGCGCTACGTGTCCAGACTACGGAACAGCGATTTTTGCCTACCGGCAGCAGTGCTAAAGGGCCTGATTCGGTAAAGCGTTCATAAGCGACATTACGGTGTGGTAATGAGGTTTTTACGGTAGTGACCAGGGCAGTTTGCCCGTATTCGGTAACTTGTTGCGTTATATCCAGCAATCTCCGTACCGAAGAGTTGCCTCCATCCGCACCAACCAATAATTTTGCCGTTAGGCATAATGTATTATCCTTGAGCTTTATGCTGGCATTAACTTCGGTCACATCGGACATCAGCCCAGCTAAACGAGCTGGGCAAAGCTGCGTAATCTCAGCTTTATCAACCAATTCTGCAACATGGCTTTCAATGTCCCGGGCGGTGATGACATAACCCAAGGCATCGACGTTTTGTTTTCGTGCAGATAAGCGAACTTTGCCGAAATGTCCACGATCAGAGACGTGAATATCGGTAATGGCGGTTGCTTTCTGGTGAATATCTTGCCAAATACCAAGACCTTCCAATGTAGCAATAGTGCCAGCGGCCAAGGCCAACGCACGGTCGCCCATCGCTGAATGGAACAATTGTTCCTTGGTGTTGGCTTCAATGATGGCAACCCGCAAGCCGCTACCGTTGAGCGCTAAGGCCAAACAATTACCTGCTAGTCCACCACCAACTATGATGACATCGAATGATTGCACGGACTCTTGCATTAGCTGCCCTGCATCAAAGCTTCGATTTCCGCTATCGTTCTAGGTACGGCATTGGTCAGGATTTCATAACCTTGCTCTGTCACTAATAGATCGTCTTCGATGCGTATGCCGATGCCGCGCCACTTTTCATCCACAGTTTTGCAATCTAAGGGGATATACAGGCCGGGTTCGATGGTCAGCACCATGCCTGGCTCCAGCAAACGCCATTTTTGGTCTATTTTGTAATCACCAACATCATGTACATCCATTCCTAGCCAGTGACCGATACGGTGCATATAGAACTGTTTGAATTTTTCTTTCTTGATAAGTGCTTTTACTTTACCTTCCAGCAAACCCAAGGCAACTAAGCCTTTGGTCAGCACCTCAACCGAGGCATCATGGGCATTGTGCCACGGCGTACCGGGTTTGATTTGCTCGATGGCGGCAGTTTGGGCATCTAAAACCAATTGATAAAGTTGTTTTTGTGGCTCACTGAAACGACCTGAAACAGGAAAAGTACGGGTAATATCGGCAGCGTAATGGTCGCATTCTGCACCCGCGTCGATTAACAGCAAGTCGCCATTTTTTAGTTTATCGGTATTTTCGGTGTAATGCAGCACACAAGCATTTTTACCGCCTGCCACGATAGAAGGATAAGCGACAGAGCGCAGCCCTTCCTGCATAAAGTGATGCACTAGCTCAGCTTCAATTTGATACTCATACATACCAGCCTTGCAAGTTTGCATAGCACGTACGTGTCCTGCTGCGGAAACCTCGCCAGCACGGCGCATCAACTTGATTTCTTCTGGACTTTTGAACAGGCGCATTTCATGCAAGATATGTTCTAGCGACACCAACTCCCCAGGTGCAACTAACCCCGATCTAGATTGGCTTTTGATGTGGTTGATCCAATCCAACAAATGATGATCCAGATCTGGATCGCGCCCCATGGGATAAAACACCTTATGCTTGTTTTCTAACATGCCGGGCAAGATGTCATCCAAATCATCAATAGGAAACGCATCATCGGCTTGATAATGTCCGGTCGCGCCTTCCAAACCTGCGTGCGCGCCTTCCCACAAGGCCTTAGCCTCATCAAATTCACGGCAAAACAAGATATATTCGCCTTGTTCGCGTCCAGGGATGAACACAGCCAAGGCATCTGGCTCAGAAAATCCGGTCAGGTAATAAAAATCGCTGTCTTGCCGATACGGATAATGCACGTCACGGTTACGGATTTTGGTTGATGAACTGCCCAATAAGGCAATATTGCCCTTCCCGATGCGCTGCATCAATTGTTTGCGGCGTTTTTTGAATTCGCTTTGTTTCATGTTTGTCTATCGCTCAATGTACGGTGCGGTTATCCGCTGAGTTTAGTTCTGTCCGTAGAAAGATGACAGCAGCTCGGAGATATTCAGTGATTTCCATAAAATCATTCTCTGCCTCGTCGTCCTCAGCGTCTGAGTCAAGTTTAGTAATTTCGGCAATATCTTTGACGACTTCACGTATTTCTTCCGACCAATTTGGCGTTGAATCGGTTGTTGAAGACGTAGAGCCGAGTCCAAATAAAAAGCCCTGACACCATTTTCTTAAGGCTTCTACCTGTTCGTTAAGTGGGAAGTCATCATCAGGAAGCAGTAGCTCAAAGGCAAATTCATCGCCAGCCAACAAGTTTTTGATGTCCTCAAATAAATCTTCCAGAAGTGAACGGTCTTCATCACTAATGTCATCGGCATCTTTCAGCAATTCCTGTAACCAAAACCTAAGTTCCGTCCGATCATTAACGCATAACATACCCGCCGCCATACCGTGCGCTTCTGCTGCGGAAAGCTCGCCATCGTTTTTTGCAACTATTGTGTCAATGTCTTGATATTGCATGTGTCTAAATGATTCAACTATACTAAAATGTAATAGGCTTATGCTACCATTTATCAAAGATTTGTTTATGATTAAGCTAATGCAGGATTGTTACGCTTAAGTTAATAGCTATCTTGCCATAGCTTTTACAAACGGCAACCCATAGTCCATTAAACCGTTGACTACCCACCTAATCAAAGTGATGCCATGACCGATAAAGAACCTTATCAATCCTTAGAGTTAAGGGATCTTGAAACAAAGCTGGATCAACTCATAGACCTGTACGATTCAGTCAAAAATGAAAATGAGACTTTGAAGAGTAAGCAGGATGATTTAGTCCGAGAAAAAGCCTATCTTCTTGAAAAAACTACCATAGCCAGAAATCGGGTTGAAGCCATGATTTCGCGGCTAAAAGCAATGGGGCAAAGTTAATGAGCGTTAAACCCCAAACCGTTTTACTTACCATCATGGGTAAGGAATACAAGATTGCCTGTGAATCGCAAGAGCAGGAAAACCTCATCCGTTCAGCAAGTGAACTAGATGCCCAAATGTGCAAAATGCGTGATTCCGGTAAAGTGGGCAATGCGGAGCGGATTGCCGTGATGGCTGCGCTAAATTTGAGCCATGAATTGCAAAGCTTGAAAAAACAGAGTCCGGTGTTAAGTCAGGGTTGGAAAGAATGCCTGTCAAACATGGTAGATAAGATTGAAAACGTTTTAGATAAGCACTAAACGCGTTAAACTATAACCCTGTATCTCCTGTTGTGTTCGACAGTGTGCTGGGTGTTTCCTGAACCTGTTTTAACCCAGGGGGCAATTTCCGTTAATGGTGTGCATGCCCGTCTCGACGAGAAGCCTGATTTAACGAGCCTGTCCCCACTTGAACCTCCGGTTCAAGGACGAAAGCACATATCGGCACAGGCGGGAGATGCACACCTAATGTTGTTAAGTTAAAAGCAAAAAATAGCAAAATTGGAGTGCAAAGCAAGCTTTGTACTTATCCTCCACGGGCAAAGCTTGCTTTGCACTCCTGAACATAGATTAGCATCACGACATCTGGCGTGTCTCCACACCCAATCACTCAATCCTGATCGTACTTAAGATGGTACTTTTGCACCCGATAGCGCATGGTTTCTCGCGTTGCGCCTAACATACGCGCAGCCGCAGTGACGTTGTAGTTAGCCCGATGCAGGGCTTCTTGAATGATATGTTTTTCCATATCCTGTAGCGATAAGCTCCCGTCCAGTGGAATATACATGCCGTCATTCTCTGCGGCTGACATATCTTCACTATTATTCGGGAATTGCAGCCATTGCGCCGGAAATACCTCGCTATCCGCAAACAACACGCAGCGTTCAATCACGTTATGTAATTCGCGGATATTGCCCGGCCAATCGTAAGCTTCCAATTGTTCCCATACGCTTTCGGGTATCGTTTTGATATTTTTGCCCGATTTGATACTACAGTTGGTAACAAATTGCGGCACTAAATCACGCAAGTCCTCTTTTCGTTCGCGCAGTGGCGGAATATGAATGCTTAATACGCTCAGACGATGATACAGGTCTTGGCGAAACTCACCAGTTTTGACCTTTTGCAGTAGATCACGATTGGTAGCGGCGATGATTTGGACATCGACTTCAACCGTACTTTCACTGCCCAGTCGCCGAAACCGCAATTCTTCCACCGCTTTGAGCAGTTTGCCTTGCAAATCCAAATCCAATTCGCCGATTTCATCTAGGAAAATCGTGCCAGTGTCGGCTTGCTCCAACAGACCTCGATGGCGTTTTTTTGCGCCTGTGAAAGCTCCGGCTTCGTAGCCGAACAACTCGGATTCCAGCAAATCTTTGGGGATCGCGGCACAATTGAGTTCCACCAGGGGCTTGCTGGCGCGACTGCCTGAGTAATGCAAGATGCGCGTCACCAAACCTTTGCCCGTACCCGTTTCGCCGCTGATGACGAGACTGGAAAAAGGCACATTCGCCAGTTGTTTCAGCATATCCCTAAGCTGCTTGGTTTTTTGGCTGCGTCCGACCAGCGCATCGTATGTGTAGCGGTTAAAATGTTGACTGGTTTCTTGCTGCAATCGTCGCTGCGCCCTGGCGCTACGAGCAGCACCTTCCACCAGCATGTGCAGCCTGTCCAGTTCGCAGGGTTTTTCGATGAAATCATACGCGCCAAGGCGTAAGGCACGGACGGAATCAGTAACACTGCCGTAACCCGTCAAAAAAATCCATTCGGCGTGTTGCAGGCTGCTTCCGATTTGTTCCAAAAAATCTAGGGCATTGCCATCCGGTAAATTCATGTCGGACAAAATGACGATGGGTTCAATGTCCTGCCCAGTTAATAACTGTTTAGCACTTTTGAGGTCGGTTACCACATTAACTTCCCAGCACTGTTTTCGGAAAAACCGCGCCAGTTCATTGCCCAGCAAAGTTTCGTCTTCGATAATCAATAAGCTATCTTTCATACACCCACCGGTACGGTCAAGGTCGCGAGGGCGTGGCCTTGGCTATCATTTTGTAGATTTAACTGCCCACCTAGGGAACGGGCAAAGCGCAATACCATCGACAATCCCAATCCCGTGCCATGTTCTCGGTAACTTGCAAAAGACCGCACACCATGCGCGAGCAAGGTTTCAGGAAAACCATGTCCACTATCACTGACTTCAATTTGCAATTTTTCCGCCTGTTTGGTAATCGTCAGGTTGATTGTTCCGCCCTGTTTGCCAAGTTCCTGTACCGAATTCAATAGCAGGTTAAGCAACGCTTGCCGAAATTCTGTTTCTGGCAATAAAGTTTGCAAATTAGGTGGAATGGCATAAATCAGTTTGATGTTTTCATTCACTTGATATTTCAATAAAGTCAAAAGCTCGCCTACGAGTTTGGAAATATCAACAAGCTTGGCGGCTTCCGGTTGCTGTTTGGAATACGCCAGCAGATCGTTAAGGCTGTTAGTTAAGCGTTTCACTTCGGCATTCACCATCTGTAAGCGATCAGCAATTTCTGGGTCTTCGCATTCACCGCAGACGTTTTCTAAAGCCGCCTGAATACCAGCCAATGGATTTCGTAGCTCATGTGCGGTGCTGGCGGCAAGCTCGCCTACGGCCGCCAATCGTTCGGAACGTGCTAACGTGTGGCTTTGTTCTAGCAAGGCGTGAGTGGCATGGTGTATTTCCCGTTCTAGGGTTTGAGTATGGCTAAGGTGTTCTTCTTCCAATTCCGCCAAGCGCCGGATCAAGCGGTTGTAACTGCTGAACAGCGGCTGCATCAAAGGATCTTTGCGGTTTTCTATTGGCTGCATTTCGCCATCGGTAAGGCGTTTTAACAACTGCTCCAATGCAATGAGGGGAGATAAAATTTGTCGCCTGAAATACCACACACCTAATAAAAACGCAGGTAGCAACACGGCAATTGGGATAAATACCGCAAAATTAAGCTCCAACCGACTGTCTTGATAAACCTGGGTTAGCAGTTTTTCCTCATTACTGCGTTGTAAATTAAGAATTTTTTGGGAGACCAATAAGACTTGGGCGATGTCCTGGCGTTTTCCTTGTTCAATATTTTGGAGAAACGGTTTGATCTCATCCAATAATAAGCCCGTGCCATTTTCACCACTTTGACGATTAGCAAAAAAATGGGTGATTCTTTTGTGCAATTCGATTTGCTCAGGACTTGGCTCGATTTTCTCACCGGCATCCATTATTGGCGTGTTGATAAGCTCGAAAACCAATTGTTCAAGCTCATGCCCTTGAATGATGTCCTGCTTGATGTTGTCGATACGGCTTAAATTTCGCCAAGTAATACTCCCCAACGCCAGCAATTCCAACATAACTAACATGCCTAGTACTAGGCTGATAACGACAATTGGGCGGTAAAGTATTTTATGCATAATTAAAGCTCAAAGTTCAAGGCGAATTACAGCAGCATGGCTTGGATCACGCCTGAATGAATCCAGCTTTAACCCAACTTTTTCTACTTCTTATCATATATTTTAAGCACTACCTTATAAAACCATAGCGGACGAAACAACACCACCCAGATTAACACTAAGGGAGTGAGAGGGATTGGGCTAATCTCAAGGATTGAAATAATCACAAGTATCAAAAAACAGACAATACGCATATTCTATTTTATCGCTCAATTTGGTTTGTGCGTCCAAGTTAACTTACTTATGTACTCTTCGCCGTTTTTCTTAAAGACAAATCACTTCAGTTACTTGGCTGAACTAAAAGTTGATAAACACCGAACCCATAATTAAATGACGCATGGTGTTATTAGTATGCGTTAGATCATCCAGATACTGATTCATATAACCTCCTTCAAACCGGACGTTTTTATTGAACGTCCAACCCAGACCTACGAATGCACGGTTCTGGTCGAAGCCTGATTTACCGCCGAATTGGGTTGAATTGACGCGTATGAAAAATTCATCCCATGCAATAACGCTAAGGCGCGGTTCAAATTCAAAAGGGTGCATAAATTTTATCATCTGGCGCGGACGAAAGCGGACATCACTGCCCTGAAGAAAATTGCTTTCAAACATAGTCCTAAATGTGATTGTGCCGTAGTCAGTCGGCAAAACATACCGGAAGGCAGGCCACACATCTTGCTGGTTGACATAGCTGTGGCCCAAGTTTTGTGTCGGTAGCCAGGTATAACCCGCCCAGACCGTGGCGCGGTCGCTAAGTGAATAACCCACGGCGGCACGTACCATGCCTTGATAGAAATGATCCCAGTTGTCATTGATACGGGCTTGCCCTTCCACCCAAATCCGGCCTTTTTCCAGGCTAGGGTCAATAAATTTCATGCTTCCTTCGCCGACGACTTGCGCCCAACTGCCTGCATCCTGGATCAAATCCAGATCGTCCACTGCCAAAGCAGGCGTTAACATACTGACAGAACACATAGTCGCTACCGTCATTACCAATGCTTTCATCTTTTTCTTAATCATATTTAAAACCGTCATTTATGGGAATCTCTAAGAATTCAAAAAACTCCTTCGCCAAGGATAATTGTAAAATCCAACGTTCTTTGACCTTAAAACATACGAGCATTACTTATGCCACATTTGTTTTCGGTAACATTGCTTGGTTGTTAGGCACACGTTTTTTCGGGTGTTCCGCTTATATATGCAATGAAAATAATCAGCGATAAAAAGAATTTACGACAAAGCAGCGCAGCTTGATGTGGGGAAAGAACTCAACTTTTTGCGTACAGATTGGTTTATATGCACCGATAGTATTGGTTTATTTGAACCAATACTAGATGGTGGAGGCTGGGTTGAAGCATTGCTTTTTGGGATAGGGGCTAATATTACCGCCCCGTTGCATTTGCATTATTGCTTCACCACAAAATGAGGAGTTAGCCCCAATTTCCTTCATTGCAAAAGTGCCATTAGCACAATCCTCCCCCTTTGAAAAAGGGGGATTGAGGGGGATTATCAAATCACGAATTTGTCAATTGCCGATATAACTCAAATAAAAATGCCACTCGGTCACTGTCGCCGGAAAATTTCTTTTTGGAATAGGCTGCGTCAACGGCGGCATCCAGTTTGTGGTGCGCCTTGACCAGTTCCGGCGGCATGGTTAAGGGGTCGTACAGGTCGGCAAGCGAGGAATTGGGGTATTTCGCACGGGCATCCAACACGGCTTGCGCGGCGGCTTCGATGGTTAGACGTTGTTTGTCGGTCAGGTTTTGAGGCCAGGGGAAGTTGTTGTAGACGATGGAGACGGAATACTGGTAGTCACTTTTTAGACGGCCAGTTGTAGAGCGCATCCATGACATGTGCATGATCGAAGATAAAATCCCGAAGTGCCAGAGTGTAGCATTTGGAAAAATGCGTAATTTATTACTGGCAAGAGTTTCATGAGACAGAAAACCAATCGGTATATATCGCCTTCTCTCCGAAGAAACCTCTGGGATTACCAGGTAACTTGAATCCGGCATATTTTCGACATGGAATCGAGTTGGCGTATCTGCCAGTTTTCTTGTGGGTGCGCTGTTGCTGGCACGCCTGACGCGCCGGACAGCTTCAACCCGTTTCATAGCTTCTGGCATTTGGCGCAGCTTGTCAGGGGGACAATCGCCTAACCATAAACACCATCGTTCATAGCCATTGATGAATTCAATGCTGCCAAGCCAACGCCTGAAATAAAGCGCGGCGGCTGGCTCTATCTTGATGAACTCGTCGCGTTCCTCTGGTGTGAACAGATAATTCCCACCGTCTATCGGCTTATTGCCAATCCCTATTTCCGGCACGGCGCAAATCGGAGAATTGCGGCGAGAAACCACAATGTCGGGAGCATCCACCAGATACGGGTTTATGTTCTTGACCTTTATCTCGTGAGGCTCAGATTGCAGGGTTTCATAATCGAAAAGCCGCTTGTCCGTCGCGTCATGCAAGGCAAAACCGATAATGACACAATGAACACTAGCCTTACCTCTTGCTTCGTTCGACCATTGAAAGGTGCGGTGTGCAAAATGGATTTTCACCCCGCGACGCAATAAATCAGGCCACAACACGCCGACCTGCTCGCCTTGGGTGATGGAATTTGTCGAGACAAAGCCAGTTTTGATTTCTTGATTATCTTCCATGAAATCCGCTGCCTTGCGATACCAGGCGGCAACAAAATCAAGTAGCCCGGCACTTTTAACGTCGTAGAAAACCCTCACCATGTCCGCCCGTTGTTCGTCATCCATATATTTGGCACCGACAAACGGCGGATTACCCAGTATGTAACTCAACTCCTCCGGTTTCACCACGTCGCGCCAGTCCAGCCTTAAGGCATTGCTGCGGACGATCTTCGCCGATTTTTTAAGCGGCAAACGCACGAAGTAGCTGCCGAATTCTTCCGACACCCGCATATTCATCTGGTGATCCATCAGCCACAATGCGGTTTGCGCGATTTGGGCGGGGAATTCTTCTATCTCGATGCCGTAAAACTGGTCCACGTCGCACAGGATGTTCAATTCCGCTACGTCTATGGAGGTGGATTGCGCTTTTCCGTACAGGCTGCGGATAACATCCAGCTCTAACAGGCGCAGTTCACGGTAGGCGATGACCAAAAAGTTGCCGCAACCGCAGGCGGGGTCGAGGAATTTGAGCTTGGCAAGACGTTGATGGAAGTCGTAAAGTTTCTTGGGCTGGTTTTTTACCCGCTCAAATTCTGCCCGTAGCTCGTCCAGAAACAACGGGCGGATGAGCTTAAGGATGTTCTTTTCCGTGGTGTAATGTGCGCCCAGGTTGCGGCGCAGCTTTTGGTCCATGACGGACTGGAACAACGCGCCGAATATCGCCGGGCTTATGCGGCTCCAATCTAGGGCGCAGCATAACAACAAATTCTCGCGCATTTCAGTGTCGAACGAGGCCATCGGCAAGTGTTCCTTAAACAGGCTGCCGTTAACATAGGGGAAAGCGGCGAGTTGTTCATCCAGGTTCTTCAGGCGTTTTTCTTGCGGTGCATCTAACACTTGAAACAACTGCTCCAAGCGCATCGCAAGATCACTGCCATCCTGCGCCGTGCGCTGCTCGATCAAATCCTGGAACAGGCGGCGTTCAAATATGCTGGTGTCTTCGGCAAACAGGCAAAACAATAAGCGGACGAGATAGACTTCCAGGTCATGCCCTTCATAGCCGATGGCCTTGAGCTTGTCGTGCAGCTTGCCCATGCGTTCGGCGGCTTTGATGTTGGCGGGGTCTTGGTCTTTGTAGGAGGTGGTTTGGTAGCCAGCAATGAAGCCGAACAGTTTGACGCTCTTGTAGAATTCTTTGATGGTGAATTCTTGCTGGGTGTTTTCCTCCAGGTCGTAGAGCCGAAAACGGGCAAAGTCGGAGACCAGGATATAGCGGGGCAAATCAATATCTTTAAGGCCGGGAAAGTAATCCTTGGCTTGCTGGAAAGCGCGGTCGAGGTTTTTGCCGCGTGATTTGTGTTCAACCAGGATAATGCCGCGCCAGAGCAGGTCGATGTAGCCGTCGTGACCGTCGGATTTTTTGACCGGTTGCTCAAACGTGGCGACGCGGCGGCGGGGTACGCCAAAAACATTGAAAAACGCATCCCAAAACGATTTGGCTTCGGCATCTTCGGAAGATTCATCCACCCATTCATGAGAAAACTTCAAGGCGCGGTCTTTGATTTCGTTCCACGATAAGGGCATGATTTTATGGTTTTTTCCAATTTATGATGGTAGCAACTATAGATGACTTATCGGGAAATGGCATCTTTCTCAAAAAATGCTGGCTCATTGTGGTGAATTGGGTAGTGGGTTTACCGGTATTTTTTGATGGACTTGTCGGCTTCATGCGTATTTTGGAGTGCAAACCTAGGTTTGCAAATCCACCTTCTCAATCAGGTTACAGATTTCATCCGCTACCGCGAATTGGTTGAAATCCACCGATTCCATTGGTTTATTTGAACCAATTCTATTTAAGCGTATAGCTTTATTAGCGCTCTTTTAATAAATAGTTAAACAAATTTAGTAAGTTGTAGGTTTTTATAGCTATTGGCATGTACATTGCTTTAAAACACTATCAGTTCAAAAATGTTGAATAGTCTCAGGAGTCGTATATGTCCAACCCCATTTCACAAGCTGTGCCTAAAACCGGCATTCCCGGTTTAATCGAAAACTGGCGCAGTGATTTATTGTCCGGTTTTTTGGTGTTCCTCATCGCTTTGCCGTTATGCTTGGGGATTGCGATGGCATCGGGCTTCCCGCCTATGGGCGGTATTATTACCGCCATCATTGGCGGTTTGGTGGTTTCGAGAATCAATGGTTCTTTTGTCACGATTAACGGCCCTGCTGCTGGCCTCATCGTGGTCATTGTCGATGCAGTGGCTGACTTGGGGCAAGGCGACGCGATGGCAGGGTATCGCTATACATTGGCGGCAATCGTTATCGCCAGCGTATTGCAAACGCTTTTAGGTGTTTTTAAGGCCGGAAAACTCAGCGCTTTTTTCCCTTCATCTGTCGTTCATGGTATGTTGGCAGCGATTGGTATCATCATCATGGCAAAGCAGATTCATACCCTGTTGGGTGTGAAGCCAGCGGCTAAGACTTTGCTGGGCACCATTGCTGAAATTCCGCATTCGTTAATGGAATTCAACCCAGAAATTGCTTTCATAGGGGTTATGGGCTTGGCTTTGTTGATTATCTGGTCGCTGATTAAAAACCCGACCTTAAAAATGATTCCCGCGCCTTTGCTGGTTGTACTGATGGGTTTGGCGTTAGAGCGGTATTTCGATCTGGATCACATCCACAATTATGCTTTTTTGCCGGATACGAAGTTTTTGCCACACCACGAATTTTCGATTGGGCCCGCCTTTCTGGTTTCTGTGCCGGAACATTTTATGGCGGGTTTTTCTTTTCCTGATTTTGGTAAAGTTGCTACACTGGAATTTTGGGAAGCCGTGGTCGCTATCTGGCTGGTAGGCAGTTTGGAAAGCTTGCTCAGTGCCACTGCTGTTGATAAGCTTGATCCTTACAAGCGTACGTCCAATTTAAACCGTGATTTAACCGCCGTTGGTATCGGTAATATGATTTCCGGGATGATTGGTGGTCTACCGATGATTGCTGAAATTGTCCGTAGTTCTGCGAATGTCAATAACGGTGCTAAAACCGCTTGGGCTAACTTTTTCCACGGCGCGTTCTTGCTGATCTTCGTGGCGTTATTCCCCCTGTTGATACACGAAATTCCGTTAGCATCGCTTGCGGCGTTATTGGTATTTACCGGTTTCCGTTTGGCATCACCCAAAGAATTTGCCAAAACGATGGAAATTGGCTTAGATAATTTTGTGTTATTTATCGTGACTATCATCGGCATATTGGCGACCGACTTGTTGATTGGGGTATTGATAGGAATTGCCGTAAAACTGCTGATCCACATCGCTCGTGGCGTGAAACTGAGCAATCTATTTACGATGGCTTACCATGTCAAGCAAACTGATGAAAACACTTATCATGTTGCTATCAGCGGTGCAGCAGTGTTTTCAAATTTCATGGGCTTAAAAAGTATGCTGTCCAATCTACCTGAGCATAAAACCATTTTCTTTGATTTGTCGGAAGCTAATTTAATCGACCATACGGTGATGGAGTTCATCCATGAATTTAGTCACGATTATGCTCACAGCGGTGGTACTTGCGAGGTAGTCGGTTTAGATGAGCATGAACCTTATTCTGACCATCCGTTAGCGGCACGGCGTAAAAATTTGGCATAACGCGAGTTTGTTCTCTCTCCCACTTTAATTATTCCGCAGGCACAGATATTTGCTCCTGCAATATCTGCGTTCACCACTTCCATGTAGATTATGAGGCTAGCAGGAGCTGCAAGCGATGTGACGAGTAGGTGTTGTTAACCACCTATTCATTGTGGTTTATGTGCTATGAAGCTTATCGCAAGTATCTTGATTCTGAATGATAGGTGTTTTGTTGATGTTGATGTTTCGAGTGGGTCACGCTTCAAAAAGTTACTTGAATGTGAGTTTTAAAGCTGTTGTTCTTAATCTTCGGGTTAACTGCTTAAGCTGGCGAGCGTTCATACCAGGCCTTCGACCCATTCACAAACTTAACAACCAGCAACATTGCTGGCACTTCGATCAATACGCCAACCACGGTAGCAAGAGCAGCTCCAGAATGAAAACCAAATAAACTAATGGCTGCGGCAACTGCCAGCTCAAAGAAATTGGACGCGCCAATCAGTGCTGATGGACAGGCGATATTGTGTTTTTCACCGACGGCACGGTTCAACCAGTAGGCCAAAGCTGAGTTGAAGAACACTTGTATCAAGATCGGCACAGCCAACAAGGCAATAACCAGCGGTTGCTTCAAGATGGCTTCGCCCTGAAAGGCGAAGAGTAGCACCAGGGTTGCCAGTAAAGCGGCGATAGACCACGGGCCAATTTTCGCCAGCACTTCGTCGAATACCATTTGCCCTTTAGTTAACAGTTTGTTCCGCCAAAGTTGGGCAAGTAATACAGGAATCACAATGTATAGCACTACCGACGTAATAAGCGTCACCCAGGGGACGGTAATGGCCGAAATTCCCAGCAAAAATGCGACCAATGGCGCGAATGCCACGACCATAATGGCATCGTTCAATGCGACTTGTGACAGCGTGAACAGCGGATCGCCGTTGGTGAGTTTGCTCCACACAAACACCATTGCCGTACACGGCGCAGCCGCCAGCAAGATTAAGCCAGCAAGGTAACTGTCGAGTTGGTCGGGCGGCAACATGGGTGCAAACAGGTTGCGGATGAACAGCCAGCCGAGAAATGCCATCGAAAACGGCTTGACCAGCCAGTTGACGAATAGTGTTACGCCTATTCCACGCACATGCTGGCGTACCTCGTGCAGTGCTGTGAAGTCTACTTTTACCAACATCGGGACAATCATGACCCAAATCAGTAACCCGACGGGAAGATTGACCTTTGCGTACTCCATTCTTCCAATCGCTTGAAAAACATCAGGGAAAATCTGCCCCAATACGATACCAACAGTAATACAAAGCAGCACCCAAACCGTTAAGTAGCGCTCAAAAAAACTGATGGCGGAAGGTTTGCCGCTCATGCCTGGTTGCCAATCTCATTCAGTGCCTTGGTTATGTCGGCACTGTTCATGTCTTCTATCGGTAAAGCCAACATTTTGTGTATCCTGACGGATAGCGCATCGAAAGTGGCTTGAAATGCCTTGGCTATTTCTTCAACAGTGCCGCTTACATGGGCAGGATCAGGCAATCCCCAATGCGCCCTGATTGCGCTATTTAGGTAAACCGGACACACTTCACCTGCCGCCTGGTCGCACACCGTAATGGCAATATCAATGCCTGCGCCATCGAATTCATCCCAGGATTGGCTAGAAAAGCCGTCGGTAGGAATTCCATTTCGCACTAAAGTTGCCAATGCATTGGCATTGACCTTGCCGGTCGGATGGCTACCGGCGGAAAATGCCTTGAATCTGTCGCCAGCGAGATGGTTAATCAATGCCTCGCCCAAAATGCTGCGGCAGGAATTGCCTGTACATAAAATCAAGATGTTTAACATGAAGTCCTCAGCTATATTTATATATTCGTATAAGCGAATATTATAGCCGAAAAGATTAGTTACAGCATCCTTTCATCTCAGGACGACCTGCCATCGTTTGCAACCTAGCGCAGTCTTGCAGTTGCTTGTGTTCACCGCCCAACTCTTTCGCTGTCACATCCAAAATATCAAACACCCAAACAGGTAATGCAGGATTGATTTGATAATACACCCACTGCCCTTCCCGGCTATCTAACAGCAAATTACATTGCCGTAACTGGGCAAGATGCCGGGAAATTTTGGGTTGCAACATATCCAGCGCATGGGTCAATTCGCACACGCATAATTTGCCTTCTTTATGCAGCAATACCATACAACGTAAGCGGGTTTCGTCGGCAAGGCATTTGAATAATGTGGTTGGGGTCATTTTTAAGTGATTCATTATGTGATATTGCACGGAATGCTATAAATTTACAGTTTTATTGTCACTAACTGGGGAATAGCCGCCCTACACTTAGCAGCTCAAATTATATAGCAGTACTGCTACATACCCCTGTTTTCGTTTATCTAATCCAAAGTTTACACAATGGTGTAATATTTCAATAGCTATCCGAGTGCTTAGTCCTTATAATGCACTCATGAATAGAAGAAAATCAGCCATTTACGTTTGGTAATTCTTTTATTCAATCCTTGCGTGTTGATCGGTACTTTCAGAAATTCCAAGCGTTTTCCCCTTCTCTGCCTGGTATGGTTAGCAATCAAACACTTTGATTTATATGCTTATGGCATGAGGACTTAATATGGCAACAGGTACAGTAAAGTGGTTTAACGAAGCTAAAGGTTTTGGTTTTATATCACCTAGCGACGGCAGCCCAGATGTATTCGTGCATTTTTCTGCAATTTCCAGCCAAGGCAGTTTTCGTACGCTGGCTGAAGGCCAAGCCGTCACTTACGACGTAGAAACAGGTCCGAAAGGTCCACAAGCCAGCAATGTAGCTGGCGCATAGCGCAGCTTCTATTCAAGCCTACTTACTGGCTTAAATGTAGTTTGCTACTAACACCACTCTCCACTTAATGAATTAGGACATGACACTTGAAACGATTATTTGTAGGCAACTTGCCTAGCGATGCCACAGAAGAAACAGTAACAACCTTATTTGCCCAATACGGCAAAGTCCGTTCCATACAACTTGTTGCCGACATTTTCAGCGGCAAATGCAGAGGCTTCGGTTTTATCGGCATGGAAGGTCATGAAGCCAGGGCAGCTATTGCTGGTTTGGACGGCAACCTGTACTGCGGTAAACCACTGAAAGTTAAATTTGAAGATGTGACTGCTGTTCGGGGCGGAAGGCGTTAAGCAATATTCAAACGTAGAGACGCAAAATTTTGTGTCTCTACGTCCATGAAAAGGGGCTTAATTGCTTGACTTAACAACACATTATTCAAGCAACCCTATCCCCAGGCTCTTCCCCAGCAAAAAACGCCGCGATATTATCCAACACACGGTTACCCATTGCCACGCGAGTTTCTTCCGTTGCACTGCCCAAATGCGGCAATAACGCCACATTGTCCAATTCCAAAAAGCCTGGGTCGATATTTGGCTCACCTTCGAACACATCCAAGCCTGCACCAGCAATCCAGCACTCTTTCAGTGCCTTAATCAAAGCTTTGCTATCGACCACGTCGCCCCTGGCGGTATTAATAAGGTGTGCCGATGGCTTCATCAATTTCAGGCGTTGCTCGTTGATTAAATGCTTGGTCGCCACCCCGCCTGGGCAATGCAGCGAGATAAAGTCAGCTTTAGCAAGCACTTCGTCGGCCGTGGCGTAGTAAGTGGCTTGAAATTCTTGCAGGACATCAGGCACAGGAGCGTGCGGCGCAGTGCAGATGATTTTCATGCCAAAACCATGATGCGCCTTTCTTGCTACGGCTTGGGCAATCCGCCCAAAGCCAATCAATCCCAAGGTTTTGCCCGTCACTTTCTGACCCAGCATGTGCGTAGGTCGCCAACCCGTCCATTGCTGATTACGAACCAGCCTATCGCCTTCCGAACCGCGTCTTGCCGACATTAACAGCAACAACATGGCAATATCCGCCGTGCAATCGGTCAGCACATGTGGCGTGTTGGTAACAACCAGCCCTTCACGTTTTGCTGCTGCTATATCGATATTGTTATAACCGACCCCGAAATTACCGATGATTTTGGCACGCTTGTTAGGCACGCTAAGGATGTCGGCGGTAATCGGATCGGTCACAGTCGGCAGTAGCGCATCCGCAGTTTGTAAGGCAATCTTAAGCTCATCCGCCGTCATGGGAACATCGGATTCGTTTAACTGCACATCATATAATGCTTGTAACCGCGATTCCACGGTAGCAGGCCATTTACGGGTTACGATAACTTTGGGTTTATTCATTGGCTGCTATTTTATGGCGATTCTTAATAAGAACTAACCAACTCTAGGGTAAGGTGCGAACCCCAGCGGGTTTATCGGGCAAATATATCATGGTTTGGAGCTAACTTTGTACTCTGTGAGCAATCTACCACACCTGCTTATCACTCGGTATTTTCCGCCAGCCAATTACTCAAATTGGCAAACTCAAGCAGGGAAATTGTCTCCGCCCGCGCTACTGGATCAATACCTAAACGAACAAAACAATCTTCACTGATAAGCTTTTTGAGTGAATTTCTCAGGGTTTTACGTCGCTGCGAGAAAGCTTGGGTGACGACTTGTTTGAATACCATCAGATCATTGACCACCACAGGTGGCTTGGGATGTGGTATCAATTTTATGATGGCTGACATGACTTTCGGTGACGGATCGAAGCTTTCGGGATAGACATCAAACAAGCACTCCGCCGCACAGTAATACTGCATCATCACGCTTAACCTACCGTATTTTTTGCTGCCAGGCGCGGCACATATCCGGTCAACGACTTCTTTTTGCAGCATAAACTGCATGTCGGCAATGCAAGCGGCATTTTCCAGCAGGTGAAATAACAAGGGCGTGGAAATGTTGTACGGCAGATTCCCGATAATGCGTAGCTTTTTATCCTGCTTAACGAGTGCAGAAAAATCAAATTTCAGGGCATCTGCGCTGTGTATGGTTAAATTCTTATTGTCTTTGAATTTATCCTTTAGCAATCGCACCAAATCCCTGTCCAACTCCACCACATCTAGCGAGATGTTTTTATCGAGTAGCGGCATCGTTAAAGCACCTTGTCCTGGTCCGATTTCAACCCAGTGTTCACCCGACTTGATTTGTAAGCTGGCTAAAATATTGGCTATAACAGAATAGTCGTGCAGAAAGTTCTGACCAAAACGCTTGCGCGGTGTATGTGTGGTATTAGTCATTATTTGCCATCATCAATGCGGTTTCCAGTGCGTAACGTAAGCTGCCTGGGTCAGCCAGTCCTGACCCTGCCAAATCCAGCGCGGTGCCGTGATCGACGGAGGTGCGGATAATGGGCAATCCCAAAGTAATATTTACGGCCTTGCCAAAACCTTTATGCTTGAGTACCGGTAAGCCTTGATCGTGGTACATTGCTAATACGGCATCGGCTTTATCGAGATATTTGGGAGTGAACAGCGTGTCAGCAGGTAACGGACCATCAAGATTCATGCCTTGCTTACGTAAACCATTTAGTACAGGCTCAATAATGTCAATTTCTTCCCGCCCCAAGTAGCCGTTTTCTCCGGCATGTGGATTCAGGCCGCAAACCAATATTCTGGGCTGTTCAATAGAAAAACGGCTACGCAGATCGTGATCCAAGGTGCGGATAACTTGCCGCACACGGTTATGGGTAATCGCTTTTGGGACTTCGGACAAGGGCAAATGGATGGTCACCAAAGCCACCCGCAATCCGGGCGTTGCCAACATCATTACTGGGTTGCCGCCGGTAATATCGGCGATAAATTCGGTATGACCAGTGAATGCAATTCCAGCATCATTGATAACGCCTTTATGCACAGGTGCAGTGACCATCGCATCAAACGCGCCTTTTAAGCAGCCTTGGGTGGCTTTGGTGATGGTTTTTAATACATAACGGCTATTGGCAACATTTAGCTGACCCGCACTAACAGGCGCGATAAGGTCAACAGATAATACAGTCAGTTGCCCGGCTTTGCTTGTTTCTATGGGTGCGTCAGCATTGAATTCAATTATCTTTAACGGCAGCCCTAATCGTTTAGCGCGTTCTTGCAGCAAGTCTGGGCTTGCTATTACAAGCAGTTGGCAAGGCAAATCGGTTTGCGCTAAAGCTATACATAAATCAGGCCCTATGCCAGCGGGTTCACCAGGCGTTAACGCGATGCGTTTTAGGTTTTGGTTATTAGCCATGTTTTGCAAAGGAAAAATGAGGGATTTTACAGGATACAACGTTGAACTGGGTTAATTCCACCTTTGCGTTGCAATTTTCTATGCCAAAATACCAAAGAAAATTTTTTGGGGCAATATCATTGCCAATCCAATACTCCGGTAATATTTTTAAGTTCTAATTACTTCAAAATAGTACAGCACATTAAATTGTGCGGCGAATTCAACTCTGAAGTGCAATTCTAGTATTCATGCGGCTTGTCGTTTGTCGACGCCAAAAAATACCGCATGGGGTGTTTTGTAGTTTAGCGTTTTTCGTGGTCTGTGATTAAGTTTTTGCATGACAGCCTCTACTTGACTCTCA
>CAMAVM010000023.1 GCA_945861705.1 Methylomagnum ishizawai | reverse complement strand
CGGTACACGTTGGCGAACCTGAGAACATAGTCGTTAGCGGCATAGCCTTCGGTAACCATGCCGAAAGGTTAGCCAAACTTGGGAAAGGTGATGCAATATCGGTAATTGGCGCGTTGAAGCCTACCCAGTGGCAGGACAAAAACACCAACGAGACCAAGCACGGATTGAGCGTTACCGTGGCGGATGTGTTAAGCGTCTACGACATTAAAAAGAAACGCAATGCTGAGGCATCGGAAAACAGCACCCAACAGGGCAAGCCGTTTAATGATGAAATCGGGTTTTGATGATGGCGGGTATAATTTTAATGGTAGATTATTGACATCTCAGGACATGAAACGACGAGACAAAAGGTTAAAAAATGACAGGGCATGAGCCTTTAGAGATTGACGGGGTAACGGGTGATGTTGTGGAGTATACCCCTAACGGTAAGGCGGCACGGTATAGGGCTAAACTGGACACCTTACAAGATGTCAGGCGCGAAATGGCGAAAGTGTACCGTGAGGCACGGTCTGGGCTGGTAGATGTGCAAGATGCCACTAAGTTGACGTGGTGCTTACAGGCAATCGGCAAGGTTATCGAGGGCAGCGACTTGGAAAAACGTATTGAAGCATTGGAGAACCCAGAATGAGCATTAAAAACAGGCTGGTTAAGCTGGAACAGGCCACCAACAAAGAACGGTTATCCCCACCGATTATTATGATCCCAACAGAATCATACAATCCGAAGCTTTATCAAGAAATGATGGGCAAAGTTGAAGCGTACAGATTACAAGGCATTGAGGTAAAGACAATCACCATTTGCAGAGCCTAGGGGTAATTTAATGAGCATTAAAAATAGATTGGCTGCATTGGAGCGGCATAGCCAAAGCAGCAAACCGATGATGCCTGGGCTTGTGTTGTTTGTGGATGGCAGGAGAACGCCCGAACAGCAATCGCAGATTGAACAAGCAGAAGCCATAGGGCAGACGGTGATTATTTTCACGGTCGTTGACGCTTCGGCACAGCAAGCTGATGATGTTGATGGTCAACCCTAGCGACACGGAAAAACTTTTTCGGAGCGTTTCAAGGAAAAAGCCACGCGAGCATTTCTAAAGCGGCGGTTATTTTGCAGAAAACAGGGGCAGCACCGACAAACATCTCTTTAGTCTCAGGACGAGAATTATAATTTAATTCCATTTGTAGCTTATTAGTGGCAACAGTCTGATCTTCTTTCTGATCTTCTTTGCAAGGAGAAGAACTATAGCTTACATTTCCTTTGCTATCGGTACATTTATACATTTTTGCTTCTGCATTAAAAGCACATAAAACTACAATCAAACTAAGTGTGATTTTTTTTGATTTCATAAGTTATTGATCCAATTTATCGAGAGGATGATACTCAAGTAGCCCCCATAAACCGTCGTCTTTCTCGGAGCTACGGGCTCCGAGTTCGATTAGTAAGCGTTTCGTTGTTTCTTCATCTGCACCGACCACACGAGACAGCGTTGCAATTTTTCGCCAGTACTCTTTGAATCTGGTATCGCGAAGCATTTGTTCCAATAGCTTCTTTCGTACTTTATCGAGTTCTTGGCGTGGCCTGTCTTGAAACCAGTGAAGAAGAAGATTGCCAGCTACCGTGATACATGCGCCAAGGATAACGCCAGCGAACCCAACAAGGGCGACCCAAAACGAAGTATCGGCAATAACCTTTCCGGCAATTTCAGTTGCAAGGATAGTCGTATCCACGTGATTAACTCCCTAACGTTGAGTAGGCATCTTTGTAGGTGTCAAAAACATGATGCGTTAGATAGGGGAAGAAGTTTTAGAAAGTTAATTACCTAACTTTCTACCCTATTGAAGTAAGCGTAGTACATATTTCCTGATTTCAAAGTTGGTGGGTTGAATATTTGTATGGCTGTGAGATACGTGTGCGAACGTCTAACGTTTGAATTCACCGGCCTGCGCGGCTTTTCGCGCAGGTCCGGTGGAATGATGGGTTGGGCCTTTAATGACACCCGTGCCCAGTTTTATTGCTTACTCGTAGTTAGCGCCGTTGGTGACACTTCGGGTGTCGCTAAACCGACTGCTTCTCCGATCCTGCGTAGCATCACCGTGATGGTATTGGGATAATCAAATCCAGCCCCTGTGTTCCTGTCGACAATGTATCCAATGGCGCCACCTAATAGAATATTTCCCCAGACAGCGCCGTTACTCTTCGACACAACAGTTTCATGCCCGACTAGGGTTACGTCTTTCACACAATCTACTGCCAGATCGCCGGTACTCTTATTCACTGTTACGCTACCAGGAGTCGTCACGAACCACTTCCCCGCATCGTTACTCAACGTGCATCCAACACCAGCCACCTCTTTGTTGTCTTGAATGGTTTGTATAGATACCGGTTGCAACTTTGATCCCGACACTGAAGCACATCCTGTAATTGCGAGTAATGCGGCCACGGCGAGTACCTTGTTGTACATGTAATTCCCCTTCATTTGTTGCGGCAAAAAAGGCGTTGCCACACCGCCTAACGAGACAAAGCTACCTCCGTCATCAAGACGGCCCAACTACAATTAGACATCCCAATAGACGCAAAACATTGCGTCATCAGTTTGTCTAAACTTTTATAAAAATGTAAAATAACTTTAATTTCATTCATGTGTGAGAATTTAGCACACCCTAAGATAAATGCACACCGCTTATTTGCTAATCAAGCTGCTTTTGGTATGTAAAAAGCAGAGTCACAATGAAATAATGCAGTAACTTTTACAGTAACCAATAAATTAAAAATCAATCAAAACCTTTAATAATCATGCTTTCAAGTCGTTATGTGGTAGAACTTCAAGTACCGACAATCACCATATTTTTCATTTAGTTGGACTATCTACCCTAAGAGGACAAGCATACCAGTTGCAAGGCATTGAGGTTCAACAAACAGTTGTCACAACCCCCATTCCTGCGGCCATCTGGCTGTTCGGATCTGCTCTTGCTGGCTTGATGGGCGTTTCAACTCGCAGAAAGGTTTTTAAAGCTTTAACTGCTTAATTTTGTTCATAGTAAAAGCATTTTAAAAGAGAACCGAAAGTATCTGTCCTCTTTTTTTTGTTTAGCTAAAACAGCTACAACCTTTTTTGGAGTACTACCGTGAGAAACAGCATCTCTTTGCCCCATCTTTCCTTGCCTCTGCACTGTACCTTTTCGTAACGGCGTTACTCTATCTCGTGGGGCTTCAGAGTACCAGGCTGATAAAGGAAACCCGATAGACAATCGGCTCTAGCAACACTAGCGAACCACGGTTTTACTTATTAAAAGGGAACATTGTCCCCTTTTAATATTGGCGTTGTCGGGGTATACCCTCAGTCAAACTGTACCATTACGATAATGTCCTGAAACCAGTGATTTCATCCGCTTTTTTCAACCCTCGATTTATCCATAGAGTATCAGGAATGGTATCTAATTATCTCTCTGGTCGTAACAAACATCTTAAGGGTATCTCTAAAAATTCAAAAAGCTCCTTCTCCCTGGGGGAAAGTTAGTATTAGTATTTTAAAATCAAGTATTTACAACAATTACCTAGCTCTCTCTTAGAGGTAGAGGGGGTTTTTAGAGATCCCTTTTACGCAAACATATTGTGTCTTGTGTGTTAATAAACTACCATTCGTAGACTAGCACCTTACCGGAATCGTTTGAGGCCAATCTTATGATACTGAAACAAAACCTATTCAGATGAAATTTGATTGCCATCTGACGATGGTTCTACACATGATTACCCTGCGCTCAATTTTTTTATTCAGTGTGCTATTTTGCGTGGTGCTACCGCCCTGTGTCGTAGCTATGCCAAACACGCATATTTATGTAATTGTGTCCCTCGTGGACAACGTATCACAAGGCATCGAGCCTGTTCCTGCGAAAATTGGTGATGGTAATAATCCGAGCAGCAATCTCTATTGGGGCGCGGCTTATGGCGTGAAAACCTTTTTGAGCAAAGCGAACGGCTGGCGGAAGTTGGGGTGTGAAAAAGATATTAACGATACTATTTTAGAACGTTGTCAATTTGCCTGGAAGGACGATCTCACGGTTACCGCCGATGCTTATCGAGGCAACCGGATTGACCAGGCGATGCTTGACTTTATGCAACAAGCAGCTTCTCCACCGAATGCTACAAAGCGTGAAATGGTGGTTTTCATTGGTCATGATGGATTGATGGACATCCAAAACCAACCCATCATTGAACGCTTTCCAAAACACGCCAGGCATGATAAACAAGCGGTTGTCCTGGCTTGCATGAGTGAGGAGTATTTCTCAGCGCATTTGCTTGCTGCAGGTTCCAAACCGGTCGTAACCACCTATAGCTTTATGGCACCAGAAGCCTATGTGTTGGAAGCGATTGCACGAGGTTTTGCAAACCAGGCGAGTGAAGCGGAATTACGTAGTTCTGCCGGCATCGCTTACGCCAAATACCAACGTATCTCAGCCAAAGCGGGCAAGTCTGTTTTTGGCGCAAAAAATTCAAACTAGTGTAAGTCCTTAACACATCTTCAGCGTTGTCTACCTTAGCCAAGATAGCCTCTAGTTTTTCCGTCCAATGAAAAGATTTAGGGTGGTGTGCAGTGGTCAAAATTATCCTAAATTGCACACCCAGGTGCTTCTAATCCATTTCCACAATTTTTCCCTTAATATGTCTGTGCTGGGAATCTGTTCCCGATGTTAACTTGCAGCTTTAATTTGGGAAGGCCCTTTTTGTAAGTTGCGTTCAAATCATTCATCTTTGAAGAATTCTTCTATTCAGGTTTTGTTGCCGTTTGTTTAGGACAAAATTGTGTACGCTAACGAACAGACATATCCTTAATAATTCCTTATGATTGGGGCAAGTTTTATTTATTGGCTCTAAATTTAGAAGTTCTATTTGGAGTTTATTTAAGTATAAAAAATGGCTCAAACTCAGACATAACGCTATTAAGGATAAATCCTGAAACAACATTATCAGTACGCGGTGTAAGTTTTCGATTATGAAACCAAGAGGTATCACTTACAGATAAGTCGATAGTTGTTATGAATATTTTTGGCTACAAAGCTACAGGACAACATGCAGGAAGTATGTTGCAAGGTCTTGTCGTTCAGGTGGTCTTCGCTATTAATTTCGCAGGGTTGAAAAGCTAATAAATTCACTTTATTGATGGAGTTGTACTTTTATGATTATCAAAGGATTTCGGATTTTAGCTTCTATATTCCTAATGGGAGTTTATGCAACCAACGCTCACAGCGAAGAACAATCAGTCAAGCCGTGCTTGCCATATTCTGTGAAATTGAGCGATTTAAGGTTACAGCAGCCACCAAGGCATGTGCTTCTTGTACCCTTGTTGAAAGGGGAAGAGGATATCAATGAGAACCCAAGGTGGCCTGAAAAACCTGCCCGAGACTTAGCCGCTTTTTACCGTAACCGGTTTCATGCGACCGTTAGCCAACTCCGAGATGTTTGGCAGTGGACAGATTATTACCGGCAAGTCGAGCAGTTAGTGCAGCAAGAGGCTTCTTTCGACCGGATTATTTTTATCAGTCATGGCGGTTATGACGGGCCAGTGCTTAAGAAAGCCGTGTATATGCAAGACCATAAGATCACGGGTAGCACAGGCAAATTACTTCTGCTTTCCGAGGCACAGCCAGGGCTAAACAATGAGCTGTCCCTTACTTACGATACAGAAAAGAACCGCTTATTTAGTGATTATATGGCCTCGCACTGGCAGGACTTGGCTTTGATGGAATTCGATGCTATTTGGCAGCAGCTTACGGGTTATGAAAAACAAATCCAGCCGCTGGATAATAGTTGTTATCAACGTTATTGTTCGACAGAAAAACTTTCTTCATGGCAACCCCAACAACGTGAATACCAACAGCATCTTTGCGAGCTTATTTGTAGAAAATCGCTGTTCGACATCAAGAAATCTGTTACGTTATCTCCTGAACGATTTTTTCTTTTCACAACCTCCCTGAAATCGCTTTTACCAGCAGACGGTTTGATTTTTTTCGGTGCTTGTAATCCAGGTAGCGTTGCTCCTAGTAAGGTTGTACTGAAAGATGAAACTGAGTTATTAATCAATTCGACGCTAGCAGGGGGTACTCACATGAGCTACGTCCATTTGGTAAGCGAAGCAAGTGGGCATATAACTTCAGGTCCAGTGGGCGATAGCAGCGGCGAAGATGTTGTAAAACGAATTATCCAGTTTGAATCCAATCGTACTCAACACCGTTTATGCATTGTCGTACCTCCGGCTATGTAACCTGCAACCTGTTGACAAATTGGTTATGAATTAATCGGCTATGAACTATAGCCATGCAATGTATTGTTAGCATTTATACATGACTAACCACAGAATTTTTAGGCTTGCTCGAATAATCAAAAGGAATTGCCCTGTAATAACTGCCTTCAACATAGTCGAATCTTGAATGACGGGCGAGCAAATCGGTTTTTCTGTCGTCTACATGTTGTAGGATAGTTTGGCTATTTGCTAAAACAGCTAGTATAACGTCCTTAACATATCTTTAGCTTTGCCTACTTTAGCCAAGAGCGTCTCTGGCTTGGCTGTCCAATGGTAAGGTTTAGGGTCGCTGTTGCGGTGGTCGAGGTACTCCTGGATCGCCGTTTTGAGGTCGTCGACGCTGTGGAACGCCCCGCGCCGGATGCGCTCTACCGTGATGTCTCGGAAGAATCGCTCGACCAGGTTGACCCAAGAGGCCGAGGTCGGCGTGAAGTGCAGGTGGAACCTTGGATGCCGAGCCAGCCAGTCCTTTACCTTGGCATGCTTGTGGGTCGCATAGTTGTCGACGATCAAATGCAATGCCAAGGTCTTGTCGATCCGCCGGTCAAGTGTCTTTAGGAACTTGAGGAACTCGTCGTACCCAAAGGGCATAAATGGCGATGCCTGGGCTGGCACTGACCAATCACCGCCCTCGTCTGCACGTCGAGTGCGGCAAACAAGGTGGTGGTGCCGTGGCGCTTGTAATCGTGGGCATCGTCCCGCATTTCCCGGGCTTCATCGGCAGTCCGGGCTGGCTACGGTTCAGCGCCTGGATTTGGCTTTTTTCGTCGACCGAAAACACGATGGCCTTCTCCGGCGGGTCAGGTACAGACCCACGACATCGCGCAGCTTTTCGGCGAACAGCGGGTCGTTCGACACCTTGAAGCCTTTCACTTGATGGGGTTTCAGCGGGTGTTCCCGCCAGATGCCATGCACCGCCATCCGCGAAATGCCCACTTGCTCCGCCATTGTCCGGCAGCTCCAGTGCGTGGCGGCAACCGGTTTGCCGATCAGCGTCAAGGCCAGGACTTCCTCAGTTGATAAAGGAGGTATCCGGGACGGGCGGGTCTTGCCTTTCTTGAGTCCTTCAACACCGCTTTCAAGATAGCGGTTTCGCCACTTGTTCAAGGTCGGGTTGCTTATGTCCAACGTTGCTATAATGGCCTTCGTTGACAAGTCGTCGGCGGTCATCAGTACCATTCTTGCGCGTAGCCTTCGTTTATCCCCAACGGTTCGGCTCTTCACCTACCGCTCCAGTATTGTCCGGTCACGCTTCAGTCAGCGTAATTTTCATTGGTGTTCTCATGAACACCAATTTTATCATAACTTAATGTTTGTTGGGGACGTTACACTAGAATGCTTTTTTTTAGATAGTCTTAAACAAAAAACCCGCTTAACAGCGGGGTTTTTTTGTCTACTGCTAAGTTCGGAATGAAAATACTGGCTACCGTCCTTCTAATAGTTGCCGTGTGCTTATGTACGGTAACGCACAGACAATATCCGAACTTGTCGTTTCGCTTTACTCAGCTGAATAATATTCCATTGAGGATTGGCTTGATGTCAACCATAGGCGCACAACGGTTAAGCCCAATTTTTGCCCATTATCAGCAGGAATTCCCCAATATTGAATTTGAATTGATTGTTGAAAGCGAAGCAGAATTATTGCAACAACTAGAGTCAGATTTGCTGGATTTGGTGATTAGCACCCCCGCGCAATTGCTGGCATCGCCGTATCAATCGATGCTGCTCTATACTGAACGCTATGTGGTTGCTTTCAACAGTAAGCACCGTTTTAATCAACTGGCGAAAATTGACCTGAAAGAAATCCAGTCAGAACCTTATCTGGATCGATTAAACTGTGAATTAAGGGACAAACTACGGGTTATTTGCCAGGACGAGGAAATCAACCTCTACGCCGCCTACCGTAGCAACAGCGAAGACTGGATTGTTAACCTAGTGCGTACTGGTATGGGGGTGGCGCTGATGCCTGAGTACACTTTGCCATTAAACGCTGGCGATGTGCAAAGTCGCTACCTGTGTAATCCAGAGATTAGTCGCCAGATTTATGCCATTTATTACCCGCACAGCCAAAAAAAGGGTGAAATTAAGACCTTGCTCACAAATTTAAGCCATGCTTAATCATGGTGTATATTGCAGCATAGAACCATGTTAAGATATAGCCGATATTGAAAGAAAGAACCTGATGATTATCAAAGGGTAACGCAGATTATTAACATCACCATTTAATTATGACTCGCTTATACACATTTCCTCAGAACACGAACTTAAGTAAAACTCTTGGGCGTTTGATTGTTTCGGTCGCACTGATTTTTAGCAGTGCTTATGCCAGTGCAACCACCTATCAATTGCCTGGAACACCAGGTGATACCGTTCTTGAGCAATTCCCAAGCGGGGATGCCACGGCAACGGTAGTGGCAGATGAGACACTGCTAGATATGGCTTTACGTTACACCTTAGGGCAAACAGAAATCATCAAACTTAATCCCAAGATAGATAGATGGTTGATTAAGAAAGGTCAAGTTGTGCGCCTGCCTAATCGCCGTGTGTTGCCAGATACCCCGCATAACGGCATTACCCTGAATATTTCTGAATTCCGTATGTATTATTACCCACCTGGACGAGGCGGCGAAGTGATGTCGTTTGCACACGGGATAGGTCGGCAAGACTGGAAAACACCGTTAGGTAAAACCTCAGTTATCCGAAAAGTCAAAGATCCTGCTTGGCATCCACCTGAATCCATCAGGCGCGAACATGCCGCAAATGGTGATCCTCTGCCAGTTATAGTACCGCCAGGTCCGCATAATCCTTTAGGAACGCGTGCGTTATACCTTAACCTGCCGGGTGAATACCGTATTCATGGTACAGATGTCGATAAAATTTATGGTATCGGTATGCAAATCACCCACGGCTGTGTACGGATGTACCCAGAAGATGTTGAAACCTTATATGATGTCGTGCCAGTAGGGACCGCCGTCTACATGGTTAAACAACCGATTAAAGTAGGTTGGCTGGATAATGTGTTGTATGTAGAAGCGCATCCTGATCTGGAAGGCGAAGAAATGAGCCAAGCTGATCGCTATGCGGTGGCTTTAAGGCTTATTCAGAAGGCGACGAAAGAAGAAATGCCGGAATTCGACCAAAAAGCTTTGAATCAGGCGTTGAAGGATTTGGACGGTGAACCCGTTGCAGTTTATGAGCGCGTTCCCATGATGGAGCCACAAGAAGCTGCACCTGCACCTAATCAAAAGGATGTGTTCCCCGATGCTAATCCTGCTCCGGCTGGACAAGGTTCTTCCGGTGGCTATTATCATGGAACATAGATACCGTAAGGGCAGGTCTTGTGTCTGCCTATCGGTTGAATCCTACTGAATTCAAATATCCACAGGGTGTCTAGGGCAACTACAAGAGTTGCCCTACCGAGAATCAACAACCCCCGCTATAGCAAACACCTAGGCACAGGTACAATTCCCACCTTAAAAGCGGAACAAAGCTATCAACCTAGTCAAAAAATACGCTGAATTTAACAATCATGTCCCAAACCACGCAAACAAGTACTGAAAAATTTATCCTTGTATTTAGTTTGCTGGGTATTTGCGTGTACCTGGTTTTGCGCTATGGCTTAAAGATAGAAGACGAAATCTATACGGTATCGCTCAATGCTGTGTTGACTTCTGCGGTTGCCAATCTCTATCAAGGACAGCTTAGTTTTCCGGTTTCCTTGGTGCAATCACCCTTGTACCTTGTCCTTATTCTGGGAGGTATTCCCCTGGTTTTTCAGATTATCAAGAAATTCCTGCTAGGAGATTTTGGTGCTGACCTGCTCGCTGGCATATCCATTGTCACTTCCGTGTTGCTGGGCGAAAATCTGGCTGGTAGTTTAGTTATATTAATGCTTGCCAGTGGCGTGGTGCTGGAAACTTACGCCGTAAGAAAGGCTTCATCGGTATTGGAAGCATTGGCTAAACGGATGCCGTCCATCGCCCATAGGCAAGCTGATGAGAGCGTTTTGGATATTCCTACCGAGCAAGTCAATATTGGCGATACTTTATTAGTACTCCCGCATGAGCTTTGCCCTGTTGATGGCACGGTGCTGGAGGGTGTAGGTTCGATGGATGAATCCTATCTGACCGGTGAGCCTTATCTGATGGAAAAAACCAGCGGTTCGCAAGTGATGTCGGGTGCAATCAACGGCGATTCGGCTTTGACCATCCGTGCCGACAAGCTGGTCATCGATTCGCGCTATGCCAAAATTACCGAAGTCATGCGTGCTTCTGAACAGCATCGTCCGCAATTAAGAAGGCTTGGCGATCAGCTTGGCGCGTTATACACGCCGTTGGCCTTGCTAATTGCCATTGCCAGTTGGTGGTATTACGGGGATGTCGTCCGGTTTTTGGCGGTGCTGGTAATTGCCACCCCTTGCCCTTTATTGATAGGCATCCCAGTCGTGATTATCAGTTCTATCTCCTTGGCGGCGAAGCGCGAAATTATCATCAAAAACCCCGCCATCCTGGAAACCATCGGTCAGTGTACGACGGCGATTTTCGATAAAACCGGCACGCTTACATACGGTCGTCCGTCATTGACTAAGTTGATTCCTAGTAGCGGACATAATGAAGAAGTCGTGCTGACCTTAATCGGCAGTCTGGAACGCTATTCAAGGCATCCGCTATCAACATCTATAGTCAAAGCGGCGGAAAAAGCCGGTTTGCCTGTGCTGGCCGTAAGTAATATCAAGGAGTTGGCGGGCGAAGGTGTAATTGGTGATGTGGACGGGAAAAAAGTTCAAGTGACCAGTCGCAAAAAAATACTGGAACACCAGCCCGATGTTGCCAGCTTATTGCCGCCCGTCAGCGGTGGTTTGGAATGTGTCGTGTTGATTGACGGTGATTATGCCGCGCTGTTGCAATTCAGGGATGAAGTCCGTACGGATAGTTCATCGTTTATTAACCATTTGAAGCCTAACCATGCCTTCGGAAAGGTAATGATCGTTTCGGGCGACAGGGAATCGGAAGTGCGCTATCTGGCAGAGGAAGTCGGCATCAAGCATGTATTTTTTAGCCAAAGCCCTGAGCAAAAGTTGGAAATTGTCCGCACCGAAACCAAAGCTGCAAAAACCGTCTACCTAGGCGACGGCATTAACGATGCACCTGCGCTGACCGCCGCAACCATTGGTATCGCCTTCGGGCAGAACAGTGACATCACCGGAGAATCCGCCGATGCGGTCATCATGGACAGCTCACTGATAAAAGTTGATGAGCTGTTTCATATCGGCGAACGGATGCGTAAAATCGCCCTACAAAGCGCAATAGGCGGTATGGCCTTAAGCCTCGTCGGGATGGGTTTTGCCGGATTGGGCTATTTGTCGCCTGTCGCTGGTGCGATTACGCAGGAAGTGATTGATGTGATTGCCATTTTAAATGCGTTTAGGGCGGCGATTCCGCCGAAAACATTGTCGGACTTTTAGCAAGCTATCGATGAGAAACCCCATATTAATCAGCATTTCCCTGTTACTATGCAGCAACGTATTCATGACATTTGCTTGGTACGCGCACTTAAAAGAACTGCACAGCAAGCCTTGGGTAATTGCCGCGTTAGTCAGTTGGGGCATCGCCTTATTTGAATACCTGTTACAAGTTCCCGCTAATCGTATTGGTTATACAGTGCTGAGTGTAGGCCAATTGAAAGTGATGCAGGAGGTGATTACTTTGTCTGTTTTTGTGCCGTTTTCAGTTTTTTACCTACGTGAACCGTTAAAACTGGATTATTTATGGGCGGGTTTGTGTTTGTTATCGGCTGTGTATTTTATGTTTAGGGGGAAAATGTAGTTTGGGATGGTGTGGCTAGTTGCTTATTTGCTCTAAATCTTATTGCATCAACACCCTCTGCTTGTGTCATCATAGATATGTCCGAATTGTCGAATTACCTTTCCGTATCAGCCACAATCTAAACAGTGTCAAGCAAGCAATTAATCTCCCCCCTACCTTATTTTGCTGATAGTGCAGTCTTATTTTCTGCTATTGCAGACCAGCCTTGGGCGGTATTTCTCGATAGCGGTTATCCGTACAGTGATCAGGGTCGATACGACATTATCGCCGCAGAGCCTGTCACTACTTTGGTCACGCAGGGCGAAATCACCCAGATCAACCGAAACGGTGCGTTGATAGATTCCAGTGATGATCCGTTCGATCTGGTAAAGGCAGAATTAGTCGCAAATCCATTTGAAGGTTTTAAAGATTTCCCTTTTAATGGTGGGGCTATCGGTTATTTTTCTTATGATTTGGCGCGTCGGCTGGAAAAGTTACCTGTCATTGCAGACGATGCCGAACATATTCCTGAAATGGCGGTTGGCATTTATAACTGGGCAGTGGTGGTCGATCATCATCAACGTCAAAGCTTTTTGGTCGGACAAGGCTGTAATGAAGATCATTGGCAGTCACTTATCAGCTTATTTAGTACGTTACCAACTAAAGATCAAACCAAACAATTCAAGGTCACTAGCGAGGTCAAATCTAACATGGATAAGGTCAGTTACAGCCGCGCGTTCGATAAGATCAAACATTACCTCAAAGAAGGCGATTGTTATCAGGTCAACCTAAGTCAGCGTTTTGTCGCTGGTTGTGAAGGGTATCCCTGGTCGGCTTACCAACAGTTACGGGAAATGAATGCCGCGCCGTTCAGTGCATTCTTGAATTTTCCTGAAGTGCAAATCTTAAGTTCATCGCCAGAGCGGTTCTTAAAACTCGAAAATGGTCGTGTTGAAACCAAGCCCATTAAGGGTACACGACCTAGAAAAGCTTATCCGGCATCCGACTGGCTGCAAATCGACCAACTCCGATACAGCCCTAAAGACCGGGCGGAGAACTTGATGATTGTCGATTTGCTGCGTAACGACTTGAGCAAAACTTGCAAAACAGGTTCGGTAAAAGTTCCGGCTTTATTTGCGGTGGAAAGTTATACCACTGTGCATCATCTGGTCAGCACTGTGACCGGTATTTTGGCTGACGGTCAACATGCGCTGGATTTGTTGAAAAGCTGTTTTCCGGGCGGTTCGATCACTGGTGCACCAAAAATACGCGCAATGGAAGTGATTGAAGAGCTGGAACTTAATCGACGCGGTGTCTATTGCGGTGCTATCGGTTACATGGGGTTCGATGGCAATATGGACAGCAATATTGCTATTCGTACCTTGGTACATTCCAATGGATCTATACGATTTTGGGCGGGTGGCGGGATTGTCAACGATTCCGATGTCGAAGAAGAATATCAGGAGTGCTTTGATAAAGCGGCGGCGTTGTTGAAGTTGTTGAATAAGTTACGGGTTGAATGATTGTTATCAAGCTGGGAGGCAGCTTGGCAACATCAGGCAAGTTGCAGCAGTGTCTGGACAAGATTGACAAAGATTACCAGCGCAGGGCAGTGGTCATTGTGCCTGGCGGTGGTGTGTTTGCTGACCAAGTTAGGCAAGTCCAGAAGCAATGGCAATTTGATGACAGAACCGCACACCTTATGGCAATCCATGCCATGCAGCAAATGGCTTTGTTGTTCAAGGCACTAAAACCGCATTTTATGATCGCCGCTTCAGTAAACCAAATAAGCAACCAAATCAATCAGCAAGGAGTTTTTATTTGGTCGCCTGATGTTACGGAACTTGATAGTGCGGGAATTCCGTCATCCTGGGATATTACCTCAGACAGCTTGTCAGCATGGTTGGCTAAAACACTGGGTGCTGATGAGCTTATCGTGGTCAAATCTGTTAATATTAACCCTGATTTTGATGTGCTGAAACTAATGCAGCAGCAGATTGTCGATGCTTCGTTCCATAAATTTACCCAACAAACGTTATTCAAACTAAATATCGTTAATGCAGAAGAATTCATATCCTAGTTCAGTAAAAATACCTTCAAAAGGGCTAAAAAAGACTACTTTCTGGTTTTTCCGTAAGATTTTCTCCAAACTGTTCAGGAATTTTTACTATAGCGCACGGGAATCCATCGGCGAACACAAGCGCGATATTGTGGTATATCAAGTGGAACAGGCGTGTACCAGCCTGCAAGAAACTCGCAATGAATTTGAAGATGCACTGGGGAAATTTAGGTCGTTAGTCAACATCAATGAATCGACTTTAGAGCAAAAATACAATCTACTAAACCGGCAATATCAATTTTGCCGAGCAAAATCCGATTCTGTCAGCGACCGGATACGGGCAATTGAGGAAGTCAGCCACGCTTTGTTTGCGGAATGGGAAAGTGAGTTGAATGAATATTCTAATCGTACCTTGCGTAACAACAGCAAACAGCAGCTTAAAGAAGCGAAACAGAACTACGTTCGGCTGATTAAGACCATGCGTTTGGCTGAAACTCGCATTCAGCCAGTGCTATTATCGTTTAAAGATCAGGTGCTGTATCTTAAGCACAACCTTAATGCCCGTGCCATTTCCGCCTTGCAACACGAATTTATTGAGATAGGCATTGATATTTCCCAATTAATCCATGCAATGGAGCTGACTATTTTGGAAGCCAGCCAGTTTGTTTCATTATTATCCAACCAGAAAACCTTACTTATCAGGTGATCTCATATCGTATAGGATTGTGCCATTTTTCTTAGTATCTTCCCTTTTTGTGCTACCGGGTTTTTTTTCCTGATCGATTCTTTCCTTATCAAACTGGGCAATCATTTGTTCCCAGCTATTGTATTTCTCGTAACCTTTAAATCCGCTAGCTTTGCGTTGTTGATAAACTTCTTTCGCCATATCAATAATTTCCCAAGGATCTTTGCCGTCAACGGTATCTAGGAACTCATCGTCGGACTTTTTAGAATCACGTATCGTCCAGAACGAGACTTCAAACTCAATTCTGTTATCGGGCGGCAGTTTTTCTTTGATTATCTTGATGGAGCGATAAGCAGTTCTTGTGGTATGTCCGTTAACTGACTGGGCTTTACCGCAAGCAGTCAGTGCTAAACATAAGATAATAAGAAAAAGCAGGGGGTTTCGTTTCATAGTGTGGCCTCGTGTAATGGTTCTGTCCATGATTAGGGTATTCATGGTTATTATTACTGTATATTATATGACGCTATGTACCGTGTTTTGTTTTATCAGAACAGCCACTACCCAAGCGGTGTTCTGGTGCAATCAAGCTGCTGTTAATACGGTCTTGCGTATAACACTAAATCGCTAAATCGACTAAAATGTAGGTCAATTATAAACTTAAGCAAAAGCCTTATGCTGGAATTTATACAATTACTAAAACAGCGATACCAGTCAGTATTAAGCCAACAGCGTGATGAGTCAAATAATTCCATCTATCAACAGCGTATAGATGATTTGATTCTGGCGGAAGCATTTCTGCGGAAAGGTCAGATGCTAACGAGTACACCGGATTATCCCTTGCAGATTGCCGTCGTAGGGCCAACGCAAGCGGGTAAAAGCTCGTTAGTGAATGCCTTGCTGAATAGCAGTGTCGCCAGCGTAAGTCCGTTAGCGGGTTATACCATGCACCCGCAAGGTTTTTGTGACGGTGTAAACCTTGCGGCTTGTAGCGGATTGCAATGGTATTTCGGTCGCTTTCAACAAATGCAGCAAAGCCAGTTACCTAAAGATAGGCATGATTGCTATTCCTTGGCCGAAAATACCACCGATTCCGCGTTTTTGCCCAAAGGCGTGCTGTGGGATACGCCAGATTTTGATTCCATCGATTCGGCGAGTTACCGCGAAGGGGTTATCCGAACAGTGGCACTGGCGGATTTGGTGATATTAGTCGTCAGTAAAGAGAAGTACGCCGACCAATCGGTTTGGGACATTATGGCGGATATTGAAGTCATGCAGCAGCCGACTATTATCTGCTTGAATAAGCTGAGTGAGGGTTCAGAAAGCTTATTAATCAATTCCTTAAAAGATAAGTGGCAGCAAGTCAGGAAGGATGGATTTCCTGAAGTTGTGCCTTTATATTACCAAAAACAAAGCGGTAAACCCCAATGGCCTGATAAGCAGCAATTGCAACGCTCGGCTGGGCAGGTTAACCGCAAAATTCAACCTCGATTAGAGCAAGAACTATTGCAAAAGCACTGGCAAGCTTGGCTAGATCCTGTGCTTGCCGAGCATTCATCACTAAAAGATTGGTACGGCTTGGTCGATCAAGTCATCCAGCAAGGCTTGGATAGCTATCAGCGCGATTACCTCAACCATCCGCATCATTACGAAACTTTCCAACTTGCCCTTGCTGAGTTGTTGAATGTACTGGAAATTCCCGGTTTAGCTGGAATTTTAGCGAATACGCGCCGATTACTCACTTGGCCTGTCAGAAAAATGATGAGCATCGGCAAAAAACGCCTACATATCGCCGATAGCAGCCAGGAAATCACCCTGCTCAATCAAATCGCCGAACATGTCCTCATTCAAATGGCGGATAAGTTGTTAAACCAAGCCGAACAAAATCGGCAAAGCCAATGGTGGAAGGAATTTAGCAGTTTGCTACGTACGCAACGGTCTGAAATTCTTAGTGATTTTAGCACTGCCGCACAGCGTTATCATCTGGCATTTCAGGAAGAAGTCGAAAATACAGCTAACCAGCTCTACCATAAATTACAAGAACAACCGGTCATCCTCAATAGCTTACGGGCAACTAGGGTCACTGCCGATGCCGCCGTTATCGCATTGGCATTGCATACCGGCGGCATTGGTATGCACGATTTGATTATTGCGCCAGCCATGTTGACTGTCACTTCGTTATTGGCGGAAAGTGCAGTAGGCAGTTACATGGGGCGGGTGGAAAAAGAACTAAAACAACGCCAATTGGCGGCGGTCAAACAAGCTTTATTTACTGACAGCATGAAGAAAAAGCTGCTGGAATTGTCCGGTCAATTGTCCTCGGTCACTTATTTTAACATTTCACCTGAGCAGCTACAGCAAGCAGAATCACAACTCACAGAAAAACGTCATGGCTTACGATTACTCTGAACTTGTAGAAAAAACCAAGCGTTGGGCTGAACAAGCCTTATCAGCCGGATGGATAAACACCGAAACCGCGCAAACTTTATCCGATTTTGATGCCAGAACGCCGGAAGCTTTGTTCAACCATAACGGCTCAAGACCGCTCATCGTTGCCTTTATGGGCGGTACCGGTGTGGGCAAAAGTTCATTGCTGAACCGTCTGGCAGGCAAAGCAATTGCCAAAGCAGGCATAGAAAGACCGACTTCACGTGAAGTAACGCTTTACCACCATAAAGATATTGCAATCAATCACTTGCCGGAAAAATTGCCTATCGAAAAGATACGTATTGCCCAGCATGAGGATGAGACCAAAAAAAATATCGTCTGGATCGATATGCCTGATTTCGATAGCACCGAGCAAAGCAACAAAGCACTGGTGTTTGAGTGGTTACCACATATTGACGTATTGATTTACGTCGTCAGCCCAGAACGTTATCGTGATGAAAAAGCTTGGCGATTGTTGATGTCAGAAGGCAACCGCCATGCCTGGTTGTTTGTGCTAAACCAATGGGACAGAGGTCAACAAGCGCAATACGAAGATTTCAAGCAACAATTAGGAAAAGCAGGCTTTGTAGAGCCAATCATCTTCAAAACCGTGTGCGGCGAAAGCACTTATCCTGATGAGTTTGCCGATTTGCAATCAACCATTTTGTCCTTGTCAAACAAGCATGTGGTTGCAGAACTGGAACAACGTGGAACGCAGGTTCGCAAAGATGAGCTAAAGCAAAAGCTCCAAAACAGTCTTCAAAAACTGGGATCACATCCCGCATTCAAAAAAGCAGAAACGCTTTGGGAAGCGCAATGGCAAACAACTTCTGACCAATTACAGCAAGGTTTTGTTTGGCCTATCCAGAAACTCGCCGCTTATTATGCTGACCATGCGGCGGATTTAATCGGCAATCCCTCGACTAATTCTGCTCAATCTGATTCGACGGTGAATACCTTATGGGACGACTGGGCGCAAGCGCGGTTTGGGGACGCGCTGGATGAGTTCGTCGTCAAAGTCGATGAATTGGGTTTGCCCGTTGCTCCACTAAAAAACCAATTGGCTTTGCTAAGAGCCAAAGCACCCAAAATCGTCCAAGCTCAAAGCGAATTGCACGTAAGACAGGCGTTAGCCTATCCCGGCAATGTGCTGCATCGAGGATTTTTGAAGTTCGTCCGGTTCTGTGAAATAGTCCTGCCCTTAGCCGCGATAGCTTGGGTGGGTTATCAAGTATTTGTCGGTTACTACGATAGCAACGCCACTCACGACCACTATCTCGGTATAGATTTCGCCATCCATAGCAGCTTGTTAATCCTCATAAGCTGGTTAATCCCCTGGTTTATCCTAAAAAAACTGAAGCCGTCGCTGGAAAAAAGCGCATTAAGAGGACTCAACAAAGGCTTGGAAAATGCTATAAACATGATCGATGGTGAAGTGTTAAATATAGTTGAAACCGTTACTCAACAACACACGGTGCAATTGAAGCAAATTACCGAGATAACTGAACAATGCAGTGCAGGTGAAGGTTATAAGCCGGAGAAAACAGGCAGCGATAATCCGCTGACACGGATGTTGATAAATTAAAATTAGGCACAAGGTACAAGGTACAAGGTACAAGGTACAAGGTACAAGGTACAAGGTACAAGGTACAAGGTACAAGGTACAAGGTACAAGGTACAAGGTACAAGGTTGTGTTGCTGTTTTAGCCTTGTGTCGTTAAGTCTTTCTCCGTGTGATGAGGTATAGGTTGTTGATTTTAATGATCTACAACGAAACCAACAATCCCGCAGCAGCAGACACAACAATCACAGGTATTACCCCAATCTTAAACCGAAATAATGCGATTAAGGCATAAGCGCCAATCAAAGCAGCAACACCGTCAAAATTCCTGCCAAATCCTGCCGGCCAGAATACGTGCAAAGCGAAAAACACCGCAAGATTAAGAATAACGCCCACAACCGCAGCAGTAATTGCCGAGAGCGGCGCAGTAAACTTCAAATTGCCATGCGTCGATTCCACCAACGGACCGCCAGCCAGAATAAACACAAAGCTCGGTAGAAAGGTAAAGTAAGTCACAATAAGTGCAGCAATTGTGGCGGACATCAGCAAGGATCCAGTACCTAATGGCAGTTCGTGCCAACCTGCCAGAAAACCGACAAAAGTGACGATCATAATCAGCGGGCCGGGCGTGGTTTCACCCAGTGCCAAGCCGTCGATCATTTGCGCGGCACTTAACCAATGGTAATGCTCCACTGCGCCTTGATACACATAAGGTAACACCGCATAAGCACCGCCAAACGTCAACAACGCCGCCTTGGTAAAAAACCAGCCCATCTGGGTAAATGCACCTTGCCAGCCAAACTGCCAGCACAACACGCCCATTACGCCACTCCACAATACCAAGCCTATCAAAAGGATTGTGCCTAATCGCGCCCAGCGAAATTGGGCATGGTCGGGTGTGGGCGTATCGTCATCAATCAATGCCGCGCCATAACTTAGCTTGCTTGCACCGTGTCCACCACCAACAGCAAATAATGATGGCGCGATACGACCACCTAAAGCACCCAGCAAAGCAGCAATCAATACGATAACAGGGAAGGGTGTATGTAAAATAAAAATAGCGGCAAAGGCCAATGCCGCCAGCAACCACATCAGCCAGTTCTTCAGGGCGCGCGAACCAATGCGATAAGCGGCAAATAGCACAATCGCCGTAACTGCTGGTTTTATGCCGTAAAGTACAGCAGATACCAAAGGCACTTGACCAAAACGCAGATAAATCCAACTCAGTAGAATCAGCAAAAATAACGATGGCAAGATAAACAGCAAGCCCGCTGCAATGCCACCCCAACTGCGGTGCATCAGCCAACCGATATAAGTCGCTAATTGCTGTGCCTCAGGACCCGGCAATAACATACAGTAATTCAGCGCATGTAAGAATCTGCGTTCGGAAATCCAACGGCGTTGTTCAACTAACTCCTGGTGCATGATGGCGATTTGTCCAGCGGGTCCACCAAAACTGATAAAACCTAACTTTGCCCAAAATCGTAAAGCCGCCATAAAACTTACTGGTTGGGGTGGAAGGCTGGTGTTAACTCGTTCAGGTTCGGTGTTTTCCATTTGTGTATAAGAGTACTTGATTAGTACGTGATTGGTCATGCAGTAGGCTATGTGGGCAAGCTAAAGCGACTGAAAGCATTGTAAAACCTTCTAAAGAGCGTGTGTTATTTGTATATCTCTTTGATTTTAATATTATATGTTGGCTACAAACCTAGGTTTGTACGCCTGCATTTAATTCTTTCACAATCGCTAAAGCGAAATCCGATATAAAATTCAGTTAGTGCCGGTTTCTGCTATCGCCATCGAAGAAAGCTACGACTGTTCGCAATCCAATAACGCCTTTTCAGGAAATTGCATGGTCATGCAATGCAAGCTACCGTATTGATAAACCAATGGACGGCATGGGGTTGGGATGATTTTGTGCTTAGGGAAGCAGGCCGCTAGACGTTCCACGGCGACGGCATCCATAGTATCATAATAAGCAGGCACCATGACTGCGTTGTTGATGATGAGAAAATTAACGTAATTTGCCGGTAAACGCTGGTGTTCTTCGTCAAAAATCGGTTTTGGCATGGGCAGAGCGACCAATTCATAAGGTTGGTTTGTTGAAGTACGGAACGCTTGTAACTGGGCTTCCATGCGCTTTAGGCTATGGTAATGACGGTCATTGCTGTCATCACAACTGGTGTAGGCGATGGTCGTTGCCGAGCAGAACCGCGCCAAGGTGTCGATATGGGCATCGGTATCATCTCCGGCTAAATTGTCTTGATCCACCCACAACACGCGCTTTGCGCCTAAGTGCAGTAACAGTTGCTGTTCAATGTCAGACTGAGTCAGCCCTTTGTTTCTATTAGGATTTAACAGGCATTGTCGAGTGGTCATGATAGTATCAACACCATCGCTTTCAACGCTACCGCCTTCCAAAATAAAATCAATGTCCTGATGGCTAACCTCTTTGAATGGGACATGGGTCAATAACTTATGATTAAGTGCATTATCTTCATGATGTGGATATTTATTGCCCCAGCCGTTAAAGCGAAAGTTGAGCAGTTGCGGTAGCCCATCGTTTTCCACGGTGAGAAACACGGTATCTCTTGCCCAAATATCGTTAACAGTGGCTTGAATGTAATCAATATTGTGGTCGTTATGCAGCAAGGCTTTGATATGTAGCTGATGACTATCATCATGGCAAACGATAATCAGTTTTTGCTGTTGGGTAATCGTTTTGGCGATGAAAGTATAAGTTTCTTCAATCGATTCAAGCCGATTGGCGAAGTCGCCCGTCCTGTGCGGCCAAGCGATTAATACAGCGGATTGTTTTTCCCATTCGGCTGGAAAGCGGATCATTGGTTTTTGGTTCCTGTAGTTAACATTTCTCGTGCATGGGTGCGGGTGTTTTCGGTAATAGTAACGCCACCCAACATTCTTGCAATTTCTGTTACCCGTTCTTCATCGTCAAGTAATCTGACGGTAGATGAAGTAATGTCGGTTTGGTTGTTTTTTTCCACATAAAGATGGTGATGCGCTTGCGCCGCGACTTGCGGCAGATGCGTCACGCACAGCACTTGTCGCCCTAGCCCCAGACTACGCAATTTCTGGCCGACAATTTCAGCAATGCCGCCGCCGATGCCAGAATCCACTTCATCAAAAATCATGGTCGGCGTGGTGTTATCGCTGGAGGTGGTGACTTGTATCGCCAAGCTTATCCGCGATAATTCACCGCCGGAAGCGACTTTTACCAAGGGTTTAGGCGGTAAGCCTGGGTTAGCACAGACCAAGAATTCAATCTTATCTTTGCCGTTGAGTTTAGGTGTGCTGTCTGACGATACTGAGCAATCGACCAAGAATTCCCCTTGCGGCATACCGAGTTCTTTTACCATTGTCGATATTTGCAGTTGGAGTTTTGTACCTTGCTGGCGACGTACAGATGAAAGATCCGAAGCAAATATTTGATATTGCTTGAATAATTCCTCGGTTTGTAAGCTAAGTGCAGCTATACGTTCACCGCTGTGGGTAACGCCATGCAGTTCACGTTCGAGATTTTGCGCTAATTCAGGTAATTCTTCTGGATTGACGTGATGTTTGCGGCTAAGTTTTTGGATCACACCAATCTGGTTTTCCAGAATCGCCATGCGCCCAGGATCGGCTTCCTGTGCTTTGATAAATCGCCGCAACTGCAAAGCAGCTTCTTCAGTTTGGATTTGCGCCTCTGAAAGCATGGCGCTTATTTCGTTCAGTTCCGGCGCATACTGGGCAATCTGGGTAATTTCGCTGACGCTTTGGTTGAGCAGTTGGTTGACAGAAAACTGGTCGTTCTCATACAGGCTGTCAACTTGCCGCTGCCCGATGGCGAGTATATTTTCAAGGTTAGCCAGTTTGTCGTGTTCTTCAGATAGAGCCGTGTAATTGTAATTTTGCAAATCAAGGTGTTGCAATTCTTCAATCTGAAAACGCAAGAATTCTTCTCGTTGCTGTTGGTCAGCGCTGGCTTTGCTCAGGTTTTCCAGTTCTTTATTCGCTTTATGCCATTGTTTGTAGCAATCGTTGAGCTTGTCCAATAATGGTTGATTTTTACCGAAAGCATCCAGCAAACGGCGTTGCTCGTCACTGTTAAGTAAGGTCAGGTGCGCATGTTGGCCGTGAATTTGCACCAGCTTTTCGCTGAGTTCTTGCAAGATTTGTAAGGTAACAGGGCGGTTATTGATGGTGGCTTTGGAACGACCATCGTCCGATACCACGCGTCGAATAAGGCAATGTCCCTCGTCATCCAGATCATGGTCTTTCAGCCATTGTTGCGCCTGGAGAACATCAGTTATATCAAATTCAAGGTTGATTTCTGCACGTTTGCAATCGGGACGAATAAATCCCGAATCGGCACGGTCACCCAAAGCTAAACCCAATGCCGTCAACAAAATGGATTTGCCCGCCCCAGTTTCGCCCGTCAATACCGACATGCCTTTAGCAAGGTCAAGATCCAGCGATTTGACGACGGCAAGGTCAATAATGGTCAGGTTTACTAACATCTCAATGCGTTGGGTAGCCGCCACTCCAGTTCAGTTTCGACCTGAGTATCTGGAAAAAATCATGGCCTTCTGGATGCAGAATTCGTATGGGTTTTGGGTATTTGTTAATCAGAATTTTATCACTAATTAATACATCTGGGATTTCGATGTGATCGCAAGTGACCAAGGCATTGATTTGCTTGGTTTGGCAAAAGCTGATCTCGATTTCAGCCGAATCATCTATCACGATAGGACGGTTGGATAGGGTATGCGGATTAAGCGGCACGAGTACCAAGGCATTCAGTGAAGGATGTAATATCGGTCCACCAGCCGATAGGGAATAAGCCGTTGAACCCGTCGGAGTGGATACGATAAGACCATCAGAGCGCTGGGAATTCAGGAAAACGTTGTTAATCTTGGTGACGATTTCAATCATGCTAGGCGTAACCCAGCGGTGGATAGCAACTTCGTTTACTGCTGTTTCTTCATTGATGACTTGATTATCCCGAATGACTTTAGCCTGTAAGAGGCTGCGTTTTTCCTCGACATAATGACCCTGCAATATTCGGTGCAGCTTATCAGGCAGCTCACTGGGCGATATGTCCACCAAAAAGCCCAGCCGCCCTAGATTGATACCAATAATTGGCACATCATAGTGGGCAGTCACTCGCACAGCAGACAGAAACGTGCCGTCACCACCTACCGCGATCACCAAATCGCAACGTTGCCCCAGTTGCTCAATCGTGCAGCATTCCAGCGAATTATTGTCAATGTATTTTGCAGTCTCCGTACTTACGATGACGCGGTAATGTTGCTTTAAATAGCCGTAAAGCACAGCTAAGGTACTAGCAATACTTGGATCACTCGGCTTACCCAAAATGCCTATGGTTTTAAAAGAGGTGTGCATGGTTTGATAATAACCGGAAAGTCGCTCGATTATACAAAAAACCAGGTTATGAAATCGGTTTTATTGTTGTGGTGATGGCTTTGTGGGTGCTGGGCTTGCGTTTGCCTAAGTATTTGGGCAACCACAAGCGATTGATGCTTCCCATTACTCTTCATTCGCCAATAAGGTTTCCCGTTGATCGTCACTGTCTAAAAGGCGCAGAGCGATGTCGCGAAACTGTTCATGTATCGCTTCAAAAGCGTCAACAACCATAGGGTCGAAGTGCTTGTTTTTGCCTTCCTTGATGAGTGCAACGGCTTTGTTATGGGAGAAAGCGGGTTTGTAAACACGCTTGCTGATTAAGGCATCATAGACATCGGCGAGTGCCATCAAGCGGGCGGAAAGTGGTATCGCTTCTCCCACTAAACCCTGGGGATAGCCACTACCATCCCATTTTTCCTGATGATATAAGCAAATTTGGTGGGCAAGCTGCATAAACGGATTCCAGCCGATTTGTGTCGCCACCGAATTAATAATATCTGCACCTATTTGCGGATGGGATTGCATGATTTCAAATTCGACTTCGGTAAGACGATCATTTTTAAGCAGGATATGATCCCGAATGCCGATCTTGCCTATATCGTGTAGTGGCGCAGCTTTATACAATAATTCAATAACGTCATTGGTCAGATAGGTCTTATATTTAGGTTGTTTTTGCAGGTGCTGCGCCAAGGCTTTGATGTATTCCTGAGTGCGTTTGATGTGCGCGCCCGTTTCTGGATCTCGATATTCGGACATGGAGCAAAAGCTGCCTATGATACCTTCTTGGGTGCGAGCAACCAGTAAAGCCATCTCTTTAGCATGAAGAAATTCCTTGATGTACTTCATTAAAACTAAAATCAAAAATGCCAGCAAGGTCATTAAAATCGGCAACGCAGGCGATATGACCAGACCAGTTTTGGCTAAAAGTAGTTGTGACAAACCCAATAGCGTAGCAATCAGTAAACTGGGGATGGCAATAATTGCTAGTGGTCCGGCACCTGATAACCCTAGGAATAACGCTAAACTCAGCATGGTAGCAACTGCTATTTCAATTAAAGCAGCATTGCTAGGTCGATGTAGAAAATCTTGTCGCGCTAAGTTATCAATAATGGCGGCATGGAACTCAACACCGAGAAATTGCGGTGCGTAAGGTGTAGGTCGAACTTCATGTAAACCTGCCGCAGAAAACCCGACAAAAACAATTTTACCTGTTAATAGGCTTGCTGGCACAGTTCCAGCAAGAATATCGGCGGCAGAAAACCGTGCAACGCGTTGTTCATCAATTGGAAATTTAATCAACAAATTCCCGGCCTTATCCAATGGAACAGACATTTTACCTAGCTGTAAAGTGAGTCCGGTTTGGCTGGAAGAAACTAAAAAATTATCAAGTGCATTGGCAGATAAAAAAGTTTGTAAAGCAAGGCTGGGGTAAAGACGAGTTTTGTATTCAAGAACTACTGGTGTTTTACGATAAATACCGTCGCTATCCGGTGCAGAATTGATAAATCCACTAGCGTTTGCACCCTCTTGAATCTGCGGCACGTTACAGGCGACACTAACGGCATGGTGCAACGCATTTTTATCTGTATCAGAGGAAAGCATTGCGCCGCTTGCCGACTTGGGCTGGCAGGGATTATCGTTAGCTTTGTCGAAGGCAAAAAAATAACTGGCTACAAAAGGTCCTGTTTTTAATGCCTGGCCGAGTATCGTATCGTAGTCTCTAAGTGATTCTTGTATGGCAGCGATGGGGAATTTTTGATTAAAATCACGCGCTATTACCCGCTGTATTTCCGCAGGCGACGTTCTGTCCTTTTCCACAAAAAAGGCATCAATGCCAACTGCAAGGGCTCCAGATTCTTGTATGGCTGTTAGCAGACGCGCCACTTTATAGCGCGGCCAGGGCCATTGACCGAAAGCGGCAAGGCTTTTTTCGTCTACTTCAACGATGACGGGTAATGGGGAAAGCGTTGCTTTTGGCAGTAGCCCGATCTGGATGTCAGTAACGGCATTATTCAGCCGTTCGACGACAGCAGGATTAACTATTGCCAGTGCCAACAGTAGCAATGTTAGGGCAACGCCTATGAGGATGGTTTGCTTCCGCCCCATTGTAGTCGATGGCAGCGTCGTTGGACTTCCTTGTTGGGTAGTTTGCAATCCTTGCAAGACACTTACCGAATTTCGACTTCCACGCGCCGATTACGGGGTTCATCGACATTGTCGGCAGTGGGGATTGCAGGATCGTTTTCGCCATAATAGCGAATATCTTCCATACATTCTCTAGCAGAACCCATGCCGATTAAAGTCTTGGCGACTGTTTCGGCACGTTTTATGGAGATACCACGGTTCGTCTCGTTATCGCCAACACGGTCAGCGTGTCCGATGATGCTTAGGTCGCAAGATTTTCGAGCTTCGATTGCTGTCTTCGTCTTGGCGAGTTCTTCATTGGAATCAGCCAGTAACTCCGCGCTGCCAGATGAAAAATAAAACCGAAAGTGTGCTGGCGGCGTAGGTTCTTTGGCTAAAGTGTCAGCAAACATATCATGAATCTTGCTATCACTTAACACAACAGACCTGGATGGTGCTTGATTGGCATTCAATGCTTGAGTGCTTTCTTTGTCTTTTGACAGCATCATCGTGCCACTCGCCGTGGTAACATCGACTTGTCCGACCTTGCCGTTGGCATCGGGGATTAAAACCACGGTCGTACCTGTGGAGCAGCAAGCCGTCAACAAGCTGACCACTAGCACAATAAACAGTATCCGAATGTTCATAGCAGATTCCCCGTATCGGGTTGGGTTAAAGTTGTTAATCGACATTAATCAAGATTTTGGTTCCGCGCAAACCCAGCGTTGCAGTTGGGGTTTTAAATTGTACCGAACCTGGGGAAATCCTGCCTATCGCACCTGACATGAACGCGACCGAGCCTTTTACTACGCGCGATATGAAGGAAACGCTTTGTTCGGCGGGTTTAAACAGGAAATCTTCAACAATTAACTTGCCGCTAGGACCTAGGGTTAATACTGCACCATCACTAAAGATAATGCCGACTGCCCCATCCGAGTTGGTAACAATCGTGTCGCCCTCAAATATTTCTGCACCGACTTGCAGATTAACTTCAGCTCCTTGCCGGATTGCCGTAGCAACTGGTTCGTATGTTTTAACCAATCCTATACGTTCAGAGGCCATCGACATTGGCGAAAATAGCAATAACACACCAAATAATGCGAAACAGATGGGTGATTGCACGAAAAATTTGACCCGAAGAAACATAAAACACCCCGTAGAAGCGCGTATTTAATGAAGTTTGCCGCGTAAGTATAAGTTAATATTTACGCGGTAGTTAGTGTTTTGGTCGCTAAACCAGCAGGTTGACCAAATACCACTGCCGATAGCTTTGTGTAAACGAGATAATGTCGTCGTTAAACCAGCCTAATCCCATCTTTCTCGATCACCACCAATTTCTGCTTATACAGCGCACCAATCGCCTGTTTAAACACCTTTTTGCTGACTCCGAAAGCGTTATAGATGGCTTCTGGTGGGCTTTTGTCGCTTAAGGGTAGAAAACCTTGGTTGTCTTTCAGCTTGGTTATGATTTTATCGGTCAGTTCATCAACTTTACCGTATCCAGGTTGATGCAGAGTGAGGTCAATTTTGCCGTCTGCGCGGATTTGTCGAATAAAACCGTCTAATTTTTGACCTTTTTGCACGGGCTGGAACAGCTCATTTTCGTACAACATACCCCAATGCGTGTTGTTGATAATGGCTTTAATGCCTAAATCGGTTTTATCGGCGATAAGCAGCGATACTTTTTGCCCTGCCTTGAAGTAAAAACCCTCTTCCGCGATGAATTTCTCGATTTTAGTCGTGGCTAAAAGACGGTTTTGGGCATCGAGAAACAGTTTTAGCAGATACGATTTGCCCACTTCCAGTTCGTGATGTTGCTCACCAAACGGAACTAACAAGTCTTTGGGCAAACCCCAATCCAGAAAAACGCCTACCCGATTAACCGAAACCACTTTCAGCCAAGCAATATCATCGACTAAGGCTTTGGGAATCGTGGTGGTTGCCGCCAAATGCCCTTCGGTATCGACGTAGACGAACACATCCAGTGCTTCATCCACCTGACACAAAGGCGGTTTCTTGTCTACCAGCAGCACTTTGGCTGATGTTGGACTTGCAAGATAAATCTCCGAACCGATGCGACTTGCGACATTAAGGGTATTAATTTTGCCGATTTGTATCATTGAATAACCCGATTAATTTTAAAAAGTAGCTTGCTTGTTTACACGCTCCAACATTAGCACAACGAGCAAGTTATTTTTCATTTTTGGCGTATACGACCACTATTTGCTATCACTTTGTAGAGTTTTGTAAGTTCCTAAAGTGTGAAAAATTTCACTGCTTTATAGGTATTACTACGTATTTACGCCGTTAGGATTCCGAGTATATTTAAAGCCACTTAAACAATCAGGGTAAATGGACAAGGATAATCAACTGACTATTTAAGATTCCATGATCAGTTAGAAGTTTAACGGTTTGCATTTTGAATTTCTCATCTGATTAAAAGGGCATCCTGTTTTGACAATAAAGGACGATAAGTATCGGAAAAAACAATTAACCTAAGGTTCTATTGCGCTGTTGGGGCTAATCGCAGCGGGTGATTACATGGCAGGATACCGATTGTATCCATTAGCTTGTACCAAGTAACGCTTAAAGCGACGGAAATTGATATGTAAAATCTTATTGCCCTGATTGTTCAGAATCTCTGACATTATGAGGTATTAAAATGAAACTACAACACACTTTGCTTGCGATAGCGGTAGCCACCGCAAGCATCAATGCAAGTGCCGATTTGGCAGCAGTTGGCGACCCGGATTCTGTCACCGGATTTCCGGCATATTATCAAGATTATGGCGATCTAAATTCTACCAGCCCAGAACCATTGGCACTGGATCTGTGTTTACCGAATAAGATACCGCTTGATAACGCTGAATTGGCGGACGGAAGTTGTTTGATGTTGTCAGGAGACGGCACGATACCTGATGAGACCCAGGCTATTTCTTTTCCAGACAATTTCCCCGACGAAGCATTTTATTATAACGCTTCTGCTGGCATGGCATTGGTTGGTGGGAATAATGCGCTATTAGTTTTGGCAGTAGAAGCCGCATTTGTTAATGCCGTACAAGATGGCGATCAAATTGTATTCTCACGCTTGCGCTATCGTTTTACGGCTCCCCAATCTGGCTATTACACAGTCGAAACGCCGTACAGTACGGATGGGCCAGTGTTTAAAAATGCTGGGGATTTTATTAATGAAACTGAAGATATTGGCGTAAATTGCGCTCAAGGTGATTTTACCTGTGCTTTGAAGGGGTCAACAGCACCATTCCTGCGGGCTTCTGATACCCGTGGTGGAATACCAAAACCCTTGTATGAGGCGCATGGCAATAAATATTTAGCAGCACCGGGCATTAATACCTTAGTTACAGGCGCACCAAACGGAAAAAACTGGTTTCAGATTCTGTACCAACCTGATCTGCTCACTGCGCCGACTGTAATTGGTTTTACTGATCAATTTCAATTGATGGGTCGGAAATATGATGGATCTGTGCCAAAACCAATTCCGCCGTCTAAGCCAAAACCACCTGTAACTAATCCTCCTGTGACTAATCCTCCTATAGTTAATCAGCCAGTAAATAATAATCCTGTGGTGGCAGGACCAATATCACGACTAGCGACAGTTACCAGTCCCAGTGTGAGCATTTCCGCAGTTGATCCCTTAGCATCGGAAGCATCTGGTGATGCAGGTAAATTTATGATTAACTTGAGTGCGCCGTCAGCCAAAAACATCAAGGTTAAATACAGCATCGGAGGTAATGCGAAAAAAGGTAAGGATTACCAGAAATTCGGTTCAAGCATGATAATCCCAGCCGGTAGCGTGTTTGGTACGATTGATGTGTGGCCCGTGGATGACAAAGTTAATGAGCGGACAGAAAAAGTCACTCTAAAGTTATCGAACAAAGGTATCAAAGGTTATTCCGTCCAAGGACAGGCAGTCGCTCACGTCAAGATTCTTGACAACGATTAACCGCATTGTTGTAAAAGCGTTTTTGTATACTATCAAGCGATAACCCTAGGGAATATCTAAAAACCCCCTCTCCCACAAGGGGAGAGGGAATAACATGGGATTCCGGCAAGCCCTGCCGGAATGACGAATTACATTACTTATTCATGCCAAATCGTTCCGTTACATCCATTCTGCCATGTAAAACACGGGCAACTTCAATGTCGGTTTTGCCTATGCGGTAAAAAATAACATGACAACCAACGCCAATACTACGCAATCCCTCGCTTACATCATCCCTGGATTTTCCAAGTTCGGGATTTATCACTAGCGTTTCAAGGCATTCTTTGATTTCTGAAACATAGTGTTGGGCTTGCTTGTCGCCCCAGTTCATAAAGGTGTAATCTTTAATCGCTGTTAAATCGTGCTGGGCTTCTTTGGATAACTTATACCCCTGCATCAAGCGTTATTCCTTGCTGAGTTCTTCAAAAAAGGAGCGTCCATCAACGCTTTCACTACGATCCAATTGATCTAAGCCTTTGCTGACCTCGCTTTTCAGTCTATCCAACTTTATTTGGTACATCCACGCTTCATGCGCTTCCATAAATCGCAAGGATTCCCGTATGACTTCACTCGCGTTGTTGTACATTCCGCTGGCGACTTTCGCCTTCACCATTTTTTCCAGTTGTTCTGTCAAAGAAACGTGCATTTTGACCTCCATAAAACTTTTTGTAAGCCAATAATACAAAGATTATCAAAGATTGGCTATTGTTTGTCTCGCAGCAATGAAATGTATGGCATTCTAACTCGTAATTAAAAACCTAACCGCATCCAACCTAAGCTGCGCCGCCTGAATATGTTCATGCGCCAACAGCGTCATATCTTTCAGATATTCGATTTCCTCGGGCTTGATAGATGGATTGACTTTCTTTAGCCGTACCAGACGCTTGATTTCAGCGGAAAGCGATTCCAGCATGGTTTTGGCGGCATCATCGACCAATGTTTGCATCTCGGTTTTGGCACTTTGCTCGGCGAGATTGAGCATTTTGGTGATATGTTCGCGCTGGCTATTGATGAACTCGACGATTTTTTGCTGATCAAATGACGTGCGGTTTACTACCAGACTGCGGTGTTCTATTGCTGGCGTTAAATCTTTCAAGTTTTGGTCGATGAGGATACGAATGGGTGTTGAAGGGAGAAATCGTCCTATTTGCAATTGCGCGGGTGCGCTGCATTCGACGATAAACAAGCATTCGAGCAAAAACTGCCCAGGTTTCAGGTCGTTGTTGCGTACCACGGTGATGGTGGCATTGCCGGTTTCACTGGACAGCACTAAGTCCATTGCCGCGCTTACCGTGGGGTGTTCCCAGGTGAAAAACTGCATGTCTTCCCGCGCTAGGGCGATTTGGCGGTTGGTGGTGACGGTGATGCCGTCTTCCTGCAAGCCAGGAAAACCGGATACGCGCATGTGGTCGCCAGGGGTGATGATGAAGCAGTCCGGCGAGTGGAATTCAGTTTCCACGCCGTAACATTCATACAATTCTTCCAGATAAGGCCAGAGTGTGCCTTGTTTTTCCAGGAGATTCATTTGGTCGATCAGGTCAATAGCGACTTCTTTGCGGCAGGAATTTAGTTCCAGCAGTAAATCTCGCCCATTTTGTAATTGTGTTTCGATTTCGGCATTCAGTTCTTGCGTGTCGGCGATCAAATCCGCAATTGTTTGGTGGCTGGGGTTGGCAAATACGGCCTGCAATTCGTCATGCAAGATTTCGGCAACCCGCGTTGCCGCCGAGTTATTGAGGTGGAAAGCATCCAATGCCTCGTCATACCATTGATACAGCACTTCTTCCTTGGAATTCTCAAGATAAGGGACGTGAATCTGGATGGTTTCCTTTTGACCGATGCGGTCTAGTCGCCCGATGCGTTGTTGCAATAGGTCGGGATTTTCCGGCAAATCAAACAGGATTAAATGATGGGCGAACTGGAAATTTCGGCCTTCGCTGCCGATTTCCGAGCAGATTAGCAAGCGTGCTGGGCTGTCTTGGTCGGCAAAATACGCGGCGGCACGATCACGTTCAATAATCGACATACCTTCATGAAACACGGCGGCGGCAATGCCAGCACGGTTTTTTAAGGTATTTTCCAAGCTAATTGCCGTTTGCGCGTATTTGGTAATCAACAAGGCTTTTTGCCCTGCCAGTTGCCGCACTTTGCTGACCAACCAAAGATAACGCGGGTCTTGCTCCCAATCGGCTGCATTTGCTTGACCACTCAAAGGATAAGCTTGACGTTTGCGTTCTGGGAATCCGCGTACGGTTTGGCGAGAATTTCGGAACAATATCCGACCTGTGCCGTGGTGATCAACTAGGATTTTTAATAAAGTATCTCTTGCAGCAGCAGACTCTTTGGAATCATTTAGGTTTTTTAGCAACGGCGCGACATTATCTTCTTTAAGCAACTCAGCCAATTGTGCTTGGACTTCGGCTGTTAACGGCTGATCGCTTAACAACAATTTCGCGGCATCGGCGATGGGTTCAAACTGTTTTTCTTCTTCTATAAAGGCAGAAAAACTGTAAAAACGGTCAGCATCCAACAAGCGTAAACGGGCAAAATGGCTTTCCTGACCTAATTGCTCCGGCGTTGCTGTTAATAAAATAAGGCTAGGCGAACGCAAACCTAATTGCTCAACAAACTGGTATTCAGGGCTGGCAGCTTGTTGATTCCATTCAAGATGATGGGCTTCATCAACGATGACCATATCCCAATCCGCTTCGATTGCTTGCCGTTGGCGGGACGGATGGGCAGAGAAAAACTCTTGGCTGCACAGGATACATTGCTCGTTAGCAAAGGGATTGACCCGCTGCGCGATGCTGTCTTCATCCACGTCAAAACCGTCTGAACCCGATTCTTCCAAACAACGGACTTCATCGAAAATGCTAAAGCGCAGGTTGAAACGCCGGAGCATTTCCACTAGCCATTGGTGCAGCAGGCTTTCCGGGACGATAATCAGGATGCGTTTGCTCAAGCCATTGATTAGCCGTTGGTGGATAATCAAGCCAGCTTCAATCGTCTTACCTAAACCGACTTCATCCGCCAGCATGATACGCGGCGCAGCACGGCTGGCGGCTTCGTGGGCAATGTAGAGCTGGTGTTGGATCAGCGATGTTCGACCGCCAATTAAGCCTTTTACGGGCGATTGTTGGTGTTGCTGTTGATATTGCCAAGTTTGGTAACGTAATAAAAACCAGCCGTTAGGGTCGATTTGTCCTGTAAATAGCCGATCTTGGGGTTTGTTGAACTGAATGTTGTGGTTGAGTTCGATTTCTTCCAGGTGGACTTCTTCGCCATATTCATCTTTGCCCACGTAAGTAATCAAACCATCTTGCTCAATCAGGCGAATAACTGTGATTTTTTCTTCATCAACCGATTCAATTACATCACCGACGGTAAATATGACGCGAGTTAAAGGCGCATTATCACTGGCGTACATGCGTTTTTCGTTACTTGCCAAAAACAGCACGGTAACGCGTTTGAATTCAACTTCAAGGATAAGGCCTAAGCCAAGTTCAGATTCATTGCTGCTGATCCAGCGTTGTCCGGGGATGAATGTGTGCATTTAGATCGGGTTGTTGGGCTTGATGTGCGGGAAAGTAGAGTTTGATTGGGATTTAGTTCTGTCGCTTACTTTTAACATTACTGGTAGGCAGGTAGTGTTTTCATCATTGGCATAGTTTGTGTGCATCTAATAAATTTGCCGCATTATACAGTAGCTGTGTTTGCTTAACTATTGGATTGATTTTAAGGCGATTTTGTAGAAGATAAAGCTGCATAGAAGAAGATGAAAAAAATTGTATCTTTCACACTTTGTTTTAAGTGAGCGTTAAGTGCGACCTGTATATGATTACAGTCAAATAATAGGTAACTGGATCATTGCCGACTTATTAAACCGCTGAATAATCAACAAACAGGACAGAAAGATGAAAAAATTAATTTTATTAGGTCAAATCACTGTGTTGGCAATGCTTTTTGCCAATGTTTCTTACGCATCAGGTGGTCATGATAGAGGGCATCACCGTGGACATGGGCATCATGGTGATGGCTATTATCCACCTCGTCAGTATTACGGCTCACCGCCACCACCGGTCTACCAGGATGGTCGCTCCCATCAAGGCTTGGCAGGTGGCGTGGTGGGTAGCGTGTTAGGGTATGAGCTGGGTAATGGTCATCCCTTAGCTACCGGGATTGGTGCAGCTGCGGGTTCATTCCTCGGTAATGGGATGTCTGGCAGGCGTTAAATTAGATTTATTTAGTTGTTTTGTTAAGCGACCATTCATGTTCAATCCGTAAAATGGTCACCAAGTTTTAAAGAACGCATTTATTTTTGACAACATTGATAATAACTAAATAGGAATAATGCCATGAAGAAATTACTTTATTTAAGTCAGTTAGCTATAGTTGCCGTATTGTTTTCTTCCGCTGCGTTTGCGGATGGACATGGCGGTTGGGGTGGACATGGTTACGGTGGTGGTCATCACGGTTGGGGTCATCATGATGGACATCACGGACATCATGGAGGACACCACGGTGGTTACGGTTACAGGCAACAAGTGAACAATTACTACCCGCAACCACAGCAGAACTATTACTACCAGCAGCCGCAACAGTATTACCAACAGCCGCAGCAGTACTATCCACCACAACCTCAGTACCAAGGTGGATACGATAACCGCTCACATCAAGGTTTGGCAGGTGGTGTGGTAGGGACAGTGTTTGGATATGAGCTGGGTAATGGACATCCGCTAGCAGCCGGTTTAGGTGCAGCAGCAGGCTCGTTTTTAGGAAATGGAATGGGTTGGCGCTACTAGGACGTATCAGGATAAGTCGCCAATATCCGCCAGGGAATAGGCTTTTTGAGGCCTGGTTTAGCTGTATAGCCCAGTTAAACCAGGCTTTGCTTTATCTGTAGCTTAAACAAAATCAAACTCAAGCAAAGTAGATGATAGTCTACACCCTCAAATAATCTCCCGTTAAACCGTTTTTTCGTAAAAAATAGATTAGACTTACAGTCTGAATTTTCAGCACACAGTAGGTTTAATTTCATAATGTCTGTCAGCAAATACGTTGCTCTTGTTGGTATATTCCTAGTTTTGACAGCTTGTGCTAGGACGTATCAAGCGCGGCACGTCGAGACCACGGATTTCCTTGATGATTACTCCCTACTAAAAGAAGGGCAAGACGACGATGCCTTGCTAACGTATTGGAAAAAAGGCATTAATTGGGCAGCGTATAAAAAAATCATCTTAGAACCCGTCATTATTAAGAAAATTCCCGATTCCGAGCTGAATGAGATGACCCACGAGGATGGTTTCCGACTGAAAGAATTGCTGGAATACCGGATACAGGAAGCCCTTAAAAATGGTTTCAAGCTGGTCAACAAGCCAGGTAAAGATACCTTGATAGTGCAATTTGCCATCACTGATGTGGCGACATCGACCGTTTTATTCGATATGTTTTCGTCGGTTTATCCTTCCGCTCGTGCCTTATCTGGCTTAAAGAGATTGGTGACGGGGACGGAATCCTTTGTCGGCAAAGCCAGTATTGAAGGCAAAATAATCGATTCAACCACGGGCGATTTACTGATGGCATCCGCCGATGCCCGTGCTGGCGGTAAGACGCTCACCGGTTCTACCAATGAATGGGATGATATTGAGGAAGCTTATAAATATTGGGCAATACAGTTAAGTTATCAATTATGTCTTCGGCAACTGCGGGTTGATTGCCAGAAGCCGGAATCGGAATGAGTCCATACTTTTCTGCTACTATCACTAAACACCCTGTGTGTATGTAGGTTTTCAGATAGTCGAAAAACAGCTAAATCATGATACTAATGATAGAATCCGCTCTTTTCTGATGGTCGGATAGCCCATCTTTATCCCAATCCCTGATCCAAGCATGAATAACAATTTATCCGGCAAAGCCAACTGGTATTTACCACTTCTGTCCGGCGTTTTCATCGGCACCAGTTATATCCCGTTTCCGCCTTGGGCATCTTTATTTGGCTTTGTGCCGTTGTGGTTGTTTTGGAATCAGCAAACAAGGCTAAAAAATGTCTTCCTAGGCGGAGTTATCACTGCCTTCGTGTTCACGATGATTGGCTTTAATTGGGTCACTTATACACTGCATGAATTCGCCCATCTGCCTTGGTTTTTTGCAGGTATCGGCATGATTGTGTACGGCTTGATCGGGCATTTATACGTTGCTGTTGCAGGTGTGCTGTGGTTCTGTGGGCGTAAGCGATTTCATTGGGATGAACGCTTATCCTTATGGCTGATGGCACTGATTACGATACTTTGCGACGCGTATTCACTGACCGTATTCGACTGGAATTTCGGTTATACCTGGTACGGCGCGAATATTCCCGTTTACCAGTGGGCGGAATTCATTGGTTTTAGCGGTCTTAGTGCGGCGACCTTATTGTGCAATCTGCCGCTTTATCTGGCGTGGCAAAAGCGCAAGGAAAAATCTGGCAAAATCATTTTTGCAGCCGTTCTGGCAGGTTTTATCCTGCTTAATATCGGTGGTTTAGGGCTGAAAGCAAGATTGCCAGAACCAGATGCCAAACTGAATACCTTGTTTATTCAAGCCAGCACCCCGAATTCCGAGAAAATGGCCGCTGAATTAGGGGAGGGCTATACGCAGGAAATCATCCGGCGGATTAAGGCGTTGACTGACGAAGCCATTAATCAGCATATAGGCAGCAAGATCGACTTCGCCATGTGGCCTGAAACGGCATTTCCGTCCCTGTTGGGTGCGGAATTCAGCCATAAGGAAGATCCCGTCCTGCTTTCCCAATTCCTGCGTGATCGGCAATTGCCCTTGGTGACGGGCGCATTCGGGGTTGACCAAAAATCGCGTTTGATTACCAATTCCTTATTTTTGCTGGATAATCAAGGTGATATTGTCGAGCCGCATTACAGCAAGACCATCTTATTGGCATTTGGTGAATACATTCCGTTTTCCGATACGTTTCCGGTCATCAAAAAATTTCTTCCCCAGATCGGGCAATATGCCAGAGGGCCTGGGCCGACCATCTTGTTCAACTGGAACGGTTTCAAGATGGGGCCGCAAATCTGTTATGAAAGCCTGTTCCCCAAGTTTTCGCGGGATTTAGCTAATCTCGGCGCACAGTTTATTGTGAATGCGACCAATGATTCCTGGTACGGCACTTGGCAAGAACCTTATCAACACATGTACATGACCCTAGCACGGGGCGTGGAATTCCGCAGGCCAGTGTTGCGCGTCACCAATACGGGTATTTCAACAGTGTCGTTGGCATCCGGCGAGGTGCTTGAGCAATCTCCGATGCTGCAACCCTGGGCTGGCTTATATGAAGTGCCGTACTTAAAAAATCCACCCGCAACGTTTTATCAGAACTGGTTCTGGCTAGTACCCAGTTTACTCTGGGGCAGCTTAGGCTTACTATTAGTTATTGGTTTTTACAGAAAACCAGCGTTTATCCAAACTGACCGGAGTTGATTCGATGAAAACTGATGACATTGTGGAACAAAAATATCTGGGCATCTCCAACCCATCCGGTGCAGTCGCGCTCAATGACAACTTGTTCATCGTTGCCGATGATGAAGATAATCTGTTGCGTATCTATGACCGGCATGTCCTCGATAAGCCGCTGCAAACGGTCAAATTGAGCGCGATATTTAAAGGTATAGTTGCTGATGGCGAAGATTTGGAAATCGACCTGGAAAGTGCGGCAGAAATCGCCGGGACTTATTTCTGGATTGGTTCGCATTCGACCAGTCGAACAGGTGAATACAGAGAATCCCGTCATCGTTTGTTAGCCGTCAGTATCAAATTAGCAGCGAATAATAAATTCGCCATTACACCCGCAGGCGACATCTACACGACATTGATAGCGGATTTACAGGATGATGACCGTTTTAACCACTATCATTTAGGTAAGGCGAAAAAAAACCAGGCTAAAGCCATTAGCGGTCTGAGTATTGAGGGGCTTGCTTCCACGCCGGATAATGGTCTGCTGATTGGGTTCAGGAATCCGTTAAGCGGCGGCGACATCAAGAACGGCAGGTTGGAAAATGGCAAAGCCTTAATCGTAAAATTAAAGAATCCTTATGAAGTCATTCACGGCCTGCAAGCCAAGTTTGCCGACCCCATCGAGCTAGATTTGGATGGTTTTGGTATTCGGGAAATCACCCGCCATAAAAACCATAAATACCTTGTCGTAGCTGGGCCGTATCATGAAAACATTCCCACCAAAGACCATAAAAAAGAAGAAGGCAAGTTGTATAAGTGGTCAAGTAAATCTGGAAAACTCAACAAATTGAAAAGGTTAGAGTTAGAAGGCTTTAACATTGAAGCCGCGCTTTTTTATCCAGGTAACGACAACTGTGTACAGTTATTGAGTGATGATGGCACATTGGTAGGTGCAAACGGGTTTCGTAGCATGACGTTGACCTTATAGTGCCGACAACGGTTTTAGGCTGGATTTATCAATCCAGCCTAAAACACTAATAGGTAGTGCTATTACAATAATCAGAAATTTCATGGTTAAGGCTTCGCCATTGACCATTCTCCCACAGTGAAATTAATTTTTTCAGGATAATCATCTTAAGATTTGGGCTTAAAAGCTCAAACAAACACTTGATTAAAAACCACACAAGGACTCCAAATGTCACAAGTTAGAAAAGTCATTGCCTCTACTATGATAGGTAATGGCTTGGAATGGTACGACTACGCGTTGTACGGCACGTTTACCGCGCTTATCAGCAAGCATTTTTTCCCTCCTGGCGATGATGCTGTTGCGCTGATTGCAACGTTTGGTATTTTTGCCGTAGGGTTTCTCATGAGGCCTTTGGGAGCTATGTTTTTTGGTTATATTGGTGATAAGTACGGGCGTAAAAATGCACTCGCACTTTCGATTTTGCTTATGGCTTTTCCCACGGCATGTATAGGGTTGCTACCGACTTACCAAGAGATAGGTCTATGGGCACCCGTATTGTTAACGCTGATTCGCTTGGTACAAGGCGTTGCTATCGGGGGGGAGTTTGGCGGTTCTATCGTGTACTTAGTGGAACATGCTTCCACAAAAAATAAAAACCAAATGGGTAACTTCTCCATACTCAGCATGTTGATCGGGTTGTTTAGCGGTGCGATGATTGCCGCTGCGTTGGCGCATCTTATGCCTGCGGAAGCTTTTGATAGCTACGGCTGGCGTATCCCGTTCATCCTGGGCTTTTTTATCGGTATAGTTGGCTTATATATCCGCACCAAACTGGATGAAAGCCCGGTCTTTATGGAAGCAAAAGAAGCCGGACATACCTCTGATGCGCCCATTAAAGAAGCGTTGCAGCAAAGCTACAAAGAAATTTTATTGGGCATAGGTGTTTACTTGGCCGTGACCATACCGTTTTATATCCAAACGGTTTTTATGCCGAGCTTTTTGGTTAAGTTCCTGAAGTTTTCCACTTCAGATTCCTTGCTGATTTTTTCCCTTAGTTTGTTGACCATGATGGTTGTCGCACCCATTTCAGCCTGGCTTAGTGATAACAAAGATCGGGAAATCGTGTTAAAAATTGTATTAATTTCGTATATCGCTTTCGCCATACCTTATATCTACTTGTTGGAGCAGAATACCTTTGCATCTGTGCTGACGGCGCAACTCCTGTTTGCGGTCATCTTAGGCTCTTACATTGCGCCCATCCCTACTTTGGTGGTCGAGCTATTCCCAACCAAAACGCGCTACACGGGCATGTCTCTCGCTTGTAATCTGGCGGCGGCGATATTCGGCGGCACCGCACCCATACTGGTCACTAAAATGATTACGATGACAGGCTCATATTCACCGATTGCCTTTTACATCATGGCGGCGGCGTTTGCCTCATTCCTTTGTATTGCTTCGGTAAGAGTGCGTAAGCATCGGGATTTGCTGCATTTGGTGTGATTGGGGAATTGTTTTTATGCGAACAAGTTATATTTTTGTCGAATATAGCTTGAGACCTTTGCACAAACAGCAGAAACTCCGGCTGACTGGTCAAAAGCCGATTTTTTTGAATTGGCATTCACCTTAATGGGCGGTATTCGGCTGAAATACGCATTTATCTCGCCATTTTTCATAAACCCTTGGCTATTTTTCGCGGTT
>CAMAVM010000022.1 GCA_945861705.1 Methylomagnum ishizawai | reverse complement strand
TATTTTTGCGAAAGCTTGTTTTGAGGACTTCCTGTCCAAACAAGCGGCAAAAACTTAACGCGACCGCCAATGCCTGCGGCTGCCCCAGCCGTCCTGCTACCCTCGTTCCATACCCAACAAGGGGTATGGAACATCGGTGCGCAATGACTCGACGCGATGTCGTAAAGCTGTGCATTTTCACGCCGCAAACAGCGCTTCGTGAAAACACACAGCACTATCGCTTCTGGGGACTAAAAATCTTCACTCCGCTAACGCTACGTTTCCAGGATTTTCAGCGGTTGATCGGCGGTGATAAGCCATCAAATACGGCTTATCACCAGACTGGATCGGCAGAAACAGGTATTTTCTTGTTTAACTTAGCGAGATCGAGCGTACAAATCCAACTCCCGCTTTGTTGGCGTTGGCGTTAAGAACAACCAACAAAACCTCCATTAAAATTAAGCATCAACCGCTTTTGGTTTGGCACGTCTGGACGTTGTACTGATTCTTTTCTTGCTCTTATCTACTTTTTTGGCGGTATCGTCAGCTTTGTATTTGGCAGAACCCGTGTCGGTATCAGCTCCGCTGCCAAGCTTTGAAATATTAAGTGCTTGTCCGACGACTCTGACTTTCTTCAATTCGTTAAACAATTCTTTGGGCATACCAGCGGGTAATTCCACCGTGCTGTAGTCTTCTTCAATTTTGATACGGGCAATATGGTCGCCGTCGATGCCAGTTTCATTGGCGATAGCTCCGACGATATTGCCAGGTTTTACGCCGTGGGCGTGACCGACTTCAATGCGGTAAGTTTCCATTTCAATGTTTGCACCACCAGCGCGACGCGGTTTGCGTTCTGTTTGTGGACGTTCAAAGCGATCCGGCCTGTCTGATCTTTCTGACCTATCTGATCTGGGCGGTCTGCTGTCCCTGCTCTCTCTATCGTCTCGGCTGTCTTTAGGTCGTTTGGGCAGGTTTTGCATTAATAAAGGCGTGTCACCTTGCACCAGCTTGGCTAAGGCAGAAGCAATATCCAGTGCGGTAACATTATGTTCTTGCTCGTATTGTTCAATAAGTTGGCTGAAAAAGCTCAATTCTTCGGCAGCTAAGGTATCAGTAATGTTTTGTTTAAAACGGGAGATGCGCTTATTGTTAATGACTTCTGTCGATGGCAAACCCATCTCTTCCACTTTTTGTTTGGTGGCTTTTTCGATGTTGAACAGCAGCTTGCGTTCTCTAGGTGCGATAAACAAAATTGCATCGCCTGTGCGTCCGGCACGACCTGTTCTGCCGATACGATGGATATAGGATTCGGTATCGTAAGGAATGTCGTAGTTGACGACGTGGGTAATGCGATCTACATCCAGTCCACGAGCGGCAACATCGGTGGCGATCAAAATATCCAGCTTGCCGTTTTTAAGGTGGTTGATCGCCCGCTCCCTCAGTGCTTGCGACATATCACCGTTGATGGGAGACGCTGAGTAACCACGAGCTTCCAGCTTTTCGGCGAGTTCTACCGTGGCTGTTTTTGTCCTGACGAATATAATCATGCCGTCAAAGGTTTCGGCTTCCAGGATGCGGGTCAGCGCATCCAGCTTATGTACGCCGCTGACCAACCAAAAACGCTGACGGATATTTTCTGCGGAAGCTGTCGTCACTTTAATGGTGACTTCTTCGGGTTCGTGCAGGTATTTCTGGGCTATTTTGCGAATAACCGATGGCATAGTTGCGGAAAACAGGGCGATTTGCTTCTTTTCTGGCAATTGATCCAAAATCCATTCGACATCGTCAATAAATCCCATCCTTAGCATTTCATCGGCTTCATCAAGCACCAGAACGCTAAGATTATTTAGCAGCAATGTGCCACGGCGCATGTGATCCATGACCCGACCCGGAGTGCCGACGACGACATGAGCGCCACGCTTGAGTGAGCGTAGCTGTGTGCTGTAATCCTGTCCGCCGTAAATAGGCAAGACGTGAAAGCCCTTTAGATGTGCGGCGTAACGTTGAAACGCTTCTGCCACCTGGATCGCCAGTTCCCGCGTTGGTGCTAATACTAGGGCTTGAGGATCTTTCTTTTTGAGATCAATACGAGACAATATGGGTAACGCAAAAGCGGCAGTTTTTCCTGTGCCGGTTTGAGCTTGCCCCAACACATCTTTGCCGAGTAGCATGTGTGGGATGACCCGCGCTTGTATCGGCGAAGGGGTTTCATAGCCGACATCATCCAGTACTTTAAGCACCGGTTCAATCAAATCTAAATCATGGAAGGAGGGTATAGGAAAGACATCGTTGGACATTAATTTACCTGTTGGTAGAGGGAGGATGCGCGGTAGCGCGATAAGCTATGATACACAGTCGAATCATTCAAGTGGGCTACGGTCGATTAGCCAAGGCTTGGCAAATTCAAGTCCATTTACCAGATTAACAGGGGGAAGGAGCAGAATTGATTGTCGGCACGAATAACCTAGCTCTAAAGCTATATCGGCATTATACAATAGTTTGGGTGATTTTTACTAACTTATGTCCACTAGTGCCAAAACAAACGCGGTTAGCATTTTGATAGGCTGATATGAAAGCTTAGTTTGTCGCATCAGCTACAGTTGTGTAGAAGAGAGCTGTCACGCATCGAATAAACCGCTCAAAGAATCAAAATGCTCTTTGGGGGGAGAAGTTTGTTATTGTGAGCCTTAAAAATCGCGTATATATCGGCAACGTAGTGCTATGGGAATTCTTGCCACGATAACTTCATCCAGCATAGAATGCAGTATTTAGTTTAATAATTGGAGATTTTATGTCAGATACAATTTGGTTTAGAACAGGTGAAGCCACGGTGTTTGCCAGTGATGGACAAGGTACAGATGCCATGCCGGAAATACTAATCGGCAGTGTCAAAGGTCCCGCAGGAAATGCGTTTGCCACCTTAATGGGACAAACAGAAGGGCATACTCGCATGTTTGCTATTCGTGCCTGTAATCAGCAAGTGCGGCCTGCTACGATAATTGTTCCCAAAGTCACGATCAAGTCTGCGGCTTACGTCAACTTGTTCGGTGGCCCGGTACAATCTGCTGTGGCTGATGCGGTGTTGGATAGTGTGATTGCTGGTGTTATCCAAAAAGAGCTAGCCAATGACTTGTGCATTATCGCCATGCTGTGGATTGCGCCGGAATGTGCCACCAACCCTGATTTGGACAGAAAAGACCTATACCGCACCAATTACGAAGCGATGAAGCTTGCTATCAGCCGTGCCATGAGCAACTCGCCCAGCATTGATGAGCTAATCGCTAATCGCCATAAAATCGTTCATGAAATGTACGATCCAGAAACCGGTGAATCGCAGTGGTGAGAAAAAACACAGGCGAAAGACTAAAGGCACAAGGCGAAAATCGCCTTGTTTTTGCTTTTGCCTTGCACCTTTAGCCTTTAGCCTTGTGCCTATGTCGCCTAGGTATGAAGCCTGCCCTGAATGCGACTTATTGTTGAAACCAGCCGCCCCTGAACATGGCGAGAAGGCGCACTGTCCGCGTTGCGGTTATTTATTGCAACGACCACGTAAGCACAGCATAGAGCGGACATTGGCATTATCACTCGCCGGACTCATATTAATAGTACCCGCTAACTTGTTACCGATGGTCGGTATCAAGATTTTCGGCAATAGCCACGACGGTACGTTGTGGTCGGGCGTATTGGCGTTGCTTAAAGAAGATATGTGGGCGGTGGCGGTCTTGGTTTTGATTTCCAGCGTTTTGCTGCCGTTGGTCAATTTGGGTTTGGCGTTTTTGATAAGCTTTCATTTGTTTATACAAAAAGCTAACTTTCACCTATTCCATTGGATGCGCTGGCTGCAACATCTTAATGAATGGGCGATGCTGGAAGTGTATGCGTTGGGGATTATCGTGGCTTGCGTTAAACTGGCGGGTATGGCGGAACTTAGATTTGGCTTCGGTTTGTATGCTTTTATTGCTTTGCTTATCGTTAATACCCTGCTGTCCAATGAGTTGGATAGCTATCTGTTTTGGCGGCGCATTGCTCAATTAAGCAAAAAGCCATGACCATCAAACCCCTAAATACCGCACAAAAACAAGGATTTATCCGTTGTCATGAGTGCGGCAATTTAATAAAATCACTCGCAGAAACCTTGTGTCCCGTTTGTGGACATTCTGTTACCTCACGTAAACCACACAGTGTGCAACATACTATCGCCTTAATTATCAGTGCTTTATGCTTGTACATTCCAGCTAATATTTTCCCCATTATGTCCGTAACCCAGCTTGGTGTAGCTGAAACCCATACCATCATCGGCGGAATTGTGGCATTAATCCACAGTGATATGCTCCCGATTGCTTTGCTGGTGCTGGTCGCCAGCATCCTCGTACCCTTGATGAAATTGCTGGGATTGAGCTTATTGTTGCTGTGCGTACATTACCAATGGCAGGTCAACGCCCGATTATTTACTCGCCTGTACCGTGTCATCGCTTTTGTCGGGCGTTGGTCTATGCTGGATATTTTCATGATTTCCATACTGGTTGCCTTGGTCGATTTGGGTGGTGTAGCGCAAGTTATCGCAGGACCTGCTGCCACGGCATTTGCGGCGGTCGTCGTGCTGACTATGTTTGCGGCAAAAAGTTTTGATCCACGGCTTATTTGGGACCATCAGTTCAGTTATGAATAACTCTAGCGAAGAAGTCGATGCAACAGACATCACCTTGAGCAAAAAGCCAGGACTGCCGCTGGTTTGGTTTTTGCCGATTATTGCTTTACTGGTCAGTGCCTGGCTGATCTACAAATCTGCCGCAGAAAAAGGTGAGATTATCACTGTCAACTTTCCAACGGCTGAAGGCTTGGAAGTCGATAAGACCAAAATACGCTATCTGGATGTAGAAATTGGCAAAGTCACTGCTATTTCAATCAACGATGACTTAAAAACCATCCAAGTCAGCGCCCAGATGAACAGCAATGCAACGGAATATCTCAAGGATGGCACCAGCTTTTGGGTGGTAAAGCCGCAGGTAGGACTGGGCGGCGTGTCTGGACTGGGTACATTGCTATCTGGAGCGTATATTGAACTAAGACCTGGCAATGGTAAACAGCAATTCCACTTTACCGGATTGACGATTCCGCCGATCATGAAAAGCCAAGTCGATGGCAGGCGATTTATATTGGAAACCAATAACTTGGGTTCTATGCGCCCTGGTACACCCATTAATTTTCATGGCATTCCAGTTGGCGAAGTATTGAGCCATAAACTCTCCGATGAAGCCAATGCCATCCGCTTGAGCATCTTCATTAATGCGCCTTACGATCAGTTCGTCAGAAAAAACACCCGATTTTGGATAGATAGCGGGGTGGACTTATCCGCCAGTGCAGATGGTTTCAAAATCAGGACTGGACCGTTAGTCTCGTTGCTTAGTGGTGGCATTGCTTTCCGTGCATCAGGCAAGGATAAGCTTACCGAAGTCGAACCTGAACATAGCCTGTTTCAGCTCTACGATACTTACGACGAATCCACCCAAATGACGTATACCAACACATTAAAATATGTGATGCACTTTAATGGTTCAGTGCGTGGCCTAACCGTAGGTGCGCCTGTGCAATTGCGCGGCATCCCGATTGGTAGAGTCATTGATATTAGCTTGGAGCTAGACAAGAAAACCGCAGAAATCCATGTGCCGGTCATCGTAGAACTCGAGCCAGACCGCATCGAATCCATTAATGACGATAACAAAGTCAGCGACAAAGACGTAATGGCGCAACTCATCAACAAAGGATTACGCGCCCAGTTGCAGACCGGTAGTTTAGTCACCGGTCAATTGCTGATCGACCTGGACTTTCATCCTGAAAGTAAAATACTCGCCAGCAACGATCATCACAGTGATTATCCCGAATTCCCGACTACGGCAAGTTCTTTTGAGGAATTTACCCATTCTGCCCAAACGATTATGGATAAGATCGCTAAATTACCGTTGGATAAATTGACTGTGGAAATGAACAAAACCTTGGTATCACTGCAAGATACCTCAAAAGCAGCAACCGGAATGCTTATCTCAGCAAATGGTACTTTAGTGACAGCTAAAGAAACACTGGGCAATGCTAGTGGCACGATTAAATCAGCTCAGGGGGTGCTGGGTAATCTGGAGCCTGGCTCGACAGGCTATTATGAATTCCACAAAATGCTCCAGGAATTCACCCAAGCGGCTCGTTCCATGAAGCAACTGACCGATTATCTGGAACAACACCCTGAATCCTTAATTCGCGGCAAAGACGAGGATAAAGATGATTAAATCAGTGTTCACAATTGTATTAGGTGTTTTATTATCAGGATGCGTTCGCGCGCCTACTGTGCAGTTCTATGTCCTTGAACCACTGAGCCAGTCAGCTCCATCAACCGTAGAAACCAGCAGGCAACGTACCATTGGGATTGGTCCAGTAACTGTTCCTATTCTATTGGAACATAACCAAATTATTACTCGATCCTCAAACAACACCGTACAAATCGCGGAATTTCAGCAATGGGCATCACCCTTACAAGATAACCTGCTGCAAGCCTTAACCCGTAATTTGTCCACTTTGCAGCCCAACAACATCATCCATACTTATCCTTGGAGCATACATGGCACGGTAGATTTACAAGTCATCATAGACATAATCCGCTTTGATACTACCCCTGGCGAATCAGCCAATCTGGAAGCCAATTGGACAATAAAAAACGAATCCAGTCATGACATCTTAAAAAATGGTCATTCGCTTATCAAGCATTCACTGTCTGATTCGTCTTATCCAGCAACAGTCCGCGCACTTAGTAGAATTCTAGGAGAATTTAGCCGGGAATTATCACTGGAATTGCTTAAGGCTGAAAATCATAGCTAATGACATAAACAATTTGTGTTTTGAAATTTCCAGCTACACTGATGATGTGTACGCGTTAATAAGCAACGCAAATTCATTTAAGTTTATCTTAATAAGCCCACCATGCCAGTTTTCGTAGCGCTTTGTCTTATTTTGGCCGTTATTGTGCAAACCAAAAGCCCATTACAGGGCGTGTTGGTTTCGCCTGTATTTATGTACGTGGGTTTGACGATTGCTATTGCAACGATAATCGGTAATTTTTTTAAAAAGCTGCCCGAAACAATCAGCTACGATCTTTTTGCTAGTAGTATCTTATTTGCGTGGTTTGCCTATTGGAAACCGTTGTTTGTTACCGATTCGCCAATATTCTTTTTCTTTCCCATTTATTTCACTTTAATCATTGCTTTTGCGACCTTATTTTTCATTGAACAGCGTCATAAAATTGATCGCGATAGCCTTCAACGTATGCAAGCTATTGCTGACTCAGGCGTAGTTGATCCCTGGCTAGTGATGATTTGCGTTACGGTCACGCTTTATTTTGAAAATCGCTTTATTCAATACCCAACGATGATGACCTTGTTGACGATGCGCTATGCTTTATCCGGTTGTCTTAAAAAGTAGGCGCAAGACTAAAAAACAGCAGACCTTGCGCCTTTAGCCTATTTTTCTTTCTTCAAATACGTCTCCGCAAAATTAGCGGCAGTTAACGGTTGATCGAAATAATAACCTTGGAATATTGAACAACCTTTCTCTTTTAGGAACGCCAGTTGCTCGGCAGTTTCCACGCCTTCTGCAATAACCTGAATATTCAAGTGTTTTGCCATGCTGATGATGGTTTCTACGATAACTGCATCGCTGGAATCGCTCAGGATGTCCCTAACAAAGCCTCTGTCGATTTTTAACACATCTAACGGTAGCTTTTTCAGGTACACCAAGGAAGAATAACCGGTTCCGAAATCATCCACGGCAATCGACACCCCCAGAGCTTTAAGGGCTTTCATTTTATCAACGGTGTCTTGAATATCGACAATCATGACACTTTCGGTCAACTCAATCCCCAAGCGGTTAGGCGCTATGCCAATGCTTTCAATCGCAAACTTGACTTGATTCACGAAATCTTGCTGCCTGAATTGCCGTGAGCTCACGTTGATAGATACGTACGGCAAGATTCCAAGCCCGGCATCTTCCCACATTTTAATCTGGCTACACGCTTCCAAAAGCACCCATTTGCCGATAGTCAGGATGAGATTGCTTTCTTCAGCAACGGGAATAAAATCGGCTGGCGACAACCGCCCTTTAAGCTTATCTTCCCAGCGAATTAAGGCTTCAGCACCCACCATATTGCCATTTGCATCCATTAACGGATGGTAACAAAGGATAAACCGTCCCTGGGCAATGGCTCCTCGTAGGTCATTTTCCAGACTTAAACGCAAATCCGCAGCAACCTGCATACTGGGCTGGAAAAAGTTAATGGCATTGCGTCCACTGGATTTTGACCGATACATGGCGGTATCCGCTTGCTGTAATACGGCATCGGGATTTTCCTGGTTCTCAGGGAACAGCGCGATGCCAATGCTGGTGCCAATTTGATGCTGATATTGACCCAATACAAACGGGGTATTGAGTTGCTCCCGAATTTTTTCAGCCACAACCATCGCATGGTCACCGGCTGCTGCTAATGTTTCCGAATTAGCATGTAATAACACCACAAACTCATCTCCGCCTAAGCGGGCTGGGGTGTCTTCTTCCCGAAGTACCAAAGCGAGACGACTACCGACTTGTATCAATAACTCATCGCCGACCAGATGACCTTGTGAATCATTCAAAATCTTAAAATGATCTAAATCAAGGTATAACACGGCACCGAACTGCTTGTGCCTTCTGGCAATGGCTATTTCCTGGTCAAATCGATCCAATAATAAGCGTCTATTAGGCAGGCTGGTTAATGGATCGTAAAAAGCCATGCTATGAATCTTGTCTTCCGCATCTTTCTTTTCGGTAATATCTGAGAACACAGACACATAATGGCTCACTTCGCCCAGGTCATTCCTAACTGCCGTCACCGTTTGCCACTCCGGGTAAATCTCGCCATTCTTACGACGATTCCAGATTTCACCCTCAAACTTATCGTTAGTTAATAGCTGCTCCCAATAATCTTGGAAAAACGTCAGGTCATGCCGCCCTGATTTCAAAAACCTGGGATTTTCCCCGATGACTTGCGGTGCCGAAAACCCCGTAATCTGAGTAAATGCCTTGTTAACTCGCAAAATATTGGCATCCTTATCGGTAATCATAATACCCTGTTGGCTTTCAAAGGTATTCGCAGCTAGGCGTAATTGCTCTTCTGAGTGCTTTTGCCGAGTGATGTCGATCATAAAACCGTACAACTCGGTAATCACCCCCGCCTCGACTACCATTGTTGCAACGTCACGCAACCAGACGATATGACCATCTGCGGCTATCATGCGATATTCCAAATCGGTGCTGTTATTTTTGGTGCTTAAACTGCCTCGCGCACAGGCATTTAACACAGTTTCCTTATCATCTTCATGGAGGTGTTTCTGCCAAAAATCAGGTTCATCCAGCCATTGTTTGACGGGGTAACCTAAAATGCTATCCGCTTCGGCACTGACAAACACAAACCTGAACGTCACCGGATCTGCCCGCCATACGACTGCCGATTGGGTTTGCACCAATTTCCTGAATTGCCGCTCCCGCGCAGCCAATTTGCGATTACTGCGTTTAAGTTCCAGCGTCCGTTTATCAACTTGAGTAGCAACAAATTCGGTATGCCCCGTCAACACCAGCAAACCGATACTCATGAGTCCGGTCAAAAACATCCCACCTACCAATAATTGCCACGGAGACCAAGAATAATATTCCGCCAGGAAACTTTTATTAGGTGCAACTTGCAAAAACCAATTTTGATTACCTAACGCTATGGTTTCCAGCTTGCTTAGGTTAAGTGGATCGACGATTGCTTCGTCATTATTCAGTCCAAAAATGGATTCAAACGTGGGCTTACTAACATCATCGGTCAATCTAACAATGATATGTTTGTAATTACCTCGGCGCATCGCATCATACAAGTAGGCTTTAATATCAAAAATCCCGACCACCACGCCTTTAACACATTCACAGGTATTAGGCCCCGTTTCGAAACGGGGCACAGCAACCAGATACTGTTGTTTGCCCATTAGGGTGACGATGTCCTGCTTGATATTTAGCGTATTAACTAGCTCGGGAATGGCATTAAAGTCAGTGGAATGGCTATTCTGATTAGCCTCAGCATATTGACTCACGAAACGATACGCTTGGTTTTGCCTTACCGCCTTTAACCATTCAATGCGAGCCAAATCAGGATGTTTTTTTAAATCGGTTTGTGCATTAAAGCGAAAATATGTTTCGTTTACGTTATTGAGGGTAAGCACATCCTTGAGGCGATCCAACACATTCAAATGGATAGAAAATTCATCATGCAAAGCATATTTAACGGCTTCCATTTGATTACTAATGAGCTTATTTAACCGCTCTAGCTCCTTCCCTTGAGCATAGAAATAACCCATTGCAACGACCATAAACACAACAATCAGCGGCAATCCCAAAGAAAGCAAACGCTGATGCCATATTCGATGTGATTTATTAAAAATAATAAAAAATAAGGGGGTAAACACCGCGATACCTGAACAGTCACCCAACCACCACATCAAAAAAGTGAAGCCAATGTCTTGTTCGGTAATAGTATTCGTTAACAGCAACCCCGCTGTGCTAATAGCTGTTGGCAAAAAAGAAGCTGTCGGACCCGCTAAAAAAAAGAACAATACGTTTAATCGTAAGGAAACCAGCTCATTAGGGAAGTCAGCGTAGCGTTTGACAAGAAGGCAACCTAGCCATGAACGTAAGACGCTGCTCAGTGGACTAAGGAAAAAAATCAATTGCTTGACTGGTGTATCAGCCGTATTGAACATTTCATAATGCAGTAACAAATCAGCTAGATAAATGCCCGGTAGCACTGCATTGCCCCACAATAACACCGCACCTAGCCCGATACCCGCAGGCGGCCATACTGCGGCCACATGACTTTGCGACCAAGCCAAGGGAAACGCTAACCGACCTGCTACGTAAAACAACACCGTAGTGAGTGCGATAGTTTGCCAATTTTTTAACCGGCTATTGAGCAAGGCAGCAATAAACATCATTAAATTAAACTTCTTAGCCCGTTAGTGGTTAATTTTTGAGTGAGTACGAATCAGTATGCAGCACTGTAAAAAGCCCTGCTAGCTCGATTATTGGGCGTACAGAATGTCAGCTTTTAGCCATAAAAATCCTGATTGGATTATATATGAAATAAGCCATTCCTAAGGTACTTTGTCTAATAATGTGATTGTGTTCGCTATTTTTGTTGCAGAATAGGTGCGTCAAAAGCCAGCATTAATTCATACCATAAGAACACTACGAAATAGCTGTTAACCCTGTAAAATAGCCAATTTTTTACCAAGAAATAACATGCGTACATCCCAGTTTCCACTTAATACTGTAAAAGAAATACCTGCCGATGCTGTCGTTATCAGCCACCAACTGATGCTACGAGCCGGATTAATCCGTAAACTCGCCGCAGGGCTTTATACTTGGCTTCCATTAGGTCTTCGTGTACTCAGGAAAGTTGAGGCGATAGTACGCGAAGAAATGGATAAGGCGGGTGCACTTGAAGTGCTAATGCCAGCCTTGCAACCTGCTGAATTATGGCAAGAAACCGGTCGTTGGGAAAAATACGGTCCAGAACTGGCGCGATTAAAAGACCGCCACGACCGCGATTTTTGCCTTGGCCCTACACACGAGGAGATTATTACCGATCTGGCACGTAACGAGATCAAAAGTTACAAGCAATTGCCCATCAATTATTACCAAATTCAAACTAAATTTCGTGATGAAATCCGTCCACGTTTTGGCGTGATGCGCTGCCGTGAATTCATCATGAAAGATGCGTATTCCTTCCACTTAAGCCAGGAATCACTTGATGAAACCTACGCCGTCATGCACCAAACCTATACCACGATATTTACCCGCTTTGGCTTGAAGTTTCGTGCCGTCATCGCGGATTCAGGTTCAATTGGCGGCGCGGTATCCCATGAGTTTCATGTCTTGGCTGAATCGGGCGAAGATGCCATTGCCTTTTCTGATGAAGGCGATTATGCCGCCAATGTCGAAAAAGCCGAAGCTGTCATGCCAGTTGGCAACCGTGATGCTGCCAGTGCAGAATTCACCAAGGCTAGCACACCCGATCAGCATAGCATTGAAGAAGTCAGTCAATTTTTAACCATTCCTGTCCAACAGTGCCTGAAAACACTGATTGTAAAAGGTGATGATGACACGCTGGTTGCTCTGTTACTGAGAGGAGACCACGAGCTGAATCCACTCAAAGTGGAAAAAATAGACGGTATTTTCGCGCCGCTCACCTTCGCAAATGATGCGGAAATCAACCAAAACTGCCATTGCAAACCGGGTTCTATTGGACCTATCAATTTAACCATGAAGATCATCGCTGACCGCAGTGTGACCTTAATGGCTAATTTTGTCTGTGGTGCTAATGAAGATGGACAACATTTCACCGGAGTCAACTGGGGACGTGACCTACCCTTCCCTGCACAAATTGAAGACCTTCGCACGGTAGTTGAAGGCGACATCAGCCCGGATGGCTTAGGTAAAATAGAAATTGCACGGGGAATTGAAGTCGGCCATATCTTTCAACTCGGCACAAAATATAGTGCTGCTATGAAAGCGGACGTTATCAACGAAAACGGTAAAAACCAGACGATGATAATGGGTTGTTACGGAATTGGCGTTTCCCGCGTGGTCGCATCAGCCATTGAGCAAAACCATGATGCACGAGGCATCTTATGGCCTGCCAGCCTTGCGCCTTTCCAAGTGGCTATCTGCCCCATGAACATGCACAAATCAGAACGCCTGAAAACCGCCGCCGAACAACTCTATCAGAATTTGTTAAAAGTGGGTATTGAGGTATTGTTTGATGACCGCAAGGTACGAGCCGGTTTCATGTTCTCTGATATGGAACTGATAGGTATTCCACACTGTATCATCATCAGCGATAAGGGTTTGGATACGGGTTTGGTGGAATATAAAGCGAGAACCGTAGAGCAAAATCAGGAAATTCCGTTTACTGACCTTATGGGGTTTTTGCAAGCTAAACTTGCTGAAAACGCGGTTTAATCTGTTTGTGAAGTTTGTAAGCTGAAATCCAGCCGATAAATCAGTGATTGATCTATCGGCTAGGTTTGTTTATGTGTTACTGCGACTTAGGTTGAGCTTTAATAGAAACATCCGCATTTGCTTGCAAGCTAGCTAGCATTGCATTAAATTCTGACTGACCAAATGCCTTGGCGAGATTCTTCTTAGCCAATTGCATCTGTTTCTTATCATCATCGCTAATAACACCCAAGGCGACTTTTTTCAGACTGACCACAACCTGTTCACCAGTAGGTAGCCCAACAGTAAAAGTCGTTGCTTTACCAGCAACTGGCTTTGCTGCTTTAAAAATCGCATCGCTAAGTTGTTCTGGTAAAGCGTTCTTGCTACGCGTCAAGCCAATTGACTCTTTTACAGCCAACTTAAGCTCGGCAGCTACTTTCTGGATAGTTTCTCCAGCTTGTACTCGTTGCTTGATCTTATTTGCCTGTTCAATCGTTTGCTTGCTGGCCTTATCGCTATTGAGTGCAGCAATCACATCTTGTTTGACGGCATTTAGCTCGCGTACTGCGGCTGGTTTGCGCTCGAGCAGCCGTAATACAACCAAACGATCCGCACCTAATTCAATCGGCGCACTATTATTGCCTTGCAATACTTCCTCAGAAAATGCAGCATCACGAATTTTTTGCTCTGCGGCGATTTTATCGCCTTTGTCTTTGGCAAATAATCCCGACTTGTTAACGGTAAGGCTAAGTGCTTCAGATACAGTCAACAAATTATCTGGATTTTCATAGCTCATTTGAGTCAGCTTTTCACCCGCTTCGTAAAAGGCATTTTCAGCCTGAGCCTTTTGATAGGCTTTGGTGACTTCGTTCTTAACGGTTTCAAAAGACTTAACGTCGCCAGCGACTAACTCGGTCACTTTGATCAAATGATAACCAAATGAAGACTTGACTGGTTTAGACACTTCACCTGCTTTTAAGGCACTTGCCACTTCTTCAAATGATTTTTCCATACTACCTACGATGAACAAACCTAAATCGCCGCCCTTTTTAGCGGTGAGTTTATCATCGGACACCTCCGCAGCTATTGCAGCAAAGTCTTTACTCTTCAAATCTTGTTGCGCTTTTACAGCTTTTGCCAACGCTGTTTTGTCATCGGTTTTTGCATTGACGGCAAACAGAATATGGCTGATTTTGCGCCGTTCTGGTGTGCTGTATTGTTCTTTTTGTTCTTCATAATAAGCACGGAGCTTATCGTCGGTCACTTCAATTTTTTTAGCAATGTCTCCCAACGAAAGTTCTACGTACTCTACAGAAACCTGCTCTGGTATTTTGTACTCAGCTTGATGCTGCTGGTAATAAGCTGCAATATCTTGGTCACTGGGTTGTGTCGTTATTTTTTCAACAGCGACGGTTACATAATCGACATCGCGTTGTTGATTTTGAATTTTGAAGAAATTATCAATCGCATATTGCGTCGCAAAACTGCTGTCAATGATACTACGCTGAAATTGCTCCATAATCAGCGCGCTTTTAATTTTGTTCACAAACTCAGCCGATGACATTCTTTGTGAAGTAAGCAGCGATTTATAGCGCTTGTCATCAAATTTGCCATCGGTTTGAAAATACGGCAAGGTTTCGATAAAGGCTCGTGTGCTAGAATCGGTTGCGACCAATCCTTCTGCATGTGCGTACTGCAATAACACTTCATCTTTAATTAGTTTATCCAACGATTGCTGCTTTAAAAGCTGCTCATCAACCGTCATGCCCTGAAAATTCTGGGCGTATTGTTCGTAAGCTTTGTTGACATCACGCTGATAAAAATCTTTATCACCAACGGATGCAACCGCCGCTTCCTTACCCGTATCTACGTAATTTTGAATACCCCATAACGCAAACGGTACACATATTACTATCAAGATGATCCAAGCAAAGGTGCCTTGCGCCTTTTCTCTAATTGTCGTCAGCATGAACTCAATCCCAAAGAAGCTATATTATCTAAGTAAGTACTGGTTTTATCAGCACTCCCCAGAAAACCCTATTAAAAAAAAAGCCCCGAACCTATCGGAACGGGGCTTTATATTTGGCGGAGCGGACGGGGCTCGAACCCGCGACCACCGGCGTGACAGGCCGGTATTCTAACCAACTGAACTACCGCTCCAAAGTCTGGTGGGTGCTGAGGGGATCGAACCCCCGACCCTCGCCTTGTAAGGGCGATGCTCTCCCAGCTGAGCTAAGCACCCGACTAAAGACGACTATTTTATAGCATCTTTAAGAGTTTTACCAGCCTTAAATGACGGGATTTTTGCTGCTTGAATGGTTATCTCACGCCCTGTTTGAGGATTGCGTCCTAAACGTTCAGCCCTTTCTTTTACAAGATAAGTACCAAAACCAACCAACGTTACAGAGTCGCCTCTGCTTAATGCACCAGTTACTGAACTGATAAAACCTTCCAAAGCACGGCCAGAATCAGCCTTCGATAATCCTGAAGACTCTGCAATAGCATCAATAAGTTCCGATTTATTCATTTATTCCCCCTTAGGAAAGTGAGTATTTAGTTAGGAAAGTGTACGTAGTTTTTATGTTGCAAGAACAGTGTTTTGATTCTTATAGTGGCTCAATCGATTACATAAGAATAAACCCAGGGTATTTATAACAACTGCCTTCGCACAGTGTCAAGCATTAAAGATCAGTGTATCTTGCATCCTGACCATTTAATACCCACACGCACTGTTTCAGTGCGCTATTACACCAGGACTAGGTTTGATTTTGACCGTGTCAGTTTCGCCTTTAGCTTGCTCGTCACTGGCGATTTTCACCAACGGACTAGGCATATACTGCAAGGCTACTTCCAGCACTTCATCTATCCATTGCACCGGTTTTATAAGCAAATTCTGCTTAATATTTTCGGGTATCTCAACCAAATCTTTTTCATTTTCAGCAGGGATTAAAACTGTAGTAATGCCGCCCCGATGGGCAGCCAACAGCTTTTCCTTTAACCCACCAATCGGTAATACTTGGCCGCGTAAGGTGATTTCCCCCGTCATGGCGACATTAGCGCGAACCGGAATTTTGGTAAGCGCCGAAACAATTGCCGTACACATGGCAATCCCCGCGCTAGGGCCATCTTTCGGTGTCGCCCCTTCCGGTACGTGAATATGAATATCATTCTTTTGAAAGATTTCGTTATCCAGCCCCAGTATGTCGGAACGACTCCTGACCACTGTCATAGCGGCCTCGATAGATTCCTTCATCACGTCGCCTAACTTGCCGGTGGCCGACTGTTTGCCCTTACCTGGGGTAACCGCCGTCTCTATAGTCAACATCTCCCCGCCCACTTCAGTCCAGGCCAATCCGGTGACTTGTCCAATTTGATCCTGCTCTTCGGCAAGACCATAATGATAGCGTTTGACTCCCAAGTAGTTATTCAGGTTTTCGGGTGTGATAACTGTTTTTTCCTGACTAGGCGCAAGCAACAAATTTTTCACGACTTTGCGGCATATTTTTGAAATATCGCGCTCAAGACTACGTACCCCAGCCTCGCGGGAGTAATAACGGATCATATCCCTGACTGCTGTTTCAGTAATTTCAATTTCGCGCTCTTTCAAGCCATTATTTTTTATCTGCTTTTGAATTAGGTACTTGAGTGCTATGTTTATTTTTTCATCTTCAGTATAACCGGCAATCCTTATTACTTCCATCCTGTCCAACAAGGCAGGCGGGATGTTCATGGTATTGGCTGTAGCAACAAACATCACATCAGACAAATCAAAATCGACTTCCAGATAATGATCAGAGAAAGTGTGATTTTGCTCTGGATCAAGCACTTCCAGTAAGGCTGATGCAGGATCGCCACGGAAATCAGCCGCCATCTTGTCAATTTCATCCAGCAAAAATAAGGGATTTCGGGTTTTGACTTTTGCCATGCTCTGCAAGATTTTGCCTGGCATGGAGCCAATATACGTGCGCCGATGACCGCGAATTTCCGCTTCATCTCGAACGCCACCCAAGGCCATCCGCACATACTTACGGTTAGTCGCTCTGGCGATGGATTCGCCTAACGAGGTTTTGCCAACCCCAGGCGGCCCAACTAAACATAATATCGGTCCTTTAAGCTGTTTAACGCGTTGTTGCACCGCAAGATACTCCAAGATGCGTTCTTTAACCTTTTCCAGTCCGTAATGCTCAGATTCAAGAATTTGCTCGGCATCTTTCAGCACCCGTGTGACCTTGGTTTTTTTCTTCCACGGCACATTCACCATCCAGTCGATGTAATTCCTTACAACCGTGGCTTCGGCGGACATCGGCGACATCAACTTAAGTTTATTTAGCTCTGTGTTGGCTTTGGTTTTCGCTTCTTTAGACATGCCAGCTTCTTCGATCTTGTTTTCCAAGTCTTCGATCTCGTTAGGCACATCGTCCATATCACCCAATTCCTTTTGGATGGCTTTCATCTGTTCGTTGAGATAATACTCCCGTTGGTTTTTTTCCATTTGCTGCTTTACGCGCACCCGGATTTTCTTTTCCATTTCCAGAATATCAACTTCACCTTCCATGAGTGCCATCAGCACTTCCAGGCGTTGCTCAATGTCGGCGGTTTCGAGTATCACTTGTTTTTCGTGGATTTTGATGGCGATGTGTGCCGCCATCGTATCAGCAAGTCGGCTAGGGTCATCAACGCCACTCAATACATTCAGCACTTCGGGCGGAATTTTGTTATTGAATTTAACGTACTGATCGAAGGTATTCATGACCGTGCGCTTTAAGGCATCCAGCTTTTGCTCGGAAATAAGCAGAATGTCATTAATTTTTGACACGGTAGCTGATATAAAGCCATCGGTTTCTTTATAGCTCAGGACTTGGCTACGTTCGCTACCTTCTACCAACACCTTAACGGTACCATCCGGCAGTTTCAATAGCTGTAAGATATTAGCTAAAGTGCCAACTTCATACAAATCGGTAAAATCTGGCTCATCGACTCCGGCTTCTTTCTGCGCGACCAGCAAAATTTGCTTGTTTTCCAGCATGGCGGCATTCAATGCGTCGATGGATTTCTGCCTGCCAACAAACAAAGGAATGACCATGTGGGGATACACGACCACATCCCTTAGCGGCAATACGGGAACTAAAATTTCTGATTCTTTCATCTTCTGTGCTTCCATTAATGGAACAAAACGTGCGTTAGCTGTGATTATGGGGATGTTATTTCAAATAGCAACAATGAAATTGTATTAGCGAGATGGGCGTAGCAATATTTTTACATTTTTCGCGGATTGCAGGTCGGCAAAAACAAAAAAGGAGCTTTAAACTGCAAAGCTCCTTATCTGAGTTCCTGATGAACCGCTGCGTTTAAGCCTTTATTTTTTCCGTCTCGTAAACCAGATACGGCTCGGCTTCGCCCATAATAACGCCTTCATCGACCACGACCTTGCTGATATTATCGGCAGATGGCAGTTCGTACATGGTGTTGAGGAGGACATTCTCGACAATGGTTCTTAACCCCCTGGCACCGGTTTTCCGTTCCATGGATTTACGTGCTATAGCACCAAGTGAGTCTTCTCTAAACTCTAACTCTGCACCTTCCATCTCAAACAAATGTTGATATTGCTTGATTAAGGCATTTTTGGGTTCGGTTAAGATTTTGATTAAAGCGGCTTCATCCAGTTCATCTAATGTAGCAACCACAGGTAATCGACCCACAAATTCAGGGATCAAACCATATTTAATCAGGTCTTCCGACTCAACATCAGCGAAAAGTTGCCCGACATTTTTGCTTTCATCTTTCGTTTTAACATCGGCAGAGAAACCAATGCCGCCTTTTTCGGAACGTGCCTTGATGACTTTATCCAAGCCAGCAAACGCGCCACCGACGATAAACAGGATATTAGCGGTGTTGACTTGCAAAAACTCTTGTTGTGGATGTTTACGTCCGCCTTGCGGTGGCACTGAAGCAATCGTGCCTTCGATCAGCTTTAATAAGGCCTGTTGTACGCCTTCGCCAGACACGTCGCGGGTAATGGAGGGATTGTCAGATTTGCGTGATATTTTGTCGATTTCATCAATATACACGATGCCCGTTTCGGCTTTTTCGACATCGTAATCGCATTTTTGCAAAATCTTTTGGATAATGTTTTCGACATCTTCACCAACATAGCCAGCTTCGGTCAACGTCGTCGCATCAGCGATGGTAAATGGCACATCCAGCAGCCTAGCCAAAGTTTCAGCCAATAAGGTCTTGCCAGATCCGGTTGGACCAATCAGCAAAATATTGCTTTTTGCCAGTTCTACCCCGTCTTTTTTGGTCTTATTCCGTAGCCTTTTATAATGATTGTAAACAGCCACTGCCAGAATTTTCTTAGCGCGTTCTTGCCCTATCACGTAGCTATCAAGCTCTTCTTTGATTTGCTTGGGCTTGGGCAGCTCGCCGCCGTAAAAGGAAGATGACTTATCCAGCAATTCATCTTTGATGATGTCGTTGCATAAATCAACGCATTCGTCACAGATGTAAACTGACGGCCCTGCGATCAGCTTTCTGACTTCTTGCTGGCTTTTGCCGCAAAATGAACAATAAAGCAGCTTGTCGTCGTCCTTGCTGTGTTTGTCATTACTCATAGTTTTGGACTCCTGAAAAGGCCCATACCAATATGATTATCATCTTTCACTAAAATCACTAAATCCGAATGTTTTGTCACTGTTGTATATTGCTTAAACGGGTGCAATAGTTCTATTCGACAAAACTTTATCAATTAAACCGTAGCTGACCGCATCTTCGGGGCTTAAAAAATTATCCCTGTCGGTATCAATTGCCACTTTTTCTACTGGCTGCCCAGTATGATGCGATAAAACCTTGTTCAATTTGTCTCTGATTAGCAATATTTCCCGCGCATGAATGTCAATATCTGACGCTTGCCCCTGAAAACCACCCAAAGGCTGGTGGATCATCATGCGTGAATGCGGTAAGCAATAACGCTTACCTTTAGCGCCACCGGTCAATAGCAAAGCACCCATACTGGCTGCTTGACCAATACACATGGTACTGACATCGGGCTTGATGAACTGCATGGTGTCGTAAATTGACATACCCGCAGTTACCGAGCCACCTGGCGAATTGATATATAGATGTATATCTTTGTCGGGATTTTCCGACTCCAGAAACAGCAACTGCGCTACCACCAGATTAGCCATATAGTCTTCAACCTGACCGATCAGGAAGATGACGCGTTCTTTTAACAGTCTGGAGTAAATATCAAAACTGCGTTCACCGCGCGCGGTTTGCTCTATGACAATCGGCACTAAGGTACCGGCAGCTTGCGGCGATATAATCTGGTTTATGTTGTTGTGTTTGTTATACATTAATTATGTGTTTAGCGTTGATTTGCATCCATAATATCACTAAAACCTACGGTTTCATCAGATATTTTTGACTGTGAAACCAGCCATTCGACGGTCTGATCCTCTAACACCATTTGCTGAACACTCTGCAAACGGCTCTTATCCGAGTAGTACCATGATACATAAGCCTCCGGTTGTTCGTAGCTTTTCGCCATATCTTCTATTGTCGTGCGTACTTTTTCGTCGTCAACTTTAATTTCTTTAATATGGATGATTTCACCCAAAATCAACCCTAAAGCTACGCGCCGCTGCGCCTGATCTTTAAACATTTCCTTAGGCAACTGCAAATCTGCCTGTTTTAATTTATTTCTTTTGGCAGATTCAAGATACGGCTTCATTAATGTTTGAATTTCTTCGTCGATCAAGATGTTAGGAACAGGCGGCTGGATTTTTTCGTACAAGGCCTCCAATACCGAATTTTTCAATTTGCCATGTAGCGCTTGGGTAAGTTCTCGCTGCATATTGGTTTTTATATCGTCACGAAAGGTAGCCAATAAGCCATCTTGAGTGCCATAAGCCTTGATGAACTCTTCATCAACCGCTGGCAATATTGGCTCTTCTACCTTAAAAGTCTCAACGTCAAAATCGGCGGCTTTGCCAGCCAGTTTTGCATTGCTGTAATCTTCTGGGAAGGTGACCAAAAAGGTTTTGCCATCGTCTTTTTTAAGACCCATCAGATTATCTTCAAAGCCAGGAATCATTTGCTTTGCGCCGATTTCCACTTGAAAATCTTGCACCCTGCCTTCGGTAAAATTTTCGCCTTCACACACACCTGAAAAAGCTATCGTAATGCGATCTTTACTCTGGGAAGCCCGTTCAACTTCATTCCAGGTTTTTTTCTGTGTCTGCAATTTTTCGATCATCGCATCAACATCGCTTTCCTCTACCGACGCAGAAGTGCGCGTTATTGCCAAACCTTCAATGCCTTCCAAGGAAATCTCAGGATAAACCTCAAACTCGGCGATATATTTGAAGCCTTCGGTTTCATCCAAATCATGAATTTTGGGTTGACCAGCAGGATTTAACTTTTGGTCACGCAAAGCATCATAATAGGTGGATTGAATTAAATCCCCAGCCACTTCACCGCGTACCTTTTCGCCATACATTTTGTTGACGACGTGCTGCGGCACTTTGCCTGGGCGGAAACCATCAATCTTGACCTGACGAGACAAAGTTTTTAAACGCTCGGCCATTTTTTCCTGAACGACAGCTTCAGGTACGATAACAGTCATTTTTCTGCTTAATTCGGATGTCTTCTCGACAGAAACTTGCATGGGTTTACCTCAACAAACGGTTTGGATTTTTACGGGAATGCCGAAACTCGGCGTATTTATTATAGACAAGCAAAGCTCAGACTAGCTTACTTAAGCAATTAGTGGTGCGAATGGGGAGACTCGAACTCCCACAGGCTGCCCTACTGGAACCTAAATCCAGCGCGTCTACCAATTTCGCCACATTCGCACATGATCGAGCCGTGCATTATAGTGGTTAGCAAGATTGGCAACAAGCGATAACTTCCAAGTTTGGCAGTTATGGTGTTCAATAAGCAACCGACACCTTAAATCCTAACTGGCGAATTTCTTCCGCAACCGCATTCAAAACATCGGGTAATATCGCTGCCAATTGACTGGCTTCCGGCTGCATAGATGGTCTTGCCAAGGTATAAAGCAGGATTTCTTTAACCTCAGTCGTCGCACTGATGATTTTTAAAGCCTCCAAATATGCCAGCTTTTCTTTAACAGGCCAGCCCTGCCCAGCGTAATCAAATAGGCAAGTTTGTAATTTTGTCGTACACAACTCGGATGAAATTCTGATATTTTCCAGGCTGCTTTTAACCGATTGTGTGGCTTCGTTAATCAGCACCCTACCCTCTTTGGTGGTGCTATCAAACTTAAACCATACCTCACCGCCATAGCTATGCAAGGCTTTCAGCCCTTTCCTCACTTTTTGTTGATGTATCAAGCTGCCATTGGTGATCAACACAAAACGGCTTTTCGGTAACACGCCGTTTTCTGTTGCGACATTTCCTATCAGATCAATGATTTGAGCGAAATTTTTAACACTGGTTGGCTCACCATTACCTGAAATCGCTATATCTTTAATGACGCGATTGTCAGTTTCCACTTGAAAACGCTGGTAGAAATCACCCTGCTGGACATCGTTAAGAAACCCCCTCAACTCCTCTTCTAGTAAAGGTAAGTCCAGATCAGGTGCTGCACCCTTGATTAAATCTGGCACTTGGCAATAAACACAACGCCAATTGCAGGCATTGTTAGTGTTGAAATTGATGCCCACTGACAGTCCGCCAGCACGCCTGGAAAGCACAGGGTAGACGTATTTTAGACCTGCTATGTCGCGATCGTGGTTGCTAGTGGTTAGTAAGGACGAATTATTGTTATTTGAGATATGCTCTATCTCCTTCTGATTCATAAAATAAAACCCAACAAATCGAAGCCCTAACTGTTGGGCTTCACTATTGCTCAAATCAACCAAAAAAATTACTTTTCCTCAATCACCTGAAAAAACGTCTCGTTTTCCTTAATCATCCCCAATTCATCCCGCGCCCTTTCTTCAATGGCTTCCTGACCTTTCCGTAAATCCAGTACCTCAGCATAAAGCGCATCGTTACGCTCTTTCTTTTCTTTGGTCTTTTCTTTTAGGACATCAAGGCGGGCTTGGTATTCCTTTATTTGGGCAATACTGCCATCACCTACCCATAAGCGGTATTGCAGGTGGATTATCAGCAAGATAATGATGGCTATGATGTATTTCATGGGTCAGACCAAAGGCTCAAGGCGAAAGCGGCAAGTTCCTTTTCCCTTGAGGGACGACCGCCAGGGATGGCGGGGCTGCAACCGTTCCATACGGTTGCCAGCATTCTCCACATCCCGGTGGGTCAAGTGCGGCGACAGGTAGGGAGCTTGCGCCGCAAAAGTTAGGATGAGGGGATTAAAACACAAATTTTTATTCTCCTCATCCCAACCCTCTCCAGCAGGAGAAGGAGCTTTCTTTATATAACTTAACGTCATTTGCCTTTGGCCTTGTGCCTTTCGCCTTGGTTTTTAAAGCATCTTAAACGCACTACGCCCTGCATATATCGCCGCACTTCCCAGCTCTTCTTCAATCTTCATCAGGCGGTTGTATTTGGCAACACGGTCTGAACGGCTGAGTGAGCCGGTTTTGATTTGGCCAGTACCGGTTGCAACGGCTAAATCGGCAATCGTGGTATCTTCGGTTTCGCCGGATCGGTGTGACATGACGGCGGTATATCCGGCTTTGTGCGCCATATCAACGGCAGCAAAAGTTTCTGTTAACGTACCAATTTGGTTGACTTTAATCAGGATTGAATTGGCAATATTTCTTTCGATGCCTTTCTTCAAAATGGCAGGATTAGTTACGAATAAATCATCACCAACCAATTGGATGCGGTTGCCGAGTTTCTCGGTCATTAATTTCCAACCATCCCAGTCGTTTTCATCGAAACCGTCTTCGATGCTGATGATGGGGTAACGATTAACCCAATCGACGAAGAAATCCGCCATTTGCGCTGACGAATAGGTTTTACTTTCTGAGACAAGATCATAAATGCCGTCATGGTAGTATTCAGAAGCGGCGGCATCCAAGCCTAAGTAAATGTCTTTACCTGGCTTGTAACCGGCTTGTTCGATGGCTTGCAGGATAACGCTGATGGCTTCTTCATTAGATGACAAGTTTGGCGCAAAGCCGCCTTCATCACCGACTGTGGTTGCCAAACCTTTAGATTTCAAAACTTTCGCCAAGTTATGGAATACTTCCGCACCATAACGGATGGCTTCGCGGAAGTTAGGCGCACCGACAGGCAAGATCATGAATTCTTGCAGGTCAACGCTGTTATCAGCGTGCGAACCGCCATTGATGATGTTCATCATCGGCACGGGTAAAATGAACTCGCCGGATTTGTTGAAATGCTTATATAAAGGTTGTCCGGCTTCTTTTGCAGAGGCATGAGCCGCCGCCATTGATACTGCCAACATGGCGTTTGCGCCTAAACGCGCTTTCGTATCAGTGCCATCAAGAGCGATCATTTTATTGTCAAGAGCAGCTTGATCAGCGGCATCCAACCCAACAACGGCAGAACGGATTTCAGTAAGGACGTTATTAACTGCGTTTAACACGCCTTTGCCCAAGTAACGGGCTTTGTCGCCGTCGCGTAATTCGATGGCTTCGCGTTCTCCGGTTGATGCGCCAGAGGGCACCATCGCGCTGCCCACTATGCCTGATGCCAGGATGACATCAGCTTCTACGGTTGGGTTACCGCGTGAATCTAAAATTTCTCTTGCACGTATTTCTTTAATGACTGCCATAAGGTTTCCTATAAGGTTGTTTCTATCAAGGGGGTTGATTTAACCGCCCTGTCGATGGTTAATAAGACTTCTAATAATTCTTGCATTCTGTGTAACGGCCAGGAGTTAGGGCCGTCGCTTTTTGCTTCCGCTGGGTTCGGATGGGTTTCCATAAACAGTCCGGCAATGCCAACCGCCGTTGCCGCTCGCGCCAATACAGGGACGAATTCACGTTGTCCACCTGAGTGCGTACCTTGTCCGCCGGGTAGTTGTACAGAATGGGTGGCATCAAACACGACGGGGCAGCCTGTATCACGCATAACTGCGAGTGAGCGCATGTCAGATACCAGATTGTTATAACCAAAGGATACGCCACGCTCGCAAACCATGATCTGCTCATTGCCAGTAGCCTTGGCTTTCTTGGCGACATGCACCATATCCCACGGCGCTAAAAACTGACCTTTTTTGATATTGACCGCAATCCCTTGTGAAGCTACAGCTTGGATAAAATTGGTTTGTCTGCACAAGAACGCGGGTGTCTGCATCACATCAACCACAGATGCGACTTCTGCAAGCGGCGTATCTTCGTGGACATCCGTTAAAACGGGTACGCCAATCTGTTTTTTAACGTTACTCAATATGTTCAAGCCCGTTTCCAGACCCAATCCCCTAAAGGTTTCGTGCGAAGAGCGGTTTGCCTTATCGAACGAGGATTTGTAGATGAAGGGAATATTTAAAGCTGTCGTCAATTCTTTGAGATAACCTGCGGTATCTATAGCCAATTGCTCGCTTTCTATCACACAAGGCCCTGCGATCAAAAAAAATGGTTGGTCTAATCCTACTTCAAAACCGCATAGCTTCATTGAACTGTTTCCTTTTTATGTTGTGCCGCCGCCATTACAAAACCGGAAAACAGCGGATGGCCTCTTCTGGGTGTCGAGGTAAATTCAGGATGGAATTGACAAGCCAAAAACCAAGGATGATTAGGAATTTCGATGACTTCCACCAAGCGACCATCAATAGACTTGCCCGAAAAACGTAACCCTGCTTGTTCCAATCTTTCAATATATTGATTGTTAAATTCGTAGCGGTGGCGATGTCTTTCAGTAATCACATCTTTTTGGTACATTTGATAAGCCAGAGAATCCGGTTTTAATCGGCACTGTTGACCGCCCAAGCGCATTGACCCACCCAAATCGGATTGCTCATCACGGATTTCCAACTGTCCGCTTTCATCCATCCACTCGGTAATCAAGCCAATGACCGGATGGGGAGACTTAGGCAAAAACTCTGTACTGTGTGCGCCTTCCAGCCCCGCCACATCCCTGGCAAACTCTATGACGGCGACTTGCATACCCAAGCAAATGCCCAAATAAGGAATCTTGTTCTCACGTGCATACCGGACTGTGGCAATTTTACCTTCTATGCCACGTTCACCAAAACCGCCAGGCACCAGGATCGCATCGACATCTTTTAGACTGGCAATGCCTTCATCTTCTATCATTTCTGAATCAATGTAAGTGATATTGACTTTATTACGCGTAGAGATACCCGCATGGGTAAGGGCTTCATTTAACGATTTGTACGCATCGGAATGATCGACATATTTGCCGACAATGGCAATCTTTACTTCGGACGTTGGGTGCGCCAAGGCCTCGACAACCTGCTGCCATTCGGACAAATCGGCGGGCGGCACATTCAGCCTTAGCTTGTTGACGACAATCTCATCCAAGCCTTGCTCATGGAGGAGGAGCGGAATTCGGTAAATGGAATCGGCATCCACGGCGGAGATAACCGCCTTTTCTTCGACATTCGTGAACAGCGCGATTTTACGGCGGTCGCTTTCGGGGATGGGTTGCTCAGAGCGGCACATCAAAATGTCCGGCTGGATACCGATGGAACGCAACTCTTTGACCGAATGCTGGGTCGGTTTGGTCTTGATCTCCCCAGCAGAGCGGATATAAGGTACCAGGGTAAGATGAATGAACAAAGCCCGTTCTGCACCCAGTTCCACCCGCATTTGCCGGATGGCTTCTAGGAATGGTAGGGATTCAATATCGCCGACTGTGCCGCCAATCTCAATCAGCGCGATGTCCATACCTTCTGCACTCTGATAAATGCGGTTTTTGATTTCATCGGTAATATGTGGAATAACCTGGACAGTCGCCCCCAGGTATTCACCTCTACGTTCTCTGCGTAGGACGCTGTCGTAAACCTGACCTGCCGTGAAACTGTTTTTTCGGGTCAATGTGGTTTTCAGAAAACGTTCATAATGACCCAAATCCAGATCGGTTTCCGCGCCATCTTCAGTGACAAACACCTCGCCGTGCTGAAACGGGCTCATCGTACCTGGATCGACGTTGATATAAGGGTCAAGCTTGGTCATGGTAACTGTCAGCCCCCGTGCCTCCAGGATTGCCGCCAAGGAGGATGCAGCAATACCTTTGCCCAGCGATGACACCACGCCGCCAGTGATAAATATGTATTTGGTCATGAAAAAATGATAAGACTTCGGGATTTAGCCGATGTGCTGCTTGAAATGCCTATTTTAATCGACATCGGGCGTGTCGTCATTGCCTTTTGGATTTATTTTGCGTTGGATGATGCGTAAACAGGGTTCTTTCATCTCACAATAAAATTCAGCATTAACCCAATGTTCGCCGACTGCCGCCAGTTTGCTATCCAGATAAATCAAAGGAATCATAATCCTTTCCCACGGCGGAATCCCGATCTCCTGAAAAAGTTTCTTTAAGTCATGATGGCCTTTACGCCCAGGTAATTCAATGGTTTCACCACCGGAACGAAAGCTTACAGTAATACTTGAATTTCGCCATTGCTCAACGGGTATGCCGCTGGCTGATTCCAAGATTTCATAAGCCCAATTATCTGTTATCTGCAATAAGACTGTATCGGAAGGCCAAACAAATTGATCTTCTAACTTTTGTGGCGAAGGTTTCAGACAATAAACTGAATCGCGGTATCGGCGAATACATCGACCTTGTGTCGATAAGACAGGATCAGCATCTTCCCTAGCGGCGATAACTTCTCCAAGTATCCGTTGCACGACATCCTCGCTGGGCATTTTTAAACCCAGACACTGAAACCATTGCCTGATAATTGATGGCTGTTGCAATGCCGGATAGCTTTGCAATCGGTTAATGGATAAGGTGTTATCGCTAGGACTTAAAACCATTGTTAACCCGTCGTTGGCAACTGCATCCAATAAGTCTTGTGCATTCGCGCAATGCCTAGCCGAACGAGAAACCGTAAGGTCTAAAGAAGGCCAGCGTTGCTTAAGTTTGGGAATAATGTCATTCCGCAGGAAATTGCGGTCGAAATGCGTGCGCTGATTGCTGGGGTCTTCAATCCATTGTAATCCGTGACTTTTTGCGTATTCGATAATCGCGGCTTTGAAAAAACCCAGCAATGGCCTTATTAACCTACCCTCGCCAAACGCCATGTTATCCGGCATACCGGACAAACCTTTAAGCCCGCTGCCACGAAACAATTGCAACAACACAGTTTCCAATTGGTCTTCGGCATGTTGGGCGACGAGCAACACATCATCCTTAGCCAACAACGGTTTCAAGGCGGCATAACGGGCATTACGGGCGGCTTCTTCTGGGCTTTCTCCAAGCTTTGCTTCGGCATGAATTGTCAAACTGAGAAAATTTACCCCAAGGTCATGGCAAACTTGCCCGCAGTGTTTGCCCCAGTTTTCCGCCCCAGCTTGCAAACCGTGATTGATGTAAACGGCGGTTATTTTGGGCTTTTGGTTTTCAACAGACGCACACAAATGCAGCAACACATGGGAGTCTATGCCGCCGCTGTAGGCGATATAAATGTTTTGGGCGGCGAGTAATTGCAGATTGTGGGTGAGTTTGTGAACACCTTTAAGACAATTATCTGAAGTATGAGGTTGGGTATTGGTATTCATCCTAATCTATTGGATTTATAGTATGTCACTTACGCGACGGTTTGTTTAAATGCCAGTTCCCGCACTGGCAAGCGGGTTACTTTTCTTTGTGCGGACAAAGTTAGTAGGATGCGTTGTACGCACCTTTTTTGGTGCATGGAATGCACCCTACTTGACTCAATGTGTTACAGGATTTTCCATGCATCCTAACCCGACATTTCAATGCTAAACGTCATTTGTTGGGTTGCGACGCGCCTAAACCTTAGCTCGTAGATACGAACCGCATCGTTCGTGTTTCGTGAATGATGCGGTTCACTTTGTTCACCACATCCTACAATTACCCGCCCTATCCCGTTATGCCGCGCCGAGCATCGGAGCATTTATCGGGAATAGCCCGTTAGGGGTGCGGCAGGGATGCCGCACGTTGCCGGAGGGACAGGGAAGTCCCTTCCGGCAACCCCGGTAAATGCGAGAAGCGCAGGAAGCAAGCGGCATCCGGGTCGCCTTTTCTTTGGATACTTTCTTTTGGCGAAGCAAAAGAAAGTACCTCGTCCGTGGGTACGAGAACCCACATTAAAATAGCCGTCGCGTTAGCGACACCATATTGCGTTCATCCTTCGACAAGCTCAGGACGAACGGTTATTTTTTATTAATTTCATGGTACGACAGGCTCACCACGAACGGCTTTGTAATTTATCTATCGTCTTGATAGGTACACAATGCGTACCCTACATCTACTTAACAACTTCCTCAACAAACGCCCCAAAGCCCATCAAACGTTGGTAACGCGTTGCCAGCAGATCATCCAGCGTTTGTTGTTGCAGGTAGGTCAAGTGCCTGACCAGCACTTCCTTCAAGCTCTCGGCGATGGCGGGGTAATTGCGGTGTGCACCGCCTAACGGCTCCCTGACGACTTCATCCAGCAAGCCCAGTTCGCGGATACGGTCTGAAGTGATGCCCATTGCTTCTGCCGCCAACTGTGCCTTATCCGCGCTTTTCCATAAAATAGACGCGCAACCTTCGGGCGAGATCACGGAATACGTGCTGTATTCCAGCATAATCAGGCGGTCTCCCACACCAATCGCCAACGCGCCGCCAGAACCACCCTCCCCTGTTACGGTACAGATGATGGGCGTTTTTAGTTTGGACATTTCAAACAAATTCCTAGCGATGGCTTCACTTTGCCCACGTTCTTCCGCACCAATACCCGGATATGCACCAGGTGTGTCGATCAGACAGATAATTGGCAACCTAAACCGTTCCGCCATCTTCATAATCCGTAATGCTTTGCGATAACCTTCTGGTCTTGGCATTCCAAAATTGCGGTAGATTTTTTGTTTTGTGTCGCGGCCTTTTTGATGTCCGATAACCATCACGGGCTGACCGTCCAATCTCGCCATGCCACAAACAATAGCAGGATCGTCAGCGTAAGCACGATCACCATGCAATTCATGGAAATCGGTAAAGATATGTTCAATATAATCCAGTGTATAAGGCCGCCATGGATGCCGCGAAAGCTGGGAAATCTGCCAATCAGAAAGGGTAGCAAAGATGGATTCAGTCAGGGCTTCGCATCTTTCTTCAAGCTGCGCTAAGGCTTCCGAGATATTGATGTTATTGTCGGATTCGACATTGCGAAGCTCACGGATTTTAGCTTCCAGTTCGGCGATAGGTTGTTCAAAATCAAGAAATTTCAGGTCCATTTAGACTTTTTAGCGTGTAGTTTTAAGATTAAAACGTAGATTTTATAGAAATTTACTAATTAATTCTAAATAAATCCCAGTTTCTTTTGCTTGGACGTTTTGTGATAGCCTTTCGGCATGATCGCCATACGGACTGCTTGAATAAGTTTAATCAAGTCCTCAGCCCATTACTCCAGCCACTCAATGACATGGTCTTCCAAATCATCCGCTTGCGATTCTGCAACCGCGAAACTTCTGATGGAAACCCCAGCATTTATAACGCTGCTCGGTTTGCCTGAAACCAAAGGATGCCAATCGGCTAGTTCTTTGCCTTCCGCAACTAAACGATAAGCGCAGGTTGACGGCAGCCAGCTAAATTCGGCAACATCATGCTGTTTTAGATCAAGACATTCAGGGACTAAGCGGGTACGTTCAGGATAATTCTTACAACGGCAGGTGGTCAAATCTAATAGCCGACATGCAACGTTGGTATAGTAAACCTTGCCAGTATCTTCATCTTCTAGCTTATGTAGACAGCACTTACCGCAACCGTCACATAACGATTCCCACTCTTCATGGGTCATTTCAGTTAAGGTTTTGGTTTTCCAAAAACGCAAGTGCAAACTAGCCCAGAAAACTCAAAAGGTAAATTGAGGTATCTTAATCATTAGCTTGTGGAATTCACGAAGGGAACAACTCAATTGCGAAGTGTCTGTTAGAACTAAGCATCGTTAGTTCTAGGATGATGGACAAAATTTGGCGGAGAAGCAGGGATTCGAACCCTGGGAGGGGATAAACCCTCAACGGTTTTCAAGACCGCCGCATTCGACCGCTCTGCCACCTCTCCGAAGCCGCATAGTGTAACCTAATGAGGTTAAAAATCAATCGAAACTTAGTTGATACCTTGCTGTAATAACGACTTTACTTGCGATATTTGCGATTAACTTGCAATGGCTTTCAATCTTGAATTGAAAAGATTGTTATCAAAGATAAGTTTTAGATACGGAAATATACTTGACTCCAGTTAATAATAATGATTATCATTACTATCAGTGGCGTATTGACCTCTCCTAGCCTAGCCTAGCCACTGCTAGCTTAACGCGACTGATCCACACTCAGTCGCGTTATTTTTTCCCATTTTAAAATACGGAATATGTTATGTCCGACCAACTTGATTCTATAACGACTGCGGATGTCAGCCATTTACATGCTGCCACTTGTTTGGCGATAACACAATTTACGCAAGGACGGAGATGCCCTTGCCTTGCTAACCGAATTGTCCTGCTATTGCAATATCTGGCGACGCATCCCGAGTTGCCGTTAACTTCAACCAGCAAAGAGTTGTATTTGAATTTGTTGGATTACTGGCAGCAGGTCAATAGGGAGCTTAAACTACACCACCAACAAGAATTAGCTTTGGTTTTCCATTAACTTGTGGCGTTCGAGAACCAAATTGCCCAAAGTTGAGCATCACTGCATCAAAACTTCCAAACCTGCGTTTTCGGTGATGTCCTTAACATTAGGTTTAGCTACCCGAAACAAGTTTACAAAATCAAACAGTTGAGTATCTGCCAATTGTGATGGCGCAACGTTTTGAAGGCTGGTGAAGATAGTTTCCAAGCGACCGGGGAATTGCCTGTCCCAGGCTTTTAACATGACCTTCATGGCTTTCCTCTGTAGGTTTTCTTGCGAACCGCACAGATTACACGGGATGATGGGGTAATTCCTGAATGCGGAAAAACGCTCGATGTCTTTTTCGCGGCAATACGCTAATGGGCGGATGACAATATTTTTTTTGTCATCACTAAGCAACTTAGGTGGCATGGCTTTCAGTTTGCCACCGTAAAAGATATTCAAAAAGAAAGTTTCCAGAATGTCATCACGATGATGACCTAAGGCGATTTTGGTGATGCCATTAGCTTCTGCGTAACCATATAGCGTACCACGCCGCAATCTTGAACATAGCCCACAAGTGGTCGCGCCTTCTGGTATCACGCGCTTAACCACGCTATAAGTGTCTTTTTCGATGATGTGATAAGGCACGCCGATGGATTCCAGGTAATCAGGCAGGACGTGTTCAGGAAATCCTGGTTGTTTTTGGTCGAGGTTGACGGCGATCAATTCAAAATTGACTGGCGCAGTCTTCTGTAAATTCAACAAGATGTCGAGCAAGGTGTAAGAATCCTTGCCGCCCGACAAGCACACCATGACCTTATCACTCTCCTCGATCATGTTGTAGTCGGCAATCGCATCACCGACATAGTGGCGCAAGCGTTTTTGTAGCTTATTGAATTGGGTGCGGGATTTTTGGGTTGGGTCGGTCATAATTGGTTTGGGGATATTCGATAAACGGTATCTACGAGCTACTGCAATGAATGACCCTTGGTTCAGTCAAAATACGAATAAACTATCACTCCAAGAGATGGAACCACTATAATTTTTGTTTCACCGTTAACGCTAGCAGAATAATAAGATCCAGTTTTCTTTCCAGCAGTAATAATACTTCCGAGCAATTCGTGTTCACCACAATAAAACCAAGACCCCTCATTGTACCAACCTTCTGGCACAGGTGTTTCACTCCATGCTGAATAGTGGTTATTCCCATATTTATGAAGAATTCTTGCTTTTGTAGCATTCTCGAAAAATTTCAACCTCTCGGAATTAATTCTCGAAACTGTAGAATCAGATATTTTAAAAATTGCTAAACCACAAGCAATTTCTTCGTGTGATAACAAAGTGTCAGCAATTTTAAATTCGACAGGCATAGACTCCTCGAAAAACAGTCTGCTTGACTCATGGAATATCATAACCGCTAGAGCACACAGAATAGAAACAATCGTTAAACCGACAATAAGCTTCCGTGAACTCATAGCTATTCCTGTTTTTATAATGCTCAACGAACTAAGTTGAGCTGTAGCTGAGCGTGTAGGTGGGTTGGGTTGGGGGCTCGCACATATCGGCAAGGGTTATGCAAAACGGAGGCGTGGGCGAACTGTAACCCAACGATACAGCCTGGAAGATTGAATTATTTTTGATTGTTTTCATTTCCAGGCTGATTTCCACCACTTATCCTCGATTTTATCCACAAAGGGTTTCTTCGCATTGGCAGCACGGCAATAACGGAGGCGACATCACCATTAACATCATAATAAATTACGTACGGAAAACGCTTTGACAGCATCCGATAAAAGCCATATTCTTTCCTGTGGATACCTGCAAAAATAACTAACGACTCAATATCCGATAACAGGCTATCCCAGAAATAATCCCCTACATTTTTGCCGTGTTTATTGTAAAACTTGCGGCCTTCATCAAGATCGTTTTTAGCATCAGTAAGTATTTGAATACGTTTAGCATTCATCCGCCTTATTTTGACCTTAATTCTTCAATGCTTAGGTATTCGGCTCTGCCTTCTTCAATTTTCAGCTTTCTGTCGGTAAGAATAGTTTGATGCCATTTTGGCGATTCTATTTCTGAATCCTCATGGATAAGCGAATCCCAAATGGCTTCCATAGTTTGGAGCTTTTCAGCTTTACTCATTCCGGTAATTTCAATCGTACTCATGGTGTTTACGCCTTTATGGAGAACCTCTCCTTCAACCATTAAACCGCTGAAAAATCAACGTCGCATTCGTTCCACCAAAGCCAAAACTATTGGACATAATGGTGTTCAAGGTGACGTTATCTTGCCGTTCCCGCACGATGGGGATGCCTTCCGCACCGAGATCGAGGTCGGTGATGTTGGCGGAGACGCTGAGGAAGTTATTTTCCATCATCAACAAGGAATAAATCGCTTCGTTAACCCCCGCAGCACCTAAGGCGTGTCCGGTCAGGGATTTGGTGGAACTGACCCAAGGCACGTTTTCTGCGCCGAATACCGCACGTAAGGCTTCCAATTCTTTGGTATCGCCAACTGGCGTACTGGTGCCGTGGGCGTTGATGTAGTCGATTTTGTCATGTACGGTCGCCATCGCCTGCTGCATACACCTAACCGCACCTTCCCCAGATGGCTGCACCATATCGTAGCCGTCGGAGGTTGCGCCGTAGCCTGTCAGTTCAGCATAGATTTTCGCGCCACGGGCTTTGGCGTGTTCCAATTCTTCCATCACCAGCACACCGCCGCCGCCGGAAATCACAAATCCGTCGCGGTTAACATCGTAAGGACGTGATGCAGTATCCGGCGCATCGTTGTATTTGGATGACAATGCACCCATCGCATCAAATAATAAGGAAAGCGTCCAATGCAGCTCTTCACCGCCGCCAGCAAACACGATGTCTTGTTTACCCAATTGGATTAATTCCGAGGCATGGCCGATGCAGTGTGCGCTGGTGGAACAGGCTGAGGTAATCGAATAGTTAACACCCTTAATTTTAAAGGGTGTCGCCAAACACGCGGTATTGGTGCTGGACATGCTGCGGGTGACCATATACGGCCCGACTTTCTTGATGCCCTTCTCACGCAAAATATCCGCTGCATCGACCTGATTCGATGTCGAAGGCCCACCCGAACCCATCACCAAGCCGGTACGGACATTGCTTACGTCATTATCAGCCAAACCTGCATCGGCAATCGCTTGCTGCATGGCGATATAGTTGAACGCCGCGCCATCGCCCATAAAGCGTTTCACTTTGCGGTCAATGAATTCGTCCTGGTCGATGTTGATCGCGCCGTGGACATGGCTGCGGAAGCCCATTTCCTGATAAACATCCGCAAACACAATACCTGATCGCCCTTGCTTTAAGGAATCAAGGACTTCGGCCTTGTTGTTGCCAATGCTGGAGACGATGCCTAAGCCAGTTACCACAACCCGTTTCATAACTACCCCTAAAAATCCGACAAGGAAGTAAACAAACCAACACGCAAATCAGTAGCTTCGTAGATGACCTTGCCATCGACTTCCATCGTGGCATCGGCAATGCCCATATAGAGCTTACGCATGATTAACCGTTTCATATCAAGCCGATAAGTCACTTTTTTAGCCGTCGGTAAAACTTGACCTGTAAATTTGACTTCACCCACGCCTAACGCACGGCCTTTACCTGGCCCGCCCATCCAGCACAGGAAGAATCCCACGAGCTGCCACATGGCGTCCAGCCCCAAACAACCTGGCATGACGGGATCGCCTTGGAAATGACAGGCAAAAAACCACAAATCGGGATGTATGTCCAACTCGGCAATGATCTGGCCTTTACCGTACTTGCCGCCTTCATCGGTAATCAGGGTAATCCTGTCCATCATGAGCATCGGCGGCAACGGCAATTGCGCGTTGGCGGGCCCGTATAGCTCTCCCCTGCCCGATTTCAGCAACTCTTCATAGGTTAATCTATGCTGTTTCGACATAACGATATTCCGCACCTTGTTGGCTATAATTTTTATAAAAGCACTGTATTATCGTACAGACACCGGAAAAAATCAGCTCAAATTTTAGCCAGTTGCATTATGGCGTGACATCCCGCAATAAGTTCTTCAACTTGAGACTGCCTTTTTTTAGCCGCTGCTGATAAATAATCGAGTAAGAAAGTACAGTCGATACGTATTTACGGGTTTCTTTGAAGGGGATGGTTTCTATCCAGATATCAGCAGGAACGGCAGTCGTGATAGGTAACCATTTTTTTGCGCGATTAGGCCCGGCATTATAAGCCGCGCTCGCTAAGGCAACATGACCACCGAAACGATTTAGCAAATCCCTAAAGTAATAACCGCCATAATTTATATTCAGCTCAGGCTTGAATAAATTGTTATCAGATTGCCACGGTTCATGCAGCGATTGGGCAATCGTCATAGCTGTTTTTGGCATCAGCTGCATCAGACCTTTTGCACCCGCAGACGATACTGCATTTTTATCCATCATACTTTCCTGCCGCATCAAACCGAATAGCAAAGCGGCATCAAGCCCATGTTTTTCGGCGCTACTTTGCACCTCGTTAAGATACAAAACCGGAAACCGCAACGCCATATCATCCCAATAATCAGCTTTTACTAAGGTTGTGATGGCGATTTGATCCCACTGCCATTGCTGCGCCAATTTCGCTGCCGCCAACAACTTTTCCTTGGATAATTTTTTTATCGCAAACTGCCATTGCCGACGTGCTTCCAAATCCTTGCTTAGCCATTTGAATTCCCAACAGGCTTTAAAATCAGGCTGTTCCGAAAGTTGCTCAAGCTCATTTTTCGCCAACTTTACGGGCAGATCAATGATTTGATAAGGTAGGTTGGCAGTATCGGCGGCCAGAAAACCGTAAAAACTCCTATCTTTAGCTAATGCAGCATACGCAGCGTTCGCCTCCTGCTTCTTGCCGATTTCCCGCAATGCGCGTGCTTGCCAATATTGCCACTTGGGTTCTTGGCGTTCGGCAAAGGTCAATCCCGACAACGCGCTGTTAACATGCGACCAATTTTGCTCAAGCAACGCCGCGCGTACTTTGGCGGCCCTGCCTTCTTCATCGGGGAGCAATACTTTATCTAAGTGGCTATATGAGCGATTGTCCTTTTTAGCAAGTAACGCCAAGCCTAACTTGCGCTCTACACGCTGGACACTTTCAGCAGCGATAACAAAATCTGGTTTTTTTGCATCCCAAACCATAATCGCCCTATCCAGATCAGAATTTGCTAACCTAACGACAGCATGGGCAAACAGTCGGCCTGTTTGGGCAGTTTTCTCCAGCCAAAACCGGCTTTCATCAATCGACTCAGGCTTTTGATGAAGTTGTAACCACAACTCAGCACTTTTTCGATCAGTTTTCTTCAAAAAAAGCATTGTTGATTGTGCTACGGCGAGATTATTGTCCTGTAGCGCCGACTCAAACCGCCGCCAAATCAGGTCGGACGTTAACAGGGCTGAGTTTGCTAGTGCGGAAAAAAGTGGTTGGCATTTTGTCTCTATGGATTTTCCTAAAATCCAAAGCCGTTTTGCCTCTCCCAAGGCCTGTTGCTGCTTACCTGTTTGGTATTGCGCCCAAAGAAACTGGCAATCATCAGCGCTATCCTCGGCTACTTCATAATGCTTAACAAAATCGTTCCAACGTTCGTTTTCTGCCAAATAATCTAGCCACTTAGAACGTAATGAAGACGCGTAACGGGTATCTTTATAAGTCGATAAAAAAGCCAGTACCTGATCGGTTTGATCTATGTGGTCTTTCAGCCATTGATATTTTAAGTAAGGAAACAACGGATAATCTGTCAAACTTTCGCTAAGCGCCAGAAATCCGGTTTCGTTCTTTTCAGACAGGTATTTCTCGGCTTGTAAGAAAGCCTGACGCTGGTCATTGAGCTTATCGCTCAAGGCAACAGATGGCAGCAACAATAAGCTGCACATCCAGGCAACAATTTTTAAGTAATTTAGGTTCATAAAGAAATATTTAAACATCCCCCGACGCATGGACGACAAACTGCTCCTGCGTTTGCTGCATTCAGTACGTCTTGTACTTCAGCAATAGCGGAGAGCTTGTCGAAGGACTTAACCAAATATTGGTTTACTGAGTTCAACTAGGATTTACGACAATTTCATTCCAAAAACGCCCGTATTCCAGCAATCCCTTGCGCTCCTGCTCTCTGCGCGATAAGTAAATCAGATCCAGCCAATCCACCCAAAGCATAAACGGGTAGATTACTATTAGCAACCAACTCAGCAAATTGATCCCAACCCAAAACCTCAGCATCGGGATGTGTTGGGGTCGGCAACACCGGTGCTAGCACGACAAAATCAACCCCTATTTTTTGGGCATGACTTAGCTCATCAAAATTATGGCAAGATGCAGCCACCCACCGTTTATTTTCAGGCCGCTGCTCGCAAGCCAGCAAATCCGCACTGGTTAAATGAAGCCCATCAACTTCAAAATCTTCGGCATTTTTAACCGAAGAATTCAACAACAACCAAGTCTTATGGGCTTTGCATAAAGGATAGGCTTGTTCAAGAAACGCGCTAACCTCTTCAAGAAGCAAGGTTTTTAACCGTGCCTGGATCAGCTTAATGCCTTTATCCAGCATTTTCATTACGTTAATAAGCAAAAGCGCGGGATCGGCATCATCCAGAATGGCATAATAGTATGGCAATCGGGCTGCGGCAATAATCGAACGGTTGGCTGCTGGAAAAGCGTAGTTGACCAAATCATCAGGATTCACCCACAAAAACGGCTGACCTTCGCAGCTCTTTACCTCGCCGTCATACTGCTCAACAGTGAAAACAAGAAGCTGCACGGCTAAATCGGGGTAATGATGGTTGATTGTAATTAACGGTGTTGCCGCTTGAATAGTAATATCCAGTTCTTCCTTGAGTTCCCGCATTAAGGCTTGCTCAATGGTTTCAGATGCCCCAATCTTGCCACCGGGAAACTCCCATAAGCCGCCTTGATTTAGGTTTGCATCCCGAAGTGAAATCAATACTTGTCCCGATGGATTTTTGATTACGCCGACGGCGACTTGCAGAGGGTTCATGCTATTTGAATTAGATCGGGTCAAAAGTCACGTAGATACTGTTATCCATATTACGGTCTTTAATGTTTCAGATAGGTATTTGTACGTATATTCTTACAGTATCTTATGTGATAACATCAAATTGGCTGAAATATAATTTTCAGCCATTTAATTTTAAGATTTTGAAGCGCTGATTAAATTTGGGTGTTTCTCATGCAAATGCCTAATTTATATTGCTATTTTTAACAAGTGATGGCGCAATCGTTTGCGTCTAAAAATCAATGGAGAAAACTATGAAAACAAACACTATGAAGCTTTTTTTCCGTAAAGCACTTATGCTTACGTCACTCGTACTAGCGGGGGGGGGTAGTCCTATCCAATAATGCGATGGCAGCGAACTTAGTCGCCAACCCAAGCTTTGAAGCCTTCACGGGCATCTTCGCCGGGGACGGAGGAAGCCAACTTGTTTCGAGTTCCACCACGCTAACCAGTTGGAGTATTACCAACAATGAGATCGCAGTTCTTAAGAATCCAAATTTATACAACCTAACCCCTTCCGACGGTAACAATTTCCTCGACCTCACAGGATATACTAGCGCAGGTTTTCCGAAAGGGGTTTCACAAACCCTGAACAGCCTAATAGTAGGGCAAACCTACCAATTTGCAATGGACTTGGGAATTCGGAACGGAGCTTGCGTATCAGGTGGCAACAATTGTACTGGCCCTATCCAAGTGAACGCCAGTATTGGAAGTGCCAGTCAAACATTCACACACAACTCCTTAAGCCCAGGAAACATCTGGGGAACATACGGTTTTGATTTCACAGCCACCAATACAAACATGCTGCTCACTATCCTTGGAAGTAGCATACCTCCTGACAACTTTTACATTGGCCTCGATAATGTCTCAGTGAACGCGATTCAGAATCCGAGTGCCGTTCCTGTGCCTGCTGCGGTGTGGCTGTTTAGTACAGGCCTGCTGACACTTATTGGCGCGCTGAAGAAACGCCAATTGAGTTTCGCCTGACTCGGCGTGTTGAGAGAAGCATACTCCGCATGGGCTTCATTTACCGCTCAAAGGTAATAACCCGTAAGTTGCGCCAAATGTAGAAGCGTTGGGTTGCCTGCTATTTGGTAACCTAACTTTCTAGAGCTTCATAAATGTAAAGATTCCTTGCGCGTTGTAATCCGCCATTGCAACGATCATTAGAGTTGGTGAATACAACGCGCCCACAGCACAATCATAATAACGGAAACACCGTGTGTTTGTGCGTCTAATCCGCCCTTTATTCAACCTACGGATTTCATATCCTTATTTGGAAGACATCCGAAGACATCCTAAGTCCTATACTCCGCATTAATCTTCACATAATCATAAGAAAAATCACAAGTCAACACTTCCTGGATCGCTTGTCCTCGTCCTAGTTTGACGGTGATGGTAATTTCTTCTTGAGCCATTACCCGCTGCCCGGCGGCTTCAGTGTAATCATCGGCGCAACCACCATTCCTGACGATGCAGACATCATCCAGAAAAAGCTGTACGTCTTCCAGCACCATATTCTCGACTCCTGAACGACCTACTGCCGCCAATATCCGTCCCCAATTAGGATCGCTCGCGAAAAAAGCGGTCTTCACCAAGGGCGAATGGGCGATGGTTTTGCCGACACGCACGGCTTCTTCATTGCTTTGGGCTTGTTCGACGACTATCCGCATCAATTTGGTCGCGCCTTCGCCGTCGCGTATTATTAATTCCGCCAATTGTTTGCAAACCGACATAATGGCATCGGCAAAAACCTGATAATTCTCGGTATTCGCGGTTATTTCAGGTGCGGATGTGCAGCCGCTTGCCATCAGCACACAGGCATCGTTGGTGGACGTATCGCCATCAACTGTTATAAGGTTGAAAGATTGCTCCACAGCCGCATCCAAACATTGTTGCAACAAGGGCTGGGCAATTTTGGCATCGGTGGCGATAAACGCCAGCATAGTTGCCATGTCTGGCTGGATCATCCCTGCGCCTTTGGAAATGCCGTTAATGGTAACGGAATGACCTTCCAATATAATCGCCTGGGTTACACCCTTGGGAAAGGTATCGGTGGTCATAATGGCGTGGGCGGCTTTGTCCCACAAGTCAGTGCTTAGTTGTTCAAAAGCGGCGGGTAAAGCGGCGGTTATCTTTGCTACAGGTAAAGTCTGACCGATTACCCCAGTCGAAAATGGCAACACCTGATTAGCCTGACCGCCAACTAAGTTGGCAGCACTGATACAGGATGTAATGGCATCTCCCATGCCCTGCCTACCCGTCCCGGCATTAGCATTGCCAGAATTAATCAGCAACCAACGAGGCTGATGCGCCATATTGGCTTTCGCCACATGCACTGGAGCAGCACAAAAGGCGTTGCGGGTGAATACAGCGGCGCAAGTAGCACCTTCCGCCATTTCGATCAGCAGCAAATCATCCCTAACGGTTTGCTTAATCCCTGCGTTGGTAGCTCCTAGTTTAATGCCAGAAATTTCCGGCATTGTGGGGAAATTGTTTAGTCCTACTGCCATGATGTTAATTTCTCTTTAAAACTGTAAGTTTTTGTAAATATTCGTAAAAATGATCTTGCTCCACTCTAGCAGACACGCCACTAAGCAACTTTTTGGTATCATTCGCTTCCAATGCAACTGATCCGAGATAGCCTAAGTTTAAGCAAAATTGTTTGCGATTGTAATACACATCGATACACTCGAACACCCCATGCTAGGCATCTGTCCGAGTTTTAAGGCATTCACCATACACCGCTTTGACCGACGTTGTGGTTTCAGCCTTTCATCGCGGTGTTATCGTAACAATCGCCTTTTTTGGTGCTACCCTTATTTTTGGATTTCCATTAGGTATTTTGGTTTTAGAGATTATTCGTTTAGCCAAGTGTCTGCTCGCGTGGGCAAGATCAACCAAGAAGACAAAGAAAACCAAGAAATCTACAGTCATATTTTAGTGTTCTGCGGCTTTTGGTTTTCACCTCAAAGCAAAATGTGTATTTAGGATGCTAAAATGAAAAAAGTAGGCAAAGAAAATATTTTGTGTATAATACTCGGCTACGCTGGTGTAGCTCAGTTGGTAGAGCAGCTGATTTGTAATCAGCCGGTCGCGGGTTCGAGTCCCATCGCCAGCTCCATATAAAACAAGCCCTTACGAGCAATCTAAGGGCTTTATTATTGCCTGCTGAAAAATTAATAAGCACATAATAAGCAG
>CAMAVM010000021.1 GCA_945861705.1 Methylomagnum ishizawai | reverse complement strand
CTGGTATCTTTGTATCTGGGTTAGCTGTTTATAACCTTTCATAAGCTTCCTCATCTTTGGTCGGATTGAAAAAGCCTTGAACTATATCAGCTAACCTCTTTCAATCACGTTAAAATGAATTGCACTTATGAGTTGAATCTAAGAATAATAAAAACTACACAACACAATTTTTCCACGGTTTTGTGCCTGCTCGCTCTATTCGTAGTCAATGGGGAAGTTTGTGCGCAAGACACGCTCGAAGCGCAGGCGATACCTGTTCAAACTGAACAAGCCTACAGCTTTTCAGAAGCCGTCGTCGAGTCGGTAACAGGAGATGTTTATTCTGATCCCTCGAAGTGGCAAGATCTTTCCTACAGCAACTTGTTCAGCGAAGGCTGGGATAAACCGTGGGCAAGCCCACCTAACGGCAGTGGAGGCGCACCACGTCAAGGTTGGTTAAACGCTTATGATGGTGTTTTCTACCGCTTAGGCATCGCAGTTTTCGGTTGGCAGCATGGACTTAGCGGCGATGGGTATACCGGAAACCTGATTAACTATACGCCACTTAATCAACGCTTCGAGATTCAAACTGATATTCCGATGGTCTCGAATGGCGGTGGCCCAGGAATTGATTCGCAGACGAATTTCGGTGACTTTAGGATCACACCTCGGGTGATTCTTTCCGAATCTAAAGATGTAACTCAGTCTTTTAACGTGACCTTTCGTACACCTACCGGAAACAGCTTTAACGGTAACAATGTGGCAGCTATAACCCCGCAATATCAGTTCTGGACTAACGCATGGAAGGGCTTGGTGGTGCGCGGTGGTGCAGGCTTTACCATTCCGTACAGTGGTGATATTTCCAAGTCGGGTGCGCGAACCACGTTTGATGCTAATTTGGCGGTGGGCTATTACTTCACCCCACATGATTTCACGCCGTTTGGCGATATGGTCTGGTATCTATCGACCAACGTTAGCCAAGCAATTGACAATCGCTCTCAAAACAGCGGTACTTTTGTATCATTAACACCCGGTTTTCGTACCCATCTTGGGCAGAACTGGTATCTGCTGGGTGCTGTAGAAGTCCCCGTCACTAATCCTCAGCCTTACGACTACCAAGTGCTAGGCGGAATTATGAAAGTATTTTAAATCATCTGACTCCAGAGCATTCCACTCGCCTAGCCCTTACCAAAGGGCGGGAGGATTTTATAACGTTTGTTTCTAATCGTGCTGGTGTCGTCAATTTTTGGGAAGCTTGAATACGTTCATGCTTTCATAAGCACACTATGGCGACACCCCTATTTTTCCAAATTGCACTAGGTTTCATCCGTGCTGCTTGTTAATAATGTGCTGTAACTGAGCGCATCAGGTTTTCCCAGTAAATAAGAGGCATTCGGGTCGATAATGAAGTGCTTATTCATTGCAGTTCTACCTAATAACATACGAAAACGCATGGAATCGCGGTTAGTCAGTGTTATTTCAGCTTGAATAAGTTGCTGACCAAACAGTAGCTGGGTTTCTATGACGTAACGGCGTTGCTTATGTCCGCCAGAATCGGAAACTGCACGGTGGTCTTTGATGGGCGCGTGGCATTCTACCAGAAGATCACCGCGTTTTTGGATGGGTTGCACAGTAAACATCAACCAGTTTTCACCGTTTTTTAGGTAAGGTTCGATAGTTACTGCATGTAAGGCGGACGAACGTGCGCCAGTATCAATTTTAGCTTTAATCTGAGCGATGCCAAACTCAGGTAATGCTACCCATTCGCGCCAGCCTAGCAAAGGTTTGTGTGTTAGCTTGTCGGTCATAAAAGAAAGTTGATGGTCGTCAATTGCTTATCTACGTTAAGTTGCGCCTGAATGTGTTACATTTTCACTATTGCGTTATCTGCTTCGGGCATGATACTTAAGGAAGCACTGCTTACGTCTTTCAATAAGCTTAAAATGAATGATAAAGCATTGATTTTGTTACTGTAGTAACATATAAAACCTTGAATAACATCAATGTGTTCAAGATTTTCTTGCGCTCAATCCAGAACACAACACGATGCAATTATGCTTGAATACACCGATTATCTAAAAATATTTATTGCTTTGCTGGCCGTTGTCGATCCGTTGGTAGCGATGCCTGTTATCGTCTCTATGACAGCGCGAGATGACGCATCTGAACTTAAAGTGATAGCTAGAACTGTGGTACTGACTGTAACTACAGTATTGCTTATCGCACTATACGCCGGTCAAGAGGTTCTGGTTTTCTTTGGCATCAGTATCAACTCGTTTCGGGTGGGTGGCGGAATCCTGCTGATGTTGATGTCGTTTTCAATGTTGCAGGGCAAAATCAGCGAAACCGTACGCAATAAAGAAGAAGCCAAAGAAGAAGATAAGCAAAATGCTGTGGTGCCTTTATCAATTCCTTTATTAGCAGGACCAGGTGCCATCAGTACAGTGATACTTTATGCCCAAAAAGGCAACGGTGTTAACCATTACTTGATGATTAGCGCAGATATTTTTGCCGTAGCTGTTATTTTATGGTGCGTATTAAGAGCTACGCCGTGGTTGACTCAACGCTTGAGCCAGACCGGAATCAATGTTGTGATCCGGCTAATGGGTTTGATTTTATTGGCACTTGCGGTGGAGTTTATTGCAGGTGGATTAAAAGGACTGTTCCCTGCATTAGCTTGATAGTTAAGGACTAAGGAATCTGTCCAACAGCAGTGACTTGTTCAGATCAACAGTCAAACTTCCCACTGAATTCGCACTTTTGTATGCTTATTTAAGGAACATTTAAGAAATGACCATCACAATCGCCCTTTGTTAAATTAGTACGATTGGGAAGCATGGCATTATGAATTCGCCTACATTGGAAGAAACTGCCGTTGCTGACGGTACAAATAAGGTGTCAAGAAGGCGTTTCCTGAAGCGTTTAGCTTGTGGTTCTTTACTGGCGATGGGATCACCTAACATCGTTCAGGCGGCTTTTTCAGGCTTTACCGCACACAAAAACCTCTCTTTAGCACATCACCATACCGGCGAAAACTTAACCCTTACTTATTATGAGCAAGGGCGTTATATTCACGGTGCTTTGGACGAAATCAGCTATTTCATGCGGGACTACCATAACGGTGCGGTGCATTCCATTGATCCGGCTTTATTGGATCAATTGTACGATGTCAAATTGTTATTGGGCGTAAACAAGCCTTTTCATATTGTTTCTGCATATCGTTCACCTGAAACCAATGCCAGTTTACGTAGGCACAGTCGTGGTGTTGCTAGACAAAGCTTGCACATGGAAGGTCGGGCAGTCGATATTAGAATGGAAGGTATGAGTGCTAATACAATCAGGAAAGCAGCTCTTATGGTACAAAACGGTGGTATTGGTTTTTATCCGCAGTCAAACTTTGTCCACCTAGACACAGGTGAACTAAGAACTTGGCATAGGTAACTTGATACGCTTTATCAAGTTGTCAGCTTGGTTAGCTTTGCAGAACTCGATCAGAAGACAAGTTAGGATTTTGATCAGCTAAATCCTGAAGTATTTGCCTGAAATGTTCGTAGTTTTTAATTTTTAATACGCCAACTTCATCTAAAACAGCTTCGTAATGTATAGCTGCTCTTCCGCCCACGATTAACGCAACATCTTTACCTAACAACTTCCTTAATCGTCTTAATTCTTTTGAAATCACATGATCGTCGGTCTTAAAACTAATGCTGATAGTGACTGCCGACGCATTAGTAAATTTAACCGCCGCCGCAATTTCTTCTGCTGGTAGGTTTGCACCTAGATAAGTCACTTTCCAGCCTTTAAGTTCCGCGATAATGCCCGCAAGCAACGCACCTAGCTCATGTAACTGATTGATAGGCGTACAAACTATCATTCTTGGTGCATTAGGCGAACACGGATTGTTGTTTCGCAAAATATAGGTTAGCGAGCGCACGATAGACGATGCCATGTGTTCATGGACTGGTCTAAGTTCACCAGACCGCCATCGGTCACCAATGAGCGTTAGCAATGGGTTTAGTAATCTCTCAATAAAGACTTCTGTACCAAGCTCTACGATGGCATTTTCGAAATGCGACTCTAACGCATGAGCATCAAAAGCCAACACTGCGGCATAACATTTTTGTATGTAGTCTTCGGCAATATGTAGCCTGTTGCCGTTAACTGGCACGGACTGCTCTATCACCTGTACTATTGCTTCACTTTCCTTCTTCAGCAGGGTTTTTAGGTCGTCCAGGGAAAGCTGTGCTATTTGGCTGATGCTATGTCCATCATTTGTTGCTTGGTTTAGCAGTTTAAGACGGGCGATATCCAAATCGGTATAAACGCGATGACCACCTTCAGTACGCGTAGGCTTGACCGCTTGATAGCGGCGTTCCCACGCCCTAACCAAGTCAGATTTAACGCCTGATCTTTTAGATACCGTGCTAATTAAATATTGTGCTGAATTATCCATAGTTTAGACACTGGTCGTATTTAGTAAGCACAAAGGCCATTGGTACAGATTCTACCATGAGTTTTACAAAACATGGACAAATGTGCAACTCTTTATTTAGTAATCGTTCTCAATTAGTATAAGGCTGTTTACAAGGCTGTCAAATGAGAAATCCGTCTGTTGCGGCAGTTGCTCGGCTGATTTTATCAACGTTACTGGTATGACAATAGCTTGACAGACAGACATTCAATTTATTTACCCGACTGAATTAACACCAAATAGCCGGTTTTGTAATCTGTATAGATGAAGTTGTAGCCCAGTTTTTTAAGTCGGTCATTACGGCAACGCTTATTCATGTCGGCATTATTTTCGGTTATTTTGGCGATGGGTGGATTGCAATGCAGCTTTTCCGTCATCCATGTCATCACCTCCCATAACGACGTAGGATCGTCATCACTGGCTAAATAACACTGCTCCAGACTTACGCCTGCAATACGTTGCTCTAGCAAGAATGCCAATACGCCTACACAATCACGCTGATGAATTCGATTAGTGAAATAGCTTGGATTTTGCTGTATTGACGGCGTTTGTTTCGCCGTTCTAAGTAGATATTCACGACCTGGACCATAAATGCCCGAGAAGCGCACGACAACATTAGCGCGATTGTGTGCCATTAGTTTGCGTTCTGCATTGACGATTTTAAGGCTGGTGTTTTTAGTCGGCGCAGTAACTGAGTCTTCATCAACCCATTCACCCTGGTTCTGACCATAAACACTGGTAGATGACACAAATATCAATGGTGCTTTTGAACCGGTTTGTGCTAATCGGTTAAGTAAGTTGTCGATACCGGTTTCGTAGATGTCGTGATAGCTGTTTTCGTTACGGCTATCGGCGGAAACGATAAAGAAAATGTGTTCAAAGTCCATATCTAGCGCATCTAAATCTGCAACCGAGGTAATGTCTGCTCGCACAAACGTAAACTTTTCCTGGTTTGCAAGCGGCGGGTTACGTTTTAGCCCAGTCACATCATGCCCCGCCTCCACCAAGGTGTTGGCTAACTCATAACCTATTGCGCCACAACCCACTATCAGTATCTTTGCCATTGCTTATATTCCGTTAATGAGCTGTAATTCTTGCGGATAAGGCGACATATAGTAAGAATCTTCTATGTAAGGATCAGGATTTTTCCTGAAATGGTGTTTTAGCAAGGTCAATGGCACGATAAGCGGCACTTCACCTTGCCTGTAACGCTCGATGACTTCGCAAAGTTCGGCTTTATCTTCTGCATCCAGTTCTTTTTTTAAATAGCCTTGAATATGCTGTAGCACATTGACATGGCTTTTCCGGCTGGCGACCTTTTTTAATGCTGTCATCAACTGAGCAATATAGCGGTTTGCGACTTCATTGATATTGGCTTTGCTCACTGTCGCTAATAATTGCCCTAAGTCGGCATAATTTTCGTGGCTCATAATAATGAGCTTGTGCCGCGCATGAAAGCGGGTCAAGCTGCTAGCCGTCAATCCTTCCGCCATAAGCTGCTGCCACCGATGCAGCACATAAACCCGTTGGATAAAGTTTTCACGCAACCTAGGATCGCCGAGCCGTCCTTCTTCTTCAACCGGTAAAAGCGGGTTATTACGTATCATCGCTTCGGCATAAATACCCACACCCAGCTTTTGCGGTTGACCATTCATGTAAACTTTAACGCGCTCCATGCCGCAACTGGGGGAATCTTTTTTTAAGATATAGCCACACAAATCAGCATGTACCGACTTTTGCTGATTGGCATAAGCACGCAATGGTGCGGTGACATCCCAATCAGGATTTTTTACACCTAAACTGCGTATTTCCTTATCTATTTTGACTAATTGGATCGTCGGTCGTGGCGTACCCATACCAATAGCCACTTCTGGGCAAAAGGGCAGAAAATCAAAATATTGCGCTAAGGTACCGGCAATATACGAATCACGTTTATGGCCGCCATCGTAACGAACGGGCTGACCAAGTAAACAACTGCTGATACCGACTGGAATTTTTTTCATCATTATGATTTAGCTAACTGTCAGGTTAAAATCTACCATCGAATGCCCAAATAACAAGAAAATTTACACTAAAGGTTTGACCTTACTGGTATTTATGGCAAATTGGTGGTTTATATCATTAACTTGAGCGGTGTTGCTTTAGTAAAAGTAATCGCCGATACTGAAATATATAAATAATTATAAGCAATTGATTTACCGTTGAAATAAATCAAAAAACCGTCAATAGATTTCCAATCAATCAGCCGTGATACACCTTCCTATGAAATTTAGCCTGTTTTTTATCATTATGACGATTAGCATGACAACATACGCTGACACAGCTACTAAAAAGAAATTGCCGCCCTGTCTCGATACACCGAACTGTGTCTCCAGCCAAGCCTCAGACAAACCGCATTACATTTTGCCATTTAAAATTTCCGGTGATCCTAAACTTGCTTGGGCAGAGCTAAAAAGGATGATTATGGCGCATGACCGGATGATAATTACCCACGAAACAGAAGATACGCTTCATGCTGAAGCTAACAGTCTGGTATTGCATTTTGTGGATGACATAGATGCAATACTTGATGCGGATGCAGGATTGATCCACATTCGTTCTGCATCACGAATAGGACACAGCGATTTTGGTGTTAATCGCAAACGCATGGAAAAATTCAGATTACAGCTAAGAAAATTACATTTTTTAGAAAAATAGTTCGCTTAAGCGGCTGATTGTTCAACAACAATGGTTAGTTGCCAATACAGAACCTCGTTATTCATCTTCCGTCGTGATCTAAGAATTCAAGATAACTCCGCACTCAATCTAGCAATAAGTGCTTCAGATCAGGTCTTGCCCTGCTTTATCTTTGATCCCAGACAGATAAAAAAGCATCCTTACCAAAGCCAGCCTGCGTTGCAATTTATGATGCAGTCTCTGGCTGATCTGCAACAGGCGTTTCAAGCCATCGACTCCGAGCTTGCGCTTTATAATGAACTACCTGCTGATGTGATAAAGCAGGTATTTCTACAACATTCCATCCAGGCCGTGTTTGTTAATCGGGATTACACACCGTTCAGCCGGACTCGTGATGTCGAATTGGCGCAGGTCTGTGAGGACTTACGCATTGACTTCCATTCCCTCCCCGATTGTTTACTGACTGAGCCAGAACAAGCACTTAAAAGTGATCGCACACCTTATAAGGTATTTACAGCTTTCTATAACAATGCCCGTCAATTCCCCGTCCCTCTTCCTAATGCACTGGAAAAGCCAAGGTTTATAAAGCTCGATGGCGATTCGGATATTGGTAAATCGATTTTCCCGCAAACTGAAAACATCGTAAACAGTTCTCCAGGAGGACGCATACAAGCACTTACCATACTTGGACAACTTACTAAACAAGCCGATTACCAAATACAACGTGATTACCCGTTTTTAGATGCGACCAGTCACTTATCCGCGCATTTAAAGTTTGGTACGTGTTCAGTGCGGGAAGTCTATTACGCAATTGTTCAGCAATTAGGTGCTGAACATCCGTTATTACGGCAATTGTATTGGCGAGATTTTTTCACTCATATCGCCTTTCACTACCCGCATGTTTTTGGCAAAGCGTTCCACTCGCAATATGACCACTTGATTTGGGATAACAATCGAGACTACTTTCAACGCTGGAGCGAGGGCAATACAGGCTTTCCGATAGTCGATGCCGGTATGCGAGAGCTGAATGCAACTGGGTTTATGCACAACCGCGTAAGAATGATCGTCGCCTCATTCCTGGTCAAAGATCTGCACATCAGTTGGCGCTGGGGTGAACGGTATTTTGCCCAACACCTGGTTGATTACGATCCTGCCGTGAATAATGGCAACTGGCAATGGGTAGCTTCGACAGGCTGTGATGCCCAGCCGTATTTCAGGATATTCAATCCCTGGTTGCAACAGCAGAAATTTGACTTGGATTGCCAGTATATCTATCGCTGGATACCGGAACTTAATGGAATTCCAGCAGCAATTATCCATAAGTGGCACAGTAAACATTCGGGTACGACTTACCCTGCACCTATGGTCGATCATGCTCATGAAAGCCAATTAGCAAAAGCCCGTTATAAAAGCGTTGTCTAAACTGACGTTGTTGTTCATGTATTGTACAAATATAATTTGACAATACGAGGGTTGAGCAGTAAGTTAATCAACAAGATTTTATCTTATTTAATTATCTGATTGCTTGATATTCGGAGCAAACACGTCAATTATCAGATAACAAATGAGGTAAAAGGTTTTTGTAAAGCCTTTTGTTCTAATATCCTCCTCTATAGCCCTCTCAACTCGTGTGGGAGGTGCTTTTTTTATCGGCACACACTAAATGAATTCACTGAATGAAAGAGCAATGAAGGTGGCTAAGTTTTTTACTGATGCCAATTTTTATATTTCTGTCCTCGTTCTGGTTTATGGCGGGTTTACCGCGTTAACAGAACACTACAGTATTTTTGAATTCAATGAAGAGCTGTTTGGCATCATGCACAACAATTTACGCATGGCGTTACTTTATCTCGCGATGACAGAAGTGGTGATTTGCTTGTATTGCCTGGTTACTAACCAGCCTAAGATGATGGGTTTTGTGGGTTATTTTCTGATTATGATGTTGGGTTCGTTGGAATTTTATGGCAAAATCAACAGTGTTCCCATCGATAATAATCTTCCGATATTTTTTCTGTACACAGGTCTTTCACATATTGCGTTCGGGCTGTTTGCAGGACTGGAAAAAGTCGGTGCTAAAAAATATTCTTGATCATATTCAATCGATTAATGCGAACGAACCACTTCAACATGGTTGATAAATGAGGTCAGGTGTAGCTGTTTAGTTAAGCGGTAGCGAACGTTTCGATGATTTTTGTGGATAAAAATAAATTCGCTAGGCTGAAAGCTTTTATTCATGAAGATTAAACTACTGGGTTGTTTAGCTGCTTCTCCACCTGGCAAATAGATGGCAGTGACCTCAATATCTGGATAGCCCGGATTGGAAACTTTAACCACGGTGGCGCTATCTCCCAACAATTCCACCCCCATAAACATGCCGGTTTCTTTGGACTGTGCCAGCCATCGAATCAAACCGATGGACAAGGTTTTGTGCATCACTCCGATTATGCTGCCCACTTTGGGTCTTATATGGTCGTCCGTCCATAATAATCCGTAACCTTTTGCACTTTTATCCACCAAGCGCATATTGGTTTCATAATAGGGTTGCTGACTGGTTTTCCATATTTCAGAGGGATCTGTAAACTCAATGACTTGGAAGGCGAGTGGCGTTACCTTGCTGGGTAAAGTGCCAGGAGTACTAGCCGATTCTGGATCAAGCTGTTTTCCATCGGTCGGGGCAATGTCAAAATTCAGGTCACGTAATTCGCCTGGGCGGCTCGGATCGAACGATCCAGTTTCTGCAAGAAAATTCTGTTTTTCGATTTCCTTGCCACGTAACAACTCGACAATATTATTAAAACCCATCGTACCAAATGGATAACCTTGGGCGGGTTCCCTGGGATCTTTTCTTTGTTCGCTAAGGGTTAAGGTTTTCGCCAAACGCAACATCATCAGGCGATCTGTAGGCATGTGACGCGCACGTTTATCGTAAGTTGCTTCGAGAATTTTACTGGCGACGGCAACGGTGGCGATATATAAACGGTCTGGATCTTGAATATCCGAATCATCATCAGAAATGCCTGGCGCTCCGTTACCTTTCAGGTGAATTGAGGGTATGCCTTTGAATTTTTTCTTTGGCACGGCCTTTAAGAGACTGGTATACGGCGCGTAATGCCCTAATAAGTCATGAATAGTACGCATTTCCTGAGGTGAAAACTGATTGGTATTGCTTAGTGCAAACACCAGTACGCGTTTAAAGGCGTTTTCAATCGCTTTTGCATCGGGGTTGAATTCACTCTCGGTTAGTCGATAAAGTTGGGCAAGTCGATAAAATTGAAAGCATTTATGCCAAAAATAAACATACGGTTTGGTATAGGTTTGGAAAATATATAACAAGCCCCTGCTCATCGCCTGGATGCCGTTACACAAAATCAACGATTTCTCTTGTAGAGAATAGTATAGGTCTTCCTTAAACCAATCTTCCTGGCTTAATAGGGAATAAGCATTGCCCAATTCCAGACTGCTCCAGACCGAAATTTCACTTCTCGCCGATTCATCGACCGTTGATTCGGAGGTCGAATCGGAAATATTGGGAAAAACGGTCAACATTACCGTAGCCGACGTGAGTACTGAAGCCATTTTTTCCAGAAAAAACAATCGTGTCCTGCCAGGAATGAGTTGTCGTTCAGGTGGATAAGCGTTATTCAGGGTTTGTAACACCTGTAAAATCTGCTGACATTTTGCCATATCGTCCATTTTAGTAACAGTGGACAGCCATCCCGAAAAATCCATTTCATCAATGGCAAACGGTAATGGCAAATCGCTGGGAGATGGACAGGGTGGGAATGGCTTTGACAGATTAAACGCGTGTGAACTCATTAAGTTAACGCCTTAGTTTGTGATAAATTTGTGATAAAAAATACTGTATTTGCTATTCGACTTCAAAAACAATAACAGGCTGACACTAGTTTAGTTTGTGGTAGCTATATCTACAAATTTTAAGCTTGTGAAACTGTGAACAAGGTCTTATTTAACGATTCATTACTGCATAAACGGGCTGATAACAGAATCAATTTGACCCGCATCAATCACCCCAAAATAGCGACCATCAAACGGATCATCGTTGGAATCAGACATTAACAATACTTCATTTTCTTTTAATTCATAATGATCCAACTTCAAAGCTGGCATAATTCGCCCTTCCCTGTCTTCTACCAGCGGTTTGCTTTGGAGATATAAAACATCGTTAACCGTCACGCCGCTATCATTGATCGTCACTTTGTTTTTATATTTTGCAGCTACTTTTAGCATCATATTGTCGAAATTATCTGGGCAACTTCCGGGTTTGATAGCCCCACTATCTCGCGCCGCCTGAAATTCCGGCTTATTTGGCGGACAAAAAACCACAATCTTTCCGATGGTTAGCGGTTCATCGACTTTCCAATACAAACCGGTTGGAACCGTAGAGCTGCTATTGACAAGTCCGCCCATCGTAAAAAAACCACCGCACAACAAAAGTAAAATGGCAGCAATCGACACTAGCGTCATTAAAGTTTTATTCATATTCATACAAAAGTGAGTTACTGAATTAATCCAACAAAGTTTGCAGTATATCCTGAGGGAGATTCCTGTAAACCCTGATTTTTGCTTACGTTATGGGAACTTTACATCGAATGCAAGCAAACCAGCCACAACGACTTCAGAAATCCCTTGCCTAATGCCCCACAAGCCCAGGCCGCTGACAATAACCAACCCACCTCCAATCCAGCGTTTAAACAACAAATCATTACGCATGATGGCGTGATGCGCTTTTAAGCCCAGCACATGACCAACAGCGGCAATTGGCAATAGCGATAACGCCGCCAAAAAGTGCAAATCGACCGAAAAGGCAATGAAGGTCGTCATTTTGATGCTGACTAGGATAAACCACAACACAAACAAGGTGTCACGCAATTGATCCTTGCTGACGTTACGCATATACACCGCCACCATCAACGGTGCGCCAGTCAGGGATGTACCCGCGACATAACCGCCAATGACCAACAGCAATTTATCGACCCAATTGCCTTGGCTTTCAATGTTACGATTGAGTAACCACATGAATCCGTAAAACAGGGTGATCGTATAGATAAAAAAATTCAGCCATAACACAGGCAGGTTCAACAACCCGAACACGCCAATAATAGCGGGTGGGATAATATAAACCGAAGATCGCCGCAGATACCGCCAATCAACATTGTGCAATCGAGTACGCAGGGTCAAGCCGGAAAAAAACAACAGATGCACACTGATAATCGGCAACCATAAACGCGGATCATTATGGACGAACAGCAGCAACGGCAAACCCAATGCCGCGCCACCAAACCCTAAACCAGTACGGACAAATCCCGCCCACACAAACAGCACGGCAACCACCAAAATTTGGTGTAAAGAAAAATCAAGTCGCATGGCTTAGGGTTCTTAGGTTTTTATGCTTAACAAGCGTTATTTGTGTGGGTGAGTTCCAAACCAAGCCCTGAACCACGCTTAAAACAAGTTTCCGTTCGTCCTCGACTGCATGGACAGATATATTGCTCCTGCAATATCTGCATTCACCACATCCCTGTGGTTTATGCAGGAGGTAGGGCAACGCATGGACGACAAACTGCTCCTGCGTTTGCTGCATTCAGTACGTCCTGTACTTCAGCAGTTGCCGAGAGCCTGTCGAAGGACTCAATCAGGGTTTTTGGCAAGGTCTGCAAGACGATACCAACTACCCATCAACCACACTTACTCTCGCCGCAATTCAGGCACGTCATACAGCCATCCATCAACACAACGGCTTTGGTCTGGCATTTGCCGCACAAAAGAGCCTTCGCCGGAAAAGCCCCGTCTTCGTCGATTTCGGCAGAATCCGTGTGCATGGCTTCAAATTCCTTGCGTTTGGCATCCAGGAATTTCTTATGATGATCGCCCAGATCCCGGTCTTTCAACATGCCGATGCGTTTCATGTGCGATTCAATCGCGCAGCCGATTTCGGCTACCAGTGATGGCATAAACACACCGCCTTTCTTAAAATAACCGCCTTTGGGATCGAACACTGCTTTCAATTCTTCCACCAGGAAACAAGCGTCGCCGCCTTTACGAAACACCGCCGAGATAACCCGCGTCAACGCCAGCACCCACTGGAAGTGTTCCATGTTCTTGGAATTGATGAACACCTCATAAGGTCGGCGTTCCTCGTGTTCCGTGTCCGCATTCAGGATCATGTCGTTGATGGTAATATACAAAGCATGTTCCGATTGCGGCGTTTTGATCTTGTACGTCGAGCCGTACAAGATTTCTGGGCGCGAGAGGTTTTCGTGCATGCTTTCCCGATCAATGGCTTTAGCAACATATTCAGCCTGAGTTTCAGCCACTTTTTTGTCGTCTTCGGTCAAGACTTTGTAGCTGATGATTTTTTTGTCTAGTTTATGGGGCATTGGTTTGTCTCCTTTTGGAATGCTTATGTATGTGTAAATGCTTATTTGTTTATATTTTACCGTTCGTCGTGAATCCCATCTTGTTCCCTCTCCTCCTGTGGGAGAGGGTTAGGGTGAGGGATATATAAGGTGTCGCTAACGCGACGGTTGTTTGAATATGGGTTCTCGTACCCACGGACGAGATACTTTTCTTTGCTCGGAAAGCCACATGGATGTGGCGAATGCGGAAAATGCAGGAGCAATTTTCCGTCAAAGAAAAGTATCCAAAAGAAATCCGCCCGATACCGCTTGCTTCCTGCGCGCCGTCGATTTTATCGAGGTTTGCTGGAAGGGACTCCTGCTCCTCCAGCAAAGTGCGGCATCCCTGCCGCACCCCTTCGGGATAATCCCTATAAAACCGCCAGTGCTCGGCGCGGCATAACGGGAATGGGGTGGACATGGCTACTGCATTTTATGTATCACCGTACAGCTTTTATGTGTTACGCGTTAACCTTGGTTTTGTAATGCGATCTAACTTCCGCTATTTCAAGTGCTAACTGACCATTTTCAGAAAGCTGATTTGAATTTGCCCAATATAAATATGTATCTTTCAATCCAAGCTCTTCTGCAACAGCCTTTAATGATAAACGCCTTAAAATATCTATCGTAATTGGTCTTTTTTCATCCCAAAAAATTATTGCATTAAGAAACTTCAATGATGAAGTTGACGTAAGCAATGAAAAAACAAATCTTGCTTCATCTTCCTTGTCAAAAGATAAAAAATTAACAGTGTCATCAAATACTACTATTTGCCCATCTAGCGGACCAATAAGATTAAAATTTAATTTCTTATAAAGAGCAGATATGGCAATTTTCCATTTTTTAAATGTATAGCCCCCTACACCAAAAATCGAGTATAGCGGCTTATTTTTATAAATAGAGCTTTGCCTATTTTTTAGAAACTCTTTGTGCTCACAAAGGTATTTCCATGTTTTTGGTGCTATTGTCTGAATAACGGATGTGTCCTCTCCGACAGATTTTTGAGTGATTAAAACTACTTTTCGATAAAAATCAGTTCTTCCATTTCCAATATCTGAGCTTTTTAATAGCGGATATATGTAAACATCTTCAAGATCAACACACTCACCAAGACCGTTTTTGAATCCATTATCAATCCGCTCTAATTCCATAACCTTAGAGCAATCATGTTTGATACCTGAGCGCCAAATATATTTATGATCTTGTCCTGACAAATGTTTCGATTGTTCGTACGCCACTATATCATTTACGATAAAGCCAGCTCTTGCTCCTATAACACGGGAAGGTATTTTTGAATCTAATCCTTTGTAAATATCGCAATCAGCATTTCCACTACCTGTAATTAACACAAAAAGGCACGCTTCTACAGAAGCATTAAAGTATGCTTTCGCGTCAATCGGATAAATATGACCAAAGTATAATGGTTTATAACTACTCATTATTTGGCGCATCACTTTACGCGCAACAGCATACTTGCATAAAACTGCTATTGCGCCTTTTCTTTTTGAAAGCCAATCAACATGACGCAATAACATCCACTCTGAAATATCAAAGTTTCCTGAGCCTGTGATAGCCTCAATACCTCGACGATTTTGAAAATTTGATTTGTCTGGAGTATTTTCGCTATTGAGGACGCTAAGTTCACTACTTGTAACCCACGGTGGATTTCCAATGACAAGAACAAATCCAGATTGATCAGAAATTATTGTTTCCCAATCTACAGCAAAAAAATCTGCTGTTTCAAGAAATACTTGGTTTGTATCACGGTGCTTGATCAAAGATAATTTGGCTTCACTGATATAACTATCATTTATATCAAAACCTAATACTTTTGCACCATCAAACCCATCTATGGATGCTCTAATAAACGCACCTTTACCACAGCTTGGCTCAATAATAACTGATGGTGTAAGCTTATGATTTTGCTTAAGAGTTTTTATTACGGCATGAGCCAATATATCAGGTGTTTGAAAGTCACCGTATTGCCACTTGTCAATAGATTTGATTGCCATGTTAGCGAACTCTGAATATGCCAGTAATTTCTCCAGCCATTTGGATAACTCGGCCATATTGAAGCCGCCATTGGAGGGCATTTGAAATTGTTAGGTAGCCTTGCAAAGGCGGCGTTTGTATAATTTTCTCGGCCAGCTGATATGCGCCTATTTCATCAACAGGAAGATTTCTCTCGGCAATGAAGGCGATGATATCGTCGAGATTCCCATCTCTATCAAGAATTTCCAACAACCCTTTTGTTGTTTGAAAATCAGCGGTACGTTGCTTATCAACAAAAATTGTGTGTTGCATATTTAATCTTGCTGTCTTATTTTCATGGTCATCATACTTATCGTAAACAAATACCAATAAGTGATAGTCCAGGCCAAAAACTTTCTGGGATGCCGACTTAAAAGGACATGATGACTGAGGTTGTTTAACACTGGTTACTTTTATATCTACCCCAAGACCAGGAATATCAATGCCCGTAGCTGAATTGCCTTGCCTATAATTATATGCACCCGCCAGAAATGTAGTAAATTTGTGTTCAAGATAGGTGCCTACTGCTTTCCCGTCAGTAATGCCATAGAGAGACGGCTCATCGTAAGTTGTCTCAATTTCTGCAAATTTTGCCGCTTCTTCTTGTAATATTTCAATCGACAATTCTGGTTTCATATCTCTCTCGGATAATTTGAACTTAACTCGTAAGATGCGCTTTAAGCAGGATCTGCCAAGGAACGAGGCGCATTGATCGCGTTCTTGATTGTTGCAGTTCAGTCCAATAGGGTCTTAATTTTGTCTTTTACTTCATCGATCCCACCATTTAGCAATGGCCCTAAATAATCAGACACAGATTCGGCTACTTCTCCACCCGCATTATCAGCAACTTTTGTTCCCAGTTTTTTTAGGGCTGCTTTCATTACCCCCTTGAAGCTGTTGTCTCCTTTTGCCCCTAATTTAACTAAGCTATCAACTACCTTACTTTTATCGCTATCTGAAAGATATGTTTCAAAAACCGATAAATAAGCATCAACAGATAACTTAACAAGTTCTGGAGAAAACGAACCATCAGTTATGTAATTAAGATTTTTTAATTTAAACCGAAGAAAATCAATTAAATAAGGATTATCTATTTCAATACCAATTTTGTCATTGTCTTTTAGGAAAACTGGATTTTGCAATAAATTTTTAAGTTCTTCATTAAGGTCATTTTCGGAAGAAATCCTTAATTTTGCTTCATAAAGTAAACTTCTTGCTTTAGATCGAGTTACTTTAAGTTCTGACACTAGATTATAAATATTTGGGTTTGTTTCAATCACGCCCAATTTTTGTAACTCCATAAATAGAAAAATATCAAAATCTCTTTTTGACATTGATCCAAATGCAGGATTCAGATATTTATTCATGATATTAAGAAAAGTCACTTTAACATCGTCCGAATTTTTTTTATCTATCTTATCAATTACACTCATATTTATTCCAAAGTACCGTTGAGTTTACGAACCCCAACATATATAAAACAACAACTCAAAACTTCCCGTAATAACCCTCTTTCAGCGCATCAAAAAGATTCGCCGCACTATGGATTTCCCCATCGTATTCAATCTCTTCATTGCCCTTAAACTCGACGATGCTGCCATCTTCCAGAGTGAACTGGTAGGTGGTGTTTTCTAAATCCTTATCCTTAACCAGTACGCCCTGGAACACTTCGGGGTTGAAGCGGAAGGTGGTGCAGCCTTTTAAACCTTTGTCGTAGGCGTATTCGTAGATGGATTTGAAATCTTCATACGGGTAATCAGTCGGCACGTTGGCAGTTTTGGAGATGGAGGAATCGATCCAAATCTGCGCGGCAGCCTGGATGTCCACATGCTGCTTAGGTGTAACATCTTCGGCGGAAATAAAGCAGTCCGGCAGTTGCTGTTCCGGTTTGTCGCTGTAAGGCATGGCGTTGTGGTTGACCAGTTCGCGGTAAGCCAGTAATTCAAAGGAGAAAACATCGATTTTTTCTTTGGATTTTTTTCCCGCACGGATGACGTTGCGCGAATAATGGTGGGCAAAGCTGGGTTCGATGCCGTTGCTGGCGTTGTTGGCGAGCGACAGGGAAATCGTGCCCGTGGGCGCAATGGAACTGTGGTGGGTGAAGCGCGCACCGGTTTCCATCAGTTCGGCAACCAGTTCCGGCTCGATTTTCGCCACTTGCTGCATGTAGCGGCTGTATTTGGCGTGGAGGATTTTTCCTGCCACCTGGTCGCCGACCTTATAACCATCTGCCGCCATTCCTGGACGTTTACGCAACATTTCACCCGTCACGGTGAACAGTTGTTCCATGATCGGCGCAGCGCCTTTTTCTTTGGCGAGCGACAAGGCGGCTTTCCAGCCTTCGACTGCCATGACTTTGGTGACTTCTTCAGTAAATTTTACGGAGGCATCATCGCCGTATTTCATACCCAGCATGGTCACGGTTGAACCTAAGCCCAGATAACCCATGCCGTGGCGGCGTTTGCTGGTAATTTCATCGCGTTGTTTTTGCAGCGGCAAGCCATTGATTTCGACGACATTGTCCAACATGCGGGTAAAGATGCGGATGGTTTTGCGGTAGGTTTCCCAATCAAACTGGGCATCTGCCGTGAATGGTTTTTTGATGAAACGGGTGAGGTTGACTGAACCTAACAAACAGCTACCATACGGCGGTAAAGGTTGTTCGCCGCACGGGTTGGTGGCGCGGATGGTTTCGCAAAACCAATTGTTGTTCATCTCGTTGACCTTGTCGATCAGGATAAAGCCCGGTTCGGCGTAGTCGTAGGTGGAACTCATGATGATGTCCCACAAGCGACGAGCAGGCATAGTTTTTGATATTTTACAGGCGACCAGGCCGTCTGCATTGACCACATAACCTGTATGCACCGGAAATTCGCGCCAGACAATTTGTTCGTTATTGGTGAGATTAAGCTGGTCAACTTTGGCTTCTTTTTCGGTGACGGGAAACGAAAACGACCACGATTGGTTGTTCTTGACCGCATCCATAAATTCGGTGGTGATGAGCAAGGACAGGTTGAACTGGCGCAAGCGGCCATTTTCGCGTTTAGCGCGGATAAATTCGACTACATCAGGATGCCCAATATCGAATGTCGCCATTTGCGCGCCGCGCCTGCCGCCAGCAGATGAGACGGTAAAACACATCTTGTCGTAGATGTCCATGAACGATAAGGGACCGGATGTGTAAGCCCCTGCCCCAGATACATAAGCGTCTTTAGGGCGTAAGGTGGAAAATTCGTAGCCGATACCGCAGCCCGCTTTCAGCGTCAAGCCGGCCTCATGCACTTTGCCCAAGATGTCGTCCATCGAATCGACAATCGTGCCGGACACCGTACAGTTGATAGTGGAAGTGGCGGGTTTATGTTCCAGTGCGCCAGCATTCGAGATAATGCGCCCTGCGGGAATAACACCCTGGCGTAATGCCCATAAAAAATCCTTGTAACACAGTTCCTGCTGCGCTTTACCTTTTTCCACGTCGGATAGGGCTTTGGCAACACGTTGATAGGTTTCATCAATGTTTGCATCGAGTGCAACGCCGTCCTTGGATTTCAGGCGGTATTTGGTGTCCCAAATGTCCATTGAAGCATCCTGAAACGGAATTTCAGTGACATTATTGGCGATGACATGGAGTTGTGCTGGCATGGATGATCTCCCCGGTTGTGAGCGTTATAAGGTGTTAGGACACTTATGTTTTGTACATCTAATGATTTGACGATGCTTTTGATATCGCCTGAGCTTTGCTGTTTACGTAAAATTCTTGGTAAAACAAGCGATAACGTAATAGGGCTAACTTAGTTTGTTACGACATATTGTGGTTTTATGAAATATTAGCACAATATATTGTGTTTGTGGGGAATTATTTGTTTTTTAGGAAAGATTATTGTGGAGGGTTGAAATTATGGTTTTTGTTCAGTTAGTTACTGGATTTTTGTGATAGCTGTTGCGTAGATATTTGAATAATGTGTCGCTAACGCGACGGTTATTTTTAATCGGATGCAGGTCTCGATCAAAATCAATCAAGCAAAAACCCCCCGCTTTGGTGCTGCCACATAGCGAAGTATTTCCCTTGTTTATCCAGCAATTGTTGATGCGTGCCTTCTTCAATGATTTTGCCGTATTCCAGCACGACGATACGATCCATTTTCAAGATAGTTGAGAGACGGTGTGCAATTACGATGGCGGTCTTGTCCTTGATGAGATTGAAAATGGCGACCTGGATTTGCTGTTCGGTGAGTGAATCTAACGCGCTGGTCGCTTCGTCCAGCACCACGATGGGCGCGTCTTCAAGGAATGCCCTAGCAATGGCAATGCGCTGCTTTTCGCCGCCAGACAGCTTGACTCCACGCTCACCCACCATGGTGTCGAATTGTTCCGGTAAGTCATTGATAAAATCCAGGCTGCATGATTTTTTTGCCACTTCAATTAACTCGGCATCAGAAATGTCTTCGCCCAGCGCGATATTGTCCCGCACGGAACGATGGAATAAATCGGGCTGCTGGGGAACCATGGAAATTTGCCGTCTTAACGATTCTAAGGTAAAAGACTTGGCATCAGCTCCATCATAAGTAACGTAACCTTGTTGAGGATCGAGAAACCGGAACAACAGCTTGGTTAAGGTCGATTTACCTGAGCCGGATTGCCCGACCAGGGCAATTTTTTCGCCAGCTTTAATATCCAGATTAAAATTCTCAAACAACCGCGTTTGCTGCGGATTGGTTTCATTGTAAGTAAAACCAAGATGGTGCAATCGGATTGCTCCTTGCGTTATTTGGATGGATTTGGCATTGGGAGCATCCCGTTCCAGGTCGTCCTGGCGAAATATCTCCGCCATTTCAGAGGCATCGGCAAGTGCAGTAAAAAAATTCCTGAAATTGCGGCCAAATTCCCATAAGCGCTGGATCAGCATAATCATGATGGATTGGAATAAGACAAACTCACCTACCTCAAAATGCCCTGCTTTCCATTTCTCTATCATCAAATAGATCAGCAGCAACTCCATCCCGAACGTCATCACCCCTTGCACGGCAAAGGAAATGAAGGTCATCAGCCAAGCGATTTTTTTCCGGCGATAAACCTCGTTTGACGCACTATTTACCCGGTTTTGTTCGTTATCTTCCAACGCAAAGGTTTTCACAATGAAAATATTGCTGATGGCATCCGAGACAACGCCGCCGACTTTACTGTCACCTTCTGCGACGGCCTTATCAAAGCGCATTTTCCACATTGAAAAACCAATATTCCAGGCAATGAGTAAGGCAACCCAAGCGAGAAAGTACAATGCAAACTGGCGTTGATGCTGGTAGAAAATACTGAATGAAATGGAAACCGCCAGCAGATTCATATAAAACTGGAATAAAAACCAGTCCATAATGATTTCAAAAGACCGCGAAAAACGATTGGCCTGCTTGATTAGACTGCCCGAAAAATTATTCTCAAAAAAAGTGGTTTTCTGCTTTTTCAACACATCAAAGCAGCGTTTTTCCAGGAGATTAACGCCGCCGCCATCCAAAGGCACAATCGCCAGCTCAAGTAAACGCCACGAAACCCAAATACCAGCAAAGACGAGACCGAGTTGCTTTAAATTGTCATTTAACGATGCTAAGACCGCTTCAGAATAAGGTGCGGCAAGTCCATTAGCGATGTTTTTGTAATACGTCGGTGCAAGCAAATCTAGCCCAGTCGCACCCGCAAGCGACAGTAACGCCAGGATAAAATACCACTTCTTCTGCCAGACGACCCGTCCGTATTCCCTGAATATGATGCCCATTGCTATGTATTTGTGTCGTTATGCTTAAATAGAATTTATTCTGCTAGCTGTTTTTGGAACAGCTACTCTGCCAAATCCTATCTACTAAGATACAGTGACCCGCATTAAAATCAATTGTCGCTGGTTTTTTTAGCTGGTAGCTGGTGATTTTTAACTGTCATTTAATCGCATCATAACTTAAGTATTATTAAGTCTGCTATGTTGTCAGGCAGTACAAATTACTTAATCCTAATTTAGGTCATCAACTTAAAACCCTCTTCCTTTAGCTTTTGATTAATAAAACCATTGCTAATTTTTCCAGAAGCATTATAATTGGCGGTCTTAATCGCGGGGTGGAGCAGCTTGGTAGCTCGTCGGGCTCATAACCCGAAGGTCGTAGGTTCAAATCCTGCCCCCGCTACCAGTTACAAGGAAGCCCCAGTTTGGGGTTTTTTATTTTAGGGGCTTTGGACTTAAAAGCTTACTATGGTTTTAATGGAAGAGCCGCTGGCTCTTTTTTTATGTGCGAAGATTTGATGAGGAAACAATGAAGCAAGCTCCTGTGCATTTGGTGAATTTAATCGAACCAATTGTTGAAGGTTTAGGATATGAATGCGTCGGCATCGACTATAATCCGCACCCCAAACATGGCTTGCTCAGGATTTACATCGACAGCCCTAATGGTATTTTGGTGGATGATTGCTCTAAAGTCAGCCACCAAATCAGCGGCGTACTCGATGTTGAAGATCCTATTTCAGACAACTACCAATTGGAAGTTTCTTCGCCAGGCACAGAAAGACCCTTCTTCCATGTACACCAGTTTGAACAATTTATTGGTAGCACGGTCTTGGTGAATGTATACCAAACTATCGCCGGACGGAAAAAAATTACCGGCGTAATTGAAAAAGTTGTAGACGACATTATCACACTGCGTGAAGCAGAGCAGATTTTTGAGGTGCCATTCGACGCAATGAGCAAAGCGCGTTTGGTGCCTGACTATTTACACAAAAAAGGAGGACAACATGGCAAATAAAGAGATCTTATTAGTAGCCGAGGTATTTTCTAATGAAAAAGAGATTGATAAGGAAATTGTCTTTGAAGCTATTGAGTCCGCCTTAGAAGCGGCAACGATAAAACGCCATACCAATCAAATCAAGGTTCGTGTCGTCATCGACAGAAAAACTGGCGATTACACCACCTATCGGCAGTGGGATGTGGTGGATGCCAACCCAGATATTGATGGTGATGTAGAATTCCCTGTCTCGCAAATATTATTGGAAGTCGCCCGTTTAGACGACAAAGATGCTCAGGTCGGCGATATAGTCCAGGAAGAAATTGACTCCGTTGACTTTGGCCGCATTGCCGCGCAAACCGCCAAACAAGTCATTATCCACAAAGTACGAGAAGCCGAACGCCAAAAAATAGTTGAAGCTTACCAAAGCCGAGTTGGTGAACTCATCACAGGCATCGTCAAACGCATTGAAAAAGGCAATATTTATTTAGACTTAGGCGGTCATGTAGAAGCCTTTATCGCCAAAGAGGACATGATTCCCAGGGAAGCTGTCCGCATTGGTGACCGGATTCGTGGTTATTTGAAAGATGTCCGTTCAGAAGCGCGTGGACCCCAACTATTTATAAGCCGTACCGCACCAGAGCTGTTGATTGCCTTGTTCCGCTTGGAAGTGCCTGAAGTCAATGAAGGCATGATCTCGATTATGGGTGCTGCACGCGACCCCGGCTCACGGGCGAAAATAGCCGTCAAAGGCAACGACCCCAGGCTTGATCCTGTCGGTGCTTGCGTTGGTATGCGTGGCTCAAGAGTCCAATCAGTCACCAATGAACTGGCGGGCGAACGTGTCGATATTATCCTCTGGAATCCCAGTGAGGCGCAGTTTGTTATCAACGCTATGGCACCTGCGGAAATCCAGTCCATCGTGGTGGATGAGGACAAACACAGCATGGACTTGGCGGTCAGCTCTGAAAACCTGTCTCAAGCTATAGGCCGAGGCGGCCAGAACGTGCGCTTGGCTACCCAGCTAACGGGATGGGAATTAAATGTACTTGATGCCACCAAAGCAGAAGAAAAAAGCGAAGCCGAGGGTGCTAAAATCAAGCAGCTATTTGTTGACCAACTGGATGTCGATGAAGATATTGCCCTTATTCTAGTAGAAGAAGGCTTCAATACCGTCGAAGAAATTGCGTATGTTCCCGCCAGCGAAATGCTTGAAATCGAAGGCTTTGACGAAGCCTTGGTCAATGAGCTGCGTAGTCGAGCTAAAGATGCCCTACTCATCAGAGCTCTTGCGGCGGAAGAAAAAATTGAATCGGCCGAACCTGCTGATGACTTGCTCGAAATGGAAGGCATGGACAAAGAATTAGCTTATGAAATGGCAGGCTTAGGCATTATCACCATGGAAGATTTAGCGGAACAGTCGGTTGACGATTTGCTGGGTATTAAAGGCATAACTGAAGAACGGGCTGCACAATTAATCATGAAAGCCCGCGAGCCGTGGTTTGCTGAAGCCTCAGGTGAATAGGAAGGAGTAGTATATGAGCGATAAAACAGTACGTGAATTAGCCGAGGTAGTAAAAATCCCTCTCGAGCGATTATTAGAGCAGCTTAAGGAAGCAGGGCTGTCTGTCAGCACGGCTGATGAGGTGATTAGTGATGATGACCAGACCAAATTACTGACCCACTTGCGTAGCCGACACGGAAAACCCGCTGGAGAACCCGAAAAACAACGCGTCACGCTAGTGCGAACAAAGCACATTGAGATAAAACAGCCAGCTTTACCCGGAAGCACCACCAAAACCATCAATGTCGAATTCCGTAAATCGAAAAACTATGTCAATATCAAACATAAGGAAGAGCAAGAAACGGCTCAACCTGAACAGATTGAACAAGCACCTACTCCTGAAATAATCGCACAACCCGAACCACAAGCAATTGCCAAAGATGCTACGAAATCAGCCGAACACGAGCCAAAAGCATCAGCTTCACCAACACCTGAGCTAACGGCTATCGAGCCATCATCACAAATACCAGAACATACGACTGCAAACACAGTGGTCGAATCGGCCGTGGATGCAAAACCAGATGATACGAAAGCAAAATCGGATAAGCAAGAAAAGTCACTAAAAACCAAGGAAGTAGAAGCTCCCAAAAAGAAGATGGACGAAAAAGAACGTCGTCTGGAAGAATCCATTAAAAGAAATTCCGAGAGAGTAAAGCAACAAGCAGAAGGCAAAAAAGAAACGCTGCACAGAAAAAAGACTGACGACGATGGTCGATCAGTCAATTATGCTAGAAAGGGCAAAAAGAAACCCAAGACACCGACACGCGGATCTAACCAATCTGACGGCAAACATCAATTCGAAATGCCAGTTGCCCCGATGGTAAAGGAAGTGACGATACCGGAAACGATTATTGTTTCTGATCTCGCCCAAAAAATGAGCTTAAAAGCGGCGTTAGTCATCAAGCATTTGATGAAGCTAGGCATCATGGCAACTATAAATCAAAGCATCGACCAAGACACCGCCGCCATTCTGGTGGAAGAACTGGGTCACAAAGCCATCATGCAGAACGATGATGATTTTGAACAAGATATGCTCGTCGAAGCGCAACAAGAAGATAACCGTATTCCTGTACCGAGAGCGCCGATTGTTACCATCATGGGTCATGTCGATCACGGTAAAACCTCGTTGCTGGATTACATCCGCAAAACCCGTGTTGCTGCGGGTGAAGCGGGCGGTATTACCCAGCATATCGGTGCTTATCAGGTAAAAACCGACCACGGCTCGGTCACTTTCCTCGATACCCCAGGCCATGCCGCATTTACGGCAATGCGTGCCCGTGGTGCTGATGTCACTGACGTAGTTATCGTCGTGGTGGCAGCAGATGATGGCGTAATGCCGCAGACCAAAGAAGCGGTAGAACACGCCAGAGCGGCAAATGTGCCGATTATCGTCGCCATGAACAAAATCGATAAAGCCGATGCCAACCCTGATAAAGTCATGCAAGAATTGTCTAATATCAACGTTGTTCCCGAAGAATGGGGCGGCGATGTCCAATTCCTCAAAATCTCCGCCAAAACGGGAGAAGGCATTGATGAGCTTATCGAAGCGTTGATTGTCCAAACTGAAATCCTGGAATTAAAAGCGCCAATCGAAGGCGCAGCGTCCGGTATCGTCATCGAATCCAGGCTGGATAAAGGTCGTGGTGCGGTGGCTACGGTATTGATCCAGAAAGGTACATTGGAGAACGGTCAGATGGTCTTATGTGGACATGAGTTCGGACGGGTTCGCGCCATGTTCAATGAAAACGGGAAACCCATTAAAGAAGCTGGGCCTTGCGTTCCAGTCGAAATTCTTGGTTTGTCTGGAACACCCTTTGCGGGTGATGAATTCCTGGTGGTTCAAAACGAGCGCGTTGCCAAAGACTTGGCAAAACACCGTGAAGACCGCAAACGCTCGACTAAACATGCTGCCCAAAGTGCTTCAAAACTGGATGAAGTGTTCTCACGAATGGCTACCGGTGAAATTGCCAGCGTCAATTTGGTTCTCAAAACCGATGTTCAAGGCAGTTTGGAAGCCTTACGTGGCTCCTTAATTGATTTGTCGAACGAGGAAGTGGAAGTCAAAGTTATCTTTGGCGGCGTTGGCGGCATCAATGAGGGTGACGTTAACCTTGCCCTGGCCTCTGGGGCAATTTTGATGGGCTTCAACGTAAGAGCAGATGCGACATCCAGAAGAATTATCGAAGAAAAAGGCGTTGACCTGCATTATTACAGTGTCATTTACGATGCTATTGATGAAGTCAAGAAATCAATCAGCGGCATGTTAGCACCTGAAATTAAGGAAACAATTGTTGGTCTTGCCGAAGTGCGTGATGTGTTCAAATCGCCAAAATTTGGTGCCATTGCTGGCTGTATGGTCGTTGACGGCTTTGTCAAACGTAACCTGCCAATCCGTGTATTGCGGAACAATGTGGTGATCTACGAAGGGCAACTAGAGTCTTTACGCCGCTTTAAAGACGATGCCGCCGAAGTCAAAATGGGTATGGAATGTGGTATCGGCGTAAAAAATTACAACGATGTCAAACCGGGCGATCAAATCGAAGTATTTGAACGCACTGAAATCAAACGTGTTTTATAAAGCTGATGCCTAAAGAATTTGGTCGTAGCGCCCGTGTGTCGTCACAAATGCAGAAAGAACTTGCGTTAATTCTGCAACGCGACATTGATGATTCCAGATTCGGTTTTATCACCATCAACGAAGTTGTGCTGAGTAAAGATTTAGCGTCTGCCAAAATCTATTTTACCGTGCTTAACTCTGATGATCTAAACAAGAAAAATCATATTAAATGGCTAAATGAGTTAGCACCTATGATTCGGCATCTCCTGGCTAAGAAAATGCAATTACGGCACATATCCGAACTAAAGTTTCTCTATGATGATTCATTTGATACCGGCATGCGGGTTGCAGAGCTACTAAGCGAAGTGAACAAAACCGTTCCGACGGAAAAAGGTGAGAACGAAAGCCAATGATTCAAAGCCATCCCAAACGCAATGTCCACGGAATATTGCTACTGGATAAACGCTTGGGAGTCTCGTCAAACCGGGCATTACAGGAAGTAAAACGCTTGTTCAATGCCAATAAAGCAGGACATACAGGCAGCTTAGATCCTTTAGCTACGGGTTTATTACCGCTATGTTTTGGTGAGGCCACCAAAGTATCTGGGATGATGCTGGATGACAATAAGCGCTATCAGGTTACTGTCCAGCTTGGCATTAAGACTGATACTGGGGACTTGGAAGGCAGTGTTATTGCAACGCGGACTGTCCCCGAATTTACCATTAAGGGTATAAAAGCCATATTGGAAAAATTTACCGGTGAAATCGACCAGATTCCACCCATGTATTCAGCATTAAAACAAAATGGCAAAAAGCTGTATGAATTGGCTAGAAACGGAATAACCGTTGAGCGAAAAGCTAGGCACATTACGATCTTTGAATTGAAGTTGTTGGCTGTCCAAAAGGATACCTTGGAGCTTGAAGTTTACTGCTCAAAAGGCACTTATATCCGCTCGCTTACCGAAGATATAGGTGAAGAAATAGGTTGTGGTGCAACTGTTAAGGAATTACGCCGATTACAAGCAGGACAGTTCCACATAGAACAAGCCGTGTCGCTAGAGCAATTACAAAAACTGGACGAACAACAATTGCTGGCAGCCCTCATTGCTGTTGATACGCCCTTACAAAACTTGCCTGCTGTGCATCTTAATAACCAGCAAGCCGCTAGCACCAAACAGGGACAATCATTAATCCTTGCCGAAAACTTATTGGGCCCGGTACGCATGTACCATGCAACTGAGTTTTTAGGGTTGGGAGAAATGCGTTTGGATGGTAAACTAGCACCGAAAAAATTGTTCAATATGAACGATTAGGTTCAATAAATGAACCACTCTAAACATTTCTACACCCTATCGTGGAACTGTTTGTTACTGGCTCTTGCTATTTATCAACATTCAAGCAAGTGCTTTATTTTTTATTAATCTTAATAGGGATTACTTAATGTCATTCTCCACAGAAGAAAAGAAAGCCGTTGTCGAAGCCTACCGTTTATCAGAAACAGATACTGGCTCACCTGAAGTGCAAGTCGCGTTATTGACCGCACACATCGTACAGTTAACACCGCACTTTGCCGCACATAAAAAAGATAACCATTCCCGTCGGGGGTTGTTGCGTATGGTTAATCAACGCCGCAAACTGCTGGATTACCTTAAAAATAAAGATATTACGCGTTACCGCTCATTGATTGAACGCCTCGGCTTACGTAAATAAATCGTTGTAGAGTTCATGCCTGGAACGGCTTGATTGCGCTTTTTGTTAAATCCAGCAAACAGGCCGTTTCCGATTCACTTTTTGTAGTGAACGCCCTTAATTAATTCTTTAAACACATAAGGAATCTTGTAGTGAATCCAATCAGGAAACAATTCCAATACGGCGACCGCACCGTTACCATAGAAACGGGTGAAATAGCCCGTCAAGCCGATGGTGCTGTCATTATTGATGTTGAAGGCACAACGCTGTTGGTGACAGTCGTTGGTAAAAAAGAGCCAAGTGGCGGTGATTTTTTCCCGCTTACCGTCAACTATATGGAAAAAGCTTATGCGGCGGGTAAAATTCCCGGTGGTTTTTTCAAGCGCGAAGGTCGTCCTAGCGAACAGGAAACCCTCATTTCCCGTTTGATAGACCGTCCTATACGTCCACTTTTCCCTGAAGGTTACACCAACGAAACCCAGATAGTCGCTACGGTGATGTCTCTTAATCCTGAAGTAGACACCGAAGTGGTTGCTTTATTAGGTGCTTCTGCCGCCTTGGCGGTTTCTGGATTACCGTTTAACGGTCCGATTGGTGCGGCCTGTGTGGGTTACAAAGATGGTGAATATCTACTTAACCCCTCCCCTGCTATTTTAAAAGAATCTCAATTAAACCTAGTAGTTGCAGGAACAGCCCAAGCCGTACTCATGGTTGAATCCGAAGCCGCAGGCTTATCAGAAGAAATCATGTTAGGTTCAGTGTTATTCGGTCACGAGCAAATGCAGACCGCGATTAACGCTATCAATGAATTTGCTAAGACCGCAGGTACAGGAAAAGTCGAATGGTCAGCATCAGTCGCCAATGCCGAACTTGAAAAACAAGTCGCAAGCCACGTCGAAGCTGACATCAAAGCAGCTTACCAAATTGCTGAAAAACTCATCAGACAAGATAAGCTGAAAGAAATTAGGTCAGCAGTCGTGGAAAAACTGACCGCTACCGGCGAATATGGCGAAAAAGACATTCGGGTAATCATCGAAAACCTGGAATATAAAATCGTCCGTGGCGCAATCCTGAACGACAGCAAACGCATCGATGGTCGCGCTCTGGATTCTATCAGACCTATTTCCGTCCGCACTGGCGTATTGCCTAGAACCCACGGTTCCGCCCTGTTTACACGCGGTGAAACCCAAGCCTTAGTCGTGGCAACTTTGGGTACGCAACGTGATGCACAAATTATTGATGCCTTAAAAGGCGAATATAAAGACCCGTTTATGCTGCACTACAACTTCCCTCCGTATAGCGTAGGTGAAACCGGCATGGTCGGATCACCAAAACGCCGCGAAATTGGGCATGGTCGTTTAGCCAAGCGGGGAGTGTTAGCTGTTCTGCCCAATATGGAAGAATTCCCTTATGTGCTACGCGTGGTATCAGAAGTTACCGAATCCAATGGCTCAAGCTCGATGGCTTCCGTGTGCGGCACCAGTCTCGCCTTAATGGACGCAGGTGTGCCTATTAAAACCCCCGTAGCTGGTATTGCTATGGGACTTATCAAAGAAGGCGACAAATTTGCTGTGCTATCTGACATCATGGGCGATGAAGATCACCTGGGCGACATGGATTTCAAAGTGGCTGGTTCAGCAGACGGCATTACCGCCCTGCAAATGGACATCAAAATTGACGGCATCACCGCTGAAATCATGAAAACAGCGCTAAACCAAGCCAAAACAGGCCGTCTGCATATCTTGGGCGAAATGAACAAGGCCTTGTCCGCAACCCGCGACCAGATGTCTGACTTTGCCCCACGCATCATAAGCTTCAAGATCGACCCAGCCAAAATCCGCGAAGTCATCGGCAAAGGCGGTGCGACGATCCGTGGCATCACCGAGCAAACCGGGGTCAGCATTGACCTCACCGACGATGGCGTAGTCAAGATTGCATCCGTCGATAAGGCTGCTGGTGAAGAAGCACGCCGCTTGATTGAAGAAATTACCGAAGAAGTCGAAGTAGGTAAGATCTACGAAGGCAAAGTCGCAAGACTGATGGATTTTGGTGCGTTTGTCACCATCCTGCCAGGCAAAGACGGCCTCGTACATATCTCGCAAATCTCCGATGACCATGTGGACAAAGTCAGCGACAAACTCACCGAAGGCGATGTCGTCCGGGTTAAAGTACTGGAAATCGACCGCCAAGGTCGTGTTAGATTAAGCATGAAAGAAGTCGATAAAGAATAGTTTTATCTTCTCGATTCTAATAAGCTACAGCAAAAAGGGGTCTAACGACCCCTTTTTATTGCTTATTTACTCCTCATTCAGTACCGCATCACAAGCTGCGGGTAGCAGTATCTTTTTTGCGGGGAGCTTTTTGGATGGCATTTGAGCCTCAACCGAAAACCACCAAGCAAGATCAGCACCGCAGCCATCACCCGCAGGAACAGGTTCTTGTTTTTCACAGTGAATATCTCCGGCAGGACATTTTAGCCTGACGTGAAAGTGATCAGCATGGGCAAACCAAGGACGGATTTTTTGTAGCCAGTCGTGGGCTGTTTTACGTTCGCACAGTGTTTGTTTAATGCGTGCGTTAACAAAAATGCGGTCAACTTCGGGCAACCGTGCAGCCGCCTCAAGAATTTGTTCGTTGGCTGACGACCATTGGACAGGATTGACAGCATTTGCACTGACAGTCAAAACCGAAGGCGCTCCCCAAGACTCGCGCTCGTTAAAACTGAGTTCCCTTTTTTCGGCTTCTTTGGCGAGCAGATACCAGATATCGACATCAAGACCTGTCTGATGACTACGATGTCCCGTCAGAGTTGGCCCACCTCGTGCTTGCCCCATATCGCCAATAAGCAAGGTTCCTAAATGTTGATTTTGTGCAGTCTGCCCCATTTTTTGAATAAACTGAACGAGATCAGGATGACCGTAATAACGTGTCCTGGACAATCGCATCACTTGGTAGCCGTTGCCATTCTGGGGTAATGTGGCCGCCCCTCTTAAGCAACCCGATGTGTATTTACCGATACTTTGGGCGATTCTGGCTGTCGTTGGTTTCTCGACCTTTGTCCAAGCACGGGCATCAGTTTGGGCTTCGATGGTAGAAAAAAAACACAGTAAAATTAAAAAAATTGTTACTTTCATAAGGATGTCCGTTGTTTTTTCAACAGTAGTGTCATTGTACTATTGAAATTAATTGGAAATAATATCCGGCTTCGTTTAATAGAAACTAATCATATAAATCAACTAGCTTTGATGTTTACACTTTACCATAAAGACAGCTTAATGGTAATTATGCACAGTCCAGAATGAACCTTTCCCTGTTATTTTGGGATATACGTTCAAACCAGCTTAACTGCATGTCCGAATTCATACCTGAGGGGTTCGGTGAAGAAGCAGAAACCAGTATCAGGTAGCAACACAAAAACCAATAACCTCGCAAACGGATAAGACTATATCTTATGTATTCAAAACTTAAGAAAAAATCTTTGGCAAGCTCATTACATTTGGCTTTATGAGGGGATATTTGATGATTCTCTGTACGCTATTTATTGCCACTGACGCTATGTCGTTAACGACAGATAAAGCCAAGGTTAAAATGAATAAGGCGAGTTCAATAACACACCATCAAGTCGCGGAACGTGTGCTTGGTCTAGCTGAACACGGTCAATTTGAGCAGGCAGAGGTGTTATTGAATCAGCATCTGCACTGGCCGTATGGAAAGGAATCATTGCCCTTACTTCGTGTGCGAGCTGAACTTTACCAGCGCAAAAACAATTTTGTCGATGTGGCTGAGACGTATCATCAGATTTTGCAACTAATTCCGAACGATAGGGTCGCTTTGCGTGGTCGTGCCTTTGCGACATTACGTATGGGTGCGCCGCATTTGGCGGTCAAATATGCCGAACAACATCCCGACGTTTTTTCTCAGGCTGAATTGCTGGATTTTCACCAGGCTAGCGCAGGGAGAAGTGTCAAATGGGGGGCTGTGGAAGAAAAGGCTGGAATTGGGCAGCAAAGATTTCAAACCACGGATAAGGCACTACTACGAAATGATACGGTACGAAACTACCATGCGCGAGACCACAAAAGCGATAGCCCATCGGGTCGTTACACCGAATTTGACCGCATAGTTGCCTTGCGGGATCGGGCGAGGACGCAAGAAGCCATTGCCTTGTATCAAAACCTCAAGCAACGGCAGATTGACATTCCTGCTTACGCACTCGTAGCGGTGGCAGATGCCTATCTATACCAGCGCCAACCGAAACTGGCGCGTGACCTGTACTTGCAGGCATTAAATTTGAGCAAACATGATCGGGACTACCCCAATCGGGAATGGCAACTAAACCTTTTTAATGCTTATATCGACGCGAATGACTTTGATGCCGCTCGTGAACTTATCGACCAACTCGTGGCTGATATTCCACCCGTTTTGAACAAGGGTTTGCGCGGCGTTGAAATTGACAATGAGGTTTATGAAGAAGCACGAATCAATCAGGTGAATGCACGGATTAATGCTGACCAATACGAGGAAGGACAGTCTTTGCTAGATAAGACACTAGAAACTGCGCCTTTTAGTACAGGTGCGCGGCTTGCGTATGGTGATCTTTTGCAGCTTCGTGAACAACCCCGTGCCGCCCTGCGTCAATATGCCAGTGTTCTCGTTGATGATACGAGCAATAGTTCCGCCGCTGCGGGTATCGCAGAAGCCGCTATTACCTTAAATGATGGCGCAACCGCTGAACATCAATTAAGTACATTAACTCAGTATTATCCAGAAAATCGTGAAGTTCAGCGTCTTCAAAAATTATTTGATGCCTATCGCCAGCCGCTGCTCACGGTGATTTCAGGCTGGGGAAAAAGCCCGACTGGTGGCGGTAATCGCGGTAATCAGAATTGGCAGGTTGATACGATGTTGCATTCTCCGCTGCTCAATCAGCAATGGCGGGTGTTTACCCATACCTTTAATGCAGAAGCGGATTTCGGTGATGCCACTGGAATTCGTCGTCGTGCGGGTATTGGCGCGGATTACCGCTCACCTGCCTGGCGTATTAGCGGAGAAATCAACCAGGATCAGACTCAACTGGATAATTACGGTTTCAGCCTGAATACATCGTGGTTGCCGAACGACCACTGGGGGCTTGATCTGGAGTTTGAATCCAACAGTAACAATATTCCTTTGCAAGCCAGTGCCGTTGGCATTTCTATGAAGTCGATAAAGCTAGGCATAAATTATATCCATAACGAAGCTCGCAGCCTGAATGCAAGCGTGGGTTACTCCTGGTTAAGCGATAGTAATCGGCGTGTTGAAGTTGGCGCGAATTGGCAGGAACGTTGGTGGAGTGACCCAATTTACAAACTGGATACTACAGTCGGCGTTTTCTCGTCTGATAATTCTTTCGCTAACGCTGTGTATTTTAACCCGCGTCGTGATTATTCCGTTGAAGCCCAAATCAACAATGAATGGACATTATGGCGGGACTACCAACGCAGCTTCAAAAATCGACTTGTGTTGGGCGCAGGAGAATACTGGCAACAGGGATTCGCGTCAGGGATGACAAGCGTTATGCGCTACGAACATGAATGGAATCTTGATCCGATTCGTACCGTGAGCTATGGCGTTGCGTATGAAAGGCATCCTTACGATGGGGTAACTAATGAAACCACATCAGTATTTCTTAATCTGACCTGGCACTTATGAAGCAGTTAATGATGTTAATCATAAAACCACCTCGATCATCCTGTTTCGTATTGTTAGCGCTACTCTCCGTGTTTAGTCTGCCCTGCCCTGCCAAACTATCGTTGGATTTCGCACTTAAAACCGCATTTCCAGAAGATCCTTACGCCGATGATGGGCAAAGTTTTAGGGTGCTGTGTTACCACGATGCCCGTGACAATTTACGGGATAGTTTCCAAACTTGGCCGGAACGCTGGGCATTAGAGACCTCTACATTAATAGAACAATTCGAGTGGCTGCGGGAAAACGGCTATCACATGGTCAGTCTGGATGCCATTCTCGCCGCCCGTAACGGTGGTGCTAGGTTGCCGTCCAAGCCAGTATTGCTGACGTTTGATGATGGTTATCTCAGCATGTACACACGGGTTTTCCCGCTGCTAAAGCTATTTAATTACCCAGCGGTTATCGGTTTAGTGGGCGAATGGCTGGAAGAATCGAAAGAAGGTAAGGTTTTTTACGGCAACCACTGGATACCGCGCAGCAATTTTGTTACCTGGCCGCAAGTGCGGGAAATGGCAGCTTCAGGTTTGGTTGAGGTGGCATCGCATTCGCACAGCCTGCATAAAGGCGAAATAAGTAATCCGCAAGGCAGTTTGCCTTCTTCGGCAATTACCCGAATTTATAATCCCCAAACCAAACATTATGAAACCGATGCGGAGTATGTGGCTCGCCTACGCGCCGATCTTGCCAAAAATTCTGAATTAATAGCTCACGAAACAGGCAAAAAACCACGCGCCATGATCTGGCCTTACGGTGCCTATAACATGCTGGTGGTTCAAGCTGCTCAAGCAGAAGGGATGCCAATCGTAATGACCTTGGAAGCTGGCTCGAATACGCCAGATCAACCGTTAACGCGAGTACGTCGCAATATGCTGGTTTTCCACGATAAGGTTAGCGATCTCAAACGGGATTTACTTCAGCCTGCTAGCTATGATGGTATTGAACAACCGCTTTCTCGCATAGTCGCGATTGATCTCGATAGGCTTTATGATCCCAATCCGGTGAAGCAAGAGAAAAATGTCGGCGATCTAATGGAGCGCATTCATCAGCTACGAATCAATACGGTATATCTACGTGCCTTAGCTGATCTGGATCATGATGGCAATGCGGATACTGCATTTTTCCCTAATCGCCATTTACCCGTGCGAGCCGATCTGTTTAATCGTGTTGCTTGGCAATTACTCACTCGTGCGGCAAATCCGACCGAAACTTTCTATGTTTATGCTTGGCTACCTGTAAATGGCTTTGAGTTACCTTCTGGACGTACCACTAGTCGTCAGGTTATTAAGGAAATTTACGAAGACGCAGCAAAAAATGCACCGCGTATCAGTGGTTTGCTATTAGGTGATGATAACAATTCAAACGCCTTAGCAGGCAATGATCTGACCGCATCTACCCAGGAACTCATTGCTGCCTTCAAAGTGCATCAGCCTTATGCGTTTACTGCACGGCTTGTCCCTGCCTTCATTGACAAAGGCGACATAGCTGTAGCACCAGCTTTTGCTAGTCTTCTTAAGCAATATGATTTTGTCACGGTTTCGATACCACTTGTTGGGGACAGTTCTGATGAAACAGAAAATAAGCTGGAAGCTCTCACGGACAAAGTAGCGCAAATCCCTGGTGCGCTTAACAGTACCACTTTTTTAATTCACACGACGGCAGGATCGGAGCGCAACTCCAGCGAACATCTTGCTACCCAACTACGGTTACTACAGCAAAATGGCGCACGTAATTTCGGTTATTACCCTGACCAAGTTACTCATGAGCATCCAGCATTTGCTGTCATTCAACCCATCTTATCGCTGCACACCAATCCAGGAATAAAGCCATGATTGAAGAATTAAGTCTAAACGCATTGCATGTCGTCCAATTATTGCTTGGCTTCACCTACTACTATCCACTCTTTATGGCTTATTTATGGACAATCGGCGCTTTGTGGTTTTATCTACGTTACGAGTTTCGACAACCGAAATTAGCACAATTAACTTCTTGCCCCAAGGTTAGCATCGTCGTCCCTTGCTTCAATGAAGAAGATCATGCACGGGAAGTGATTGGTCATTTGCTGGGTATGCATTATTTAAACTATGAGATTATCGCAGTCAACGATGGCAGCACCGACAACACCGGTGCTATCTTGGACGAAATGATGCGTAACGATCCTCGGATACGGGTGATCCACCAAGCCAAGAATCAGGGTAAGTCAATTGCGCTTAACACCGCCGCTTATCTGGCAGATAGCGATTATATTATCGGCATAGATGGTGATGCGCTCCTCGATCATGATGCCATTCCCTGGTTTCTACACCATTTTCTCACAGGGCCACAGGTCGGTGCCGTAACCGGTAATCCGCGTATCCGCACCCGTTCAACATTGCTGGGTAGACTTCAAGTCGGTGAGTTTTCCTCCCTGGTGGGTTTGATTAAACGCGCCCAACGGGTATTTTATCGGCAACTTTTCACCGCATCCGGGGTGATTACCGCCTTCCGTCGTAGTGCTCTTCGGGATGTCGATTACTGGAGTCAGGACATGCTGACCGAAGATATGGATATTACCTGGAAGCTTCAGTTACGCGGCTGGGATATCCGGTTTGAGCCACGGGCATTGGCATGGATTCTAATGCCGGAAACGATGAGGGGGCTTTGGGATCAGCGGCTGCGCTGGGCAATGGGTGGTTTACAAATCATCAGCAAGTACAAGGGCATCTTCTGTGATTGGCGCACTTATCCGGTTTGGCCGCTGTTTTTTGAGCATATCCTGAGCGTACTCTGGGCGTGTTCTGTTACGGTGGTGTTAGCCAGTTATTGCCTTGATTTAATCACCTTTATTTATCATATAGCTTCAGCAACACCAGCCATCGCAGCAACTTCAGTTGATTCACTGACTTCACTCCTGCCGGAATATAGTGGTGTGATTATCGGCACCACCTGCCTACTGCAAATGCTGATTAGCTTACTTCTGGATTGCCAATACGACCACCAACTCATGCGCTACTACGTCTGGACAATCTGGTATCCGTTCGGCTTTTGGCTGGTGAATATGCTGACCATCATTGTTGCCATACCGAAAATCTTGTTCCGCAAACGTGGTATGCGGGCTCGTTGGGTAAGTCCAGATCGCGGTGTTACCACCCACTTATAATCAAGCTACTTTCAACCGAGGAATATTTATGCGTACTTTAATACTTGATCGATACAATCAACAATCGCTACTTAAACGCTTTCTATGGAATACGCTTACCGGACTGGGCTGGGGGTTCTGGATTTATCTTTGGTTGCCGCTGTTTGCTGCGATCACCCTGCTCTTAGGTTCACACCCAGAGCAGGCAACTTCCGCTGCATCTAACTCAATCCTCGCACTGTTGGCAACCTTAACCGCCCATGCCTCAACAGTCGTTATCATGATCGCGGCATTTTTCGCTTGGTCATTATTGCAATGGGTGGGCAAACGCTATCGACGCGAGGCGTTACAGAAGCAGCAAGAAAATGCACCAAACTCTGCTACCCACACTGTGCAAAACGTACGCCGCTGGCGGCAAGTGCAATGTATGGTAATCAGCCATGATGACGCGAATGGCTTCATTCAACACATTGAAATGTTAAAGCCTAAAAATCGGGCGATCTGTGAGGAATTACCACGACTATCCAGAACCTTATTACAACCAAGCACTCTGCATCCGGTTGATTTTATTTCTAAAAAAGCCCAACGATAAGGCAAGAACCGCTGACCATTATTTTCCACCATAAAACCCTTGTTGACGCCAAGCCTCGTAGCTGATGATGGCGGCAGCATTTGATAGATTGATGCTCCTATTATTCGGCATCATCGGGATTCTTAAGCGTCGATCAGGAGCTATGCCGTTTAATATTTCAGTGGGCAAACCCGACGTTTCAGAGCCAAAAAGCAACACATCATCGGGCTGGTAAATTATTTTATCGTAGGCTTGACCGCCTTTGGTCGTACACGCAAAAAGCCTCCTGCCCTGCATGGCCGAAGCGAATTCCAAATAGCTTGAATATTTAAAAACCTGGGCAAGATCGTGGTAGTCAAGACCCGCCCGCCGGAGATTCTTTTCTTCTAAATCGAAAGCCATCGGCTCGATCAGATGCAAGCAGCAACCATTGTTGGCGACTAGCCGAATAATGTTGCCGGTATTGGGCGGGACTTGAGGCTCAAAGAGAGCAATATGGAACATGTTTACTCCCAGGAGTATGACTTAACAAGGCTAGGAAAAATAAAACTTCTGAACCAATTCGCATTAAAGCCGGATTAATCGTTTAGGTGTCGGGTAATTAGTCTCAACTTTACAGGACTGAACTACCAAATACCGGAAATATTCACCACCACTAAATTGTTTCCTATTAGCCATTACCAAGCATATTCGAGTTAAACGCCGATATTGTTGCTATTACATCGTAAGTTCAAATACATTAGGCGTTCTTTTCAAGTACAGCAATAACAACCAAGTTTATCTTATTCACTTTGAGCTTGGTTTTAAGTGGAAAATCCTTTACTATCGCCCTGATAATTTCGTCAGGGGTGTTAGCTCAGTTGGTAGAGCAGTGGACTCTTAATCCATGGGTCCCGAGTTCGAGCCTCGGACGCCCCACCAAACATATCAAGGGCTTAGGTGTTTTTCACCTAGGCCTTTTTTATTGCTTGTAGTAAATTTGTCACGTTTTTAGGAAGCAGTTGTTTTTTCTTTCAATACAACTGCTCTCCCTTTCTTGTTTACACTTGCGTTTCCAGCATATTCTTGTAAATGATCGCTAGATAGATGAGCGTAACGCATTACCATGGTTAAATCGGCCCAGCCACCCAGTTCTTTTAAAAAGTTTAAGGGTGTGCCGTTTTGAACATGCCAACTTGCCCAGGTGTGTCTTAAGTCGTGCCACCTAAATTCTTTAATATCAGCACGAATTAAAGCTTTTCGCCATGCGTGGTTATTAGCGCGGGTAACGGGTTTACCTTCATAGGTAAAAACAAACGTTCCATGTTTACCCAGTTGCGCTCTAATAATTTCCAGTGCATCAGGCCCCAAAGGAACGGCAATGGCTTTTTCTGCCTTTGCCTGATCTGCATGTATCCATGCACAGTGCCTTTTCATATCCAGTTGTGACCATTGTAAGCCGGTAACATTGGATTCCCGCAAGCCTGTTACCAAGGTGAATTCTGCCATTGCTTTTAAGTGCTCCGGCAATTCATTTAGCAACCGATCTGCTTCTTCATGTGTTAGCCACCGTAATCTTATTTTTGGCTCGGATAGTAATTTGATGGTTGGGACTTCATCAAGCCATTCCCATTCATCTTTTGCACAGCTCAACATGGCTCTGATTAATGCGAGAACCCGATTTACTGTGGCATTACTGGCACCACTTTTTAACTTGTCTTGTTTGATGTAATCAATTAAAGACTTGTTAATTTCATCAATGTGTTTATTATTTAAGCGGGTGTTTAGCCATCGTAAATGCACTTTGTCAGTGTGCAGACTTTTCTTGTGGCTACGCTCACTTAACCATCGTATTACCGCTTCTTGCCAAGTGTGGCGGGGTTTAGCTCCTAGGTTTTTCACCCGCCACCCTTCGGCTTTCAGTTTGTCGTGTAGCTCTTGTGCCTCCTGTTTTACTTGAGTCCCAGAAGAGCGTTGTATTCGCTCTCCGTTTGCTGTGGTAATTTGAATCCACCACGTATCTTTCCGCTTGTAAATTGACATGTTTCTATAACTCCAGTTGACGTTAAGCCACCATCAATCACGCGCAAGCCTTGCCCACGCTCAGGATAACGGCCACTTACCCAATCGGCAAGATGTTCTTTTATAAATACCCATCTTTTTCCGGTCTTGCGGCCGGGAATGTCGCCTTTACTGGCTTTACGCCTTAAGACTTCGGCATTCATTAGTAAAAAATTCGCTGCCTCTCGTAGATCCATTGTGTTCATTAACTTAAAACTCCCGGTTCATCAACCTCGATAATTGGCCACTCCCGCACGTTCCAGGCCGTCATTACTGGTCTGGTTTCGTATTTACTGCCGTAGTTGCACACCCATTCCAAATTATGATCGTTAAGCATTTCAACGATGCCAACATATTGACCCACTAAAACAGGCTTGCCCTTAAAAACTTCGGTTACTTCAACAAAGATCAAATACTGTTTTGAAATTAAATAAATAAAGGCTTTCGTTAAATAACCACGCGCCCCGATTTTAAAAGTATTTTCTTCTTTCATTTTTTTGTGTCCTTAAATTAATTCTAATTTTGCAGCCGCCTTTTAGCGGCTGCGCCCACTGGGTTACTTAATGTAAGTAAAAATAATGATGATCATGTTCTGAAAAGTCATACATCAAATCGCGTGCTGCCCAATCCCAATCGATACACAAATAAGGCCACGCAAGCGAGCTATCGACTGCGCCTGTTTCTTCTGCGTACTGTTCCGCAAAATCCGCATCAGAATCATATTGGCCCCGATAAGCCTCTTCGATTTGCAGGAGATCCAAACCTAAATACAAGCCCGCATCAATGACCGCGTGGTCCAAATGGGTATTGGCCATAAATTCTGAATAGGTAAAAAAATCGGCTGATAAATCATATTCGCTAACAAATTCCGAGGGCACATCCTCATAATCACAGACGATCCACTCTTCATCGGTTTGCTTGGCTTCGATAAAAATGCCGCCACATTCACCGCAACATTTGACGACCGAGCCAATCACCACATGGCCGCACCGCTGACACCTTGACGACAAAACGTTGCCATCGCCTTTTTTATACTTTGCCTCGAATAAGCCTGCGCTGACCGCTTGGCCATAATCTGCCTGATCCATTCCATCTAATTCGATAGTAAACGGGAGGCAATAACCGGACACGTAAGCACCGAGGGGATATAATGTAATATTCATAATCGTTAACCTTAACATTGCGATTGTGGAAGCCGGCGGGGAGTGCTCAAACACGCCCCGCCAACCTTTAAAAATAACCTTTACTACGTCTTTATAATACCACTGGTGTTAAAAAATAGCAATACCATTGGTAATAAAATTACTATTAATTCAATTTAATAATTAATCATTTCAACTAAGTAAAAACAACGCGCAAATACCACTCCGATGCGGAAGCTGAGTGCAGCAGGGCAAGCGAACACCTTAAAGTGTGTATTTCCATGCAGCCACCGCACATCAACCAAAGCAATACGGTTAACCAACCCCCCGATTTTTCAAAAAACAAAATACACACCCGTATTTATGCCGCTCAAAAATAGCGTATGTGTAACATAGCGATTGAATAAATCGGCGTAGCCACCTTATGCAGAGTAATAAGGCAATAAAACGCCTTTTGTTTTTTTTGCTTAATTGCGTTGCTTAAAACTAAGAAATGAAACGATTTAGATGTAAAACCATCCGGCACGTTTTTAAGTGCTGGTTGGTTTTATATTGATTACATAAAGGCATTGGTTTTTAAATAGCTATAAATAAAAACTAAACCTTATAATAAGCTAATGCCAAATCGCCTTACCCTGACAAGGAGCGGTGGGATTACTTAGTGAAAAACGTGCTTTTGATTGTTTTTAAAAGCTGCGTAGTCACATTAGGTGAAACGAGATAACAAGGGCAGTGCGGTTCTGTCTTTGTTTTTGAGTGATGTCTAAATAACACGAAGTTACTTAACCAAAAACTGGATTAAATAAGTGATGTCATCAAAACAGCTACCGAGTCCAAAATTCCAAAGTAAAAAGATTTTACCTATTCAACAGGGTATGCCGTCAATTGAAATCTCTCAGAAATGCGAGGCAGATAAGCTAGAGTTGCTTGAGGTTGAAAACTGCATGCCTTTAAGTTTAGACTTTTCAATCGGTGGATATTCCGGACCTTGTCATAACGTTAAGCTTAAGAAGGGGACATTAACGTATCAATATTCTGACGGGGGTAATTACTTTAATCCGCTTGAAGCTATGGCAGTAATACCTACAAAGCGTAAATGGATAAATTTTAAAAAGAAACTCGATATTATCGAGGTTTGGGCATGGGACGCTCGTTACGAAGATCAAAGAGTTCTTGATGGTACTCAATGGGAATTGGAGATCGATTACGGTAGCAAAAAAATAAGTGCCAGTGGCAGTAATTCATACCCAGGTGCTAATAATGTAGATATGTTGCTTGATTGGGAAGATACACCGGTGTTTGATAATTTTCTGCGCGCTTTGAATCTTTTGCTGGGCGGTACAAAAATACAATAATTTTATTACGGCATCCTTTTGTAGTCCCGATTTGGCGAGGGCTTTTATCGGTAACAAATTAACTTTATCGATACATGTTCAATAATAATGACCATTACAGTTTTTAATGTTGGAATAAAAGGCAAAACTACTTAACCCAAAAACCGGATTAAATCATCTATGTCATCAAAACTTACTCCGTGTCCAAAGTGCCAAAGTAAAAAGATTTTGCCGATTCAATACGGTGAGCCATCAATGGCAACGTTAGATAATTCCGAAGCCGGTAAGCTTATGTTGGGCGGGTGCTGTGTAACTGAAGAGTCTACCAAGTGGTATTGTGTGGATTGTGAACACGAATTTGGTCAATATTGGGATCCTTTAAAGGATCTTAAATTACCCGATCTTGGTAGAGTAAGGCCGTTAACGCTAGAGTTCTCAATCGGTGGTTTTTCTCAAGGAAGTCTTTACGTTAAGCTCATTAATGGTCAATTGTTGTATTATTATTCTTATGCACCGTTACCCTGGGATCAAGCCGATGCCAAAGCAATTTTACCTACTGTGGAGCAATGGATAGATTTTAAAACGGTGCTTAATTCTATCAATGCTTGGGCGTGGGACTCCGACTATTTCACACCTGACGTTTGTGACGGCACCCAATGGGAGTTGAAGATTAATTATGGTAATAAAAGAATAAAAACCTATGGTGATAATGCCTATCCGGGTACAAAAGATGACGATATGATTTTTAATTTAAGTAGAACGCCGGAATTTACAGCCTTTGTTGATGCGTTAGGTTTGTTGTTGGGTGGAGTGGATATTTAACCTTGAATTGATTTAATGCTTTACCACCATCTATCGTGTAAATAGAGCTGTAAAAACCTTAAATCCCTACCCCATGTCGACATATAACCCCAATGAAAGTACCAAAAAGCATCCTCATCTGAGGTGTTTTCAAAACGCCATACGATTTCCTGCATGGAAGCGACAATATCCATCAAGTTCATACTCGAAGAGTACATACCGAGTTCGGCTTCTTCCTCTGGGCCTGATATATCAAACACCATATTATACGAACCCAAGCTGGGAAATTGCTTATCAAGCACTTTCCCTATAGCTGGATAGTCTGGTTTTGGAGGATCAGGATAGTCTATATCGTCGGAATGATCTTTTGTAAATCTGACTATGTATGCCAGTTCATCAAGCAACTCTATTAGAACACCTATATCGTCGTGTTTTATTTCTTGCTCCATGACAACCGACACGAAATTATAGATTACCGTTTTAACGTTTGGATTTAAAGATAGGGCGGCCATGGTCTTATTTGCTGTTCTAATTGGTTTTTAAGTTGCCAACCTGTTGGCATTTTTTCAGGACGAAACCAAAGGCAGCCGTTGGTTACCCAGTTTTGATAGTAAGCCTCGTTATCATCATAACAGTATTCACAACCACAACATTCGCAAATATCGTAACTCACACATAGTTCATGAATCGATGGGTAAGCTGTTTCAATAGGCCCCCAACCACACAGAGGACAGTGTTCAATTTTCATTGTATTTCCTTTGGTTGCCGATTCCTAGTTTTGGCATTATGACACTTATGAAGACATACGATCTAAAAAAGCTTCATCATCTTCAGTCCATGCAGCGCGTTATAAAAAGTCAAATGTCACCAGAAGCGTATAACTCACTTATTTTTTGTATTTTAAGTAGCTTTGTTAAATGTGTATAGCGAATGCCTTGCATAAAGCCTTTAGTTGCATCGCCATAGGGGATGGGTTTAATAGCTTGTGGATCACCTTTAAAATTTAACTTATATTTACCGGTATCGCCATAAGGTTCAATGCTATCCACTTCTGCATAATGCGTAATCGCTGAAACCGGCGCTGTTTGATAGGCCGCTATATATTTGATACGTTCAAGCATTCCGCTACTGATGCGTATTGCATGCCAACATTTTTCACCCATAAAACATTCATCAAAGCCATCTTTTTGAGCAGGAACAATAATGGTATCTTCGCCACTGTACCAGGGAGGTGGTTTATTGATAGCAGACGATACAAGCTGTTTTTCAGATGATTTATTAACCTTAATAGCTTTAACAGGTTCAAATACACGTAAGCCCACTAACGGAAGAATTTGCAGGATTTCATTTAAAAAACCTTGTGTATCAGCTTTCTCGGCTTCGCTTAAAGAAGGCTCTTGTGGCTCGTTGCTATTGTCTAAATGACAGCGTTTAATCTGTTTGGCACGTTTTATTAATACACATTCCAGCCATGTAACGTGTGCTCGATTCAAGCCACTACTATTGGAAACAAAACAAACAGCCCAGTCCCAGAATTCTTTTTTATTAACGTGTGATTCAATTCTGCTTTTTATGCCATCGGCTTGGCCTATGTAAATGCGCGGTAAGTCACTGTCATTTTCTTGGTAGCCGACCAAGATGTAAATTCCAATCTTACCCATTTCGTTGCGTTGTTTTACTTCATCCCATTTGTTCCGTGGGAAAACAATGCCGGTCCCCGTCCAATTCATTCGGTCGATAATACGAATGCCTTCTGGATCGCCATCAGGAACAAATATACGAATTGTATAAGGTGAACTCATATTGCTACCTTTAAAAAGTGTTGTAATGGGATGTTTTTATTGGGTTACCTATTACTTAATAGGCTTAAGTCTGTAACTACCTTTTTTAAATAAGAAAGTGTCGGGCACAAAAGGCGGTGCCCGACCTTCAAGTCTGGATAAGATACTCTAAACACTGCCGCCCATGCCTTCGATAAAGGTATCAATAAATGCTTTTATCTTCTCGGCTACCCGTTCGATGATGGTTTTGCGTTGTAGTATCTTCGGTTTAAAGTTTAACGCGCTGACGATTTCTTGCTCGCGGGGCAGGCGGTTGGCAAAGCTGTACTCGTTGATTAGTTTTTCCAGTTGCTCGGGTACTATTTGTTCTTCTGAGCATAAGGTTGTAAAGGCTTTTTGTTTGTTTTCCGACCAGAAGTTTTCAAACTGGGCGACGACGTTATCGGTGGGTTTGATGTTGGGCAGGTTTTGATCAATAAAAGTCTGAATAAGGTCTTTTTTACTGCGTAACTGCATTTCGCCGGCAACCAAGTCAATAATCTCTTTTTGCCGTTTGCTGCGTTCTTCGGGCGGCAGTTTGCTTAAGGTCATTAACAAGTTAAGAATATAAGCGACATTTATTTCATCCCGGTGAATCAGGCTTAATTCAAAATCTACATCGTCAATGATCGAGGTTTTTTCTTTGCCCTGATCCTTTTTAACCTTGTCATGTATATCCAGATATTTGGATTTATAATTTTCAAAGGTTTGTGCCGTCAAACTTAAATCGGCTTCATCAAAATCCGCAAACGTGGTCAGAATATTTTTAATGCGTAACAGTTCTCTAAAGCGAATGACAAAGGCCAGTTGTTCTTTTTCACTGGGCAATTTATCGACACTTTTTACCGTCGGGGTGATTTCCAGCAACTCAAGCGTGGCTTTGTTAAAAGCGGTTACATAGTCTTCGTAAGGTTCGACTAATACGGTTTGTTTGGCGTCCTTGTTGGAAAACAAGGCAATGGCTTCATCGGTTGCGCCTTTTAAGTTACGAAAGCAGACAATATTACCTTGTGATTTTTTCTCGTTCAGGTTGCGATTAGTCCTTGAAAACGCCTGGATCAAACCATGAAACTTGAGGTTTTTATCGACATACAAGGTATTAGTACGTGGACTGTCAAAACCGGTTAAAAACATATTAACCACCAGTAAAATATCGATTTGTCCCGCGCGTACCCGTTTGGCAAGGTCTTGGTAATAGTTATAAAACAACTGGCTGTCATTGGTGCTGTATTTAGTTCCAAACAGCCCGTTATAGTCGGCAATAAATTCATCCAGTTTGTCTCGGCTGGATTGATTAATATTGGCACCGGTGGGCAGGTCTGGGGATTCTTCAGGGATCAGGCCGTTGATAAGGCCATCAGCACCGGGATCTTCTTCATTGGCGGCATAACTAAAAATGGTGGCTATTTTTAAAGGCCGTAGTGCATCGACTTGCTGACTTCTAAACAACTCATAATATTTTATGGCCGTCTCGACGCTGCTGACACAAAACAGCGCGTTAAAATCCGGTGATTTGGTTTTTTGCCGGTGGTGAGACAGAATGTATTCGGTGATTTTACCCAAGCGCTTCGGGCTTTCCAGTAGTTCTTTGGTATCCAGTGCTGCCACTTCAATATCCAGCTCATTAGCGCTGTCTTTGCGTTTATACCGGCCGACATATTCCACGGCAAAGCGCAGAACGTTGTCATCGCGTATCGCATCGACAATAACATACTTGTGCAAACACTCACCAAACAGTGAGGCGGTGGTTTGTTGATTGCCTATGGAACCGGCGGCGTTATCGGCAAAAATTGGCGTACCGGTAAAGCCAAACAGTTGGGCATTGGTAAAGAATTTCTTAATGTTTTGGTGAGTATCACCGAACTGGCTGCGGTGGCATTCATCAAAAATAAACACAAACTTTTTGTCTTGCAGATGGGCAATTTTATCCAGATAACGGGGCTTCATAATCGCGTTATTGAGTTTCTGGATAGTGGTGACAATTAGTTTGGTACTGTCGTCGGTTAATTGCGCAACCAGTTTATGGGTATCGGTGGTGCTGTCGACACTGCCTTTAGAAAAGGCATTAAATTCATTGGCAGTCTGAAAATCCAAGTCTTTACGATCCACCACAAACAAGACTTTATGCACCTTGGGCATGTGCGTGATAATTTGACTGGCTTTGAAAGAGGTCAAGGTTTTACCGGAACCGGTGGTATGCCAGACATAAGCATTGTCCAGACTGTTTTTAACCTTATCGACTAAAGCTTCCGTGGCGTAAAACTGGTAAGGCCGCAGTATCATCAAGCATTGACTGGTCTCGTTGAGAACCGTGTAATGGGTAACGGTGTCCGCAATTTAATTATAGGTATGCTATCAAAACCGGCCGTAGCTTGAGTTCAAAGAGCCGCTGAGAGCTTTTCTTAAGAAAATTGTTTTTTACGAATCGCCAAGCCTGTTTAGTGATTTTAGAAAGTTTTTTGTAAAAA